>NZ_QBUY01000006.1 GCF_003121405.1 Paraburkholderia sp. C35 | reverse complement strand
GGGAGGGGGGTGGTGCGTGGCGGGTTACGCACGCGACTGCGTGCAGGGTGTGAGCGCTGGTTGAGCTAATGTTCGATGGAGCATTGGAAGTTGTCGTTGAAAAGTCATCGACGCTAGTGGTCGGCTAGGGTCGATTTGGCGCATTTGCCGTCAGGCCGAGTCGGCCAGGAGTTGCCCTTTGCGCAACGGAGTCTGCCGTTGTCCGGATGGCCGGGTCAGTCTGGACTCTGTCGGATACTCAGTGGCAGCAAATCGGCCGTAGCTGACGCTCGACAGTTGGCGATGATGGCGCCGCTCCGCTCTGCATTTCTGACACTTGCCTGTTGACCGTCGCAAAAGTCGCACTCGCGTCGCGCGAACGGGCTTCCCGGACCCGAAGCGGCCTAATTTGCTTGCGTTTCATGACGGCCGATTTCAACGGCACACAGGCCATTCAATTTTTCATGGCAACTGGCTCCCGCCTTGGGGCCTCGATTAGTAGCGAAATTTCGACTCTACCCTTAGAGTAGAACATTGCGCCATAACGCCAAAAGAAGGGCAGCGCGGGGAGTTTCACCGAACTATGTTAAAGCAAAAAACGCCCATGAAGATCAAAACATTTCAATTGAAAGATTTTAAGCGCTTCACTGATCTGACGATCTCTGATATACCCGAAACGGCGAAACTAGTATTACTCATCGGGCCCAATGGATCGGGTAAGTCATGCATATTCGACGGATTTGAATGGATTTCGCGTCTCGCTGGCGGAAGAGGTACAACGGGCGACGAAAAATACTTTTGGAAAACGGAGGGAAAGGAGCCGTCATTGCAGCTCCTACTTCAGGATGGTTCGAACCTATCTCGAACAGGAAACGTGGCGTCAAACAATCCAATAGCTAAGAAGTTCTACGGTCGGAGTAGCCTTAGAGTCCTACCTAGACTCGCACATGCCTTTAACTATTCGTCTCAAACCGTGGAAACCGACAACGATCGGCCCGCCTTCTTTATCGAGCATGATAGTCGTTTTCTAAATGACGTTTACCACTACGCGGCAAACATGAATAAGGCTCTTCGGAATCCAACTTTTCGCGGAGAGTCTGCTAACACGGTGGAAATATTTCACGAATATGTTGGCCCATTGAACTTGGCGTTGGCACGGATATTTGGAGAGACATCCGAGCATGTTATTCAGTTGATCAATTTTGATGATCCGGAGCCGCAAAAGGCACCTCAACTATGGTTCAATAAGGGAGCGTCACGAATAACATACGATGTGCTTAGTCATGGTGAAAAGCAGGTCGTCATTGCCCTTTTGAATTTTCTTGTTAGAAAGGAGCATCTTCAAGGAAGCATTGTGTTTGTTGATGAGATGGACGCGCACATGAACACTGCGCTCCAGTTCCGACTTATCAAGGAAATAACGGAAAACTGGATACCCGATGATAGCCAGTTTTGGACCGCAACTCACTCTATCGGATTCATCGACTATGCTAGAAGATCACAACACGCTGCTATTCTGGATTTTTCCGGCCGAGATTTTGATATTCCACAGAATATAGCGCCCACCAAGAATAACGACTTTGGTTTGTATGACATCGCAGTCGACGCATCGCTGCTGGCTGACCTTGCGGGGAATCGCGAACTCGTGTTTGTTGAGAACACGGATATCAAATACTACACGTCTGTACTCGGAACGCCTAGCCGGCTGCTGCTACCCGCGCGTGATAAACGGACCGCATTTTATACGTCGCAAGCATTGGATACTCGATGCCTCATAGACCGCGATTTTTTGACCGATGACGAGCGAGTAGAAATCCAGGACCACTACCCGACGTGCTTAATTCTGAACTACTACAGCGTTGAAAATTATCTGTACCACCCAGAGAATGTAAAAGAGGCATTGGGGAATGGATTTGATCTCGATACCTACATTAAAACATGGTGTGCGGCACGAGACTCAAATTTAAGTGGCCTCGTAGTAAATCTGAAAGATGCGCGACGGAGCTACCCGTTCTACTTGGATCCCGGGCAAGAAAAGGACGCAAAACGATTTCAACAGGGTGCAGCGAAGGTAGCAGAGACGCTGACATCGTCAGATTTTGAAGTTTTTTATCGCGTCTTCCCGGCGAAAGACCACGGTGGAAGCGCACGTGCAGCGGTCCATTTGGGAAAAGAAGATCTTGCAAGAACCGCTTGGTTCAGGGATCAAGTGCGAGCGCTGTTGCCGTAGAGCATCTTTCGCTAATTGCGATTGGGAAGGAGGGCTCAAACGGTGACTTCGGCGACGGCCCGTCCAACACCGACGGTCCGTTCTCTGCACCGAGCGGCTGCTTAAGTGCCCGCGTGAGCATGATAGTGAATGACTGTGGATGAACGTACTACAGAACTGACATTCGAGTCTCAACGGTAACTTTCCGACGACGTGGTGTAAGCATACTCCCAGCAAACTCTTGTCAGTCGCGAGACACACAGCGATGGTCATTCGAACGGTCAGTCCGCTCCAAAACTGGCCGCGATCGTAAGTGAGATCATTTCGGCCAATTCTAACCCCGTAGCGCGAGGGGCGAGCGACGAGCGTGAGATCAGAGCCGAAGCCCCCCAATCGGCGCCAAGCATCGAATATCCCAATAGCCCTATATTTGGTCTTTCCGTAGGCTATGCTTATTTCCTTCGAAGGCCGATGAGGTTCTGCTCCATTTCATCGCCTAGCGATCCGGCACACCACTCGCCGCAAATGGCTATATTAGCGGTATCGCAATAATCTGATCGAGTGTCGATATCTGTTCCTTCGAGTTCGCTCGATCGACGACTACATCGACGCCCATTCGAGATGCTGTCAACAATTCTCCTATCGAATAAGTACTCCCCTCTTTGGCTCTTGACGACGCATTTGAGATTGCTCGATATGCAACGGCGATATAATCAAGAAGGTGAGTCACCAGTTGTGGTCGAACTCCTTTATAATGCCCGGCATGGGCAATTTTATTGCGAAGAAAATAAATCCTACGTAACTGCCTCGCTACGTCGCCTTCGCTTTTCTCCAAGCGATTTTTAATTGCCTTATTATCTTTAAATTCTAAAAATATTTTCATTAGCTTGAATTTCAGATGCTCCTTGTCACCTAAATTGTTAAAAAGATCAATCGCAGATTTTTCATTTTTTAGTAACGCAAAAACCTGCTGATCCGTTGTCGTTTTATCAAAATTATCAGAGTCGACAGATAAAACGGATCGTACAAGATCGGTCATGGCGATATCGTTAGACGCAAGCAAATTTCTCAGATATGCAACTCGCCTCGCCAATCCAGTGGTTGCGTATAGTTGGGGAAGATACTCTAAAATTCCGTTCAATATACCACCCTCAAATTCACCAAACAGTGACTCAAGAGCGATCCAGAGATTAAGTAGCTTCTGCTCCAATGACACTGAATATCGGGCCAATCGTAAATATCGCAACGATCGCTCCAGCTGGTCGGTCGCCGAATTGTTTAAGCCACGTAACATTTGTCGTATCGATGTGGGCGCATCCGAAAATGAACTACCTACCTCGCTTGACATGAACGCGAGAAGCATGTCCACGTTCAAGGTTTGTTTATAGGTGAAATTTTGCGTCTGATAAATCACGACGCAGTGCGCAGAAACTTGAATGTTGGTTTTTAGCTCAAGTGCCGTTGCCGCGTCGAGAAAACGGTCCAGACGCTCTTTGGTTCGCAGCGCCGCGCTCACGTGATCGGTAGCCTCAATGGCTGCCTTTGCTACAAGATTGATTTCAATGTTTTTTTCAAGTTTCTCGCGATTGGTTCCTTGAATTTCATCGGGAATTTTCGCGAGGAACGAAAAATCCGGATCATCTTTAACATCACTGAAAATTCGAGGTCGATTCGTACTAATTCCAAAGTAAACATCAAATGAAATTTTGTGACTTTGCAGACGTTCAGTGATTAGTCGAAATTGATCCGGGAATGATCGACCTGAGTAGTTTTTCTCATAACAAAACATATCTGCTCTATTAAACAGATACGTCGGAGAATAGCCACGACCTAACAGGTGCGTTATATATAGTCCAGTTAGCTGGTCGATTTGAGCGGTGATTCGGTCGCGTTGCGTCAATTCAGCAGGACCGACAACAGCCTCTTCAAGCGCTTCTAACAGAGCAGAAGCGTAGGATTCGTGTCTTGACAAAATTGCTCGACAAAAAACACGCAAGCGCCCCAACGTGCCTGCACCTAACTCGCCGTTCTGTACCCTTTTACTGATCGCGGCTCTCAAGCCAACGACGTCAGACAGTAGATCTTGTGCGACAGGATCGGTATCCCAGCAATCGTCTATCTCTTTCATTGCCGAAATAACGTAAGCCGAATTTTTGTCATTCGAAATTTGTTCGTCAACGTAGATCATCATTTCAGCGCACGTGCTGAAGATATTCATTAGGCGCGCTTGGTAAAAATGAGGCGTGTGCATCCTCAACTTCTCCACATACGCCTCGACAAAAAATCTTGCCCTAAAGTCTTGAACTGGCAATCCCCTCCAGACCTCGTCTGCCAGATATGTCGGTTTCCTCATCTCTTCTTCAAATGTCCAGTAGTATTCTGATTTGTTTTCGTTTCTATTCTTCAGACTGCTAATTCAGAGAGCGTTGTCGGCGCTATGTCGTCTTGCCTGCAAAATCTCTATTGTTTGTTGTGCCGTCAGTCCGTTTAATCCAGTCAGCGTGCGTCGAATGGGCTCGAACACTTTGTACATCCTTGCATAGCTTTCGCGCATCGGTGCATGAGAATTTATGTCACGGCCCTTGAATCTGCTAAACCGGCCCATATCGTCGACCAATATATCGACAATGCTAACTAATTCGCTCTCGTTGTTGCCATCAAAGCCGGGAAATCGTACATGCTTTCCGAAGGGCTTGGCATCACTCTCTATTTTAGCTTTTGTCTCCGCATCGAATCCAACATATGCTTCTTCCAAGAAATTCCACATATCCAAGTAGTCCACGACCTCATTAACTAGCGGCGGAGTGGATTCCGCGGTACTACCCACAACGCCCGGCATTTCCCAGTCCAAAGCCCATGTATTTTCTGAATATATCGCCGAGCGAAGGAGTTTTGTATCCACCTCGTCGAGACCAATTTTGTCGTAAATATCGCTCAACATTAATAATATCAATTTTTCCGGATTTGTGAGTTTCATGAGTGCTCTATTTGACGGTTAGGTTTCGCTTGTTATCTTCACGCAATCTATGTGCCCATAGAACTCGGACACCTACGTATCGGCTCGCACCGGATCACGCACGCACGGTCCGATTAGATGTATTTTAACTACTTGGCTCGCGTAGTCGAGCGCTGTGGATAAGGCGTTTATGGGGCACCGCACGGAGGATGGGAAACCATCGTCGTATGTTGGCCATTGATTTTCGCGCCTATGTAAACAAGCGAATGTACGTTTTAGTTCGAACGCTCAGTCGAAGGAAGCGTTGCTGATGGGGGGTAGCCGTCGTTCGACTTCGGAGGCGAAGGGACGAGGCGCGCAACAGAGGGTGCGAAAAGATGCTCATTCGTTCGCGTCAGCACCTGACATTCGACGTTGCGACGATGCGAGCGGCGGCAAAGCCCCGCGCAGTTGCCTCATAGAGGTTGGCACTCCAAGGTCCGCTATGGCCGATTACTGATCTTCGACTGACCGCCCGGATGAGTGGCAAGGTCCGCGAGGCAAGGCAAGCGAGAAAACACACCAGTACGCGGCAACGAGAGCGTGGGATCTGTTTCCCAACCGCGATGCGACCCATATCAACTACAACCCCAAGCTCCCCGCCGACCAGTGTTATACGGCAACCTATCGCGTGCTGCCGAACAAGGCTTTCTGGTCGACCACCTTGTATGGCGCAGACGGCTACATGAAGAGCGGCAACAGCGTGCTCAACAAGAGCAACACGAAGCTGAATCCCGACGGATCATTCACCGCCTACTTGGGTTCGGCTCAGGCGTGCGGCGACAAGCCCAACCGAGTGGACATCAGTGAAGGCTAGAACTTCCTGATGCGCATCTATCGCCCAGGGCAGTCCGTCATTTATGGCACCTACAAGCCCCCTGCTGTCAAAGCGGCGTCGTAATGTGCAATCCGTAAAGGGCGGCGCAGAGAACGCGATCGCACTGACTGATCATTGAAGCTGAGCGACGAATTTCCCGCACCCAAAGCCCACTTGACTCACAATTGTCCAACTTCAAATCTTTAAATCCACCAACACCAATTCACTGAATTGAAAGCCACAACCCGCTTAAAATTTAATCAAACAAAGAAACAATTGCATTCCCAGCCATCACAAACCAGCAATTAATGCATTTTTAAATCAATTATTTTTCCCACTGCATTTCCAACAAAGAAATCCCTTCCTGCCGCACGCCACAATCTGCCATAAATACCGCTATCTTCTGAAAATTTTTCTTACACATTGCGTCCTTGCGCTTTTGCATGACCTTTTACTATTCCGTGCAATACGCATAACCACCGTAATGAAAAATGAAAAAGAAGATCATGTCGGTATTTGGGACGAGGCCTGAAGCAATCAAAATGGCGCCGTTGATCCGAGCAATGCAGGCGGACCCTGAACTCGAGCCGATCGTGTGCCTGAGCGGGCAACATCGTTCGATGCTCGATCAGGTGCTCACCACATTCGGCATCAGCGCTCATTTCGATCTCGCGCTCATGACGGGGAACCAGACGCTCAATAGCGTGGCATCGAAAGTGATTGCTTCACTTGACCAGGTGATCGCTCAGGTGCGCCCCGACCGCATCATTGTGCACGGCGACACGACAACAGCTTCGGCTGCAGCGCTGGCCGCCTTCAATTCGCGCGTGCCGGTTGCCCATGTCGAAGCCGGCCTGCGCACGCGCGACCTGCAACATCCGTGGCCGGAAGAAGCGAACCGTCGTGTGGTCGATGTCATCGCAGATCTCCTGTTTGCGCCGACGCGCCAGTCGAAATCGAATCTCGCCGCCGAAACGCTCGCCGGCAAGGTGTACGTGACGGGCAATACGGTGATCGATGCGCTGCACTCGATGGTCCGCCGTATCGAGCACAACCCGCCTTTCCGCACGAGTCTCGATTCGCGCTTTCGCTTCATCAACCCGATGAAGCATATGGTGCTCGTCACCGGACACCGGCGCGAGAACTTCGGCTCGGGCCTCGCCAACGTCTGCGCGGCACTGGCCGATATAGCAAGGCGTGACGATGTGCAGATCGTCTATCCCGTCCATCTGAATCCGAACGTGCTCGGCCCCGTGCGCGACGCCCTGAACGGCGTTCGCAATGTGCATCTGATCGAGCCGCAGGACTATGCGGGCTTTATCCGTCTGCTTCAGTGCGCCACGATCGTGCTGACCGACTCGGGCGGTGTGCAGGAAGAAGCGCCCGCACTCGGCAAACCGGTGCTCGTGATGCGCGACACAACTGAGCGGCCCGAAGCCATCGAAGCGGGCACGGTCCAACTGGTCGGCACGCGGCGCGAGTCGATCGTTAGCGCCGTCGCGCATCTGCTCGATGATCCGGCCGCGCGTGCCGCCTTTGCGCGTTGCGCGAATCCTTATGGCGATGGCCGCGCTTCGCAGCGGATCGTCGCCGCGCTGGCCGGGCGCGCGTTCGAGGAATTCGCACCACCCGCCGAACTCGCCCCGCGCGCGCCACTCGCCGCCCTTGCCTGATCGCCGGTGCGCACCAGCACCGTATCGCTCACCTTCGTCTGACGAGAATCCGCCTTGATGATCGACACGTTAAGCCGCGGCATCGCGCGGGTACGTCCCGCGTTTGCCGGCATTTCACTCTGCTCGCGCGCGCAACTGTTCGCGCTGTTCACCACTGTATTGGTGTCCGTGCCAGCGTTTGCAGCCGGCGCATTCGACAGCCTGAATCAGAGCGTTATCGAAACGCGCACGGTCACGCTGCGTCAGCTCGGCCTGTTGAGTGCCGTCAGCCTGACCGCGCCCGATACACGCCGCGAATTCTTCCTGCCTGTCCCTGCCGATGTGCCGCTCACTGACGCGGCCCTGCAGTTCGACGGCGGTTACGTGCGCGGCGACGGTGGCCGCACCACGATGCTGGTTTCGCTCGACGGCTCGCCCGTGGCCGCGCGCGCGCTCGACAAGGCCGAAGGTGGCGTGACGATCGACCTCGGCGTCGATGGCGCACCGCGTTCAGTGGGCTTCGTGCGGCTCGGTCTCGGCTACGCCTCCGTGATCAACGACAACGTCTGCACCGATCAGACCGCAATCGGCAATGTGTTGCGCGTGGACCCGTCCACGCGTCTCACCTACCGTTTCGATCCCGCCGACGTACGCGACATCCGCACTGCATGGAGCGCGCTGCCGTACGCGCCCGTGCTGACGATCGCGGGCCGTAGTCTCACCGCCGCCTCGCTCGACAACGCATGGCGCACCGACGCACTGCTGCAACGCGACGGCAAGCGTCCGTTGACACAGGCCATGCCCGCAGTCGGTTCGAAGGTCGATCTGTCGGCGTTGAACGCGCCTGCATCGCTGCGCGGCATACCGGCCTTCGATGCACTCGCAGCGGCTGCGTCCGCGCCCGACGCGCAAAAGCACGTGATTGCCAACGCAGCAGAACTCGGCGCATTGCTCGCGCTCGCGCCGCGCCGCGTCTTCGGCCCCGACGTGATCGTCGCGGACGATGCACTGCGCGCGTCGTTCAACGCCGCGCTCAATGCGTTACGCGCGCAGATCGCCCAGTCGTCTGCGGCGGCGCTGCCTTCGTTCGACGCGTGGCGCGACCATAGCGCGAGCCAGATCGTCGCGCCGCTCGCGGCGGGCGAGGTGCGTGTCGCGCATTACGGCGGGCGCGCGGTGATCGCGGTTGGCGACAACGCAGGAGTTGCGGTGCTTGCGCGCAGCTGGCGTTCCATCGACATCTCGCGCCGCGTGGTCGTCCATCAGATCGACACAGGCGAACGCCTGCATGGCGACGCGATTCTCCTGTCGGACCTCGGCGGGGAGCCACGCAGCGTCGATGTGCATTCGACAGCCGCATGGGAGGCGAGCTTCGATCTGGCCGCAGCTTCCGGCAACGGCAAACTGCCCGATGAAGTCGTGCTCGATCTCGCCGCTTCGCCAACGCTGTCGAACGGCGCAGCGACCGCGACTGTCTATTTCAACGATGTGATGATCGGCGCGAAGCTGCTCGACATCGACGGCAAGCGCGAACGGCTGAGCCTCAAGATTCCGCGCTATGCACTGGCGCGCACCAACGATCTGCGCGTGACGTTCCGCCGTCAGCCGGATGCCGGTTGCCAGGCGCGTCAGTCGTATCCCGTCGCTGTGTTGCCGAGCAGCTATCTGAAGCTCGCGGACGGCACGCCCGGCAAGGATTTCGTCGGCATGGCGGCGCGCTATGCATCGTCGGCGACCGTGATCGTGCCGCAGTCGTATCTCGACAATGCCGTCGACAGCGTGCCGCGTCTCGCCGTGCTGACGGGTGCAGCAGGCGTTGCGCCCTTGCCCGCGAAGTTCAGCGTGGTCGCGAACGGCGCGAGCGCGAATCCGTCCGGTCCGTTCCTCGCCGCCGACGTGCCGCTCGCCGACGAGCACGATCCCGTCTCGTTCTCTGCTGACCGGCTGTCGCTCAAGTCCTCGCAGGGCGACCGGCTGATCGACGTGTCCGGCCTCACGCGGCTCGCGGTGCTGAGCGTCGCGAGTTCGGGTGACGCGAACGGGATCGTCTATCGTTCGACGGGTGAATCGCCTGTGTTGACGGACAAGCTGCAACTGTCGCGCGGCAACATCGCCGTGGTCGATTCGACGGGCGTGCTCAAGCGCTTCGACACGGTGAATCCCGACGATCTCGCCGCCACCGGCACGAGCAGCACCGAATGGGTCACGCATCACTGGGCGCGTTGGGGCATTCCGTTCACGCTGATGCTGCTTCTGTTACTGCTGATCCTGGTCGCTCAAATGGCGCGACGCCGCAGGCGCGCCGCACGCAACGCGGCCACCGCGCAGAACGGCAATGGCAACGGCAGCGACAACGGCAATCACAAGCCGCAGGACAAGGCGTGATACTCGCGACCGTTCACTTCTACGGCAGCGTGCTGCTGGCGCAGTACTACGTGTTGCTCGAACACGTGGCGGCGGTTGTCGCCACGCTGATCCTGCTGTCGAGCCTGGATGATCTGTTCATCGACATCTGGTACTGGACGCGCGAAGCGGTGCGCTATTTCACCGTCAAGCGCAGGCACCGGCCGCTGACCGTCGCGCAACTGAACGAACGCGCCGAGCAGATGATCGCGATCATGGTGCCCGCGTGGCACGAGCATGACGTGATCGCCGCGATGATCGAAGATCTCGTGCGCGTGCTGGACTATCGGGCGTATCGCGTGTTCGTCGGCACATACCAGAACGATCCCGCGACGATCGCCGAAGTCGAGCGCATGCGGCACCGCTACAAGCATCTGCACCGCGTGGAAGTGCCGCACGATGGTCCGACGTGCAAGGCGGACTGCCTGAACTGGATCGTGCAGGCGATCTTCCGCTACGAGTTCGAAGCGGGCATCGAGTTCGCGGGTGTCGTGATGCATGACAGTGAAGACGTGCTGCATCCCGTCGAACTGAAGTTCTTCAACTATCTGCTGCCGCGCAAGGACATGATCCAGCTGCCCGTCGCGTCGCTCGAACGCGAGTGGTATGAACTGGTGGCAGGCACATACATGGACGAGTTTGCCGAGTGGCACGCGAAAGATCTCGTCGTGCGTGAAAGCCTGGTCGGAACCGTGCCTTCGGCGGGTGTCGGCACCTGTTTTTCGCGGCGCGCGATGCTCGCGCTGATCGAAGAAACCGACCGTCAGCCGTTCAACACGGAGAGCCTCACGGAAGACTATGACATTGGCGAGCGCATCGGCCGCATGGGACTGCAATCGATCTTCGCGCGCTTTCCCGTCGAGTACACGTTGCGCCGCACGTCGTGGTCGCGCGACGGCAAAGGGCGCGAAATCACGATGACGATGCCGCTATGCGTGCGCGAGTACTTTCCCGACACGTTGCGCACTGCGTATCGCCAACGCGCGCGCTGGACGCTGGGCATCGGCCTGCAAGGCTGGGCGCTCACAGGCTGGAGCGGATCGTTCGCCAATCGCTACCTGCTGCTGCGCGATCGCAAGGGCGTGGTGACGTCGTTCGTCGGCATGGTCGGCTATCTGCTCGTGATCCAGTTCACGCTATTCGGACTCGCGGCATTGTTCGATCTCACGCCGAACCTGTTTCCCTCGCCATTCATCGATTCACCGATGATGCGCGGACTACTGGCGGCGAACTTCGTCACGTTGTCGTTGCGCGTGGTGCAGCGCGTGATCTTCACGACGCGTCTGTATGGATGGAAACACGGCGTGCTGTCGGTGCCGCGTCTCGTGATCGGCAACTTCATCAACTTCCTTGCGGTGCTGCGTGCGTGGCGGCTCTTTCTCGTGCACGTCGTAACGGGCAAACGCCTCGCGTGGGACAAGACGATGCACGATTTTCCGAGCACGGACGGCCTGCGCAGCACACGCCAGACCTTGGGCGAGCTGCTGGTGTCGTGGCAGGCCATCGATGCCGCTACGCTCGAACGCGCGCTGCAAGACGATCATGCACGCGAGGCGCCGCTCGGGCGCGTGCTGATGGCCAATGGCTGGCTCGACGAAGAAACGCTGGCCGAAGCGGTGGCCTTTCAGGCCGATCTGCCGCGCGGCAAGCTCGCGCCGGCATCGCTGCATGACGCCGCCAACCAGGTGCCCATGGACGTGCTGGTGAGACTGCGCGCCTTGCCACAAGGCATCGACGCAAGCGGGCATGCCGTGTTCATCGCAGCGAACCTGCTGCCGGATGCGGCGCTCGACGAATTGCGCATCGTCACGGGCCGCACGGTGACGCTGCATATCGTGCGCGAAAGCGAGGTCGCGGCCGGGCTGCGCATCATGCGCGGCGTGCACGAACCGCTCGTCGACGACGAAGAGACAGTGCGTTCGCCTGTCGCGCAGGGCGCAACGCGTGGCGTACCGCTGCTCGGCGATCTGCTGATCGAGATGCGCCTCGTCACGCGTGCCGCATTCGAAGCGGCGCTGAAAACGTATCGCCCGGATCGCGACGGACGGATCGGCGATTACATGGTCGCGCGCAATGTGATCTCGCGCGCGGCGTTGCAAAGCGCAGTCGCGGCGCAGCAGCGTCTGCGCGAAGCGCAAACGGTTGGCCGATGAAGCGGCGCATCGAGTTCAACGCACCGTGTCATCGGTTCGCGTTTCGCCCGCGCGTTTCAGTGGCTGCGTGTCTGATCGCGGGCGTGTTTGCATGGCATGCGCACGCGGCATTCGCCGATGAAGTGTTGCCGCTGAGTCTTTCGGGCGCAGCGTATCGGGTCGCGCAGCAGGCTTATGCAGCGTACGGCGAGCATCGCTATGCAGAGAGCGTGTCGCTCGCGCGTGAAGCGATCCGTCAGCGTCCTGACGTAGCCGAATTGCGCATTCTGCTGGCCAATGCGCTCGCTGCCGATGGCCATCGCGACGATGCATTGCGCTCGCTCACCGACGCGATGCGCGAGCTTGGCCCGCAGGCTTCGCTGATCAGGCGCCGCGAACAGATCGCGGCGGGCGACGATGGCGGTGCCAGCGATCTGCCCGGAGCGGCGGGCGTGGCCGCGCGCGCTGCGTATCGCGCGTATGCCGGCAAGGACTACGACACCGCCGCCTCTGAAGCGAAGCGCGCCATTGCACTCGCGCCGGAGGTCGCACGATTGCGGTATTTGCTGATCGATGCGCTCTCGGCATCGGGGCGTGACGACGCAGCGTACGCAGCCGATCAGGATGCCGCCAGCAAGTTCGGCGATACGGCAGCGCTTCGCTCGCGACGCATGTTCATCGGCGCGCGTCTTGCGCCGAACATATCGACGGCTGCCTACGACGCGCGGCAACGCGGCGATCTCGCCGATGCCGAACGTCTCGCGCGCGAGGCAATCGCTTACGCGCCCGACCGCCGCAACTTCAGGACACAGCTATTCGACGTGCTGATCGCCCGCAACGACATGGTCGGGCTCGAACAGGCCGCAACCCAGGCCATCGCCCAGGACGACACCGATGTGCTGGCGTGGACGTTACGCGGCTACGCGCGCGCTGCACGCGGCGAGTCCGGCGCGGACGCCGATTTCGCGCATGCACTCGACGTGCCGCGCGATCCACAATCGAATGAAGCGGATAACGCTTCGACGACCAGAGATGCGCGCGTCGCGCGCACGATCATCGCGGATACATGGCTTTCCGAAGGCCGTCCGAAGGCAGCGCTCGACGTGCTCGCGCCGCTGCGCCCCGAACATGACGATACCGACGACGCCATTGCCTTGCGCCGCCTTCGCGCGCAGCGAGCTTTCACGGCACAAGCGCTTCACGTCGATACACTCGCGAAGCCCGTATTCGACTGTCACGCCGACGCGTTCGGCGCATCGTGCGACCTATACGCCGCTGATCCCGGCTTCGAGGCAATGCGGACCGCGCGTGCGGCGACGCAGCGCGGCGACCATCGTGCAGCCGTGCTCGCGCTGCGTCAGGCTGTGGCCGCCGTGCCAGACGATCCGCAACGGCGTATCGCCCTAATCGACGCACTCGTTGCCGATGGCGACGCTGCGCAGGCGCGTCGCGAAGCACGCACACTGCTCGCGTCCGGCATGACGAACGGCATGGCGCCGCTGCAGACCGCGTATCTCGCGCAACGTGCGGGCGATGGAAAGCTTGCGTACACATCGTTCGAACAGGCTGACCGCGAAGGCTCGCTGCCCGCGTCCGCCGCGGGCGATGCGGGCTATGCCGCGCTCGCCGCGCATCACGACGAAGCCGGCGCCGCGTGGCTCGAACGTGCCATCGATAACGGGACGATGACGCCTCAAGCCCTGCTCGACGCACAACAGGCACATGCCGACGCGACCCGCAAATGGGGTTTCAACGTGACGCTCAACTATCGCGGCAGCGGCATCGCGAACGGACTCTCGACCAACCCGACGCCCGGCCTCTCCAACAACTGGCAGGCGGGCACGGAAGCCTACTGGCGCCCATTCGGCAGCCTCGGCGAGCGCGCGTTCGAAGTCTATGCGCGCGGCTACGAGAACTTTGGTGTGAAAGGCGATTCGCCTTCCGGCGTGACCACCTTGCAGGCCGCGCTCGGCGCGCGCGTCAAGCCGTTCGCATCGACCAATGCGATCTTCGCGTTCGAACGGATTTTCCCGATCGGCTCAAGCGTACGCGGCGACTGGCTGGCGCGCGCGGCGTGGTCGGGCGGTTTCGGAACGGAGCGGCGCCTCGACGTGCCGAGCTGGTGGACGGGCATTGTCTACGGCGAGGCGGGCCACTACGTGCAGCATCCGTCTTCCTATGCGACGGCGAATGCACGCTTTGGCCGCACGTTCCGAGTCGATGCAGTCGATCCGCGGCTGACCGTGTTTCCGCATCTGGTCGCGGGCGCGGATTACGATTCATCGATCGATCATAGCGTGCCCGTCGGTGTGGGCGCCGGCGTGTCCGCGCGTTTCTGGTTCAGAGGAGGTCCCTACGATGCCCCGCGGTCTTTTGTCGATGTGTCGGTGCAGTATCGCGTGCGCGTCGCGGGCGACAGCCGCGCGCGCGGCGTGTTCTTCGGCGCGGTTTATTCGTACTAGCGCCTGCCTGCGTCAGGCACGGCATTGCGTCAGATCGTCGACATGAAGAGGTTGTCGTTTCGCGCGGTCTTTACGGCACTCGCGCTCGCTGTGCCGTGCCTGACATCGTGCGCGAACAGCAGTACGTTGCCGCCTGTGCAGGGCATCGTCTGGCAGCCGGATACGGATCACGCCGATCCGCGCGGCGACTGGGACCGGCTTGGCGCACACGAACTGCTGGTGCAATGGACAGCGGTGGACGGCATCGCGTTCGTCGGCGGAACGACGATGCGTGCGTCCACGAACATGCCGGACTGGAACCGCATTGCACGCGAGCCGTGGGCGCGCGATGTGATCGTCGGGCTGTCTGGGCGATTCAGCGAGAATGCCGCGCGTGGGGACACCACGGCGCTGCTGCGCGAATCCGCTCAACTGTTGCAAACGACGTTGCCCGTGCACGTCACCGGCTGGTATTTTCCCGTCGAACTCGATCCGAGCTGGAAATCGGCTGCCGTTACGTTGCGCCCTGTGCTCGATGCGCTGCCCAGGCCGCTGTGGATCAGCGTGTACGACCGGCAGAACGTCGGCGGTGAGGCGCTCGCGGACTGGCTCGCGTCGTGGTTGCCGCAAGACGTCGGCGTGCTGTTGCAGGATGGTTGCGGCGAGTATGCGCGCGAGCCGCGCATTGCGCGGCAGTACGCAGACCAGTTGTCGGCGAAGCTGGGCAAGGCGCGCGTGCGCATCATCGCCGAGGCGTTCAGGCCGCAGCTGGGCGGCGGCATGCGCGCTGCCACGGCAGACGAACTGCGGCCGCAGCTCGAAGCGTATCGAGGGTATCGCGTGTATCTGTTCGATGGTCCGCATTACGTGTCGCGTGACCTCGTGCGTGAGTTGCAGGCTGTGCAACCGGCTGCGCGTTAGGCGGCGGTATGCCGAACGAAATGCAATCGTCAGCGTACCCAAAGCTTGCTTTATGGCAATATGCGGTGCCTATCGCACTCTGGAGGTATCAAAGTCAATGCTGATGCGAGCTCTTATCGCCGCCACGCTGCTCACCACTACGCTGATGAGCATTCCGCAAACGGCTAGCGCACACCAAAGAATGGAGTGCCGCCGCTACTGGCACCACGGACATCTCGTGCGTCGCTGCAGGCCGGCGCCGCGGCACCATCATCGTCCGCCGCCACCGCCGCACCGTCGTCCGCCGCCGCCACCCGGGCATCGTTACTGATCACACCCGCGCACCTACCAGGGCAGTGGCTCGCCCAGGTGCGTGAAGGTTCCTGTCGGGCCGTCATCTGCGAGCAGCGCCATCTGCACGCTGCTTCTCGCGCCGTCGCTGACGTGCAGCTCACCGGTGCCGCCCGTCATGTCGGTCTGCACGTAGCCGGGATGAATCGCGTTGACCTTGACGGGCGTATCGCGGAGTTCATGAGCGAGATGCACGGTCCATGCGTTGACGACGCTCTTCGATGCGTCGTAAGCGGGAAGCTTCAGATCGTAGATGGACGAGCGAGGGTCCGTATGCAAGCCGAACGACCCAAGCTGACTCGACACGTTGACGATGCGTGCGGCAGGCGCCGCCCGCAGCAGTGGCAAGAAAGCCTGCGTCAGCGCGATCATCGCGAAGACGTTGGTATCGAACGTCTCTCTCCAGCAGGCTAGCGTCTGTTCGGACGGCTTGCGGCCCGGACCGTCCAGCAGCACGCCGGCATTGTTCACGAGGATGTCGAGCCGACCGAAACGTGCCTCGACCAGCGCAGCGACGGCAGCGACGTGCGCTGCGTCGGTGACATCGAGAAGGACGGCTTCGACATCGAGACCCTCTGCGCGCAGTGCATCGGCGGCCTCTCTCGCACGGGTCATGTTGCGACCCGCGAGCAGCACGAATACGCCAGCGCCTGCGAGTTGCCGGCACGTCTCCAGACCGATGCCGCGCGTCGCTCCTGTCACCAGCGCGATCTTGCGGGTTGAATTCATGCGGCGGCGGAGCTCAGTGCAGCGGGTCGGCTCAACGGGGGACCGACGAATTCAATGCTCCATTGATCGCCGAATGCCTTGAGCGCTGCCGGGTCCGGCAAACCATTCGCCATCACGTCGCTTAGTTTGAGAAAAAAGCGCGTGGCATCCCAGCCAGGCGTGATCAGAACCAGCATCCGCGACGCCTGATCATCGATATTGATGAAGCGGTGTGTCGTGCCCTGGTTCGCAACGATCGTTTCGCCTTCGCTCACGATCGTCTGTTTTCCATCTATTTCGAACAGGTAGCGTCCCTGCAGAACATGAAAAACTTCGGTTTCGATTTCATGGCGATGCTGCGGGGGACCGAATCCGGGTTGATCGGTTGTTTCGATCAACGTCGCCAGCGCTCCCGTCGAGTCCGGACCGATTCGCTCCTGAAGCCGGAGCCCAATAGCGGGGATGTCGATAAGAGCGGCGTTGTTCTTGATCTGCAGAACATCTTGTTTCATGACGTTTCTCCTTGAGTCGGAATGTGAGCCGGGCTTAGGCCAATGGAGGCTCACAGGGAGATCAGATGAGAGAAGATCGACGCGAAGGACCTGCGCTTCGGTTGTCTCTAACCGCTATGGTGTCGGCGGTAACTTAGGTCAGAATTACTTCGGGACCAGCCGACCGCCCTATGTGGGCTCAAAGCGTATGTTCCGGATAATCCGCTGCAAGCGCGCACGCCGAATCTGTCCCCAACTCAGCAGGCGCAAGCAAAACGCGCGACACTATCGCTCACTTGAGCACCCGCCCACGCCGCTGGGCAGGAGACCGATCTCCAGCGTGATCATTCGCGATGAACCTTCCTTCGCTGCGTGACTGGATCTTTTCATTAAAAACCTTCGCTGCGGGGATGCTTGCGCTTTACATCGCGTTCTACTTCGATCTTCCCAGACCATACTGGGCGTTGGCATCGGTCTACATCGTGTCGAATCCGTTCGTCGGCGCGACACGATCGAAGGCGCTCTATCGCGTGTTCGGCACGGTGCTCGGCGCGCTGGCTTCCGTCCTGCTCGTGCCGCCGTTTGCGGAGACGCCTTATCTGTTGAGCGCGGTGATCGCCTTGTGGACGGGCCTGTTCGTCTACATTTCGATTTCGACCCGCACCGCACGCAGCTACGTCTTTTTGCTCGCCAGTTATTCGTTATCGGTAATCGCGCTTCCCGCCCTGTCGAATCCGCTGAGCATTTTCGATGTGGCCGTCGCGCGAACCGAAGAGATCACGCTCGGCATCGTTTGCGCGAGCATCGTAGGGAGCGTCGTTTTTCCAAGCAGGCTGGCGCCGACATTGATCGAACGAACCGACTCGTGGTTTCACGAGACCGCGCTCTATATGCGCGAATCGCTGGCGGGCCGGGTCGGTGGCCTGGTGGTATCGGCAAGCCGTCAGAAGATGGCATCGGGTGTGCGCGGCTTCGAATTCCTGTTGAGCCAGCTTGCGTACGATCATGTCAGCCCCGCGATTCTCGCGCGCAGCGAGGAGTTGCAAGGCCGCATGCAACTGATCCTGCCGATCACCTCGTCACTCGCGGACATACTCGCTGCAGCGCTAAAAGCGGCCCCAGGCGTGCACGCCGATCTCGACGAACTGCTGCGCGACATCGGCGCCTGGATGGATGCACCGCTGAGCGACGATCCCGAGCGTGACGCCCCGCGCCTGCGCGCCCGCATTGCGCAACTGGACCCGGCGCACGGCGAACTGACGAACTGGCAGGCCGCGTTGTTATCGAGTGCGCTCGCCCGCTTGCGGCAACTAATCGATCTGTGGGTGGACTGCAAGACGTTACGCCGAACGGTCGTTCAGGCTGGCGGAAAGTGGCGGCCACGCTTTCGCCACTGGCGGATCGGCACGCGGCATGCGTTTCTCGACCGTGGCCTCGCACTGTTCTCCGCCAGTTCGGCCGGGCTGGTCATCTTCGTTTCGTCGTGCCTGTGGATCGCTTCAGGCTGGCAGGATGGCGCGGCGGCCGTGTCGCTGGGCGCGATCGGCGTCTGCTTCTTCGCCGCACTCGACGAGCCTGTACCCATGATGATCACGTTCCTCAAGTGCGCGACAACAGGCGTGGTCATTTCAGCTTTCTATCTGTTTGTCGTGCTGCCGAGCGGCCAGGACTTCGGCATGCTGGTCATCTTCTTCTCGTTCGTGTTTGTGCCGCTCGGGTTATTGATGCCGCGTCCGAAATGGGCGTTGATATCGACACTGGTGGCATTGACCACGGCGACCTTCCTCGGCATCGACAGTGCCTACGACGCGAACTTTCTGACTTTCATGAATGGCAATCTCGCGGGGCTGGCCGGTGTGCTGTTCGCGTCGGTGATGACGGGCGTCATTCGACCGTTCGGAACGGATGCAGCGGCGGCCCGGCTGACGCGGTCGAGCTGGCGAGACGTCGTTCTCAGCACGTCGACGCTGTCGCTGGATCAGCAGCGCGACCTCAATGCGCGCATGCTCGACCGGCTCATGCAGCTGATTCCGCGTGTTGCGCCGAGCGAGGATCACAAGCACGCCTCCACTGAAAGCTTGCGCGATATGCGCATCGCGCTCAATTCACTCGATCTACGCAGAGCATCGGCAAAGCTGCCGTTAGAGTTGACGGCCTTGCTGGATCGCGTGCTCGACGGCGTGCGCTCGTACTATGAGGCATGTCTCGAATCGGGTGCGCGCGTGGCCGTGCCTCCCACGCTCGCAGCAGACGTCGACGCCGCCGTGACACGGCTGATGGCGGATTTCGCAGCCGATCCCGGCGCGCCCGGTAACAAGCTGCGCAGAGGCGCGTTGCATGCGTTCGTTGGATGCAGGCTGTCGCTGTTTCCGGGCGCGACGCCGCTATGAGCCGAACGCCAGCACGATCTCGTCGATCGTCACGCGAATACGCGCCGTGTGCCGCAAATCCTGATGCGTGACGAGCCAGACTTCATAGGCCTCGTCGTTCGACCGATCCGGCCAGATCCGCACCAGCCCGTCGCGTTCGGCCATCGGCACGGGTAGGAGGCTGATGCCCAGTCCGGCCCTGAGCGCTGCGCGCAATGTCAGGTTCGCATTCAGACGCGCAACGATGCGCCCATCCGTCAGCGGTTCGCCGAGAAAGACGGGCGTGCGCTCCCTGGCGAAATACGGCTGATACACCACCAGATCGTGTCCGGCGAACCGCTCGCCCGGCACCGGCTCGCCGTGTCGCCGCAGATAGTCGGGCGACGCGTAAAGGCCGACGTCCCAGCGCGCGAGGCGGCGCGCGAGCAGATCCGGATTGCGTGGCTTGACGGTGCGTATCGCGATGTCGGCCTCGCGCTTCGCGAGATTGAGAACCTGAGTGGTCGTGTCGAGCATCACCGAAACATCCGGATGCTTCGCATGCAGGCGCGCGATTGCGGGCATGACGAACTCCTGGCTCAACGCGTCTGTAGTCGAGAGCTTTACCTCGCCGGCGAGGCGTTTGTCGACGCCTTGCGCGTGCCGCACCAGATCGTGCGCGGATTGCTCCATCGCTTCGGCGGCACGGATTGCGGTCTTGCCGACGGCGGTGAGTTCATAGCCCGTCGAGGTGCGCAGGAACAGCGTCGCGCCGAGCGCGTGCTCGAGCGCGGCAAGTCTGCGGCCCACCGTTGCCTGATCGATATCGAGCGCGCGGGCGGCGGCGCGCAAGGTTCTTTCCCGATGAATCGCAACGAAAATGCGCGCGTCGTCCCAGTTCATGACTGCTCCCGGCGTGATGCAAATTTGCATCATACGATCGGCAATTCGCTGCGTGTCAAGCGCTCCCTGCGTCGCTACACTTTTTTCATCCGATGCAGCGATTCGGTGAATGACTCGAATCCGCGGTGCATCCGGCAATCTGAACAGGATGAAATCGTGTCACACGAAACTGGCGCACATGCAATTCCCACGGCGATGACGGCAATCGAGATCACGCAACCGGGTGGCCCGGATGTGCTCGCACCCGTCGCGCGCCCGGTTCCCACCCCCGCAGACGACGAAGTGCTGATCCGCATTCACGCGGCCGGCGTCAACGGTCCCGACCTGTTGCAACGCAAGGGCTTGTACGATCCGCCGCCGGGCGCGTCGGATATTCCCGGACTCGAAGTCGCGGGCGAGGTGGTGGCGGCGGGGCGTTCGGTGACGCGATTCAGCGTCGGCGATCTGGTCTGCGCACTGATTCCGGGCGGCGGCTATGCAGAGTACGCGGTCGCGCACGAGAGCAACACGCTGGCGATCCCGCAAGGTCTGTCGATGATCGAAGCGGCGGCGATGCCCGAGACGTTCCTTACGGTATGGCTGAACCTGTTTCAGCGCGGCAAATTTGCAGCAGGCGAAAGTGTGTTGATACACGGTGGCGCATCCGGGATCGGCACCACGGCGACGATGCTCGCGAAGGCATTCGGCGCCTCGAAGATCATCACCACGGTCAGCTCCGATGCGCAACGCGCCGCCAGCCTCGCGCTCGGTGCCGATGTCGCGGTCAATTACCGTGATGAGGACTTCGTCGATGCCGTGATGCGCGAGACGGATGGACGAGGCGTGGATGTGATCGTCGACATCATTGCCGGCGATTATGTCGCGCGGAACTACGCGGCGGCTGCGATCAATGGCCGTATCGTGCAGATCGGCATCATCAAGGGCGCAGCGCAAACGCTCGACCTGATGCCGATGCTGACCAAGCGCCTCACGCACATTGGTTCGACGCTACGTTCGCGTACGCATGAAGAGAAGGCCGCGTTGATCGAGGCGCTCGAACAGATGGTGTGGCCGCAGATCCAAAGCGGCGCAGTGAAGCCCGTGATCTATCGCACTTTCGATCTCAACGACGCGCGTGGCGCGCATGCGCTGATGGAGTCGGGTGCGCACATCGGCAAGGTTGTGCTGACCACGCGCGCGGCGCGCGCGGTCTGACATCGCCAACGGATTCGAGTACATCGGAAAGACGTAGAGCGTGGCGCGCTCACCAACCCCGAGCCGCTACGCCTTCACATCGATCAGCACGCCAACCGGCCGCCATTGAACGCCCTTGGTCTCATCCGATAAGCCATTCAGCAACGCGCCCAGCGAGACTTTCGCGTTTCCATTTTGCACCAGCGCTGCCACGTGATCCTGCAGCGCCTGATTCAACTGTCCGATAGCGTCCGTCATCGGATCGCCCGCTCCGGCGCTGGCATTCGACGTGTTGCTCGCATCGTCGATACCGAAGTCCCATTCATCCGTATCGGTGTCGGTGTCGCTCGCGACGGAGCCCGACAGCTTCGCCAGATCGGCAATCTGCGCGCCGAGATCGCGATAGCCGCTGACAACCGAACTGGATGATTGCACATCCGACACGCTGGAAATCGCGTCGCTCGTTTCATTGCCTGACGTGTTGAGTCCATTGGCAATCGCAATCGACTGCTGCAATTCGAGTGCCTGATAAAGCGCCGCGATCAGCGATGCGCTCGATGCACTGACGCGCCTCGGCAACGACAATGCATCGGTGTTGCCGTTGAAGTTGTCGCTGACGGTCAGGCCCGTCGATGCGTCGATGCCGAGTCGCGTCAACGTGCGTTTGAGGGCTGCCATCAGCGCATCGTTGCCGCCATCGGGCGTGCTGGTTGCCGCCGATGCATCCTTTGCGACGGGCGGCTCGGGCGGTGGCGGCGTGGTGACAGAGGTGTTCGTGTTGATCGGATCAGGCGACATGGGCTGACGCTTCCTTTGTTCAGCGCTTTGGGCGACGGTCGGGATTCGGATGCACGGTACGGATGTGCAATCGGGTTATCGGGCACGCCGCATGAGACTTGATGCTTTGTAATTGCGCGAAAGGAAGCACGCCAAAGAAGCGCCGCTTTCAGCCAGCGTCCTCAGACCGTTTCAGGCGCATCGACACCGAAAACCGTTCAGCCGGATGCAAGCTGACGGACACTTCGAACGCGACGCCAGCGGAATCCAGATATCGCCGCACGATCTCCAGCGCGGCACTGCCAGGCTCGACACGCAACACGGCAGCCATTTCCGCCGACACATTCACGGCGTGCACGTCCTGCTGAATCTCGGACACGCGGCGCCCGTAGCGTGCCTCGATGAGCGAGCTAATCAACGTGTCGGGTTGCTCGCGCGCGGACTCGGCGATATCGGCATAGCCGGGATCGATATAGACATCGGTCCAGCCGACAGGCGGCCGCTTGCCATCTCCATCGACGCGCAAGCTCGACACGCGCAGCCATCGCTCGCCTTCCTCGCAGCGCAGGCGTTTGGCCAGTGGTCCAGCCGCTGCGATTTCCCCCGTCGATTGCACCACGCGCTGATGCTTCGAGCCGAACTGAACCAGATCCTCGACCGACGCCAGCGATGGACGGAAATCGTTCCTCGGCTGCGCCGATTCCACCCGCGTGCCGGCGTTCTTGCGCCGCGACACGATGCCCAACTGCTGCAACTCGTGCAGCGCCGCGCGAATCGTGTGGCGGCTGGTCTTGTACTGATCGCGCAGTTCCAGTTCGGTCGGCAGGTACGAGCCGACGGGAAAACGGCCGCTGGCGATGCCCTGCGTCAGGTCGCGGGCGATGTCGGCGTAATGGGGCTTGTTCATTTTGGTGATCGGGGGGTGAGGCAGCGCTGATCCAGGGTAAATCATAGCTTGAATCATATGTTCGAACATATTATCTTGAATATGTCCGGACATATTGAGGAGTAAGCCGATATGTTCCAGTGCCATCCGAACCCGTTTTGATTGAGGCAACAGCCGCCATGAACACCCGCTCCATCGCTTTTTCCAGCACCGTCATCGATTCGATTCTGTTTCGCGACGCTTTCGGCACGGCAAAAATGCGCGCCGTGTTTTCCGATCACGCGCTGGTGCAGCGCTATATCGACGTCGAAGTTGCGCTTGCGAAAGCCGAAGCGCGCGTTGGCGTGATTCCGGCGGAAGCGGCGGAAGTGATTGCGCGCGAATCGCAGATCGGGCGCATCGATTTCGATCACATGCGCGAGGAGACCGACATCGTCGGGTATCCGATCCTGCCGCTCGTGCATCAGCTGGTCGGCATGTGTGGCGAGGCGGGCCGCTATGTGCACTGGGGCGCCACCACGCAGGACATCATGGATACAGCGGTCTCGCTGCAGGTGCGCGACGCGCTTGACTCGATCGATGCGGACATTCGCAAGTTGCGCGGCATCCTTGCCGGGCTGGCGAAAAAGCATCGCGACACACCGATGGCAGGCCGCACGCATCTGCAACAGGCGCTGCCCGTCACGTTCGGCTACAAGGTCGCGATCTGGCTCGCGATGTTCGACCGTCATCAGCAGCGCATTGCCGAGTTGCGCAAGCGCGTCGCCGTGGTCGAATTCGCGGGCGCGGCAGGCACGCTCGCTTCGCTCGGCGACAAGGGTCTCGACGTGCAGAAGGCGCTCGCTCATGAACTGAAGCTCGGCGTGCCAGCCACCACGTGGCACGTCGCACGCGATGGCTTTGCCGAAGCCGTCAATCTGCTCGCGCTGGTCACGGGTTCGCTCGGCAAGATTGCGACCGACATCATGATCATGGCGTCCAACGAATTCGGCGAAGTGTATGAGCCGTTCGTCAAAGGGCGTGGCGCGAGCAGCACGATGCCGCAGAAGCGCAATCCGATTTCGAGCGAACTGATGCTGGCAGCGGCGAAAGCGGTGCGCCAGCAGGCGGGCCTGATGGTCGACGCGATGATCCAGGACTTCGAGCGCGCGACGGGCCCGTGGCACGCGGAGTGGATCGCGATTCCCGAGAGTTTCATTCTGACCTCGGGCGCGCTGCACCAGGCGAAGTTCGCGCTCGGCGGCCTGATCGTCGATACGGAGCGCATGAAGCACAACCTCGGTATCAGCAAGGGCTTGATCGTCGCGGAGTCGGTGATGATGCAGATGGCGCCGTTCACGGGCCGCCAGCAGGCGCACGACATCGTCTACGACGCATGCCGCACGGTGAACGAACAGGGCGGCACGCTGGCCGAAGCACTTGCCGCGCTGCCCGAAGTGACCCGCCATTTCGATCGCGCCGCGATCGACCACATGATCGATCCCGCCAACTATCTGGGCCTCGCACCGCAGATGGTCGATCGCGCGCTCGCGCTGTCCAGCGAGATCTGAACCACGATTCGTGGAGGAGCACACACCATGACAAACGACAACGCAACGCACGGCGAGCCGATTGCGCCGCCCGTCAAGCGGCCCTGGTATCGCAAGCTTGGCATGCAGGTTTTGCTGTCGCTCGTGCTGGGCATCGCAGTCGGGCTGATCTTCCCGAAGTTCGGCGCGCAACTGAAAATACTCGGCGACATCTTTCTCGCGCTGATCAAGGCAGGTGTTGCGCCGCTGGTGTTTTTGACGATCGTGCACGGCATTGCATCGGCGGGTGACGTGAAAAGCGCGGGACGTGTCGGTTGGCGCTCGATCGTGTACTTCGAAGTCGTCTCGACGATCGCGCTCGCCGTCGGGCTGCTCGCCGGCAATCTGCTGCAAACGGGCAAAGGGATGACGGCCGTGACACCAGGCGCAATGCCTTCGATCGCCGCGAAGGCCGCACCGCAAGGCTTCACGGAGTTCGTGATGCATCTCGTGCCGGATAACTTCATCGGCGCGTTTGCAAAGGGTGAATTGCTGCAGGTGGTCGTGCTGGCCGTGATGGTGGGCATCGGCATACTCGCTATTCCCGAGAGCCGTCGCGTGCGCATCAACGAAGGGCTGGACCTCGTTTCGCAGGTGCTGTTCTCGTTCATCAATCTCGTGATGAAGCTCGCGCCGCTCGGCACCTTTGGCGCTGTGGCGTTCGCCGTGGGCAGCAACGGCACGGCGGTGCTGATCGCGCTTGCGCAACTGGTGTTGAGCTTCTATGCGGTGATCGGGCTTTTCGTCATCGTGGTGATGGGTGCCATCGCGCGGCTGGCGGGCTTCAGCATGTGGCGCTTCATGCGCTATATCAAGGATGAAATCCTGATCGTGCTTGGCACGGCGTCATCCGAAAGCGCGTTGCCGCGCCTGCTGATCAAGCTCGAACGCCTTGGCTGCGCGAAACAGACCGTTGGACTGGTGCTGCCGACGGGATATGCATTCAACCTGGACGGCACGTCGATTTTCATGTCGATGGGCGTGATGTTCATCGCGCATGCGTACAACGTGCCGATCACCTTCGAGCATCAGGTCGGCATTCTGCTGCTGATGCTGCTGACGTCGAAAGGCGCGGCGACGGTGTCGGGCGGCTCGTTCGTCGTGTTCGCCGCGACGGTCACGTCGACGGGTATTTTGCCTGTCGAAGGTCTTGCGGTGATCTTCGGTGTCTACCGCTTCATGTCGATGGCGATTGCAACGTGCAACACGATCGGCAACAGTCTGGCGACGGTGGTCGTCGCCAGATGGTCGGGCACTTTCGACGCACAGCGCGCGCAGCGTCATCTGTATCCCGAGCGTTATCCGGATACCGCTCGCGAAGACGACGGCCTGAGCGGCGGCGCGCTGCTGCCGGAAGACCTTGGTAGCGGTCAACGCCAGCCTTCAGCCGTCACGCTCAAGCGCGCGAGTGCTTCCCACTAGATGAAGCCATTGCGTTAGTGCAACGCGTTCACGCGGGCATCCACGCGCGCCGGGCTGGCTGACGCGCCGTCATCGAGCTTGCCCGCGATGAACTTGGCCACACGCCATCCAAACACGATAGCCGGGCCCAAAGTCGTGCCCGGACCCGGATACGTGCCGCGAAAGATCGACGCCAGATCGTTGCCGCACGCAAACAGCCCCGGTATCACGCTGCCGTTCGCGTCGAGTACTTCGCCGTTCTCCGTGCCGCCGAGTCCGGCACTGCACGCGAGATCGGCAGGCCAGACTGTGACGGCGTAATACGGGCCTTGCCCCAACGGACGGATGCAGGGATTGGGTTTCTGCGCGGCGTCGCCATTGAAACGGCTCATCGGGCTCGAGCCGCGGCCAAAGGCGGGATCGTTGCCCGTTGCTGCATCGCGGTTATAGCGCTCGACAGTGCGTGCGAGTCCGGCAGCGTCCACGCTCAGCTTCGCTGCCAGTTCGGCCAGCGTATTGCCCTTGACGAGATACCCGGCGCGCTCGAACGCCGCAATGCGCGCGCGGCTGCGGCCCGGCATCAGCAGACCCAGCCCGTAGTCGCGAATGAAGTCTGCATCGACGATCAGATGCGCGGGCACGCTGGCGCCGTCACCGTCGTCGCGCAGCATGCCCATCACGAAGTCGTGATACGAGTTCGACTCGTTGACGAAGCGCTCGCCCCGGTTGTTCACCGCGATCAGCCCCGGCTTCGCGCGGTCGAGAATGATATGCGGCCACACGCTGTCTTCACCGTGCGGCGAACGGCGGATCGAACAGGGCATCCACAGGCCGGGACTGTCCCCGCCGTTTTCGAGTTGAGCGTTGACTGCGAGCGCGCTGCTGACGCCATCGCCTGTGTGCGTATCGGGCGATAGCGACAGCGGTTGCGCGGCAACCGGAAACAGCTGCTTGCGCAACGCCGGATGACGCGTGACGCCGCCCGTCGACAGCACGACGCCGCGGCGCGCACGGATGCGCCGCTGCACGCCGTCGCGCGAACCGACCACCGCGCCCGTCACGCGCCCTTGCTCGCGAACCAGTTCGACGAGCGGCGCTTCGAAGCGCACGGCCACGCCTCGCTTGCGCAAGCTGTAGAAAAGCCGCGCTGCGAGCGCGTTGCCCATCACGAGTTGCGTACCGCGTGCAAAGCGCGTGCGGTCGAGCGCGTAGCGGCCCACCACTTCGAGCGTGCGCCTGAAATTGTTCCATGAAGCGAATGGGCTGAGCAGCGCGCCCAGATCGCTGCGATTGACCATCATCCCGCCCAGACCCATGAACTCCTTGCGCGGCGGGCGCACACGCGAGAAATCCTTGTCCAGCACGCGTGCGTCGAAAGGTACGGGTGCGAGCGCACGGCCACCGAACGCCGCACCCGGCCCTGTCACGTAGTCGGGATGCGCGGCGGCGGCGACGAATTTCACGTCGCTGATACGCTGCAATTCGTCGATGGCGAGCGGGCCGCTTTGCAGGAAAGCCTCGCGCGCAGCGTCGCCGCCACGCTCGCCCACCACGGATTGCAGAAACCGGCGCGCATCGTCGACGCTGTCGGGCACGCCCGCATCGACACTCAACTGCGTGCCAGGGACCCAGGTCGTGCCACCCGACGTCGACGTAATGCCGCCGACCGCGTCGGTTTTCTCGCACAACAGAACGTCCAGCCCTTCATGATGCGCGATCAGCGCGGTTGTCATGCCGGCTGCGCCCGCGCCGAATACGAGTACATCGACTTCCTCGTCCCAATGGATGGTGCTGCCCGAATTCATGTTTCCCGTCTCCTGCGTTGCCTTGTCGCTTGTCCATGTTCCTGGCGACCCGGCCATACCTTTCGTGGCCGCGCTGCAAACGCGGGCCGATTCTGCCTACGCGCAATGCTCACACTTTGGCGTCGAGCAGAAAGTCGACCATGCGGTCGCACACGCGGCCGAACATCTGCGTGCCCGTCACGGTCGGGCAGCCTCGTGCGCGCGCCGCTTCGATGAACGGTGTGAGCGGCGGCTTGGTGACGACATCGCCGACGAAGGTGGAAGCGGGCAGGCGCGATACGTCGATGGGCAACGGATCGTCGGCGCGCATGCCCATGGGCGATGCATTGATCACGACGTCATACGCCTGTGCTTCGACGTCGGCGGCGGCTACCTGCACCGCGCCGCGCTGCATCGCCGCGAGGCGGGTGACCAGCGAACCCGTGCGCGCCGCATCGTTGTCCCGCACATCGAGCGACGCGACGCCTGCTATCACAAGTGCGTGGCCAATCGCCGAGCCTGCGCCACCTGCGCCGATCAGCAGCGCGCGTTTGCCTTGCAGATTGCAACCCGCGTCCTGAAGTGCGGCAACGAAACCGGTGCCGTCGAACATGCCGCCGTGCCAGCTGCCATCGGCGGTGCGCCGCAGTGTGTTCACTGCGCCGAGAAAATCGGCTTCTTCCGTTAGCGTGGTGCAGAAGCCTGCCGCACTGAACTTGTGCGGCACGGTGATGATCACGCCATCGACGTTGCGCATCTGGGTCACGCCGGCGAAGAATGCCGCGAGATCATCCGGCGCGACATGCGCGGGCACGACGAGCGCATCGCGTCCTGCTTCACGCAGCGCAGCTGTGACGCCCTTGGGCGAACGCACCTGGGCAATCGGATCGCCGACGATGAAGTACACGCGCGTTGCGCCGCTCAGTCCTTCATCGAGCGATACGGCGACGTGGCTTGCAGTTGTTTGGGTCATGCTGTTTACCTCGAAAATAGAACGGGCATCGGTAGCCGTTTGCACACTGGTTACGGCAAAGGCATCCGATGAATAGGAGTTGATTGTGGAATAGTATTCCATATTAAGTGGCTATTTCACAATATCCGGGTATTTACCTGGATTCGCGCCGGCGAACCGAGGGCGATTGATCGTCAGCGATGCGCTGCGTGCGCCTGACGATAGAACGCAATCGTCTGCCGCAAGCCTCCTTCCAGCGGGGTATGCGGCAGATCCGGCAACAGGCGCTGTAGTGCGGGATCGTGCGGAAAGGCAGTCGCGATGGGCAACGGCGTGCCTGCTGCACCGATGTGCGCGTCCGGCACGATCGCGCGAATTCCGTCGATCACCGTCTGCACGGAAGCGATTTCTCCCGCAAGCGTGAATGCATGCGCGCCTTCCACGTCGCGCAGCAAGGCAGCGTGATAAGCGGCGGCGACATCGTCGGCGTACACGAAACCCGTTGATCCGCTGAAGGGCATCGTATAGCGCTCTCCGCGCGCGGCGGCCCGGCATGCGAGGCTCGGTCCCGCGCTCGATCCCGTCTCGCGCCCCGCGCCGTACACGACCAGCGGCCGGAAGCCCACGCTCGCCATACCGTGATCGTTCCAGTACGCACGCGCCGAACCTTCGCACGCGAGCTTGAACGCGCCGTAGTGCGTTTGCGGATACGGCGTCGCACCGTCGTCGGGGCCGAATACGCCCGCGCTGCTCGCATAGAGCACGCGCTGCAAACCCGCCGCGCGGGCCGCATCGAAGACGTTCAGCGTGCCGATCAGGTTGATTTGCGCGCCGCGCACCGGGTTGGCTGCGCAATCGGGTGTCAGGATGCCTGCCAGATGAATCACGGCGTCGCAGCCGTCCAGCGCGCGCGTCACGTCGCTGGCTTGCGCGATATCGCCCGTGCGCCATTGAACCGAATCCGCCTGCTCAGGCGCCAGCGCGTGCAGCAATTGCGGCTTCGCCTGCAGATCGAACGCCACGCATTCGATGCCGTGCGCCAGCAGTCGCCGCATGATCCACGCCCCGAGAAAACCGCTACCGCCTGTTACCAGCACTCGCATATCGCTCCTCCGTGTCACCACAAAAACTTTGCAAGATCGTCATTACTGGAATAGTATTCCACAAAGAAAGTTCGTTCCATAGAATTTGATTGAGCAGAACCGAAGATGAAACGTGAACCGATACTCGAATGCGATGTGCTGGTGCTGGGTTCCGGCGCAGGCGGACTGTCGGCTGCCGTCACGGCGGCAGCACAGGGCTTGCGCGTGATGGTCGCGGAAAAGGAAGACGTGTTCGGCGGCACGACGGCATGGTCGGGCGGCTGGATGTGGATTCCGCGCAATCCACTGGCGACGCGCGCCGGTATCCGCGAGGACATCGACGTGCCGCGCACGTATCTGAAGAGCGAACTCGGCGCGCAGTTCGATGCAGACAAGGCGAATGCGTTGCTGGAGCGTGGACCGGAAATGATCGAGTTTTTCGAGCAAAACACGGCCGTGCGTTTCATCGACGGCAACCGCATTCCCGATTTCCACACTACGCCTGGCGCGTCGACGGGTGGCCGTTCGGTGTGCGCGATGCCGTTCGACGGCAAGGAACTCGGCCCGCTGATCAGCAAACTGCGCGAGCCGCTCACGGTAATGACGATCAAGGGCATGGCGCTGGCGTCAGGTCAGGATCTGGCGCATTTCTATCGTGCCACGCGCTCGGTGAAGTCTGCGTTTTACGTGACGCGGCGCCTCGCGGCATTCGCATGGCAGAAGCTGCGGTATGGCCGCTCGATGCATCTCGTCAACGGTAATGCGCTGGTGGCGCGTCTGTTGAAGTCGGCGGCGGATCGCAAGGTCGATCTTCGTACGAATGCGAAAGCCATCGGCCTCTTGCGCGATGACGCGCGTGTCACGGGTGCGCGTGTGGAGATCGACGGCGTGGTGCACGAGGTGCGGGCGTCGCGCGGCGTCGTGCTCGCATGCGGCGGCTATCCGCATGATGTCGCGCAGCGCGCGCGCACGTTCGCCTATACGCCTTCAGGCCACGAGCATTGGTCCGCGGCGCCGCGCTCGAATACGGGCGATGGCATTCGCCTGGGTGAATCGATTGGTGGACATTTCGACGATTCACTCGATGCGCCCGCCGCGTGGGCGCCTGTTTCGTTGGTGCCGCAACGCGGCGGCAACGACGTGGCTTTCGCGCATCTGATCGAACGCGCGAAGCCGGGTGTGATCGCCGTGACGCGCGCAGGGCAGCGCTTCGTCAACGAGGCATCGTCGTATCACGACTTCATTTCAGCGTTGCTCGGCACGACGCCGCGCGGCGAGGAAGTCTGCGCGTGGCTGATCTGCGATCACCGTTTTCAGCGCCGCTATGGGTTGGGCTTTTCGAAGCCGTTTCCGTTTCCTGTTTCCGCCTACGTGAATTCCGGCTACCTGAAGCGCGGCGCGACGCTCGCTGAACTTGCGAAGGTGTGCGGCATCGACGCGCAAGGACTCGAGAATACGATCGGCGCCTACAACACGTACGCAAAGGATGGCTTCGATCCGCAGTTTCACAAAGGCTCGACGCCATACAACCGTGTGCAAGGCGACGCCACACACGAGCCGAACCCGTGCCTTGCGCCGATCGAAAACGGCCCGTTTTACGCAGTCAAATTGCTGCCGGGCAGCCTCGGCACTTTCGCGGGCCTCGCCACCGATGCGAACGCCCGCGTGCTCGACCGCAACGATCACGCGATTCCCGGCCTCTACGCAGTCGGCAACGACAGCGCAAGCATGATGGGCGGCTGCTACCCGAGCGGCGGCATCACGCTCGGCCCGGCGATGACATTCGGCTATCTCGCAGGACTCTCTCTTGCCGGCGCAGCGCAACCCTCGACGCGCGCCGGATCTTCCTCTTCACATCAAGGAACCATGCAATGACTCTGTATGACACGGTCACTCTCACGGTGAAAATCGGCACGAATGCGCAGGTATTCGAAAGCATCAAGGCAAGCGGCAATCAACCCGGCTCGACGCTGCTCGGTTGCTGGTATTCGGACATCGGCGCGCTCGGCAAGGTGATGGTGTTGCGCGGCTTCGAATCGGAAGCGGCGCTGGTGAACGAGCGCAAGCGCCTGCTGCTCGAAGGCAATCCATTCGGCTGCGGCGAGTTCGTCACCGACGTGAAGGTGGAAAGCTACGCGCTGTTCCCGTTCCTGCCGCCCATCGAACCGGCTGTGCATGGTGGCATCTACGAGATGCGCGTGTATGGCACGAAGCTCGTGAGCCTGCAGCACACCATCGACGCGTGGGAAAACGCCGTGCCCGAGCGCACCAAACGTTCGCCGCTGATCGGCGCGATGTATTCGCTCGACGGCACGGTGCCGCGCTTTCTGAACATCTGGCCGTATGCGAGTGTCGATGAACGTTCGCGCATTCGCGCCGAAGCCGTGAAGGATGGCATCTGGCCGCCGAAGGGCGGACCCGCGCATCTGACGACGATGGAATCGACGATCTACATGCCCGCGCCGTTTTCGCCACTGCGCTGAGCGGCACGTGTGCGACAGGATTCGGACTGGATAAAGGAGACATGATGACTCAGGCTCATGCGCGCGCGCTGTCGCTGTCCGCGCTGACTGTGCTGGAACTGACGCCGCCGCAGATGGTGCAATGCGCGGTGGACGCGGGCTACGACTTCGTCGGCTTGCGTCTGCTGCCCGCGACGGATCATGAAGTGCAGCATGAAATTGTCGGCGATACCGCGTTGAAGCGCGAGACGCTTGCGGTGCTGAAAGACACCGGCATGCGCGTGCTCGATGTCGAGATTTTGCGGCTCAAGCCGGATACCGATGTCGCGTCATACAAGCCGATGCTCGAAACGGCCGCGGAACTCGGCGCGCGTTTTGCGCTGGTGGCGGGCAACGATCCCGACGCAGCGCGCACCGCGGATCGGCTCGCGCGGTTGTGCGAGATCGCTGCGCCGCTCGGCATTACGCCTTCGCTCGAACCGATGCCGTGGACGGACGTGAAGAACATTGCCGAGGGCGCGCGGATTGTCGAAGCGAGCGGTGTACGCAACACGGGGCTCATCGTCGATCCGATTCACTTCGATCGCGCAGGCGATTCGCTCGACGCATTGCGTGCGCTGCCGCGCGAATACTTCGGCTATGTGCAGTTCTGCGACGCGCCCGCCGAGCGTCCCACGGATCTCGATACGCTGCTGTTTCAGGCACGCTGCGAGCGAATGATTCCGGGCGAAGGCGGTCTCGATCTCGCCGGGATTCTGCGGGCGTTACCGGAGCATTTGCCTGTCAGCGTCGAAGTGCCGACGCAGCGCTGGGCGCAAACCGCTGGCGCAGTCGAACGTGCCCGCCGCCTGCATGAAGCGACGCGCGCAGTGATCGAACAGGCCTACGCGACGGCAACGTAAGCGCAATGCCGTTGTGACTTAAGGCCATTGCGCGCCGCCGTACAACGTTTCAGGCGGCGCGCTGGCCATCTCTTACTGAACACATAACAAGAACAATCCTTCGGAGACACCCGATGACCTTCTCGCAAGCGGCCAAACAGTCCGCGCAAGGAACGGCTGAGCGCGTCGAACGCACGCTCGACGTTCAACAATTTCTCGATCATCAACCGATCGGACGCTTCCAGCTTTTCGTGCTGCTGTTGTGCATGCTGATCGTGATGCTCGACGGCCTCGATACCGTGATGATCGGCTTTATCGCGCCATCGCTTTCCACGGCGTGGGCGATACCGCGCGACGCGCTCGGCCCGGTGATGAGCGGCGGCCTGCTCGGTCTCGCGTTTGGCGCGCTTGGTGCAGGGCCGATGTCGGACCGTTTTGGACGCAAGACGGTGATGACCACAGCCGTGCTGTTCTTTGGCGTATGGAGTCTCGCGTCGGCGTTCGCAACGGGCGTCGAATCGCTGACGGTGCTGCGCTTTCTGACGGGCATCGGGCTCGGTGCATCGATGCCGAACGCCGCGACGCTGATGGCCGAATATGCGCCGCCGCATCGTCGTGCGTTGATGGTGACGGTCGTGTTCTGCGGCTTCACGTTCGGCGCGGCGGGCGGCGGCTTCGTCAGCGCGTGGCTGATTACCGCGTACGGATGGCATTCGGTGCTGCTGCTCGGCGGCGTGCTGCCCATTCTGTACGTGCCCGTGCTGATCAAATGGTTGCCGGAATCGGCGCGCTATCTGGCGTTGAAGGAAAGCCGCCGCACGCGTCTCGTTGCCGTGCTCAACCGTCTGAAACCCGGTGCCGCCAGTGACTCGACGCGTTTCGTGTCGCACGAACCGGAACGCGCGGAACGCAGCCCCGTGCGCGCGATTCTTTCTCGCGAGCACGCGTTCGGCACGGTGATGCTGTGGATCTGCTACTTCGCCGGTCTGCTCACGGTGTATCTGCTCGGCAACTGGCTGCCGACGCTGATCCGCGGCATCGGCTTCACGCTCGCTGAAGCGGCTGTCGTCGGTGCGCTTTTTCAGGCGGGCGGCACGATTGGCGCGGTGCTGATCGGCTGGCAGATGGACCGCTTCAATCCGCATCGTGCGCTGGGCCTGACTGTGCTGGCGGGCGGCCTGCTCGCCTGGTATATGGGTGCGGCGGCACATGGTTTCAGCACGATCTGTGTGCTCGCGTTCGGCATGGGCTATTGCATGAACGGCTCGAATACTGGCTTCTGCGCGCTGGCAGCGGGTTCGTATCCGACCTCGATGCGCGCGACGGGCACGAGCTGGATGCTGGGTGTCGGCCGCTTCGGCGGGATCGCGGGCGCGATGCTCGGCGCGTCGATGCTGCACGCGAACTGGAGCTTCGGCGAGGTGTTCATGGCGCTCGCCGTGCCTGCCGTGGTCGGTGCAGCGGGCGTGCTGCTGAAGGGCGCGCGGCACAACGGGCCGGTTGCGCAGGTGAGTGTGGGCGCCGGACACTGAAGGGCGACGGAGCGTCAACCGGGCATCGCACGTCCACAATCGAACCGTCATCCGAAACTGCTTGAATTCCAGTGTGGAATCGTGTTCTCATTTGTCTCTGGACTGTTTGAATGAGAGTGCAATATGGCAGGCAACCTGGAGCGGGCGCTGGCGGTGCTCGAACTGCTGGCGAAGAATGGCGGCCGCATGCCGCTCGCGGCGATTGCCGACACGCTGAACATTCCGCGCAGCGGCACGCACCGTCTGCTGTCCATGCTGATCGACGAAGGCTTCGTGAGGCAGGACGAAGATCACGGCGAGTACATGCTCGCGCTGAAACTGGTGTCGCTGGGCCTGATCTATCTGTCGACGAGCGGCGTCGCCGATATTTCGCAGCCGGTGCTCGACCGGCTGGCAGAAAGCTCTGGCGAACTGGCGCGTCTCGGCGTGGTCGAGGACGATCACATTACGTTTGTCGGCAAGGCGCAAGGCGCGAAGTCGGGGTTGCGTTACGACCCGGACATGGGCAGCCAGCCGCCGCTGCATTGCACGGCGAGCGGGCAGGCATGGCTGTCCACGCTCTCCGATGAACGGGCAATCGAACTGGTGTCGAAGCAGGGTGGCCTCGGGCCGAAATCGACGAATGCGCCGCGTGCGCCGAAGACGATCCAGCAGTTCCTCAAGGATCTGAACGGCGCGCGTCAACGCGGCTACGGCGTGGCAATCGAAACGTATGAAGCGGGCATGACATCGATTGCGGCGCCCGTGCGCAACCCGGTGACGGATGAAGTGGTGGGGATCGTGAGTCTTGCCGGGCCGACGAGCCGTTTGCCGGAAGCGCGTCTGAAGGAGCTTGCACCGTCTTTGCTGAGCGCGGCAGCGGATATGGGCGCGGCGACGCTGTCATCGCCGCTGGTCAAGCGGGCCGCCGCGGCCGAACCGCCTGCAGCCAGCAAGACGACGGCAGCGAAGAAGCGGGGACGGGTCGCTGCCAAGGCGTAGGATTTTTCAGTAACGCCGCATCTACGTGGCGCTGACTACCGTGCGATCAACGCGTCGATTTCTTCACGCCGTGGCGCCGTTGCCGGTCCATATCGCGTGACGGCAATTGCGGCGGCTGCATTCGCGCGCCGCGCCGCTTCAACCGCTGAGCAGCCTTCCGATAACGACGCCAGCAATACGCCCGTATGAGCGTCGCCTGCGCCGTTGCTATCGACGGGTTCCACTTCGAACCCTTCCACGCGCTGCACATCGCTACCCATCGCCACGAGACAGCCGTGCGCGCCATCACGCACGATGGTCAACGCGTCCGCTGGCAGCCGCGATGCAAGCGCCGCCAGTGCCGCTTCCGCCGTCGCGCATGCCGTGTGCAGCAGCGCTTCGGCGCAGTTGCTGGTCCAGATGCGTGTGCGTCGCATGATGCGCGCGAGCAGCGCCGGATCGATCGAATCGACGAGCGGGCCGGGATCGAAGGCGATGCGCGCGTCGTCCGGCAACGCGTCGATCCAGTCGATCAACGTCGCGCTCTTGCCCGCCACGCACAGACTGTAGCCGCTCACATAGACGATGTCGCGCGCGGTCACTGCCAGCCCGTCGAGCACCGCGCGATCCAGTTCCGTCTCCGCGCCCAGATGCGTGACGAAGGTGCGTTCAGCCGTCGCATCGACGATTGCGACGCAGATGCCCGAATCACGCGAGGCACTGCGCGCGGCAGCCGCGTCGATCTGCTCTGCGGCGAGCGCCGCGCGCGCCATATCGCCGAAACGGCCCGTTCCATGCCCGGCCGCATAGACGACAGCCATGCCGCTGCGCCGCGCGGCGGCCATCACGTTGAAGCCGCCGCCCACTTCGAATTTCGAATCGGTGGCCAATACATCGCCGCCGGGCGTCGGCAATTCACCGACGCGCATCACCAGATCGACCAGAACCTGTCCCGTGTGAATCAGACGGGGTACTGCTTGTGTCATGTCGTGCTCTCCTGCAAACCTTGAGTGCGCCTTGCGCCGCCGAGCAGCGCATACAGGCCGCCGCCGACCACGAAGGTCACGATCCAGCCGAGGCCGTTGTGTCCGAGCCAGGTATCGGCGAGCGGTCCATGAAAGCCGTGCTCGCCACCGATCGACAGGAAACAGAAGCCGAGCACAATCGCCAGCGCCCACGAGCCGAACGCGCGCCATTCGATACCGTTGCGATACCAGTACGCGCTGCGCGGGCTGACATCGAGCAAGGCGTCGGCGCGATAGGTGTCGCGGCCAAACAGATCGACCACGAAGATGCCGACCCATGCCGTGATCGGCACCGCGAGCAGCGAGATAAAGCCGATGAACGGGCCATAGAAACTGCCCTCGATCAGCATGAAGTACACCGAGCCCGTCGAGATCGCGACGATATCGACCACAACCGCCTGCACGCGCTTGACCTTGAGGCCGAGCGTGAGCGTAGTCAGACCCGCCGAGTACACGGACAGATAGTTCGACAGCAGCAGCCCGCCGAACGCGGCGATCAGATACGGAATCGCCATCCAGTGCGGCAGCAGATCGCGGATCGCAGCGATGGGATCGGTGGCCGATGCGAGCTTGTCATTGCCGACGGACAGCAGCGCGCCGAGTGTGACGAGCAGCACGAGCGGGATGCCCGCACCGAACGCAGCCGACGCGACCAGCGAGCCGCCCTTTACCGTCGATGCCTGATAGCGCGACATATCCGCGCCCGCATTGGCCCAGCCGATGCCCGTGCCCGCCGCAATCGTGCCGATGCCGATGATCACCGCGCTGGCAGGCGCAGGCGCCGCCGCGAACACCGCGTGCCAGTCGATCGAACCGACCAGGAAGGCGCCCACCACCAGATTCAGTGCGCCGAACACCCACGTCGACCACTTCTGGATCACCAGCAGCGTCGCGTGGCCGAGGCCCGACACAACCAGCGTCGCAGCGACGAACACGGCGATGAACGCGAGCGTCAGACCCGGCGATGCCTTCGCATCGGCGGAGGTGCCGAACAGAATCGAAAACAGCGACAGCAGTACATAAGCGCCAGTGGTCGTGTTGACGGTTTCCCAGCCGAGCCGCGATAGCAGCGACACGATGGTCGGGCCGATATTGCCGCGCACGCCGAAGATCGCACGCGACAGCGTGAGACTCGGCGCATGGCCGCGCCGTCCCGCAATCGAGATCACGCCGACAATCGCGAAGGAACCTGCCGCACCGATCACGGCGACGAGGATTGCCTGCCAGATAGCGAGATGCTGGAACGCGACCAGCGTCGCGCCGAGCGGCAGGCCGAGAATGCTGATGTTCGCCGCGAACCAGACCCAGAAAAGTTGCAGTGGATGGCCGCGACATTCGTTCTCGGGCACGGGTTCGATGCCGCGCGCCTCGATCTTGCCTGCGTTGGCGGAATTGCTGGACGAAGCCATCTGGTCTCCTGGGACGGGTTGTGGCAGCGCTTTAACCGCGCGAGGCGCGCAGGTCGAGCAGTTGCCGGATGAGAGGATCGAGATCAAGCGCGTTCACGCGGATCACGGTCTCGACGGGTTCTGGTGGCAGCGCCGTGTACCCCGCGCACGCGCCGAGCATCGCGCCGAGCATCGCGGCGATGGTGTCGGTGTCGCCGCCGAGGCTCGCCGCTGTCGCGAGTGACGTGGTGATGTCGGTGCCGTGGTGGGCGGCGTCGTGTGCGAGCGCGAAAGCCGCGACCACGGATTCCTGCGACGCGACCGATGTGCCGACCACGTCGTACAGGTAATCGGCGAGTGCGTCGCCGGTGATGTGCGTGGTGAGATCCGCGGCCCAGCGCAGACGTGCGCCGATGCGCGCGCCCGCGACCCAGAAGCCGCGTTGTTCGCCACGGTCCGCGAACGCAGCGCCGTGTGCGAGCGCATCCGGCAGCGACGCACCATCGATACCCGCCGACACAGCCGCTGCAACCGCCGCCGCGCTCGCGATACCCAGCGTGGTGTTGTGTGTGACGACGCACGAGCCGACCACGGCATCGATAAACCCTTCTGGATTCGCAATCGACGCAGCGATGCCGACAGGCGTCACGCGCATGGCCGCGCCGTTGGTCGTGCCGAAGCGGCCCGCGAGCATCACGTCTTCGCCGTCGAGAATCGCCTGCGTCGCGCGGCGCGTGGACGGGCCGAGCAGATCGAGCGAGCCGCGCGCCTTCATCTGCGCTTCCCATTCGATCAACCGCTGCGCGAATTCGCGCGGTTCGATCGTGCCGTGTCCGTCGACCAGCAGTTGCGCGACGAGGACGGCCTGCTCGGTATCGTCGGTGATCGAGCCTGCGCTCATGTTCGGCGCGATGGGTTGATCGGCATCGGAATCGAGCAGCCGCGTGATGCGGCCATAGCGCTGTTGAATATCGACACGGCTCAGCGATTGAGTCGGCATGCCGAACGCGTCGCCGAGTGCGAGGCCATAGAATGCGCCGCGCGCGCGATCGAAGCGCTCGGCGTCGGAGGGAGAAGTAGCAGAGGACGGCATAGACATCAGAATTCCAGGTGCAAAGCAAAATGCGCGGGATCGAGCAAGCTCACGACGTACTCGATGATCGCGTTGTCGCGGTCGCGCGTCAGACGGCGCGAGCGCAGAAAAGGGGTGCCGCTGCGGCGCTTCAGCAGGCGTGCATCGTCGGCTTCGAGACTGACGACTTCGGCCCATTGCTCGCCGTGATCGGCCACCATGCCGTGTTCGGCGAGCGTGCGGTTCAGTGAGCCGCCTACCAGACCTTCAAGCGGCAGCGTGGCGAGATCGTCGCTGAACGGCAGGCGGCTGCGTTCGAGCGAAATCGCGGCGGCGGGATCGCCGATCACGCGCATCCGGTCGATGGCGACGAAGCGCGTGGTGTCGAGTCCCAGCTCTTGCGCGAGCGCGTCGTCTTCGATGATCGCGATCTGCAGCAGCTTCGTTTGAGGATTGCCACCGGCCTGTTCGAGCGCCGTGGTCCAGCCGAGCGAGCCATCGATGGTCTGCCCGTGAAACGTGACGAACGAGCCGATGCCGCCTTTGCGCGTGATCAGGCCGCTGGTCGTCAGCAGGTCGAGTCCCTTGCGGACGGTGTTGCGGCTGACGGCGAAGCGTTCGACCAGTTCGCTTTCGCTTTCCAGTTGCTGCCCGTACGGCAGCTTGCCCGTCAGGATGTCGCGTTCCAGTGCGGCTGCAACCATGTGTGCCTTCGAGCGCCCGACGTCGGTTGCCCTGGCCGATTTACGGACCATCTTCAGTCTCCTGTCAGAGAACGGTGTGCGCGCACGCCGGCGTTCGCCGGCGCGTGCAGTGTGCCTTCCAAAAGGCACAAGTATGCACATGTTTTCGGACAGGTGGTGTCTGGGAGACGGTGGGTGCGGGCGCATGTCGATTCTTTGCGGGTGGCCGGTATCAGAAGCGATGCACCACGCCGAGCTGGAAGCCGCGTGCGTCGGCTCCGGCATACGCGAGCGGCAAGCCCGCATTCGCCGATCCCGCGAGCCGGTACGAAGCATTGCCCTCGTTTTGCAGGAACGACACGGCGCCGTACAGCGAAGTGCGCTTCGAAAACGAATACGTGTAGAGCGCCGCAATCTGCCGCGCGTTGTCGCCGTGGCCGGTTTCGTCGTGCAGCAGCGTGCCGCCGAGCGAGACCGCTTGCGCGGGCGTCAACTGATACACCGCCGAGATGCCGTACACGTTGACGTCGAGCGCGAGGTCGTCCCATTTCGCGCCGCTCCAGCCGAGGTACACGGTGGTCTTGCCGATCTGATACGACGCGCCGACTTCAGCCGTGCGGTCGAGCGTGCTGTTGTCGGCGCTGCGCACGGCCTGCGCGGCTGCGACCGCGGAGAAAGGACCATGCGAATACGTGACGTCCGCCTGATAGCTCGCGCCCGCCGAGCGCAGCCCGCCCGCGTCGCCGAAGCCCACGTACACGCTGAACTGCACGCCCGACAGCGTCGGCGATGTGTACGACACCGTGTTACTGGTGCGCACCGCGTAGGTCATCATGTTGCTGAAGCCGGACGCCTGCGTCGATGCGCCGAATGCGTCGAGTCCGCCCTGATCGTTGAAAATCGGCGAGTTCTGGCGGCCCACGTGCACCTCGCCCCAGTTGCCGCCGACACCGATCCACGCCTGCCGGTTGAACAGCGAACCCGGCGAAGCAAAGGTGCCGTCGTTCGGATTGAAACCGTTCTGCAGATCGAAGCTGACGAAGTTGCCGCCGCCGATGTCTTCATGGCCGCGCAGGCCGATGCGGCTCGCCCATTGTCCCGATGATCCGATCGCGGCCGTGTAGCCGTTACCCGTGTTCACGTACTGAAAAAACTCGTCGACGATGCCGTACAGCGTCACGCTGGATTCGGCGCGGGCGAGGGGCGGGAACGCGCAGACGGCGAGCATGCACGCCACGCGCAGCGAACGGTTGGACATTGGGTTCCTTCTGACGGGTTGGATCGGATCGATGTTGCGATTTCCTGTTCCTTAAAAAAGTACAAGTAGGAACATGTGCAAAAGTACGGTTACAGATTGGACAAGTCAAGCGGTCAAATATCAGGGAAAACCTTGAGGCGCGACGTGAGCGCACGCGCAGCCGGCCGGTGGCGAGGTTCGAGCACGCGGCTTGCTAATCGCTTGGTGAGGACAATCCGGGAGGTTGCGATGGCAAAGGTCGTGTTGTTGCACAACGACGATGAGGTGCTCGATCCGAGCGATACCACGCTGCGCACCCGCGGTTCCGTTCGCGTGGATGGACACGGAATGGGCGGTTGGGAGGAGCATCTCGACGGCACATGGACGGCGCTGATCGGTCACAAGCCGTTTCGCGGCGCGTCGAAGCAGGCATTGACGGCCATGCTCGAAACGTATTTTGCCGACGGCGCGCGGACTGGCTGAGGTGTGACCGTGTGGTGGTGTGCGTTGGCGCCTTTTAGCGTCGTCGCGTACAATTGCGCTTTCTGGAGATGGCATTCCTCCAAACAACCGCCGGGCTGACCGGCTGATGATGCCTACGAGTTCCTGGGTGCGGGAGGTCGTAGGCCGTCTGTAGTGACGTCCTGTCACCCAGGTTTGATGTTCAATCAAATCTGGAAATCATGAAGCGTATTCAATCTGTCGAGCAGGTCGCCATGGTGCCCTATCTGGTGCGCTGGCTTCTGCTTTCATCTGTGCTCGGCGCACTGGCGGGTTCCGCGTCGGCGTTCTTTCTCTATACCCTTGATCTTGCAACCGATACCCGCACCGCGCATCCGTGGCTGCTCTGGCTTCTACCCGTCGCGGGTCTTCTGACGGGCTGGGTCTACCAGCAGGTGGGCAAGCCCGTCGAAGGCGGCCACAACCTGCTGATCGACGAAATCCACGATCCGCAGAAGATCGTCCCCCGCCGCATGGCGCCGCTCATTCTCATCGCCACGGTCGTCACGCATCTGTTTGGCGGGTCGGCAGGGCGTGAAGGAACGGCGGTGCAAATGGGCGGTGCACTCGCCGATCGCGTGACGCATCTGTTCAGGCTCGACAAGGACGAACGCCGCATCCTGCTGATGGGCGGCATCGCGGCAGGCTTTTCGTCGGTGTTCGGCACGCCGCTCGCGGGCGCGATTTTCGGGCTGGAAGTGCTGGCGCTCGGCCGGTTGCGCTATGACGCGCTGCTGGCGTGTCTTGCCTCGTCGGTGGTCGCCGATGAAGTGTGCCGCCTGTGGGGCATCCATCACACCGTGTACACGGTGCCGTTCGTACCGGACGTGACGGCCCTCGGTCTGGGTTCGGCGGTGCTGGCGGGTATTGCGTTCGGCATCGTCGGGATGCTGTTCGCCGATTCGACGCACGCGCTGTCGGCGTGGTTCAAACGGAAGGTTGCGTGGGCACCGATGCGGCCGTTCATTGGCGGTGCGAGCGTTGCCGTCATGGCGACGCTGCTTGCCACGCCGCAATTTCTTGGACTCGGCATTCCGACCATCTCGGCGGCCTTTCAGGGCACGCTGCCCGTCTATGACTTTGCAGGCAAATTCGCCTTCACGGTCGTCACGCTGGCGTCGGGATTCAAGGGTGGCGAAGTCACGCCGCTGTTCTACATCGGCGCAACCTTGGGCAATGCGCTCGGTCATGTGCTGGCGCTGCCCGTTCCCGTTCTCGCGGGTCTCGGCTTCGTGGCCGTTTTCGCCGGCGCGGCCAACACGCCGATTGCATCGACGATCATGGCAATGGAACTGTTCGGCACGCATATCGGCGTCTATGCGGCCGTGGCATGCGTGGTGAGCTATCTGTTTTCTGGCCACACAGGTATTTATCGGGCCCAGCGTGTCGGGCAATCGAAGCATCTGATCCTGCCCGAAGGCATCCGTCTTGCCGACATTCCCGCCTTGCGCCGCGCGCGCCGCAAGAATGCCGCCGTCGTGCAGACGACATCCGTCACCTGATCCCGGTTCACATCATGAGCAAACTCATTTCGTTGCGGCTGTACTTTCATCATTCGGCCAAAGGCCATCCGACGCGTTTCTGGCATCGTGTTTCGCGTCCGAGCATGGCGCGGCATCTGCTCACGCATGCAAAGCGCGCGGGCATCGAACAGGCGCTGTTGCATCGTGTGCAGGCGGGCTTTATTCGTGGTGACCGTCTGCATCATGCGCATGTCGAAACACTGCACCATCGCTTTCCCCAGTGTATCGAACTGATCGACCTCGAATCGCGGCTACGCGAATTCTGGCAGCAACATGGCGGCAATCTTCACGATGTTCATGCTGTGTTCCTGCCGTGCGAAATCGCAAACCCTGCCTGAGGAGGCAAGCCTCGCCCGACGAACTGCCGGATCATCGAGACACATCCCATAGAGAGGTCTGACGCATGTATCTGTCCATCCTTGCCGTTGCGGTTGGCGGCGCGCTGGGTTCGCTGTTCCGCTGGTTTCTCGGGCTGCGCCTGAATGCAGTGTTTCCGGATCTTCCGCTCGGCACGCTCGCGTCGAATGTGATTGCGGGTTACATCATCGGCGGGGCGATCGCGTTCTTCGGGCGGTGGCCTGACATCCCGGCGGAGTGGCGGCTGTTCGTGATCACCGGCTTGATGGGCGGGCTGTCTACGTTTTCGACTTTCTCGGCCGAGGTCGTCGAGGATCTGCAGCAGGGAAAGCTGGCGTGGGCGGCGGGCGAAGTCGCCATCCACGTGTCGTCGTCGCTGTTGATGACCGTGCTCGGCATTGCAACGGTGGCAGGATTTGCGCGGTTCGCGCTGGCCAGATAGATCGACTAGCGTCTGACCTGCGCGGATCCGGTCCGAGGATACGACGATCAGGCCTCGGATTCGTGGCACACCGCCTCGATGTTATGGCCGTCCGGTCCGATGACGAAAGCCGCATAGTAGTTCGCGTGATACTGCGGACGCACGCCCGGCGCTCCATTGTCTTTGCCGCCGGCTCGCAACGCTGCACGATAGAACGCATCGACCTGTTCGCGATTCACAGCCTTGAACGCAAGGTGAAGATGCGCTGGCTTCTCATCGGTCTGGAACAGACATAAAGATACCTTATCATCTGCGCTGAGCTCGATGCCGTACGTGGGCAGTCCCTCGGCGACAATGGCGACGCCGAGTGGCGCGAGTGCTGCGAGGAAGAACGTTTTACTCGCGGCATAATCGGTGACGCCGAATTTGACATGGTCGAACATGCGCTCTCCTGGTGCGGGCGGGTGCGGTTGCGCGAGGCACAATGTGATGCGTCGCGCGGAACCCCGGTTCGGATGGAACTGTGATGCGCAACGGTACTCCAAAACGGGCAGCCCGTAGCTTCCGATCATCCGAGCCGCCGTGACGCGGCAACCCGTAAGATCCTCTGGTCATGCAATGCAAGGAGAGAACCCGATGCCGAGTCTTGAGCGAGCGCAATCGACTGCGCTGGTCGATTTTGTCTGGCGCACGGTGTATCGCGGCGGGTTTCCGCTCGCGCGCATCTGGTGGAGCGTCCGGCGTGCCAGGCATGAGGGTGCATTGGTTGCCATCTACGTCGGCGAGTCGTTGCTGTTGCTGAAGTCGTCGTACCGGAACGCGTGGAATTTTCCCGGTGGCAGCGTGCATGCCGGTGAAACGCCTGAAGTCGCGGCGCAGCGCGAGATGGTGGAAGAAATCGGTTTGACGGGTTACACGCTGATTCCTGCAGGCAGTGTGAGCGGCGTGTGGGAAGGGCGCAGAGACCGCGTGCATTTCTTCGAACTGCATCTCGATTCCCCGCCTGAGTTGCGGCTCGACAATCGGGAAATCGTCGACGCGCAGTTCGTATCGCCGGAACAATTGCGCAGCATCACGTTGACGGGGCCGGTCGCCCTGTTTCTCAGCAAAAATCCCCGCCGCTAGCGTGCGGCTTTCGTGTAGATGCCTTGATTGACCGATCGCGCTGTGCGGCATAATGGACTATTCAGTCCAAACGAAGATCGGAGAAGTCGATGCAACTGTCGGAGCAGAACGTACTCGTCACGGGCGGCGCGCGTGGGCTGGGTGCCGCGATCACGGAAGCACTTGCACGCGAAGGCGCGAGCGTCGTCATCAACTATCGGCGCAGCGAAGCGCAGGCGAATGCGCTCGTCGAGCGGCTCGGGCCGCGTGTCGTGGCGGTGCAGGCCGATATCACCGATGCAGCGTCGGTCGCACGTTTATTCGATGAGGCTCAGGCGAAGAGCGGCAAGCCGGTGCATGCCGTGGTGAACAACGCGCTCGCCGATTTCAGCTTCGACGGCGACGCGCGCCCGAAGCTCGGCGAGATCGAATGGGTCCGTTTTCAGCAGCAGATCGACGGCGCGCTCAAAGGCGCACTCAATACGATTCAGGCCGCGTTGCCCGCGATGCGCGCGGCGGGTTTCGGCCGTATCGTGAACGTCGGCACCAATCTGTTCCAGAACCCCGTCGTGCCGTATCACGATTACACGGCGGCCAAAGCGGCATTGCTCGCGCTGACGCGAACGGCATCGAACGATCTCGGACCCGATGGCATTACGGTGAACATGGTGTCGGGCGGCCTGCTGCGCACGACTGACGCCAGCAGCGCGACACCCGAAGCCGTGTTCGATATGGTGGCGGGTTTCACGCCGTTGCGCCGTGTGACGACGCCAGCCGAATTCGCCGATGCCGTGCTGTTCTTTCTCTCGCCGTGGGCGCGTGCGGTGACCGGGCAGAATCTGGTGGTGGATGGCGGGCTGGTGAAGGGGTGAGGCGGGCTTAAAAAATTAGATCAGTGCTCACGATGCAAATGGGAAATATCCGTTTGTATCGAGAACGGGCGTTGAAGAAGCAAACGGACAATTAAGTGGCTGCTTCACCCTTATAACCGTTTCTTTTCAACGCCTGGAGCCTTGTAATGACCACGATCCGCAATGACCTGATCCTCTCGCAAAGTGCATTCACGCATGTCGTCGACGTGCCGATCGAAAGCATCGATATCGCAAGCTGGCTGTTCGAACTGCCCGACGCCGAGTATCAGCGCTGTGCTCCGCCCGACCATATTGCTGCGGGCGCAACGTGGACAGATGATGGTCGCCGCATGTCGATCAATGTGGAACAGATCGGCTCCGGGCTGGTTGTTCAGCATTACGTGGGTGAAGTGACCGAGAAGCACTACTGCCGGATGGTCTCGCTGTCCGACGTGTTCACGCCGCATGGCCGCACCAAAGTCCAGGTTATCTGGGAGTTGAGCGCGAAGACGCTGCCTGATGGAAAGACGGAATATACGAATAGCGTGATCTCCCATCCGACCGATGAGTTTCTCGCGTTCATCGAGAAGAATGGCGCGACCTTCGAGCAGGCGGCGCATGATCGGCAGGTTGCTTCGGGCGATCACAATCGTCGTGAAACGCCGCTCTTTGCGGAGAGTATTGCCCGTGCAGCGCGCGCGAAGATGGCGGTGCAGAACGCGTAATGTCTGACAGGCGGGACGACGCGATCGGCAGGAGCCGGTCGCTTCTCCGGCTTGATGCTTGAATCAAACGTCCCACGTGCCATCCATCCGGTCTGGATAAAAAAAGCCTCGCACAAAAAATCTCGCAAGCCGTTCACACTCCCCACAATATTCTCCCGTCCGGATCGTCATCACCGGTATGGAACCGCCCAACACCCCGAGCACGCTGACCGAGCAGGACCGCGACATCGCCCGCGCGGTGGCCCGCGAGCGCCCGAGGCTGCGTAATTTCATCCGTCGCCGCGTCATCGATCAGGACGAAGCCGAGGACATCCTCCAGGACGTGTTCGAAGAACTGGTCGAAGCCTGGCGCTTGCCCGATCCCGTCGAGCAGGTCGGCGCGTGGCTGTTCCGCGTGGCGAGAAACCGGATCATCGACCGCTTCCGCAAGAAGAAAGAACTGCCGCTGCCCGACGCGTCCGGTGCCGCCGATATCGACGATTCCGACGGCGAATACCGGCTGGATCTGACGCTGCCTTCAGCCGATGCCGGACCTGAAGCCGCCTACGCACGCGCCGCGCTGCTCGACGCACTGCGCGTCGCGCTGGAGGAGTTGCCCGCCAGCCAGCGTGAAGTGTTCGTCGCGCATGAACTGGACGGACGCAGCTTCAAGGAAATGTCCGCTGCGACGGGCGTCAGCGTCAACACCTTGCTCGCGCGCAAGCGCTACGCGGTGCTGCATCTGCGCGAGCGCCTGCGCGCGTCGTACGACGGCTTCGAGCTATGAATCAAAGGAGAATCACATGAGGTTTCGCCGCAAATTTTTCGCCAAGGCGCTATTGCTGTTGATCATCATCGCGCTGCTGGGCTGGATCGTCATGAGACTGTGGAACTGGATCATCCCGACGCTCGTCGTCGATGCGCATGTCATCGACTATCCGCGCGCGATCGGTCTGCTGGTGCTCTGCCGGATTCTGTTTGGCGGGTTTCGCGGACATGGCGGTTGCTACAAAGCCAGGCAATGGCGTCACTGGCAGCAGATGACGCAGCAGGAACGCGAGCGCCTGCGCAACGATGCGACCTCGGCGTCGCGCCCCAACGAGGGAGCAGGCATATGACGCGCGATGCCACGTCTGCCTGCAAGCAGCCGCCGGGCGTGATCGTGCCGAGCGTCGACTTCGCCCGCTGCGAAGGCAAGGCCGATTGCGCCGCCGTTTGCCCCGAGCAGGTATTCGATATTCGCCGCATCGACGCAGCCGACTATCAGGCGCTCCGTCCGCTGCAACGGTTCAAGCTGCGCGTGCACGGCATGAAGGTCGCCTACGCGCCGCGCGCCGACGCGTGCCGTGCGTGTGGACTGTGCGTGTCGGCGTGCCCGGAGCACGCGATCACGCTGGTCAGAATGCGCTGACGCACCGTTCGACACCGAGGTTCAACCATGATCATGCTCAGTCCACATGAACTGGCGACGCTGATGCTGGTAAGCAGTGCGCCTGATCAGCTCGACACGACGCGTGTCGAACTCGATACTTTGCTCGATTGTCAGCTTATCGCTGTCGAAACGCGCGCCGGTGGCCGGCGCCGTCCTATGCTGACGCCTGCCGGCGTGCATCTGCTGGAAGCCGCTGCGCGGCTCGATCGAAGCCGCCAGCGCGGCGCGTAGGCGAACGCAACAGGCAACCTCGCACAGTCGCAGTCGGCGCGACACATGTTCGAACCCGCGGGCTGCCACAATATGGCTGTTGCCCCCACACCTGGAAACTCCGATGTCAGATACCGCCGCGCGCACGCGACGCGTCGCTCCGCTGTTCGCCCTGCTGCCGTTCCTGCGTCCCTATGCGAAGCGCTGGGCGCTCGCGTTTCTCGCGCTCCTGACGTCGGCGGGCGCGACGCTGGCGTTGCCCGTGGCGTTCAAATACCTGATCGATCGCGGTTTTGCGAGCGGCGACCGGACGCATATCGATCGCTATTTCATCGCACTGTTCGTGGTGTCCCTGATCCTCGCTGCCGCAACGGCGCTTCGGTTCTACTGGGTTTCGTGGCTCGGGGAACGCGTCACGGCCGATCTGCGGCGCGCCGTCTACGACCATGTCATGCGGATGAGCCCGCAGTTCTTCGAAACCACGCAGACGGGCGAAGTGCTGTCGCGGCTCACCACCGATACGACGCTGATCCAGGCCGTGGTCGGCACGAGCCTTTCGCTTGGGCTGCGCAATCTTCTGCTGGCTGTCGGCGGCGTCGGGATGCTGGTTGCGACGTGCCCGGTGCTGTCGGGTTACATCATCGTGACGCTGGTCGTGGTGGTCGCGCCTATCGTGATCTTCGGACGCCGCGTGCGGCGGCTGTCCCGCGCGAGCCAGGACAAGATTGCGAACGCAAGCGCGCTGGCGGGCGAAGTGCTCAACGCGATGCCGACCGTGCAGTCGTACACGCAGGAACAACACGAAGCGAAGCGTTTCGGCGGCGCAGTGGAACTTGCCTTCGATACGGCGCTCACGCGTATCCGCGCCCGCGCATCGCTGACGGCCGTGGTGATCGTGTTCGTGTTCGCAGCCATTGTGTTCGTGCTGTGGCTCGGTGCCCAGCAGGTGCTGGCCGGGCACATGACGGCGGGCCAGCTGTCGCAGTTCATCCTCTACGCCGTCTTCACGGCGGGCGCCGTGGGCGCAGTCGCCGAAGTATGGGGCGATCTGCAGCGTGCTGCCGGTGCGACGGAGCGGCTGCTGCAATTGCTGGCCGCGCGTTCGCCCGTGGTCGAGGCGGAAACGGTTGTGCCGCTGCCCACGCACGGGGACGGCATCCGGTTCGAAAACGTCAGCTTTTCGTATCCATCGCGTCCCGGTATCAATGCGCTTGCCGGCTTCTCGCTCGATGTGCGTCCGGGCGAGCATGTCGCGCTGGTCGGCCCCTCCGGCGCGGGCAAGACCACGCTGTTTCAGCTGCTGTTGCGCTTTTACGATCCGCAGGCCGGCAATGTGCTGATCAACGGTGTGCCGCCCAATCAGGTTTCGCTGGCATCGCTGCGCAAGGCGATTGGCGTCGTGCTGCAGGAATCAGTGATCTTTTCGGGCAGCGTGCTCGACAACATCCGCTATGGGATGCCCGATGCCACGTTCGCGGAGGTGCAACGCGCGGCTGAGATGGCGGCTGCAGCGAGCTTTATCGACGAACTGCCGCAAGGTTATGACACGTTTCTGGGCGAGCGCGGCGTGCGGCTGTCCGGCGGACAACGTCAACGCCTGGCGATCGCCCGCGCGATTCTGAAGAACCCGCCTATCCTGCTGCTCGATGAAGCGACCAGCGCACTCGATGCGGCCAGCGAACGCCTCGTGCAGACGGCGCTGGACAATGCCGCGTTGAATCGCACGACGCTCGTCATCGCTCACCGACTTGCCACTGTGCAGCAGGCGGACCGGATCATCGTGCTGGATCAGGGGCGCATCGTTGCGCAAGGACGCCACGCCGAGCTTCTGAAGCGCTCGCCGCTTTACGCGCAGCTTGCAGCACTCCAGTTCGGCGAACTGCACGCGCAAAGCGCGGAGCCGGATGGCTCGCGTTCCGAACGCGCTATCTGATGCGAAGAAGAAAGTAGTAACTCCTCCGCAAAGCAATATTGCGAAACGCAATGGCGTCATTGATTCCATTGCATTGCGGTAATAACGCATGGGTTTTATCTTGGTCTCCATTCAACGGAGACACCCATGAAGATCGCATTTCTCGGAGCCGGCGCACTCGGTTGTGCCATTGGCTCCGCGCTCACTGAAGGCGGACACGAGACCTGGCTGGTCGACCGCTCCGCCGCTCATGTCGACGCCATGTGCCGCGACGGCTTGCAGGTCGACGATGCCAACGGTTCTCGTCGCGTCAAGGTTCTCGCTACGACGCAAGCCGCCGAAGCCGGTCCTGTGGATCTCGTCATCGTGCTGGTCAAGTCGTTCCACACCGATTCAGCCATGCGCAGCGCGCTCGCGCTCGTCGGCCCCGATACGCTCGTCTTGTCGCTGCAGAACGGTCTGGGCCACGAGGACGTGCTCAGCGAGATCGTAGGCCGTGAGCGTGTGCTGGCGGGCAAGACATACGTTGGCGGCGTGCTGCGCGGGCCGGGTCATATCCAGTCCGGCGTGACGGGAAAGCTGACCATCGTCGGTGAACTCGACGGTCAAATCACGCCACGAGTACAGGCCATTGCCGATGCCTTCAACCACTCCGGCCTGACCACCTCCGTCAGCGACAACATACTCGGCACCATGTGGGACAAGCTGCTCGTCAATGTCGCGACGGGCGCGCTGACGGGCATCACCGGACTCACCTACGGACAGCTCTACGACGAGGCGATCCTCAGACAGACCGCACTGGCCGCGATTGGCGAAGCGATGGCAGCGGCGAAAGCGGCCGGCGTGCGTCTTTCGATGACGCGGCCGGAAGAGGCGTGGGTGCTGGCGGCTGAAGGGCTTTCGCCTGCGTTCAGGACCTCGATGCTGCAGAGCCTCGAAAAAGGCTCCGTGACCGAAATCGACTTCATCAACGGTGCGGTGGTTCGCTGGGGCGCAAAGCTCGGCGTTCCGACGCCGGTCAACGCGACGCTCGTGGCGTGCATCAAGGGCATCGAACGCGCGATGGCCGATCGCCAGAAGCAAGGGGTTGCAGCATGAGCGGCTCCAAGGCTTATCTCGAACACGTTGCGATCTGGGTGAAGGACATTCACTGGCACATCCGCTTCTTCGAACAGGTGCTCGGCATGACCCTGCGTGAAGTGGACGGCACGCGTGAGGCGCCGCGCCAGTACTGGACGCTTGGCGGCATGCAGTTCATCCATGAGCCGCGTCATGAAGGCTCCGAAGGGCGGCTCGCGCATCTCGGCGTGATGTGCGAAGACCTCGAAGCCGCGCTGGCCGCTGCGCAGGCGTTCGACGTCGCAGTCATGCCGCAAGGGCGCAACTGGATACGTCTGCCCGACGGCCTCGCCATCGAACTGATTCAGGCCCGACCTGCCACGTGCGTCGCGCAGGCGCTGGCGATCAATCCACGCGCGGAGGCGTGACATGAGCACGATCGAAAAGTACTGGGACGACGCCAACGAAGGCGATACGTGCGTCAGCCCCACCTATACCGTTACCCGGGAACGCATTCTCGCGTATGCCGATCTCACCGGCGACCACACACCCGTGCACGTCGACGAGGACTACGCCAACGCCAGTCATTTCGGTTCGATCGTCGCGCATGGCCTGTTTGGCTTGTCGATTGCGGACGGCCTGAAAACGCAGAGCGATTATCGCTTCCTGCCTGGCATGTCGCTCGGCTGGACATGGGATTTTCTGCTGCCGATCAAGGTGAACGACGTGCTGCACGTAAAGTTCAGCGTTGGCGCCATGCGCGCCAGCAAGAGTCGTCCGGGCTGGGGCATCGTCGTGTTGCCGTCGGAGTTGATCAATCAGCACGGCGAGGTCGTCCAGCGTGGCGAACATCGTCTGATGGTGCCGCGCCGTCCGGGAGCGAACTGATGCAAGCCCGTCCTCTCGAAGGTATCCGCGTAGTCGACTACAGCCACTTTCTCGCCGGCCCCTATGTTGGACGTTGTCTCGCTGCGCTCGGAGCCGAAGTCATCAAGGTCGAGCGTCCCGGCAGCGGCGACGCCGGGCGGCAGCACGCCACCGTGCTCGACGACCAGCAAAGCGCGTACTTCCTGCAACTGAACATGGGCAAGCGCGGCGTCAGCGTCGACATGAAAGATCCGCGCGGCAAGGAGTTCATGCGCCGCCTGTGCGATTCGGCCGACGTGTTTATCGAAAACTACCGGCCCGGCGCGCTCGACAAGCTGGGCCTCGGCTACGCGGCGCTGTCGGAGCGTAATCCCGGTCTGGTGTATTGCTCGATCTCGGCATACGGGCACACGGGCCCCGACGCACATCGCGCGGGTTTCGGCCTGATCGCCGAGGCGAAGAGCGGCATCATGCAGATGATCGGCAATCCCGGTGAGCCGCCGCCGCTGATGCGCATTTCGCTCGGCGACATGTACACGGGCATTCACGCAGTCGCGGCGATCAATGCCGCGTTGCTTGGACGCGTGAAAAGCGGACGGGGTCAGCATATCGACATGGCGTTGTACGACACGCTCGTATCGATGCATGAGTACGCCGTGCAGTGCTACACGATGCAAGGCGTGTTGCCCGAACAGACCGGCCACGATATGCCTACCTCGACGCTGTATGGCGTGTTCCGTGCCGCCGACGGCGATCTCGTCATCGCTGCACAGGTCGATGATTCGTGGAAGCGCTTTGCCGCGTTGCTGGAGCAGCACGGCGGTCCTGTGGGCTTCGGCGCGGATGCAAGATTTCACACCCTGAACGGCCGCAACGCCAACCGTGAAGCCATTCTGTCTGTCGTGAAGCCGTGGGTGGCGGCAAGACCGGTCGCCGAGGTGCTCGCGCTGCTCGATAGCGTCGATGTCCCTTGCGCCAAGGTTCAGCGCATCGACGAGGTCGTGGCTGATCCGCAAATCATCGCGCGCGGCATGGTGATCGAGCAGGACCATCCACGTTTCGGCAAGCTGCGCCTGCCCAATCTTCCGTTTCGTTTCTCCGGTTGCGATACGTCGATTCGAGAGGTTGGACCGGATCTCGGTCAGCACAACGCAGAAGTGGCGCAGTCGTTAGGCTTCAGTGCCGCCGAGATCGATGCGATGCAGACGGCGGGCGTGCTGTATTCGAAGGAGAGACTGTGATGGCAGATCAATACGCGGTGATCGGCAATCCGATCGGACACACCAAATCTCCTTTGATTCACGGCCTCTTTGCAGAGGCGAGCGGTCAGGACATGTCGTATGTCGCTATCGAGGGGCCGACGCAGCCACCAGAAGGTTTTGCTGAAGCGGTGCGAGCGTTCATCGATGCGGGCGGCAAGGGCATGAACGTCACTGCGCCCTTCAAGCTGCAGGCGTTTTCGATGGCCGATGAATGCAGCGAGCGGGCAAGGCTCGCAGGCGCCGTGAACGCGATGAAGTTCGAACACGGCCGGATCATTGCAGAGAACTTCGACGGCGTCGGTCTGGTGCGCGATATCGAAGTGAACCTCGCTCAGCCGATGGCCGGCAAGCGTGTGCTCATGCTCGGGTCCGGTGGCGCCGTGCGCGGGGCGTTGCTGCCGTTCATCGCGGCAGGCCCGCGTGAACTGGTGCTTGCGAACCGGGATGTATCGAAAGTCAAAGCGCTGGTGAACGAGGTCGCTGCGGACGTTTCTCTGGTGGCATGCGGTTACGCTGAACTGGAGAAGATGGGGCAATTCGACCTCGTCGTGAACGCCACCTCGGCGAGTCTGACAGGCGACCTGCCGCCCGTTCCATCGACTGTGTTCAGCACCACGGGTGCCGCGTACGAGCTTGCGTACGGAAAGCGGCTCACGCCGTTTCTGCGGCTTGCGCGCGTTGCGGGCGTGCCGGTCATCGCCGACGGTGTCGGCATGCTGGTCGAGCAGGCGGCCGAGGCGTTTGCGTGGTGGCGAGGCGTGCGGCCGCAGACGCGTGCTGTCATCGACCGTCTGACGGTTCCGCTCGATTGAAGTCTACGCACACATATCGACTACGCATTTGATGTTATCGGAGAGTTCAATTGAGCAAGACACGTATTGCAGTGGCGGGTGCCGGATACATTGGAAGAGAGCATATCCGCGTGGTTCAGGCCAGTTCGAGTTGTGAGCTGGCCGCGGTAGTGGATCCGTCGGAAGTGGCTGCCGGGATCGCAGCGGAGGCTCGGGTGCCGCATTTCCGTTCGCTCGATGAGCTATTCGCGAGCGAACGCCCGGATGGCGTCGTGCTTGCCACGCCTAACCAGTTGCACGTCGAGCATGCGATCCAATGCATGCAGTCGGGCGTGCCTGTTTTGCTCGAAAAGCCGGTTGCGCCGACAGTCGAGGAAGCAGAAAGACTCGTCGCCATGGCCGACGAACTCGACGCGAAGATACTGATTGGCCATCACCGCGCTCACAGTCCGATCATGGCTCGCGCAAAAGCGCTGATCGACGAAGGCCGCATCGGCGCAATTGTTGGCGTCATGGGCAGCGCGATGTTCTTCAAACCCGATCATTACTATGTAGAAGCGCCTTGGCGTAAAGAACCCGGAGCCGGACCGATCCTGCTCAATATGATTCATGAAGTACACAACCTTCGCATGCTGTGTGGCGACGTCATAGCGGTGCAAGCCTTTTCGTCGAATGCGACGCGAGGCTTTCGCGTCGAGGACACGGTGGCGATCAGCCTGCGATTTAAAAGCGGCGCACTTGGCACTTTCCTTCTGTCCGATACGGCGGCCAGTGCAAGAAGCTGGGAGCAGACATCGGGAGAGAACAAGGCGTATCCCTCTTATGCGGACGAAGACTGCTACACGATTGCTGGCACATTCGGATCGCTTGCCATTCCGACCATGCGGATAAAGACCTATGCGAAAGCAGAAGACCGTTCGTGGTGGAAGCCTTTCGATGTGAGCGTCGCCGATGTGACGCGTGACGATCCGCTCATGCATCAGATGGAGCACTTCGGTCAGGTAGTGCGAGGCGAGGCGAAACCCATCGTCACGGCACGCGACGGGTTACAGAATCTGCGCGTGACCGAGGCAATCGTGCTCGCTGCACGAACCGGTTCAGCAGTCGAGATCGAATCGGATATGCGGGTACTTTGAGTTCTCAACCAGGCGGAATGCATCATGAAACAGTTTCTTATGCTTCACGGTATCAATCACAACATGTTTGGCAAGCGCGACCCGGTGCAATACGGAACCGTCACGCTGGACGATATCGATGGTGCGCTACAGGCGCTGGCCAGGGAACTTGGTGTGTCGGTGCAAAGCTACCAGACGAATAGCGAAGGCGATATGTGCCTGCGGATTCATCAGGGCTTTCTGGACAAGGTAGATGGCGTGATGATCAACGCAGGCGCGTGGACGCACTACAGCTACGGCATTCGCGACGCGCTTGCGATACTCACTGTCCCCGTCATCGAGATTCACATGTCGAATATCCACGCGCGCGAAGCATTTCGCCATCAATCGGTATTCGCCGAAATCGTGAAGGGGCAGATTTGCGGCCTGGGGATCGACAGCTATCTGCTTGGGCTGCGTGCGGCGGTGTCGGCTGCCAGCTGACTGATCTCTCAAGTATCTGCGTCATGCCGCACGCGAACGCGTATGCAGCATCACGGTGCCGATGCCACTCGCCGCGATCACGAGCATGCCGATTGCCATCCATGAGTCCGGCACCTGTCCGAAGAAGATCCAGCTGAACAGGGTGGCAAAAGCAAGTTGCGTGTAGCTGAATGGCGTGAGCACCGCGAGCGGGGCGCGGCGTAGCGCCTGCAACATCAGTGAATGACCCGTCGTGGCGAGCGTGGCCATCACGAGAACCAGTAGCCAGCTTCCGGCGTGAACAGTCTTGATCTGCGGGATGAGCGTGGCTTGCGCGGCCCATAACAATGCCGTTAGCGTCAACGTCGCGACAAGCGCAGTCAGAAAATTGGTGGTCATTGGATCGCCTTTCGACAGCTTGCTCGATACGACCTGGAAGCACGCGAAGGTGGTCGCCGCACTGATCGGATAGAACACGGCCCACGAAAATTCGCCGCTACCGGGCCGCACAACCAGAAGCATGCCGGTGAAACCCAATACGACCATGGCCCATTTGCCGCGAGTCACGTTCTCATTGAGTAGCGTGGCGGCCAGCAGGGTCGTGATCAGCGGCGCAAGCATCGCCAGTGAGGTGGTGACGGGCAGCGGCAGATAGCGCAGGCCAGCGAATGTCGATGCCGAGTTGAGCAGCAGCAGGATTGCGCGCAGCAATTGCAACCGGAATGGGCGCGCGCCGCTGAAATCGCGAATGCCTCGCTTCGCGAGCCATATCGCCAGCACGACGGTCTGGAACACATAGCGAACCCACAACAGCGCCAGTAGCGGTACGGCGGAGCCGATCAGCTTGACCATGGAGTCGCTGCCCGCGAACGCAGCGGTTGTTGCCACCATGATAAGAATGCCTGCTTCTACACTTGCTTCCGGAAAACTGAAAAAACGGCGATATTGCAGGCGTTTCACGCACTGTCCTTATTTCAGGCCTGTGGAATGGTGAGTCGCGCGCCGCGCGACGCAATTGCAGTCGAGGATACGACGGAAGGGTCACACACGCAATGCAATGACTACAATGATGCTATTGCGAGAGACAATAAACCTATGGATTCCGACGATCTTCCCGACCTGAAGCTGCTTCAGCTATTCGATCTGCTATACGACGTGCGGAGCGTGACGCGTGTTGCCGAGCAGCTGGGTCAAAGCCAGCCGACAGTGAGCATCTGGCTGGGACGTTTGCGCGAGCATTTGCGGGATCCCCTGTTTATCCGCACGCCAGGCGGCATGACGCCGACGCCGCAGGCCGACGCGTTGATAGGCCCATGCCGGGAGATTCTTGAATCGTTGCGCCGTTTCACTGCATGGGAGATTGCCTTCGATCCCGGCACGGCGAAGCGGCGTTTCCGTATCTGCATGACCGACGCGAGCCATGTCACGCTGCTGCCTCGCATCCTTGCGCACGTGCGTGCTCACGCGCCGGGGATCCGCCTGGAAGCAGCCAGAATTGACGGCAATACCGAACGTTCACTGGAATCGGGCGAAGCCGATCTCGCGATCGGCTATGTGCCGTGGCTGGGTGGCGGGATGTATCAGCAGCACCTGTATACGCAGGATTGGGTGTGCCTGACGAATGCGAGTCATCCCCGCATACGTGCGAGGCTGAGCCTGAAGCAATATCGTGCCGAAGGACATGTCGTGATAGCCGCCGGCACGGGCGCACAACTGCTGGATCAGGCGCTGATGCGCGAGAGCATCGAGCGCGATGTGGTGCTTGAGTTGCCCGGCTTTCTAGGCCTGGGTTCGATCATCAAGACGACCGATCTGATTGCTACGTTGCCTCGAAACATCGGTGAAACACTCGCGCAGATGAACAGCATCGCCGTCCATTCCTGCCCGTTTTCTGTCGATGGTTTTGCCGTTCGTCAGCACTGGCATGCGAAGTACCATCATGAAGCGGGCAATCGCTGGCTGCGTGGCGTCGTGGCAGAACTGTTTCGCGATTCGCGGTGATATTGGTCAGGATCCGCTCGTCGCAAATGCGGCCATTCTGGCGAGAATTTCATTCTGCAGTCTGATCGCGGCAATAGGCAATTCACGGCCACGACGCGTAGAAAGTTGTGCGTGCACCTCTTTCATCAACTTGTGTTCGACGGGAATGGCTTTTAGCACGCCGCGCGCGAGATCGTCGTGAACAGCGAAGGCGGGGAGAAGCGTCGCGCCCATTCCAGACCGGGCGAAGCTCGTGAGACCAATCAGATGATCGGTTTCGAGTGCAATCTTGAAGCGCCGATGTTGCGTCGCTTCGATCTGCTGGACGATCTTTCGCGTGCCGAAGCCTGCGCTCGCGAGTGCAAACGGATGCTCGAATAACGATTCGATGGTCAACGACTCCATGTCGGCCAACGGATGGTCATTCGACACAATGACCCGCACCGGTTGCTTGCTCGATTGCACCTCGCGTAGTCGCGCCTGATGCACATCCAGTCCTGGTCCGTAAAGCAAGCCAAGATGGACGGCATCGTCCTCCAGCCATCCAAGCACATCGTTGACGCCGCCTAATTGCAGTTCGATAACGACGTCAGGGTAGCGATGATTGAAATGACGCAACACGTTGAACATCAGATCATCGGTGAAGCCCTGGATCGCACCGACGATCACGGTGCCGCCAGATAACCCTGCCAGCGCGTCCAGCCGTGAGACGACCGCCTCCTCGCGATCGAGGTGGTCGCGATAGTATTCGATCAACAGCCGTCCGGCTTCCGTCGGTTTCGCACCTCGACGATTGGTTTCGAGCACGGGCGTGTGCGTGACTTTCTCGAGCGCCGCGATTTGCCTGCTGACGACGGACGGCGCAACATCCAGAAAGTCTGCTGCTAAACGCACGCCGCCGAGCCTGACCGTCTCGAAGAGATACCGCAATCGGCCGATCGTCAGTTCACTCATATGCGCTCCCGTCTTGCACGGTTGTCCATTTCCGTTTGTTGCCTTCAAGGCAACGAAATCGGTGATTTGCTGTCATTGTCGTCATAAAAATGAGCTAGCACAATGCGCAATCAACCCATTGGTGCGGAGTCCATCGTGTCATTCGTTGCGTCGAGAATCGAAAGCTGGCCATATTCGTCGTACCATCGCCGCCTCCTTTTCATCGGCGGATTGGGTTACACGTTCGATGCAATGGACGCGGCCGTGATGGCCTTCATGCTGCCCGTGTTGCGCGTGCAATGGTCGTTGACCAGCGTGCAAACGGGCGTGCTTGGCAGCGCAACCTATATCGGGTTTTTCTTCGGGGCGCTGTTCGCAGGCGCGCTGGGTGATCTCTATGGCCGGCGGCGCGTGATGATGTATGCACTCGCGATCTACGCGCTGGCATCGTTGTATTGCGCGACCACCACGAGCTGGCCGTCGTTTCTGATTGCGCGAGTAGTGGCAGGCGCGGGCACCGGTGCAGAAAGCGCAATTATCGCGCCGTACCTGACGGAATTTGTCGCCAAACGCTATCGCGGCACGTTCGTGGGCGCATTGACCGGCTTCTTTTCATTTGGCTTCGTTGCGGCGGCAGCGCTTGGTTATCTCGTCATTCCGACATTCGCGGACGGCTGGCGGATCGTGATGGTGATTACCGCGCTGCCAATCGGGATGCTGCTTTGGTGGCGCCGCGCGCTCGACGAATCGCCGCGATGGCTGGAAAGTCGTGGCCGGCATGTCGAGGCGAGAGCGATTGTCGAGAGAATCGAAACACAGTTCGCTGTCGGTACGCGGCGTGAACCCATGGAGGTCGAACCTGATTCTGCCGACATCGTCGGCAAGCCATCGCTGGCTTCCAACTTCCTGGCGCTCTGGTCCGGCAAGCAGGCGCGCGTCACTGCCATGACGTGGGCGATGTGGCTGTCCATCACCTTCAGCTATTACCTGTTCTTCACGTGGATTCCCGGCTTGCTCGTCCAGCATGGAATGAGTATCACGAAGAGCTTTGGCTATTCGTTTGCCATCTATCTGGCGCAGATTCCCGGTTATTTCTCGGCTGCATGGCTGAATGAGAAGATTGGGCGAAAGGCGACTATCGTCCTGTATATGGCAACGGGTGTGGTTGCCGCGCTGGCGATGGCGATAGCACACGATAACGCGTCGATCATGATCGCAGGTGCCTGCCTTTCCTTCGCGATGAATGGCGCCTATGCGGGCGTCTATGCGTACACGTCGGAGATCTTTCCGACGGCCATTCGAACCACGGGTTCCGGCACTGCATCGGCGATTGGACGCATCGGGGCGATCGCGTCGCCCATCGTCGTCGGCTATATCTTTCCCGTAGTCGGATTTGCTGGTGTGTTCGCGGTGACGACTGCCGTGCTGGTCGCTGGAGCAATCGCGGTCTTGCTTTTTGGACCCAAAACCAAGGGTGTTTCGCTGGAAGCGATCGCTACGGCGGAGTTGAACTGATGCGCGCGGATCTGCTGACCGAATTGCTTGCTGTCGAACACCAATGTCGTAATGCGCTTCACGCTGTAGATGTCTATCGTGCTATCGACCGCGCTTTGCAGCGGATTGCAGGCCATAAGCTACTGACCATCCTGACGTACGACGACGCCGTCACGGAGGCGGAGCGCCTCTATAGCAGCGACGAAACCTATCCTGTCGGTGCGAGAAATCTGATTGCATCGTCAACATGGGCAGATTCGGTCGTGCGCGACGGCGTGGCCTACGTTGCTCACCGCGTGGAAGATCTGCGGCGCGTGTTCGACCAGCATGAAAGCCTCGCGGCACTCGGCTTGGGGAGTGTCGTGAACCTGCCGGTTCGCTGGCGTGGAAGAACGGTTGGCACGCTCAACATGCTGGCGGAAGAAGGCCGATACGTGGACCTCGATATCGACGCCGTCAGGCTGGTCGCGCAGTTCGTGTTGCCGGAGTTGATACAGAAACCGGTTGCTGTACGCTGAACCAATCCTCGCGCTGAATCAATAGAATCACGCGCGATAGAACAAGATAAAGGTTCTGCCTTAATTGTTATCTAACTCTGGATAACTAAGCTATTTATAAATAAAAGAAAGCTTTATCGATGTTCGACTCGCAGTGCGCTGTTGAACATTCCATCACAGTGAAAACACACATCATGTCACGAATTCATCGTGACTGGATTAATCCATCAGAACGGTGAGGTATGCGATGAGCGTGACGAAAACGGCTATCGAAGTCGGCGAAGAGATGGTTGAAGGTTTCGCGAGAAAGGGCCTTAAACAGTTGAAGCCTGCGACGCAGAGAGATCGTGGCGCAGGCCCTTTTCAGCGGCTGGTGTTGCGCGGTGCGACCGTCATCGACGGCACGGGCGCGCCACCGTTCGGTCCGGCCGACATCGTGATCGAAAATGGCAAGATCAGCGAAATCGCGGTGGTCGGTGTGCCTCGCAAGCCGCTGAAGCAGGAAGGGCGGCCAGCGCCCGGCGACCGGGAAATCGATTGCTACGGCAAGTACGTGACGCCGGGTTTTATCGACAGTCACGCGCATATCGGCACGCCCTTTCATGCCGAGAACGGAGAGATGCTGCCCGCCGATTACATCTACAAACTTTGGCTCGCACACGGTGTGACGTCGGTGCGCGAAGCAGGATGTATGAACGGTCTTGCATGGACACGCGAACAGAAAGCCGCTGCAGAGGCCAACCGCATTTCCGCGCCGCATCTTTACCCTTATGTGTATTTTCCCGCCGTCAACGATTATCTGAAGACCATCTATAGCCCGGAAGAAGGCCGCGAATGGCTGAGAGCCGCGCGCGACAAAGGTGCAGAAGGCGTGAAATTCTTCGGCGCACCGCCGGCCATCATGCAGGCGGCACTCGATGAATGCAGCAAGCTGGGTCTGCGTGCATGCTGCCATCACGCGCAGTTAACGGTTGGCAGCATGAACGCCTTGAGGACAGCACGCTGGGGATTGACGAGTACCGAGCACTCATACGGCATTCCTGAAGCGCTGTTCGATGGACGTTCGTTGCAAACCATCGCCGACGACTACGATTACAACGACGAGTACTTGCGCTTCTCCACGGCAGGGCAGACCTTTCTCCAGGCAGCCCAACCCGGCTCACAGAAATGGAATGACGTGCTGGACGCGTTTCTCGAAGTGGGACATACATTCGTGCCGACCTTGAACGTCTATGACGGCAATCGCGACGTCATGCGCGCACGCCGCGCGGAATGGCACGACGCCTACACGGATCAGACCACCTGGAAGTACTTCCAGCCGCAACGTGGCGGACATGGCGCGTACTTTTACCGCTGGTCAGTAAAGAACGAAGTGGAATGGCGCGAGAGCTACCGAATCCTGATGCACTTTCTGAACGACTACAAGAATCGCGGCGGGCGCGTCTGTCCGGGAAGCGATTCGGGTTTCATGTATCAGATCTACGGCTTCGGTTACGTGCGCGAACTGGAGCTGTTTCAGGAGGCGGGCTTCCTGCCGTCCGAAGTCTTGCGTGCAGGGACTTCGCACGCCGCGGATCTGCTCGGCATCGGCAAAGAGGCGGGTGTGCTCGAAGTGGGCCGGCGCGCCGACGTGCTGGTGCATCGCGAGAATCCGCTTGCCGATTTCAAACTGCTCTACGGCACGGGCGCATTGCGCCTGAACGACGAACTCGGAGCCGTCGAACAGAAGCGCGCGCTCGAGTTCACCATCAAATCGGGCGTCGTGTTCGATGTCGATGAACTGCTCGGTGATGTGCGCGACATGGTCGCGACCACATGGCCGAAAGGCGAGACGCCCTTCCACAAGAACGCGGAGCAGGCAAAATGAATCAGCAGACAACTCAGTTCGTGGTGCTGGCCGGCATGCTCGGAAGCGGGAAGACTACGCTGCTCGAGGCATTGCTTGTCGATGACGAAGCGGCAGCAACCACCGCAGTCATCGTCAACGAAGTCGGCGCGATCAATATCGACGGTGCCGTGCTGTCGGAATCGGCACGTGGCGCGCCGATGGCCACGCTCAGCAACGGCTGTGTGTGCTGCTCGCTGACCAATGATCTCGTCACCACGATCGAAGATCTCGTGGAAACGCGTGCGAACACGGCACAACCTGCGTTCGAACGTATCGTTCTTGAGTGCAGCGGCTTGTCCCGTCCCGGAGAAGTGATCCGTTCGTTGAATCCGCTCTCGGCGATGGGATTGCGCATTCATGTCGTCGTTACCTACGATTGCAGCCGCTCGCCGCTGGATTCGGATGATTTCGACAACGTGGCCGCACAACTCGGCGCAGCACACACGATCGTGCTCACCAAGACAGATCTGGTTACTGCGCAACAGAGGCAACTTGGGCGCGAGAAGCTTGAAAGACTCAATCCGTTAGCGCGTATCGTCGATGATTCTGCAATCGCTATTCGGGCGCGGGAAGCATTCCGCTATACGCCGGACGCGAAATCATTCGACTGGTCAGTGCCGGAATCGCAAGGCAGCGCGCCGCGTGCTTTGCTCCATCCACGCGTGCGCGTCTTTTGCGCGCGCTTTCGCGCGGCGCCCGAATGGGAACAGACACTCGACTGGATCGAAGACATTTCCGGCGCGATCGGTGAGCGGCTGTTGAGGATGAAAGCCATTGTCGCCGGTCCTGCAGAAGGGGAACGCGTGCTCTTGCAAAGCGTCGGCACGACGTTCGCGCAACCGCGCCGGCTGAGCGCTTCGAACACTTCGACTAACCAGGACATGGCCGCGATCTTCATTGCGCGAGATTGCGGCATGGCGGATTTCGAAGCCTTCGCCATGAACGGCTCGATACGCTGGACGTCCCTGCAAAGCTGATGCAGGTTTTCTACATCAACGTATAACGAGCCCACGTCATGTCGATGCTGCACGAATTTTCGAAGTCGGTGCTACTGATCGTCACCACGCTCTTTCCGATCATCAACCCGCCGGCTGTTGCACTGATCATCTTGAGCATGGTGCGAGGCGCCAGTGACCGCGAACTTGCAGAGCTTGCCCGGCGCATCGCGATCAACGGTTTCGTCATTCTGCTCGCGTCGCTGTCGGTTGGCGCGTATGTGCTGTCGTTCTTCGGCATTTCAGAGAACGTGTTGCGTGTGGCGGGCGGCGTGGTCATCGCAATGGCTGGCTGGGGCCTGCTGCAGGCGCCTGCCGAGGACAACACGGCGCCTCCCATGCCTGAGGCCAGCCGCGCGGCGTCGCTGCGAACCAAGGCGTTTTATCCGCTGACATTGCCGATTACGGTTGGACCGGGATCGATTGCCGTCGCGATTGCGCTTGGGACGGGTTCGCCGCATGCGGGCTTGCAGCCAGTGCATCTTGCCGGTGTCGGCGTTGCGCTGGTGCTGCTTTGCCTGAGCATTTTCCTGTGCGTGCGGTATGCGGGTCGGCTAGAACGGCTGTTGGGAACGACGGGTACGCAGATCGCGATGCGCCTCTTCGCATTCGTGCTTTTCTGCATTGGCGTTCAGTTGCTGTGGATCGGCGCGTCCGGATTGATCGGCAGCCTGCAATTGCATTGATACGCAGCGATGTTTCCCGTCGCCATCGGCTTGGGTCTCCGAACGATCGCCCCAAAATGTTAGTTTTCTGGAAATAATTCCAATATACTGGAAACTACCGCCGATCGAACGGGTTGAAATGGCTTTCCGCCAACCGGGAACACATGATGACTGAACACACCATCGTCCAATGCACATTCGAGCGTCACGCTGACGCAATCCTTGCGATATTCAACGATGCGATCGTCAATTCGACCGCGCTGTATGACTACAAGGCGCGGACGCCGCAGAACATGGTCGCGTGGTTCGAGGCGAAGCGCGCGGGCGGCTTCCCGGTGATTGGCGTCGAAGACAGCGATGGCGTGCTGCTCGGCTTCGGCAGCTATGGCACATTCCGCGCGTGGCCCGCATACAAATACACGGTGGAGCACTCCGTGTATATCCATGGCGGTCATCGCGGCAAAGGCTTGGGGCGCGTGGTGATGCAAGAGATCATCGCTGCCGCCAGACAGAACAACGTGCACGCGCTGATCGGCGGTATCGACGCGACGAATAGCGGCAGCATTGCCTTGCACGAACGGCTTGGCTTCCGGCACGTGGGCACGTTGCCGGAAGTCGGGTTCAAGTTCGGCCGCTGGCTGGACCTTGCGTTTTATCAGTTGCTGCTCGACACACCCGCTCAACCCGTGGATGGCTAAACGCCTTTGCTTATAGCAGCGCCTGCGTGCCGTTCGCCGAGTTCGACGCAGGCGCAGCTAGCGACAGACGCCGGCCACGTGTGCGATATAGCACGATGCTCGCGACGAGCGTCACCAGTTCGGTGATGGCGACGGTCATCCAGATGCCATGCGGCCCGAGCCATTCCGTCAGCAACCAGAGCATGGCCAGCAGCAACAGCCAGCTGCGCAGCAGGGCGACGATCATCGATGCAAGCGGTGCTTCGATGGCCGTCAGATAACCGCTGATCGCCACGTTGATGGCAGCGGGCACGAACGCTAAAGCACACCATGGTAGTGCGTCGCGCAGTATTGCCTGCGCTGCCGGACTGTTGGGCACGAACAACGCGCCGAGCGGTTGTGCGACGGTGAGGACCGCCAGCGCCGCAGCAAGTGCGAAACCCGCCGTCAACGTGATGCCGATCGCGAATGCGCGCGAGACGGCCTGCTGGTTGCCTGCACCGCGCTCGAAGCTCACGATCGGCTGCATGCTTTGCACCAGCGCGATCATCGTGACCGACGCGATCATCGACATGTACTCGACCACTGCGAAGGCGACCAACCCCGTGTCGCCGAGCCAGCGCAACACCGCGTGATTGAACGCGAAGATCGTGACGCTGGGCGCGATCTCGCCGAGAAACTCCGACGTGCCGTTGTAAGCCATGCGCCACGCGTGATCGAGACGCGTAAAGGCATGGACAACAGGACGACAGTGTCGTGCCTTGACGAAGTGATAAGCCAGCATCGGCAAGCATGCGAGCGCCTGACTGATGCCAGATGCCAGCGCTGCGCCGCGCATGCCCCAATGCAGATGGCCCACCATCCACCATGTCAGCACGACATCGGCGATACCGCCGGCGGTCAGGCAGACGAGTCCGAAGCGGGCTGCACCTTCGATACGCAGAAACAGTTCGAGCGCATAGCATGCCGTCGGGAACAGCACGAACGGTGCGTAGGCGTGCAGGAAGTCTTTGGCGAGGCTCGCGAGTTCACCGCGTGCGCCTGTCCATTGCACGAACGTGTCGGCATAGAAATAGATTGCGAGCGCAAATGCGAGGCCGCACAGGGCGATCAGACACAGGGCTTGCGTAAAGGCTGCGGCGGCATCGTGCTCGCGCCGCTCGCCGAGCAGGCGGGATACCAGCGTCGATCCACCGACGCCGATCATCACGCTGAATGCATAAGGCAAATAAAGCAAAGGGACGAGCAGGTTCAATGCGGCAAGCGCATCGGCGCCGACGTAACGTCCGATAAAAATGCCGCTGATGACGGAGTGCATACAGTACGCCCATGCGGCGAGTACGGTAGGCACTGCATAGTTCGTGTATCGACGAACGAGAGAAGCGTTGTTGAGAGAATACATAGCTGACAATCCGACGTTACTCGCTAGGCACGCCAGGATGAGCACGTGAAATGATTGACGTGCAAGTCAAGGTTTTGGCATGGCGCAAAAGCGCGGTATGGACTCAGTGCGAAAACACGCGAGTCACATAGGGATGACAAGACTGTGTAGCGCGCGGTCTGGCGACGCGAGAATGCGCCAGCGGGCTACGAGAGGAATGCGTGACGGGCTACCTGCGAATTGGGCGCAGATGCCGCTTCAGGCTTTCACGATGCATCAATTGCGATGCGAGTAGTTGGAGTCGCGCAGGCAAACAAAAGTTCCTGGTGGTGTTGTTAAGCGAATCCTGATTCACGCAAAGACAGATGAAACGGGCCGAGGTGCACCTCGGCCCGTTGTCGGGTTGCTGCTAGATGCGCATAGCGTTGCTAGCGAAATGCGCAAACGCGGCGAGTTCGATCACGCCAGCTTGATGAGTTCGAGTTGTTGAAGCGCTTTCACGCCGTCATCCAGCCCGATTTCTTCGACGATCTTGCCGTCCTTGAGCTTCAGCACTGTCGTGCCCGTGAAGCGCATTGTCCGGCCTGTCGCAGCGGGTAGCGACCCAGCGAGAAAATCGCTGAATGCGATGCCCGTATGCGTGCCGCCGCCTTCCCAACGGCCAACGACATAATCTCCCTCGGCGATAAGATCGGCGGCGCCCCAGAAATTGAGGTCCGGAAACGCTGCACGGAAATCGCTCATGAATGCCTTGATGTCTTCGCGACCACGTCGCGGCTCATGCAACGAGTATTGAAGGAGCATGTCGGGCGCAGCGAGTTCGTCGACGATGTTGAGATCGCATTGTTCGCCCCAGAAATGGGTGAACCAGCGCCCCACGACGGCTTTGTTGTCATCTTCCTTGGACATGGTGTGTTCCTCATTGACTGAAGTTGAACGAGAGAGACGTTTTCGCTTCCCTCTGCCTGAACGATATTGATGCAGGCAGCAGGGTGCGCCTCGTTTCTTGCTGCAATACTCGACACACGGGAACATGACGCACGCCATGCTGGCGAAGCAAACAGAGACTGTGGATGGATAGCGATGAGACAGCAAGAATCGGAGTGCCTGTGCGAAGTGGCCGCCATATCGTGTGCATGCATCGCACAGCAGGCGAGATTCCTGGTGGGTGAATGGTGCGATACGCGACTCGCCTGTCCTTCAACGACTGGAGTCCGATCATGTTGCCGTTACTATCGCTTCACGCGCTCGCAGCCCAACGCGGAGATGGATTGCGTCCTGAACTCCGGGCCTTGTTCGAGCGTCATGCGGGATTGACGACGGGCCTCGCCGCCAGCATCGAGCCGGTTGAACAGGCGTCGCTTTCAGATGCGACCGATGCTGAGGAGGTTGACGCGATGTCGCGCGAGAGCGGACAGTGAGGCACGACCACCCGAACCGGTCACGGGTGGTCGTGAAAGATAAGTCTAGACTTCGGCGTAGTCGATACCCGTCAGCGGTCCGAGATGCGCAACGGTGGTGAAATGTGACGCTTCCTTCGTATCGATGTCCAACTCGCGCACGTTGCCGCCCAGATCGGTCACGAATGCACGGCGCCCCTGCGCGTCCAGCGATACGCCGATGCCTTCCTGCAGATCGTGAGCGAGCACTTCATGATTGGCGAGTCCGGACGGCGTGATTTTCGCGCGATTGAGGGTGTTGCCATCGTGCGTATCGTCGCCGCGATCCGTCCAGTACAGCATGTGGTCGCGATGATCGATGTCGAGATCGATCGGTTCCGGCAGATCCGCGAGCAGGCATTCGATATCGCTGCGCCCATCAGGCGCTTCGCCTGCCGGCAGATCGATGCCAGCACGGAAGATGCGACCCTCTCCTGCATCGGGTGAGCCCTTCTGGGTCCAGTAGATGTGGCCGTTTGCCTTGTCCAGCACGACGCCTACGCAATGGCGCTTCGCATCGTTGGTATCGTCCGGAAAATTTCCCGTGCGCACCAGCACCGTCACCTCCGAGCCATCCAGGCGTGAGCGCATCACGCGCATGCCTTCACGGTCGCACCAGTACAGGTGATCGCTTTCCTTGTCGAGCACGAGTTCTTTCGGCGTTCCAGCCAGACCCGAAGCCACCAGCACGCGATGTTCGCTGCCATCGAGCTTCGCGCTTTCGATGGTGCCGTCGTTGGGCGGAACGGCGCCCGGCGGCGGATCGCTGTCGATCAGATGGATGCCCGTTCCCATATTGGTCCAGTAGACCGTGCTGGTTTCGGCATCGACCTTGATGCCGTCGGGCGTGCGCGTGAGGTTCGCAACAACCACTTCGTGCGAGCCATCCGGTGATAGCGCGATGATCGCGGGTGGACGTGTCTGAAGGACATACAGCGTACCGCCATTCTTTGTAGCCACAGTGGGTTTCCTCCATCTGGTCACAATCACGGTCGTCTTGCGAGGCGGCGCGCAGCCGCCCACAGACACAATGCTGCAGAGCACACAGACTACCTCAGCTTGCGTGATCATTCCGTGAAGGTGACATCCGGGCGCAACATGCGTGAACACTTACCTGTATCGCATTGTCGATTTGCTTCCCAACCCTTTCTAAATCAATACATCGCCTGATTCATCGGCACTTGGTCTGCTAGCACACCAATTGGTCGTGACGGCGGTTCGTTCTGCGCAAACGTTGTCCTATGCTGGATTTCGGCTGGCGATGACGTATGAAGATTCACGCCGGTTCTGTTCTGAATCTTCCAACTCCTGTTCTCCACAACGAAAGTGACGCGACGACGCACTATGCGTCGATACGGCTTTCGAATTGCTATCAAGAGGAGCGTGCCATGGGCGACCCAAATGGTAACGGCGACTATCTCCAGGACCTGCAGCAGCGATTACAGTCTGCCGTCGCGAACATCCGGAAAACGGGCACCGACGATCAGAACAAGATGCTCGACTATCTTCTCAATCAGGCGCAAAGCCAGACTGCCGATCTTGTGAATGGCGACTCCAACTCGTCGCCGATTCATCACATTCTCGCCAACGTAAAGAGCCTGCTGATGCACGCGCAGGTGGTGCCGACATCGACGGGCGAAATGGCCGTGTCGTCGATCTCGGATGAAGGCGACATCGTCGGCAAGAACCCGTATGAATCGCTCGATGTGAGGTGGACAGAGTCGGCCGTGTGCTGGCTCGAACACTTTTCGCCGGACACGAAGGCGCCATTCCGAACCGATCCGCCGACTATCTCGTTGCCTGCCAAGGCATCGATTGCCCTTGCAGGCGACTGGGGCACGGGCTATGACTACCGAACCGACGGAATGCTCACGCCCGCCGAGAAGGTGGCCAAACAGATCAACGCGCTCACGCCGACCTACACGGTTCATCTCGGAGACGTCTATTACGCGGGGACGGATATTGAAGAGCAGAATAACTTCATTGGAAAATGGCCTGCTGGTGCAGGCGCGACAGGAAGTTTTACGCTGAATTCGAACCATGAAATGTATTCGGGCGCAGAAGGGTATTACTCCGTGCTGGATACGGCAGCGCAATTTGCCATGCAAAAAAAGAACAGCTACTTTGCGCTGGTCAACGACGACTGGCTGGTAATTGGACTCGACACTGCCTATCACGCCGAAGAGATTCATCTCTATCAGCACGGCTTTCTCGACGATGTCCAATGCAAGTTTCTCGATGATCTTCTCGCGACTTATACAAAGCCAAAACGCGCGATCCTTCTCAGTCACCACAACGGACTCTCAGTCGATGGCATGACGCCAAGCGCGCTATGGGCGCAAATTGCGCCTCGCTTTGCGGGACTCGAATTGTGGTGGTACTGGGGGCATATGCACGCGGGTATCGTCTACAGCGACCGGGACACGCGCGGCCAAACGCAATCGAGCGTCAGCAAAGCCGGCATCATCCACGCGCGTTGCGCGGGTCACGGCGCAGTACCTGCGGCTGAACCGGATTCACTCGTCGCCAATCCCGGAGCAGTGTGGCATGAGAACCGCACCGTAGCGGACCTCCTTTATCCCGGACGCGTGTACAACGGTTTGGTCTCGCTTACGCTGAGCGGCGCGGATCTCACCGAGGAGTTCATCGACGAAGACGGGTCCAAGGTCTATGCACGAAGCTTCTTTTGAATAGGTAGTGGCGTTGTTATCGAAAGCCGTGCCGGCCATTGCAGTCCGGCACGGACCGTGACGGCCTTCAACCTCAGAACGATCGCGACACGAGAATTCGCTTTGAACGCTCGCGGGCAGTAACATTGGGTATCTTCCCACTATCGGACATACTTTCATGCAAGTGCTGGTCGACGCAGACGCCTGCCCCGTCGTCGTCAAGGAGATGCTGTTTCGGGCCGCGCGGCGGGTCGAAATATGCGTCACGCTGGTCGCGAACCAGTACATGCGCACGCCGCCGTCGCCGTTTATCAAGGCGTTACAGGTGCCGGCGGGTTTCGATGCCGCCGATAACCGCATCGTCGAACTCGTCACGAGTGGCGACCTGGTCATCACATCGGACATTCCGCTTGCTGCCGCAGCGCTCGACAAGGGCGCTCATGTGCTCGACCCACGCGGAGGCTGGTTCAGCCGTGAAAACATCCAGGAGCGCCTGACCATGCGCGATGTGCTGGATCAGTTGCGCAGTTCCGGCGTCGAAACGGGCGGCCCGGCACCGTATTCGCAAAACGACGCCAAGGTGTTCGCTGCGCAACTGGACCGCTTTCTCGCGCGTTATCGTGCGTCGTCGGGTGGGGCTGCCTGAGTCCTGCCGATATTCGATTGCGGACCTGCGCGATGTCCAAATCGGCAAGTCCGCTCGAAAGGCGAATTCGAAGACTTTTGCGTGAGCGTTGATGCAGGTGCGTTGCGCGCTCGGTGATCAGTGCTGGAACGAACATTCGTTCTTACAGACACGTGACACACTGGCAACACTTCATTGACGAAATCCGGCATCTTTTGCGCGGACGCCGAATCACACAAGAGGACGCAGATGCCTCATCAACTTGTCGTGCCGTACCGGAAACGGGGCCGTATACTGCCGACGCTCTGCTACAGCTTTGCCATTGCAGCAAGTAGTTTAAGGTTGCATCGCGATAGCCATGCCAGTGGCCCATGGATCTTTGCACTCGCTTCAATATTAATAGGCGTTCTTGTTAGTCGCATGCTATTCATGAAGACATTTATCTTCACGGATCGGCCCAGAGCAATTCGATGCGAATGGAGTTTTGCCGGGATACGGGTTAAGCGCGGCACAATTGAGCCGCCCAACTTCAGATGGGTGCGATCGCGCATGGGATCGTTCGAACCACGCGACGCCATCATTGAACTCGGAACTGCGCATTCGTACGATGCAGTCACAGTGCAAACCATCAAGTACGCGATGAATGAGACGCCAGAAGTAATCAAAACCCGCGCCGACATCGCGCATGTTCTCGGAATCGATGATCGGGGACACGAGCGTTTGCCACCACAGAGAAGCTTTTCTCAAAGAGCTTGAGTGACAGGCGAACAGGATGCGTCCCACTTCAAGCCGCGATTCCCTGAACTGGCCGTTGCTCGGCGCGACGGCGGCTATCGCCGTGATAAGTCATGCCGCAGTTTCAGGCAATCAGTTCATGGTTTCCATACTGATGCTTGTTCCTGCTGCGTGTGCAGTGATCTGGGCCGCAATCGCGATATGGTCAGCCATTAAGGCCGCCCACGTTTTACGCGTAACGTCGTGTGTGATCTCAGTCATCTTCATGTATATGTCCGCGCAATGGATCTTGCCCGGCCATGATGCCGCCGAATGGGCGTCGGAAAAATTCAGGTTCGAAGAGAAGCGGGCAAGCTACGATGCATTGGTCGCAAACCGACGATATGCCGACCCTCAGCGGACATTCATTCTGTTTCAGGGAAAAGAGGATGTGCAAGCGGGCGAGGTTGATCAGCGAATCGCTTACGACGAAACCGGCACACTCGAACGCGGCGTGCGTGTCGAAATAGAACGCGTGGTTGCTTTGCAGTCGCCTGACGACGCGCCGAAATTCAGCGCGTGTCGATGGAAGATCCGGCATTTGGAAGCACACTATTACGCCGTCGATTTCTTTTGCTAAAGACATCGCGCGTCACTAACAGATGTTCAAGACACGAGGAGACAAACATTGAAACTGCTGCGCGGGTTGATACGCAGTCGCACAGCCCTATCCCCTGCGACTGTAGCGCTCAAGAAAACAGATGCATCCGGCAACGTACGAGTCGAGTTCGACGTACACGAGTAAACAGAATCACTAGCCGTCGATCACCCATGATCCGCAGGCATCACCTGCATCAACGGCTCAGGCGACACCGCAATCTCCCCCGTAAATGGCCTGTCGTGCGACAGAATCAGTAACATGGTCGTCGCCAGCGCCGCACAGAAAAGCCCCGTTGCGACCGCAGAAGTCAGCCGGTTATCGCAATGAACCAGCGCGATCGCAAACATGAGGCACGCCGCGAGAAAAATCAGACACAGCCATTTCACGCCGTTCACTTCGGACCGGCTAATCAGGATGCGCTGGCGGCGCGCTTCGAGCGCCACTTCCAGCGATGTCGCAACCTGTCGCTGCGCCGTCTGCTGTCCGGGCGTCACGGCAGGCAACGCGAGCGCGAGTTGAAGCGCCTTGTTCAGCGCAGGCGGACTGATCTTCAGCGTGGCCGAGCCTTGCCCCATCATTGGCCATTCTGTTGACGTCGTGTATTCGATATAGTCGTGAATGAGCGCGCGCAACTGTTTTTGCGCATCTTCCGGAAAGACGGCGGACATGACGACAACGGATCGCAGCGCGCCCGCCTCCGTATCGACCGCGATATTCGCCCGCTCCGTGTCATTCCACACCTGTGCGGCCGTGAACGCGATGAATAGCCCGAAGATGACACCGAGCGGAGAGAGCAGCCCTGGCGATATAGCCCGATACGCGCGTCCGTGCCGGCTGGCCGCAAGCCATCCCGTGACGACGTGGATGACGGCACCCACGAGAAAAGTCAGGGCAAATGTCGCGAGCGCCATCAGCCCGAGCGGCAGGCTGTGCAACCATGTACTCGTCATTGCAGCTTGCTCCTTATGCTGCGTAAAAGCGTGGATCGCTGAAAATGCGGTGAATTCAGAGGCTCAAACAGACCACGGTTCGCAATCGTGAGTCTGTACGTTCGGCCACGTTGCGGGTCGCGCCCGCCTATGCAAACGATCCCGTGCGCACCTCGCCATCGCGCACGTAGCGGTTCACGAGCACACCGCCCGGCGTGCTGGCCGATTGCACCAGCGTGAATGCAGACGCCTGGGCATCGTCACCGAACAGGCGCTTGCCGCGTCCAAGCATGACGGGATACACCAGTAGCCGCAGATCATCCACCAGACCCGCAGCTAGCAGTTGCCGCACCATGTTTCCACTGCCGAACGTCAACAGGTTCGCGCCCGTCTGGGTTGCGAGCGCACGGACCGCGTCCGCGAGATCGCCTTGCAGCGCGTGACTGTTCGGCCAGTCGAGGCCTTCGGCCCGATGCGTGGCGACGTGTTTCGGCACGCCGTTGAACAGGTCGGCGAGACGGCGGCTAGGTGAATCGGCCGGCACGTGCGGCCAATACGACGCGAATATGTCGTAAGTGCAGCGCCCGAGCAGCAATTCAAACGGCTGTGCGAGCAGATCTTGCAGATTGTCGGTGATCGCATCGCCGGCGTAAGGGACGATCCAGCCGCCGAAGCGGAAATCGCCGCTGGTATCTTCCGCGGGTCCGCCAGGCGCCTGCACGACGCCATCCAGACTCGTGAACACGGAAACAGTGAGCTTGCGCATGAGTTTCTCCATGTAGACGGAACTGTCGGTTCGTAGAGACGACGAACAGCCCGCACGTGAATCGACATCCCGTCGCTGCGCTCTTTATCCTGCAACAAAAAAAGCCCGCCTGAAAGGCGGGCTTGTCTGCGATGCAATTCGCAACCAGCGTGTGCTACGCGGCAAACCGCCGTTCAGCCGATGCCTGCGGGTTTTTCTTCGCGACCACGGCGGGCGCGGTTTCTTTCATCGCCAGCGCGCAGCAGGCCGACACCACGCCCAGCGACGAGAACATCAATGCGGGTCCGATCCAGCCGAAAGCGCCATACATGCCCGTCGCGATGATCGGCAGCAACCCGGCGATGACAGATGCGCCGTTATACCCGAGCGAAATGCCCGATGAGCGCACGTTGGCGGGAAACTGCTCGGAGAACCAGCTTGCCTCGACGGCAAAGATAGGATCGTGGCTAAAGAGCAGCGACAGCGCCACCGCGACGATCACCATGATGATCGCGCCCGTGTTGATCAGCATGAACATCGGCACGCCGAACGCGATGGTAAAGAGCGCACCCAGCATGAACACGGGACGGCGGCCGAGCCTGTCGCTGAGCGCGCCGTAGAACAGATGGCTTCCAAGGCCGATTGCCGAGCCGATCAGCGTGCCCCACAGGATATGGCGCGTCGTCGACACATGCGCGAGCGCGACATACGACAGCATGAAACTCGTCGTGATGTAGTAGCCGCCCGTTTCCGCCATGCGCAGGCCGACGATCTTCAGAATGCTGCGCCAGTCACTCTTGATCACTTCCAGCGCGGGCTGCTTCATGACCTTGTTCTCTGCCTTGACCGCTTCGAATGCGGGCGATTCCGACACGCTCATCCGGATGAAGATGCCAATCGCGACCATCACGAAGGAAAGCAGAAACGGCATGCGCCAGATCCAGTCGCCTTCGAACAGTGCGCCCGAGAGCAGAAACGCGCCGTTGGCGAGCAGCAGGCCGAGCGGAATGCCAAGCTGCGGCACTGCGCCGAAAAACCCGCGACGCTTTTCTGGCGCATGTTCGCACGCCATCAGCACGGCACCGCCCCATTCCGCGCCGAAGCCGATGCCTTGCACCATGCGCAGCAGGATCAACATGATCGGCGCAAGTACGCCGACCTGCTGGTAAGTCGGCAGAAAGCCGATCAGCACGGTAGCGCCGCCCATCGCGACAAGCGACCAGAACAACACCGCCTTGCGGCCGAGCCGGTCGCCATAATGCCCGGCAAGATAGCCGCCGAATGGGCGCATCAGGAAGCCGATCGCCAGCGTCGCGAATGAAGCCAGAATGCCGATGATCGGCTCAGTCGTGTGGAAAAAGATCTTTCCGAACCACGCAGCGGCAGCTGTGCCGTAGATGAAGAAGTCGTAGCTTTCGACGGCCGAGCCGACCATCGAAGCGATGGCGACTTTGACCGCGCGGTCTTCGTTGTTGGTATTCATGGTGTGTTGTCTCCGGTTGCTTCAGCCGGCCGTTTCGTTTCACGGGAACGGCCGGATCGTGTCGCGCTTTCGTCGGGCGCTCGTCACGAGTGAAAAGCCTGAACGAGGCTAACGTTCAACGCCAGGTTTCGATCACGCGGCTATCGTCGCGCAAGCCGAGTCCCGCATCGGCGGCTTCGTGATAGCGCGCATTCGCAATCGACAGCAGCGGCACGTCTGCACCGCATGACTGCGCAGCCGCCGCCACCAGATCGCTGTCCTTCACGAAGATGTTGATCGAACTCGTCACGTTCACATCCGTGCCTTGCAGCATGCGCGGACCGCGGTCGGACAGCATCCACGAACCCGCCGCGCCTTTCTCGATCAGTTCCAGTACGGCAGCCGGGTCGAGCTTCAGCGAGCGCGCGAGATTCAGCGCTTCCGCTGCCGCCACGATATGCACCGAGCACAGATGCTGGTTCACCACCTTGATCGCCTGACCGTCGCCGAGCTTCGGGCCGGTGATGCGTACGCTGCCCATCGCATCGAGCACGGGGCGTACCGCGCTGATGTCGGCCTGCAAGCCCGACGCGAAGATCACCAGTTGGCCCGTCTTTGCCCGCGCGGTGCCGCCCGTCACGGGCGCATCCACCACGCGCGCGCCTTTCGCGGCGAGGCGTGCGCCCTGTTCGCGCACGGCGTCCGGGCCAACTGTCGACATCACGACCCACGTCTGGCCTGCGAGGTCCGCGCCCACGCTGTCCACCAGCGCTGCCAGTTGCTGCGGCGTCGCCACCATCGCGACGACCACATCGGCGGCAGGCGCGGCGGCGAAGCTGTCGACGGCAACGAGGCCGTTTTCCTGCGCCATGTCGCGTGCGTGGCTCGACAGGTCCACACCTGTCACGCGATGGCCGGCGCCCTGAATCTGCACTGCCATCGGCAAACCAATCGCGCCGATGCCGATAAAAGTTACGTTCATGATGCCATTGTCTCCCTGCTTACTTGAGCCACGTCTTGATGTTCTCGACGATCGATGCAGTCGAGATGCCGTAGCGGTCGTGCAGCGTCGGCAGCGCGCCCGCGTCGAGGAACTGGTCGGGCAGGGCGATCTGGCGGAATTCGGGCAGCACGCGATGGCGCACCAGCGCATTCGTCACGGCGTCGCCGAGACCGCCGCTCACGCTATGGTTCTCCGCGACGATCACGAGACGGCCCGGCTTTTTGCATTGCTCGATGATGGTGGCTTCGTCGAGTGGCTTGATGGTCGGCACGTGCAGCACGCCGACGCTCGCCGAGCCATCGTCCAGCGCCTGCGCGGCTTCGAGTGCGCGCATCGTCATGATGCCCGACGAGACGATCAGCACGTCGCGGCCATCGCGCAGCATCTTGGCCTTGCCGAGTTCGAAGCTGTAGTCGTAGTCGTCGAGCACGGCGGGCACCTTGCCGCGCAACAGGCGCATATACACCGGGCCTTCGTGTGCAGCGATGGCGGCGACGGCCTGCTCGGTATCCAGTGCATCGCACGGATCGATCACGGTCATGCCGGGAATCGCGCGCATCAGTGCGAGGTCTTCCGTGGCCTGGTGGCTCGGGCCGTAGCCCGTGGTCAAGCCCGGCAGCGCGGCGCAGATCTTCACGTTGAGATTCTCTTCCGCGATGATCTGGTGAATGAAGTCATACGCGCGGCGCGTGGCGAACACAGCGTACGTCGTGGCAAACGGAATGAAGCCTTCCTTTGCGAGACCGCCTGCCGCGCCCATCAGCAACTGCTCGGCCATGCCCATCTGGAAGTGACGCTCAGGAAACGCCTGACCGAAGATATGCAGGTCGGTGTACTTCGACAGATCCGCTGTCATGCCGACGATATTGCGGCGCTTCTCCGCTTCCGCCACGAGTGCATGGCCGAACGGGGCGGGGCGCGTCTTCTGGCCTTCCGAGGCAATCGACGCGATCATCGCCGAGGTCGTCAGGCGAGGCTTCTTTTCGATGACGGCGCTCATGCCACGTCTCCTTGCTGGGCTTTCTGATGATTCTGGTCGAGCACGGCAATGGCTTGCTGCCACTCAGGCGCATCGACACGGATAAAGTGATTCTTCTCACGCGTTTCGAGGAAGGGCACGCCCTTGCCCATCAGCGTGTCGAGCAGAATGACGCGCGGCTTCGCTTCCTTGAGCGCACGGGCGCGGTCGAATGCTTCGACGAGTGCGGGCAGATCGTTGCCGTTCACGCGCTCCACGTGCCAGCCGAACGACGCCCATTTGTCGGCGAGCGGTTCGAAACCGAGCACGTCGTGCGACGGGCCGTCTGCCTGCTGGCGGTTGATGTCGACCATCGTGATCAGATTGCCGAGGCCGTGATGCGCGGCGGACAACGCGGCTTCCCACGTGGCGCCTTCATCGAGTTCGCCGTCGGACATCGAGTTGTAGACGAATGCGGGATTGCCTTTCAGGCGCAAACCGAGCGCCATGCCGACGGCAATCGTCAAACCTTGTCCGAGCGAGCCGCCCGAGATTTCCATGCCGGGCGTGTAGGTCGCCATGCCGGACATCGGCAGGCGGCTGTCATCAGAACCGTAGGTTTCCAGTTCCTCTTCGGGGATGACGCCCGCTTCGATCAGCGCGGCGTACAGGGCAATCGCGTAATGGCCGTGCGACAGCAGAAAGCGGTCGCGGCCTTCCCATTCGGGTTCAGCGGGGCGGATGTTCATCGCGTGACACCAGGCGACGGCGAGGGCATCGGCGAGTCCGAGTGCCTGGCCGATATAGCCCTGGCCCTGAACCTCGCCCATGCGCAGCGCGAAGCGGCGGATGCGATAGGCGTGAGCGGCGATCTTCGAGAGTTGCGCCGATGTCGAGCCGGTTTGCGGCTCGGCCTCCGTAATCATTGTCATGGCATTTCCTGCGGAAGTCGGGAGTCAATCCTCGACAACCAGTGATCGCCGCAGTTGTCTCCTGTTCAGCAATCGGACTGGTGTGGGAACGAGGTAGGTTCAATGTATCCGCACCACACAGCGCCTGACAAAAGAAAAGATTACACTAGCTCATGAATCAGATTCACTAATCAAGGCCATGAACGTCTTCCGCAAGGTTCCGCTGTCGTATATCAGGGTTTTCGAGGCTGCCGGCCGGACGCTGTCGTTCGCCGATGCCGCACGCGAACTGAGTCTGTCGCCGAGCGCGGTGAGCCACTCGGTTCGCAAGCTGGAAGATCTGCTGGGGCATCGACTGTTTCAGCGCAGCACGCGCGAGGTGCGCCTGACGCGCGAAGGGGCGATGCTGATGGAACACATCCAGCGCGGCATGGAGGAAATGCAGCGCGGCTTCGCGCTGTTGACCAGCAACGAGCGAACGCCGCTAAGGCTGCACACTGCGCCGAGCTTTGCGACGCAATGGCTGCTGCCGAGGCTCGCGGGTTTCGTGCGCGATCATCCGAATATCGATTTGCGTTTTTCGGCGAGCACCGAGTACGCACGTTTCGACGACGACTTCGATCTCGACATCGTCTATGGCGAGCCGCAGCCTTCGCCACACGAGAAGATTCCGCTCGCGCTGGAAGGTCTTGCGCCGCTGTGCACGCCTGCGCTCGCGGAGCATATCCGCAAGCCCGAGGATCTGTATCACCTGCCGCTGATCCAGTGCGAAGTGCAGATGTACCAGTGGAAAGGATGGTTCGAGGCCAACCAGCTTCCGCCGCCAACACACTATGGTCTGCACTTCGATCGCAGTGCGATGGCGATTGCGGCGGCCGTGGATGGCCTTGGTGTGGTGCTCGAATCGACCTTGCTGTCAGAGCGCGAGTTGCAGCGTGGGGCGCTGGTCAGGCCGCTCGCCGGGTCGACGCGTGAAGTGGAATATGTGGGGCATTACCTCGTGCATCCTCGCAGGCAGCACAGGCATGAGGCGTTCGAAACGTTCAAGGCCTGGCTGCTGGATGCGTTGGGTATCGGCGGCGAGAAGGCGGTGACTTCCTGATGCGAAGTGTCCGTCACGCAGCCGACAGCTTTTCGCATGGTCAATGCAAGCATTAACTGCCGAAAAAGATATTGCAGTAACTGACGGGCCCGACGCAGTTATCGCGCTGCGTATTGTCATTGCGTTGCATAAGCCCCGGCGTCGCCTGCGAACCGGCCTGTGCTTTGCCATTCATGCTGCCGCCATAGCTCGAGTCCGTGACATTGCTTTGTGGCTGTTGCTGCTGGTCGGCAGGCGTGCTTTGTTGAGCGTGCGACAGGACGGGTGCGGCGAGGGCGGTTGCGATAACGAGGGTGCGGACAAACAGTTTCATGATGCTCTCCTGGAACGACTCGCCGCGGACATGCGTCCACGGCGTTTGAAAAAACCAGTACAAGGAAGACGATGCGTGGCAGCCTGCATTTCAAGGGTGCGCATCGGCACTGGCGTAAGACGTTTGCCACCCGCCGCCCAGTACCTTGCATAACGTAATGAGGTTGGTAGCGGCATCGGCTTTGCTCTGTTCGAGATTGCTTTGCGCGTCGAGCAACTGCTTTTGCACGTTGAGCACATCGAGAAAGTCGACAGCGCCTGCCTTATATCGCTGGCGCGCAATCGAAAGCGCGCGCAGATTCAGATTCACGACTTCCTGAAGATGATCGTGCCGGCGCTGCTCGGCATCGTAGACAACGAGGGCGTCGTCCACTTCGCGCCATGCTTCCAGCACGGTATGTTTGTAGACGATGGCGGCTTCCTGTTGCTGTGCCTCGCGCAACTGCAGCGTGCCCTTGAGGCGTCCACCTTCGAAGATGGGCATCGTGATCGACGGTCCGACGACGAACTGGCCCGATGCCCAGTTGGCGAGACTGGACAACTGGAGACTCTGGAATCCGGCGCTGCCGTTCAGCGAGATGCGCGGATAGAAGTCTGCCTTTGCCATGCCGATGGCCGCTGTTGCCGCGTGCAGTTGCGCTTCAGCCTTTCTGATGTCGGGCCTGCGCTGCGCGAGCTCGGACGGAAAGCCGATCGGCACCTGGCTGGGAAGCACGGGCACGTCGCGCTGCGCGTCGAGCATCTGCTTGAGCGCGCCAGGCTGCAGCGCCAGCAGGATACCGATTGCATTGATGCTGGTTTCGCTGCGCGCTTCGAGGGTTGGAATCAGACTCTCGATCGTTTCCACTTGCGCGGAAGCATTGGCGACATCGAGGTCGGTGGTGACGCCTTCGCGCACGCGAGTTTGCGTGAGCTTCGTGGCGTCGCGCGCGATCTCCAGATTCTGCTGGGCGATCTGCAGCAGCGCCTGCGTGTCGCGCAGCTGGATATAGTCCCGCGCGAGTTCGGCGCGTGCCGACAGCAAGACTGCGTTGCGCTCTTCATACGAGGCATCCGTCAGCGCGGAAGCCGCTTCGACGCTGCGCCGCACGCGGCCCCAAATGTCGATTTCCCACGATGCGTCAAAGCCGAACTGATACAGGTTGTAGGCGGGCGAGCCCTTCGAGCCAGGCATCGCTGTCACGCCCAGCGGCGCGTTGCCCGATGCCGATTGCGACTGCGTCCCCGTCGGCGTGACACCGAGCAGCGACAGGATGCCGTTCTCGCTGCCACGTTCGCGGTCATACGAGGCGTTGGCGTTCACGGTCGGGTATTCGGCGGCGCCTGCCACGCGCTGCTCGGCGCGGCTCTGACGCAGACGCGCGGAGGCCGCGGCCACGTCGAGATTGGCATCTGCCAGTTGTTTTTCGAGCGCATTCAACGTGGGATCGTTGAACAGCGTCCACCATTCCGGGTTGAATTCGGACTCGACAGGTTTGCTGGGTGCCTGCGCGGTTTCCGTGCGATTGAAGACATCGGGCGTAGCCGAGGTCGGGCGCTCGAAATTGGGACCGACCAGACAGCCGCTGAGCGCAAGACTCAGCAGAACCGCTAACGCGGACGTCCGAAAGGACAGCGTGATCGCGTTCATTTCTGTTCCGCTCCTGCAATCGTCGCATCGCCGTGCCTGTTCACGGCCACTTCTGCCTCGACGGAAAGCCCCACGCTCAATTCCGACGCGGCCGCCTGGCCGGGATCGATGGTGATCTTGACGGGTACCCGCTGCACGACTTTCGTGAAGTTACCCGTTGCGTTGTCGGGCGCGATGGGTGCAAAGCTCACGCCTGTCGCGGGTGCCAGGCTCTCGATATGACCGTGGATCACGACGCCGGGGAAACTGTCCACCTTGATGTTCACCCGCTCGCCGGGCCGCATGCGGGTGATCTGGTTCTCCTGGAAGTTCGCGACGACATACGCATCCGAGAGCGGCACGAGCGCGAGCAGCGGCGCGCCGGGTGTGATGTACGCACCCACGCGCACCGAACGCCGGCCTACCTTGCCGGCGACGGGCGCGTGAATTTCCGTGTACGAAAGATTCAGCTTCGCCTGTTCCAGCACGGCTTCCGAATGCGCGAGCGCGCCCGCTGCCTTGTCGCGCTGCGTTTGCAGCACGTCGAGATTCTGTTCGGTGGCGGCAAGCACGGCGCGGTCTCGCGCCTGTTGCGCGAGTTGCTCGGCGAGCGTACTCGTGGCGTGCTGCTGTTCTTCCATCGTGCCTGCACCGGATTCGGAGAGGTTCTGGTAGCGCGCAGCGTTGGCGCGCGCAAACCCGATGGAGGCGTCGTCGGAGCGCAACGTGGCACGCGCCTGATCGACCAGCGAAGGATGGCGTGCGATCTCGGCGTCGTAGTTCGCGACGGCGGCTTTCGCTGCCGCGACATCGGCTTGCGCACTTTGCAACGCGGCCTGGAAGTCGCGATCGTCGATGCGCACCATCAGTTGTCCCGCCTTCACCTGCTGGTTGTCGTCGACCAGCACTTCCGATACCTGTCCGGCAATACGCGGCGCGACCAGCGTGAAATCGGCAGCGACGTAGGCGTCGTTGGTGGATTCCGTGTCCGGGTTGGCGAGCAGCTTTGCGCATCCCCATGCGGCGACGCCGAGTACCACGATCACCGCGGCGGCGCGAATCAGTTTGGGGGAGAAACGTTTGACGGATGACATGGCAATCGACGGTTAGCGGTTGGAGGGCGGTGTCGTGCTCCACGGCGGATAGATACGCACGGGCAGCACGGGAACGAGCAGCAGAACGGCGATGGCGATCAGGCCCATCACGCGGTAGAGATCGGCGGAAGTGAGCACCACCGCCTGTTCGTGAATGCGATGTGCGAGCTCGCCGAGACCATGGGCCGCGTCGATGCTCTGACTCGAGATCAACGCGTTGTTGCCGAGGTGATCGACCAGCATGCTCGAATGAAAGTGCTCGCGTGAAGTGCCGAGGCCATCGATCAATGCCGTCGCCGCCACGGCGGAGAATGACTTGACGGTGTTGAACATCGCCGAGGCAAAGGGGCCTTCCGTCGGCGGCAGGCCAGTCGTCACGCCCATCAGGATCGCCATGATCACCATCGGCTGCGCGATGATCTGCAACGATTGAAGCCAGTAGAAGTTCTCGCGGATCCACTCGGAAGTCATGACGCTGCCGAGAAAGCATGTCGTGGCGACGAGCGACAGTCCGAACGCCATGATCCATCGCGAGTCGACCCGGCGAAGATTCAGAAGAGCGGCAGTCAGGGGCAGCGCAATGAGCAGGGGAATGGCCACCAGCAGAGCGAGCGGCGCCGTTTGCAGCGGCCGGTATGTGTGGACCTTCGCGAGAAACTGCGCGGGAATTGCGGCCACGCCGACCAGCAGCATCACGGCGCCCACCAGCGTGGACAATCCATGCGAGAAATTCCTGCGATACAGCAGTTGCAGCTTGAAGAAAGGCACGGCGGCATACCACTCGTTGATCAGGAACACGACGAGAAGCAGTGCGCCGCCAAAAAGCGTCACGCAGATAAAAGAGGAATTCAGCCAGTCGAGACGGTCGCCCTGCAACAGACCCATCACCAGCATCGCGACAGCCGGGCCACCCGTCAGCACGCCCGTCCAGTTGAACGACGCGAATCGTTCCAGCTTGACTGGATCTTGCGGCAGTCCGTACTGGATCGCTGCACAGCTCAGCAAGCCGAACGGTACGGTCTGCCAGAACGCCATTTTCCAGCTCACATACTCCGTCCACAACGCCGCGAGCGGCGTGCCGATGCTGGGGCCGAAGGTCGCTGTCAGCGCATAGCCTGCGAGGCCGTACAGTTTGATTTTGGGCGGCAGATAGCGCAGCGCGACGATGATCAGCATGGGCGGCAGGCAACCGCCCGCGATGCCCTGAAGCACCCGCAGCACATAGAACGCCGGCAGGTTCGGCGCGAGGGGACAAAGAAAGCCGAACACCATCGTGGCGACGACGGCTGCAATCGTGAACCGCTTCAAGGTGAACGTGATCCCGAACCATGGCGCGAAGATCATCGTCGTGACATTCGCGGCTTCGAAGAGCACGGTCAGCCAGCTGCCGTCGTCATGGCCGATCGAGAGTGCGCCGCGGATGTCGTTCATGGCGAGCGCAGTGACCTGCTCGTTGACGATGGCCAGCAGCGACGCAAGCAACATCCCAACCAGACCGATGCCCACACGTATCGACAGCGTGGCCTGCGAGGGTGCCGGTTGCGCGGGCGTCGGCGCGGCGACGGGCGTGGCCGGTTGTGTCGTCGGAGGTTGGGCAATCGTCATGAGGATTCGCTCGGTAAATTGCATTCAAATGACTGGTCGGCCATTTACATAGTTAATTAACCATGAATTCACGCACTTTCTTCACTGTGCGATGTGAATGATTCTAGGATTCGAGTCGAAGTTCTTGAAGCAGACGTATGTAACGTTTCAGGCCATTTCATTCGACAATCTGGCCAATAGCGCTTTTTCAAAGGCTTTACGCCGGCAAATGGAAATTGTCTTTTTCCATTTGTTCAATTGGGCGATATCGTCATAAGGATGCCTGCGAACAGGCGTTTCGCTCATGCGACAGAAGTCCTATATGAAGGAGATGTAGAGCAGGTTTTATCTGGCTGCGCTACGCGGGGCAAAGGATGCTGAAACTGAAACACATAGTTGTTTTACCCGCATCGACGGAAAACAGGGCGCTGGATAAAATCAGTTCAGGTCGAAAACTATTCGACGGGCAATATTGATTTAACCGTTATTGATTGGTGAGCGAAAATGAGATTCTCGATAAAAGAAACAATCCATTCGGATGATATTTCCAGGATTGAACGTGCAATGAAAAGTGTCGATGATGAGGCGAAAGTCGATGTCAACGTCGGTGCAAATACGGTTTCAGTCGATTCCTGGCTGATGCCCGAAGAATTCTTCGTCGCGTTTCACGATGAAGACTACAACGTCGCCATTCTTGAAGCATGACGGCAGTGTCGTGGCCGGAAATATGCGCAGGCGCGTCCGCCGTCAACGGATGGACGCGCTCCGCTCCGGCACGACAGCCAGACGAAGCTCGCGATAGGCGGACACCAGCGCATCCTGACTGAATGCGCGATTCAGGCCGCTAGGATTCGGCAGCACCCAGATGCGTGCGCCGCCAAACGTCACTGACTGCAGACCCCAGCCGACATCGCGTTTGCCGATCAGTTCGGCAACAGCCATCTTGCCGAGAAAGGCGATGTAGCGCGGGGCATAGCGAGCGATCTTCCGCTCGAACTCCGCGCCGGCCGCCTTGATTTCCTCACGTGACAACTGTTCGGCGCGGGCCGTCGGACGCGCAACGGCCGTAGTCAATCCATACCCGTATTCGAGCAGGAAAGGGCCGTCTTCCGGGCTTAGCTGTTCGCGGGTGAATCCCGCAAGATGAAGCGTGCGCCAGAACCGGTTGCCGCGCCCGGCGAAGTGCTGGCCCGATGCCGCAGCGCGCAAACCCGGGTTGATTCCGCAAAAGACCACGGACAAGCCGGGTTCAAGAATATCTGCAAGCCCATCGGGCGCATCGGCGTGAGTCATGCCACTCATTCTCCTATGGCATCCAGTTCGAGCGTTGGCTCGTCCACCGTACCGCGAAAGCGTTGACGATATTGCTTGGGCGTCACGTTCAGACGCCGGGCAAACGTCGTGCGCATATGTGTGGCGCTATGAAAGCCGCACTTGAACGCGACCGTCTTGAGCGGCACGTCGGATTCTTCGAGCAGCTTTCTCGCGGTATCCACGCGGACCTGTTCGACAAATGCCGATGGCGTCACTTTTGCATACCTGGCAAACAGGCGGGAGAACGTACGCCGGCTCACGGAAACGGCACTGGCCAGTTGCTCGATGGAAAGCACGTCCGTGATGTGATCCATCACGTAGCGTTGCACCTTGCCGATAATGGGATCCTCGTCCTTGCGCACGCCCACGTATGGGCTGTATTGCGACTGGCCACCTTCGCGCTGGATGTAGACCACGAGGCGCTTCGCGACGCGCACGGCCAGTTCGTGTCCATGATCTTCGGCCACGAGCGACAGGCATAGATCGATGCCCGCCGTGACACCCGCCGACGTGAAGAGACGGCCGTCGCGGATAAAGATCCTGTCTGGTTGCACGCATGCCTGGGGAAAGTCGTCGGCGAGACGATCCGCTTCGGCCCAATGTGTCGTGACCTCGCGGCTATCGAGCAGCCCCGCATGCGCGAGCAGGAACGCGCCATTGCAGACGGAGCCATAGCGCATCGCGCCCTGTGCCTGACGCCGCAGCCAGTCGAGAAATGCAGCGGGCGGCCGGAAGTCGGGCAACTGTGGTCCGCCTGCAATCAGCAGCAGATCACATTGCGAGTCGAAGGCTTCATAGCCGAAAGGAACGGCAATCTGCATGCCGTTGGAAGCCGTGATCATGCCCGCCTCATATCCGACGAATGAGATCTGATAGTGCTGATGCGCGGGCAGAAACGTATTGGCTTCGGCGAATACGTCGAGTGGACCGGCGACGTCCAGCGCTTGCACGCCATCGAATATGACAACCGCGACTTTCATTTCGTGACCTTCATTGACTAACGGCATAACGGCACGCCGTTCGCGTCTCTCGATTACCAGAACCCGACGCAACGTGCAGCCGATCAGCTTATCGTAAGAATCTGGGGGAACTGTGGCGCTGGCGGAAAATGTCACAGGTACTCTTTCCGGATTATCAGGTTTGCAAATCGAATGGCTTTATTTTCAGAAACTGCATACGCAGTTTTCTATGTGCCGGCACATCGCATGGTTTGAATAGTGCACCAGAAAGACGTCGAAAGCGATGACCAGAAACGGCAACTCTTTGGCCCGTGAATGACGCTCTCAGACGCGCTTGTGAGCGCGCCCGTTGTCACAATAGAAGCGAAGCCTTCGCAATTCTTCCGGTGCACATCACAAGCGTGCTGGACGAGCCGGCAATGCACGGTGAACCCGTCATGCCGATTCTCCGCAAACTGGTGTCGAACATACATTGTTCTCGAGTTGGAAGGGATATTGGCCTTTGAAACGGACGTGCGGATAACGCACGCCCGTTTCCCATTCGAGACAACCATGACCCGCAACCCAAACACCGCTGCACAAGTCCTTCAGTACGCCGATGATGCTGGCGAACGCATGTCGGGTGCCGACATCATCCTGCGCGTGATCAGCGAGCAGGGCGTCGATACGCTGTTCGGATACAGCGGCGGCGCGATCCTGCCAACGTACGATGCCGTGTTCCGTTTCAACGAAGCGCATCGGAACGATCCCAAACATCAGATCAAGCTGGTCGTTCCTGCCAACGAGCAGGCAGCGGGCTTTATGGCAGCGGGTTACGCGCGCGCAAGCGGCAAGGTCGGCGTATTCATGGTGACGTCAGGGCCGGGTGCGACCAACGCTGTGACGCCTATCGCCGACTGCAACGGCGATTCGGTCCCTGTCGTGCTGATATGCGGACAGGTGCCGCGCGCCGTGATCGGCACCGATGCGTTTCAGGAGGCACCCGTTTTCAACATCATGTCGGCATGCGCGAAACAGGTCTTCCTCGTCACCGATCCGGAGAAGCTGGAGCAAACGCTGCGGGCGGCCTTTGAAATCGCGCGCACGGGGCGGCCCGGACCTGTGGTGGTCGATGTACCGAAGGACGTCCAGAACTGGATGGGCACGTACAAGGGGCGTGGAACGCTGACCTTTCGCGGCTATTCGGATCGGTTGCGAATGGTTGCCAAAGGCGCGGATCTCGATGAAGCGAAGCGCACGACGTTCTTCGATCTGCTCGCGCAGAGCAAGCGGCCGCTGCTGTATGTCGGCGGTGGTGTGATCGCTGCGAATGCCGCGAGCGAACTGCGGCAGTTCGCCGAGCGCTACTGCATTCCTGTCGTCAACAGTCTGATGGGGCTGGGTGCGCTTTCCGTGAAACATGAACTGTCGCTTGGCATGCTTGGCATGCACGGCGCCGCCTGTGCGAACTACGCGGTCGAAGATTGCGATTTCCTCATCGCCGTGGGCGCGCGGTTCGATGATCGCGTCGCGGGCGGACGCCCCGAGGCATTTGCGCCTCGCGCACGCTACGTCGCGCACATCGACATCGACGAGGCGGAGATCAACAAGGTCAAGCGGGCGCACTGGACGCACATAGGCGATGCGCGAGAAGCGCTTCTGTCTCTGATGGTGTCGAGCCGTGAGATACAGGCGCCCTCTGAATGGCTCGACCATGTGCAGGATCTCAAGCAGAAATACGGCATGAATTACGACCGGAAGAGCGAATCGATCCAACCTCAGTATGTGATCGAACGGCTTGGCGACATGACGGGCGGCAAAGCGATCGTTACCACAGGTGTCGGCCAGCATCAGATGTGGGCTGCGCAGTTTTTCGATTTCGTCGAGCCGCGCAGCTTTCTGACGTCCGGCAGCATGGGCACCATGGGATTCGGTTTGCCCGCAGCAATCGGTGCTCAATTCGCGCGGCCGGATGCCGTGGTGATCGATATCGATGGTGACGGCAGCATTCGCATGAACATCGGTGAGCTGGAAACCGCGAGTACCTACGCTGTGCCCGTCAAGGTACTGCTGCTCAACAATCTGGGCGACGGCATGATCCGGCAATGGCAGCATCTGTACTACGAGGGGCGGCTGTGCGTGAGCGACAAGACGCTTCATCGCAAGGACTTCGTGATGGCGGCGCGGGCGGATGGATTCGAATTCGCCAGTCGTGTCGAGACGATCGACGAACTGGACGGCAAACTCAGAGCCTTTCTTGATTTCGATGGACCGGCCTTCCTCGAAGTCATGATCGACCAGAATGCCGATGTCTATCCGATGGTGGGACCCGGTCAGAGTTACGCGACCATGATCACGGGACCATTCATTCCTTCGCGGAGCCATCCTGATGCGCGTGGCGAGCGCGCGGGACGTCAACCGGCTGCGGACATGTTCTGACGGCGCTCGCCGAGGCATTCAATCAGGCAGCATCCGTTTTTGGAGCAGATGAGCATGACGGGACAAACAATGGATTTCGATGCCGCCATTCGTGCGTTGGCGCATCCCTATCGACGACAGGTACTGCAATGGCTGGCCAACCCCGACGAGTACTTTATGGAAGCCGGGTATTCGGCACTTCGCGCGGTGTCGGTCAGCATGCTGCATGCACGAAGCGGACTGTCGCAATCGACCGTGTCAGTCCATCTGTCGCAGCTCGAGCGGGCGGGGCTGATCAAGGCTCAGAAAGTGGGCCAATGGGTCTTCTTCTCGCGCAACGAAATGGCCATTCGCGAACTGGCGGAGTGGCTGTGCTCCGATATCGCGAGGGTTGATAGCCTGGAGTAAAACTCGTTGCGCACTCATTCTTTGCTAAGAGTGGATCTGCACAATGGCTCCTGTCGACAACAAGTGTTCATACCACGCGACAGGAGCGAATCGTGAACAGTAAATATCTTGCATCACTCGCAGTAGCAGCAACGGCAGTGGCGTTTTCGATTGGTACGGCGCAAGCGGCGCAAGGCTGCGGACCGGGAGGCTGGCGCAACGCATGGGGCCAGTGCCGATATTCCGCTCCCGTCGTCTATGCGCCGCCGCCGGCTGTTTCGACCTATGCATGCCCGCCGGGATATTGGCTCGGTCCGTGGGGACACTGCCGCGACACGCCTTATCATGGCCGCTTGCCGAACGGGATGTATCAGTGACGGTCGAGAGCCGGGTGTTCCGCATGCAAGCCGGACGATGGATTCCGCTTTCCTGCGGAGCACCTGCGTATCAATGTTTATTCCACTATCGCAGTCTGATCCGGTTGAACGTCACGCGGCATGCACACAGGCTAGCGCCGGCGTAAGAACGTGTTCATCTGGCAATCTTCGAACGCCGCCGTCCACCGCGAACTGTTCATGTGCGAGATCGATCATCGCAGCCATGGCCGCCGTCACGATCGAATCCCTGCTACGAATGAAGACGGTTTTCACATGGGCGAATTCTGCGGGCAGCGCGTGACAGCGCACATCATGGCGTGTGCCATGACCTTCCACCACTGATCTCGGCAGCAAGGTAATGCCCATTCCCGCCGCGACGCACGACATGATGCCGTCCAGCGTGCCCAGTTCCATCACCTGGCCCGGAATGATGCCTGCCTGATAGAACCAGTGTTCGAGTGTCGAGCGGTAGAAGCAGCCGGTCCGGAAGGCGAGCACGGTTTGTCCCGACATCTGCTGCGCGAGCGCAGCCAGCGAGCCGGTTTCGATGCCGGTCACCAGCACCAGTTCTTCTTCGAAGACTTCTTCCTGATGCAGCGAAGTACTCTGATGAAAGCCGCCGACGAACGCGCCATCCAGCCGATGACATTCGACGGCCTTGATCAGTTCATTCGTCGTGCCTGTCATCAGCGATAACTGAACTTGCGGAAAACGCTCGTGGTACTTCGCCAGTACTTTGGGCAGGCGTATGGCTGCCGTGGTTTCCATCGACCCGAGCCTTAGCTGTCCACGCGGCGACGCGTTATCGAGCAGCGCATTGCGGCTTTCGTCTGTTAGCTGAAGAATACGTTGCGCGTAGCCCAGAAAGATCTGCCCCGCCGACGTCAGCACCGTGCCGTTCTTCTGCCGGATGAACAGTTGCTGGTTCAACTCGGACTCGAGTTCCTTGATACGCATCGTGACGTTCGATTGAACGTTATGGATTTTCTCAGCCGCCGCCGTGAAGCTGCCGCATTCGGCTACCGCACAGAACATTTTCAGGTGTCGCAGTTCCATCATGCGCCTCGCCGGATCACTTCTGATGATGACGATTCAGGCTAGCACAATGGGTCGCGTGATTGCCTTGCGTGAAGGGATACAAACGCGCGCATCGTTGACGTGCAGGAAAAGCGCCTCTATTGCCGCTGTGCTTCGCCGGCCGGCTCGGGCCTGGCCTGGATTGCCAGCGACAGGCATCCGAGCGAGAGTCCGACCGCGCACACGCCGGGCCACTGCCACACGCTCCACGCCCAGATACCGAGTGACGAGCCGAGCGCGCCGCCCGCGAAGCGGATCGTCATGTAGAGCGTGTTGATGCGGCTCATCGCATCGCTCTTGATGCTCATGTTGCGCGCCATGTTGGCGACATGTCCGCTCTGCAAACCCAGATCGAGCACGATCACGCCCGCGGCGAGGCCCGCGACGGTGTGGCCCGTTGTCGCGAGAATCACGAAGGCCAGCACGAAGATCGCGCCACTCACGATGACGACGACGCGCGGATTGCGCGAGTCGATCAGCTTGCCTGCCCACGTCGAGGCGATCGCGCCGACCACGCCGACCAGCCCGAATAATCCGGCGACTTCGCTGCCGTAGTGCGGGTCCATGGCGCGCAGATGAAACGCGAGCGTGGCCCAGAACGCGGAAAACGCGGCGAACTGGAGCGACGCGACAGCGGAGGTCTGGCGGATCAATGGCTCTTCAGTCAGAAGAGTCCACAGCGAGGCCATCAGATGTCGATAGGTGCCTTTGTACGTGGGCAATGCGCGTGGCAGGGCATACGACAGCACGACGGCCGTAACGAGCATTGCCGCCGCTGCGATCCAGTAGACGGCGCGCCAGCCGACATGCTGCGCGATCGATCCCGAAACAGAGCGCGAGACGAGGATGCCGCACAGCAGGCCGAACATGACGATGCCCACTGCTTCGCCGCGCTGCTGCGCCCCGGCGAGTTGCGCCGCGAACGGCGTGAGCAACTGTGGCGCGACGCTGGCGAGGCCGGTCAGGAAACTGGCGGCGACGAGCCAGTACAGCGTGGGTGAGATCGCGATGGCGGCGAGCGCGACGCTGGCGATGCATAGAAGCGTGCGCAGCATCGCGCGCCGTTCGAGCTTGTCGCCGAGCGGCACGAACAGCAGCAAACCGAGCGCGTAGCCCGTTTGCGCCGCCACGGACACGAGACCCGCCTGACGGTCGCTGCTGTGAAACGCGAGCGCGAAATCGGCCAGCAGGGGCTGGTTGTAGTAGTTGTTCGCGACCACGACGCCTGCGGCGCCGGCCATCAGCCAGAAGATCGAGCGTTGGGTTTGCATGGGTGGCGGCACCGTTGTTGTCGCGTTCACAACGAATGTAGACTATTCCGGAAATCGCCGGTATCCCATCGATGTGGCAAGCAGCCTTGCCAAATCCGGAAGAGTGAAGTTATGGACCGATTCGAAGCGATGTCCGTCTACGTCAGGGTGGTGGACGCGGGCAGCCTGTCTGCGGCGGCGCGTGCGATTCCGATGTCGTTGACGTCGGTGAGCCGGCACATATCGGCGCTTGAAGCGCAGTTCGGCGCGCAGTTGTTGCGACGCACCACGCGCAATCTGGCGATGACGGACGAGGGGCGCATTCTGTACGACCGCGCGAAGGCGATACTTGGCGAGGTGGATGAACTGGGCAGCGCGTTGTCGGCGGGGCGCGGCAAGTTATCGGGGCGATTGCGGATTGCTGCGCCGACGTTGCTTGGGCGTCATCTGATTGCGCCCTTGCTGCCGGGATTTCTGGCGCTGCATCCCGAGGTGGATATCGATCTGCTGCTGGTGGATCGCGTTGTCAATCTGGTGGAAGAGGGTTTGCACGTTGCCGTGCGGGTTGGCAGGTTGCCTGATTCGAGTCTGGTTGCGCGCAAGCTCGATGACATCCAGATGGTGGTGTGTGCGGCGCCTTCGTACCTGGCGCGGCGTGGCGTGCCGCGTAAGCCCGAGGATTTGCGGCAGCACGATTGTCTGGTGTTCTCGGATGCACCGGGGCCGGTCGACTGGCGGTTTCAGTCGGGGGCTGCGCGTATTCGGGTCGGGGTGACGGGGAGGTTATGGGTGAATAGCCTCGATGCGCTTGTGCGGGCCGCAGTCGATGGAGCTGGGGTGGTGCGGGTGCCGGCGTGGCAGGTGGCTGAGGATGTCGCGGCGGGACGGTTGCAGGTGGTGCTGGAGGCGTTTGCGGCGCCTGCGACGCCGGTTCATCTTGTGTTTGAGAGGGCCAGGCTGTCGTCGCCGAAGATTAAGGTTTTCATAGAGTATGTGGTTGAGCAGTGGTGCTCTTGATTTTGTTTTTGCTGTTGCTGTTGCTGTTGATTTGGCTGGCGTCCGCGATTTGTTAGTGGTACTCCACGCGTTGCCCCTGTGCGGGGCGGCACCTACTTTTCTTTGCAGCGGCAAAGAAAAGTAGGCAAAAGAAAGCCGCTGAACACCATCCACTACGGTCGTTGCCTGCGGGTCCCCAGCCGGTCCTATCCTTCATTCGGCATCGATTCTCTTGATGCCCGCTGCCAGCGCTCCTTAAGGGCGCATCACCCTCTTCAAACACCCACGTCTCAGCGGGCCTTACCAGTTCGGCCCAGGTCGCCCAGGTGGCAAACGGTGTGTCGGCTATCGCGCCTTATACGCATCACTCCGGACTGAAAAGCAAAGGCGGTGTCTCTTGTAGGATCGCCGACGCATACGGCGCGACAACCTACACACCGTTTGCCACCTGGGCTGCAGATACGATTCGCTGCCGCTGGCTGCGCTACGGGTGATTGGAGTGGGGTAGGCGACTATTCGAAGCGTGGGCAACGGGCGGTGACTGAGAGGTTGCCGTGTGAAGGATAGGACCCGTTGGGGGCCCGCAGGCAGTGACCGGAGTGAGTGGTGTTAGCCCGCTTTCTTTTGCCTACTTTTCTTTGCGGCGGCAAAGAAAAGTAGGTGCCGCCCCGCACAGGGGCAACACTAGCAGACCACTAACAAACCGCGGATGCCAGCGAAAGCGAAAGCAAAAGCAAAACCCCAAAAGCAAAACCCCAAAAGCGTCGCAGACAACACCCCCCCTTCACCGATTCACCAACTCCTTCCGATAAGAAAGCGCCAGCGCACACCCAACCAACATACAAACAGCAAACCCATAAAGCCCGGCGCTTTGCGAATGAAACGTATCCCTCAACCAGCCGATGAAATAGGTACTTCCAAACCCACCAAGATTCGCAATCGAGCAAGCAAAAGCAATCCCACCAGCCGCCGCAGAACCCTTAAGAAACGTAGAAGGCAACGACCACACAACCGGCATGGCAGCCGCAGCACCCGCATTCACCAGAGAAAACAGAAGCACCGTCGTCAACGTGCCATGCGAACCGCCAGCAGCAACAGCCAGTGCCACAGCAGCCACAGCAAACGGCACCACGATATGCCAGCGCCGCTCCCGCATACGATCCGAACTCGCACCACACCACAACGTGCCGATCACGGCGATCGCATTAGGTACTGCCATCAGCCAGCCAATCGAATACGCATCCTTCACGCCCGTGTCGCGAAGAATCGTCGGCAACCAGAAGCTCACAGCGTAAAGACCCAGCAGCACGCACAGATCGATCAGCCCCAATGCCCACACCTTCGGATCAACAAACGCCGCCTTCAGCGAATGACTCTTGTTGCCCGCCGGATCGGCATCCAGATTCGCCCGCAGTGTGCGTTTCTCGTTCGCATCGAGCCACTTCGCCGATTCGATGTTGTTCGGCAGCCAGCGCAGAATCGCAAAGCCAAGCACCACGGACGGCACCGCCTCAATCAGAAACAGCCATTGCCAGCCGCCCAGGCCATGCGCGCCATCGAAGAAACGCATGATCCAGCCGGAAATCGGACTGCCGATCATGCTCGACAGCGGCAACCCCACCATGAACAGCGCAACGATCCGCGCGCGTCGTGCATCGGGATACCACTGCGTCAGATACAGCAGCACGCCCGGCAGAAAGCCCGCCTCCGCAACACCCAGCAAAAAGCGCACGGTGTAGAACTGCATCGGCGTCTTCACGAACATCGTCGCGCCCGACAGAATGCCCCACGTAATCATGATGCGCGCAATCCACAACTTCGCGCCCACGCGCTGCAGGATCAGATTGCTCGGCACTTCGAACAGGATGTAACCCGCAAAGAAAAGACCGGCGCCAAGACCGTAAATCGTGTCGCTGAACTTCAGCGCGTCGAGCATCTGCAACTTCGCAAGCCCGATGTTGATGCGGTCGAGATACGCCGCGAAATAGCACAGACAGAAAATGGTGATCAGGCGAAACGTGACCTTGCGGTATAGCTCGCCGTGTTGCGTGGCGGCGGGAGAAAGAGCGGCGCTGCCGGATTGCACGGTGGACATGTGGACTCCCCTGTTGGGATAGGTCGAATTGAAGTTTGCCGTTCGATGCGTGCACACACCGAGCGCTCACAGTCATCTGTATAGCATGTCAAAATATAAGCGTATACGCTCGAAATTACCCTGGTGTCCGGAAGCTCCGCGGATTTTTGCAGGCATGTCGAAAAAGCGTGAATCGTTCATACGTGACAAGGCATTAGAAAGAGAGAAACCCATGCGGCAATGCGATCAGATAGTGCCGATTGCGCACATGATTTGTGCGTATGCGCTCAAATATGCAGTGTTGTCGCTGGAACCTGAAACTGACAGAAAGGCGCTCTGCAGGCCGTCCTGACGCAGGATCAGGCGATAAACACCGTTCCGTCGGGGCGCACATGGCAAACAGAACGTGCACAGAAGCGTTTTTCACGCGCGATCACCTCGTACGCGATTTCCGTCAGAACCGCTGATCTGGCGCAACACGCACCTTGACTCGCATATCGCATGCCAAGGTTGAGGGTGTACACTGCATTATTTCCAGCTATCCGGGCCATCGCAGGCCGCACGTCCATGCCGTCTCACAAGGATTCATACGACTTTCACGATCAGGTCGGCCATCTGCTGCGCCGCGCCTATCAGCGTCACGTGTCGATCTTTCAGGAAGCCATTCCCGATTCGGATCTCACCGCCGCGCAATTCGTCACGCTGTGCGCCGTCAAGGAGACGCAGGGCTGTTCGCTCAACGACATCGTCAAGGCAACGGCCATCGATCAGGCCACTATCCGCGGCGTGGTCGAGCGTCTGAAGGCGCGTGCGCTGATCGAAGTGCTGCCCGACCCGAACGACGGCCGCAAGCTGCTGGTGCGCACGACGCCCGCCGGTATCGCGCTGATCGACCGCACGGTGCCGTTCGCGACGCAGGTCACCGAGCGCACCTACGGCACGCTCAATGCGGGCGAACGCGTGGCCCTGCTGTTCCTGCTGCGCAAGATGATGGAGTCGGACGGCGAGTGAAAGCCGTGACGTTAAAGGGCGGAACGCGCGTCAGATCGGCTGGGCGTGTTGCGCGTCGAGCAATACGCCGGCTTCGCGCAGCCCTGCGCGGATCGTGTCAGGGGTAAAGGGCGGCGCGGTAAAGCGCACGCCTGTCGCGTCGTAAATCGCATTCGCCAGCGCAGCCGGTCCCGGCACGGAAGCCGATTCACCCGCGCCTAGCGGCGGCTCACCCTGGCGCGGCATCAGCACCACATCGACAGCGGGCAGTTCCGGAAAGGTCAGAATCGGATAGCTGCCCCATTCGCGGCTCGCGACCTTGCCGTCAGCAAAACGCACGCGCTCTTTCAGCGAGCGGCTCAGCACCTGTACGACGTTGCCGTGTATCTGATGACGCACGCCGTCCGGGTTGATCATCGTGCCGGTGTCCTGGCCGATGGTGACGCGCTCCACGCGGATTTCGCCTGTCACGCGATCGACCACCAGTTCTGCCACCCACGCTGCCCACGCGGCGCCAAATCCAGGGAAGCGGCTGTGCACGTAGCGCGCATACCCAATGCCGCGTCCCCGCACGAACCGTTCTTCGCCTTGTATGGGCGCCTGGCGCGGTGTGCGCGCTTTCCATCCCGCACGTTTCGCAACGGCTTCGAGCAGTTCGGCGGCGCGCGTATCGTTGAGATGACGCAAGCGGAATTCGAGTGGATCGACGCCGGCCAGCGCGGCCATTTCATCGGCGAATGAGTCGTGCGCAAACGAGTTCGGCAATGCCGATACGCCGCGCAGCCAGGCTGCCCGCACGATAGGCGCGAGATCCTCGCAGACGAAGCGGCGATTGGCGCTCACATACGGCGAGACCGCCGTGCGATCGCCCATTTCGAAGATGCGCGGCTCGCTGGCGACCACACGCGTCAGCAGCGACGCAAGCAAGGGCGCATCGTTCGATGGATAGCGCGTGACGAAATCGTAGCCCGTCATGCGCCCATCGCGCGTGACGGTGCCGGTCACGTTCACGACCTGTCCCGTGCCTTTCGGCTCCCACGCATGCTCATCGGCGCGCGAAAGCTGCACGCGTACCGGCTGGCCGACAGCGCGCGACAGCAGCAGCGCGTCGCCGCATACGTCATCGGCGCAATTGCGCCCGTAGCAGCCGGCCGCTTCCATGCGGACGATGTCGATATCGGCTTCGTCGCGCCCTGCGAGCGTCGCGAGGTCATAACGCAGCGACACGGGGTTCTGCGTGCCCGACCAGATGGTGATGCGGCCCGCGCCTGGCTCGCGATAATCGGCGAGTGCGCACGATGGCCCGATCGAACCATGCATCTGATACGGCCACACGTAGGTGCGGGAAAGGGTCAACGAATCGGGCGCGCGCCGCGCGGCTTCGACGTCGCCCTCTTCGAGCAATGGACGGCGCGTAGCAGGTGCGGCTGCAATGGCCGCAGCGGGATCATCGAGTGAAGGCAGCTCGGGCAGCGGCTTCCATGTCACGCGCAGTTCGCGTGCTGCGCGTATCGCCTGTTCCTCGCGCTCGCACACCACGCCGATGAAATCGCCCTGCACGACGACAGCACGCAAGCCCGGCACATGCGCAACCGAATCACGATCGACGTTATCGAGCAGTCCGCCGACAAACGCTCCGCTGTCCAGCCCCGCATACGGCGGCCGCACCACGCGTCCATGCAGCATGCCCGGCACGCGCATGTCGTGCACGAACGTGAGCATCCCCGTCGCCTTGGCGGGAATGTCCACGCGCGGCGCGGACTTGCCGATCACGCGATACGTCGACGGATCTTTCACATTCGCCTTGAGATCAAGGTCGAGCGTGATGCGCTTGCCTGCAACGAGGTCGGCAAAGCTCACGCGGCGCGCGTCGGGCGCAGCAGCGAGAAAGACTTCGGCGTTATCGGTAGCGAGCGCTTCGACGTCTGCGCCGAAGCGCTCGGCGGCAAGCTTCAGCAACGCATGACGGGCCTGCGCAGCGGCGCAACGCAATGGCGTGGCCGAAATCTGGATCGACGCGCTCGCGATAGTCGGCCCCTGGTTCGGCGTGACGGCCGTGTGTCCAAGCTGCATCGACACGCGTGCGGCGGGCACGTCGAGTTCTTCCGCGACGATCTGCGCCAGCGACGTACGAATGCCCGTGCCGAGATCGACGTGGCCGTTGAACGCGAGAATGCGCCCGTCATCGAGTATCGCGACGAATACTTCCGCCGCCTCGGGCACGAACGACGAGAGGCTGCCGGGCTGGCCGGGCGCGGGCTTGACGGGCGGTGCGGGTTGACGCGCGATGGCGAGGCAGCCTTCGCGTGCGAGCAGTTCGGAGCGGTTCACGGCAGACAATTCCAGTGAGGACGGAGCATCCGTCCCGATTGGCGGCGCCATGTCCGGCGGGCCAACCGGGGTCACGTTAAGTGGCCAAATTCAGCGCGTCAATGGGCGTGCTCAGCCGCGCGCCGCCTCGATCTCGACGATGGCCTGCGCCAGCGGCATCACTGCGGCGTATTTCTGCTGCATGTCGAACAGATTGGCGTTGTGCGGCTCGATGGCGCGGTCGCCGACGCAATCGGACAACACCAGCGGCCGGAAGCCGTACGACATGGCATCGACCACGCTGGCGCGCACACAGCCGCTCGTCACGGCGCCCGCGACCAGCAGCGTCTGCACCGCGCGCTGCGTGAGCCACGGCGCAAGCTGCGTGCCGAAGAACGCGGACGGGACCGTTTTGCGCACCACGAGTTCGCCTTGCACGGGCGTCAGTTCGGGCACGATGGCGCTGTTGGGATGATCTTCCGTGAGGGTGGCCATGCCGGGCACTTTCAGCGAGAACACGTTGTCGTCGCTGCCATCGTCGGCATAGACGATGCGGCTGTGCGCAACCGGCCAGCCGTTGCGGCGTGCAAGTGCGAGCGCTTCCTGCGTGCGTGCGATGGCGGACTTGATGTTGCCACCGCCGAACGTATTCGGATCCGCGAAGCCGACCACCAGGTCGACGATCAGAAGGCCGATGTTGCCGTGCACGGGCAGCGGCGTGCCGAAACCTTGCTGCTGATAGACAGCGGCTTCGGCGTGTTGTGAGAGATCAGTCATGTCGGGTATCCAGTGTCGGGATGAAGTTCATGCACGGCGTGCGCTCACGCAACCACGCGGCCATCGCGCACGACGGTTTCATCGTCCAGTTTCACGGTACAGCCACGCAGCGGAATGTCGATGTGGCACGTGGTGGTGCGGCTGCCGCCGCCTTCGTTGTTCGGTCCGAGCGAGAACAGGAAGTTGCCTTCGAATGCGCGCGCATCCATGCCGATGGTCGCTTCGCGGTCGTAGAGGCCTAGCGTCGACCAGCGCGCACGCGGTTGCAAGCCCCAGCCGATGTGCGAGATCGCGTAGCCTTCAGGGTCGTTGAAGGTTTCCATGTAGTCGCGCAGCAAGGCCGCATCCACACCGCCTTCGATCTTCGTCGCGTAACCGCCTTCCACCGTCAGCACGATCGGCTCGTTCACGTAGATCTTTTGCGGCAGCAGGATGTCGCCGCGATCGATCACGATGGTGCCGTGCGCAGTGCGGTCGTTCGGGAACGTCAGCGCGAAGCCGCTCGGCCAGTGGTCCCAGCGGCCCGGTTCATCGACGAAACCATATTCGGCGATTGGCCCGAACTCGCCCATCGGACACACCAGCGCCGTGCCAGCCGGCGACGACACGCGCATCTCGCGCGCCGCGCCGATCTTCTTCGTCGCAGCGAGCACGCGCTCGCGGTCCTGCATGGTCGGCACGAGGCGCGCGAGTACTTCGGGCGGCTCGACGGCGAGCAAAATCTTCGTGCCGGACTTCAGGATGTCGTGCTGCTCGGGCGAGAACAGCAGGGTCATCAGGTCCAGCACGAGATCGCTTTCCTTGAGCGCCGCGATGGCCGCGCGGTTGCCTGTCAACGGCGTGGTGCCGAGATAGGCGAGCGAATCGCGGCTAAACGCCTTCTCGCCATTGACGGGCGGCAGATCCAGCCGGTTGACGATCGCGCCCATCGACTGCGTGGCGATCAGCGCACACGCGAGCGTCTGTGGATGCGTTGACGTGCTGGTGAGAATCGTGACCGTCTGACCCGCTTCGAGACGCGACAGCGTGAGCACTTCCTTCCATGCTTCGATCAGTTGATAGTCGCTGATGGACATCGTGTGTTCTCCAATGGATGCGATGCGTCAGATGATTGCCGCTTCGGCAGATCGCTGCGACAGCGGCGCGCCGAGGAACGCGCCGAACGCTTCGTAGAAACCGGCGGCGTTGTCCCACGGAATCATGTGGCCTGCGTTCGGCACGCGCACGTGCTGCATCGCGGGCGTCGCGCGTTGCAGTTCGGCGACGTCTTCGTCGCGCACCACGTCGCCGCGTTCTGCTGTGATCAGCAGCGACGGCACGTGCAGCTTTGCGGCGTCGGCGTGGAAATCGTCGGTGTGGAAGCCTTCGTACGAGGCGAGGATCGCGCGTTCGTCACATGTATGCAGCCATTCCGCGCGCAGCTGCAGTTCTTCTTCGGTCCACGTCGGGCAAAACGCGCGCATGCCTTCGGCGTCGGTGCCTTGGCGTGCGAGCGCCATCGAATCGATGTACCAGGGCAGCTTGCCGGGATATTCGCGGCGCCCAGGGCCGGACACGGGTGGATCGACCAGCACCACGGATGCGAGTCCACGCGGCGCACGCAGCGCGGCGCGTGCGGCGATGCGCGCGCCCATCGAATGACCGACCAGTGCGAAACGTTCGAGACCGAGCGCGGCTGCCAGCGCGACGACATCGTCGGCTTGCGCATCGAGGCTGTAATCGAGCGTGCCGGAGGCTTCGGAAAGTCCGCGTCCGCGCACGTCGATCACATACGTGTCGAAGCTCGCGCCGAACACTTCGCCGACGAAACCCCATGTAACGGCAGGACTCGTGATGCCCGGAATCACGATGACGGCGGCCCGCTTCGCGCGTTCACCGCCCGCGCCGCCATAGCGCAGGTAATGCTGACGGATACCGTTGGCAGCGATATTCGCGCCATAGAGAAAAGTGCTCGACATGAATTGCTCCGATGAATGGCGATGAAGGCGGTTCGTCAACGCTTAGTAAGCGCCCGACAGCAGCGCGCCTGCGCCGGGAACGATCGGTTCGAGATCGAGTTCACGCAGCATCGCGTAAGTCGTGGCAATCGCCGCTGTAATCACGGGCTTGCCCGTCATGGCCTCGACCTTCGCGACGGCTGCCAGCGACGGCATCTGCACGCAAGCGGACAGCACGATGGCGTCCGCATCCTTGTAGTCGAGCGTCTTGACGATCTCCGGCAGGCGCGCGGGATCATGCCGACCGACTTCGAGGTTGTCGGGGATTTCGAGCGCGCGATAGTCGAGCACCTCATAGCCTTCGTGACGGATGTAATCGACCACCAGTTCCGTCAGCGGCTTCATGTAAGGCGCGACCACGACGATACGCTTCGCGCCGATCACCTTGAGCGCATCGACGAGTGCGCCTGCACTCGTCAGCACGGGCGCTGCCGCGCCGTTTTCCGCCGTGTGCTTCGACAGGCGCGCCTGCGACACGCGGTGATAGCCGCGACCCATCGCCATGATGGCGACGAGACATGCATAGCCGAGCACATCGACGCGTGCGTCCGACAGTTCGACCGCGCAACGGTCCGATTCCGCATCCATCGCAGCCAGTTCTTCCTTCACGACCTTTTTCATGCGCATGCGGCTCGAATGAAACGTGAAACGCTCGGGGCGAATCGCTTCGCGCAGGCGCAGCATCGCCGGGATTTCCGTTTCCATCGTGGTATTCGAGCTCGGCACGATCTGGCCGATCCGGTAAGTCTTGCTCATGACGCGCACTCCATTGCAGTTGGGCGGCGACGAAGCCCGGCTGTGTGGGCATCGTCGGAAATTTGAGCAAAGTCTAGCGTGTACATTTTAAATGCACAACGGGGAAAAGAACTGTGTCGCAATGCCTGCATCATATATAGCCAAAAATGCACGAAACGACGTAGTGGTTACACCGAAGAACAATATGCTTGCCGATTTATTTTCTAATGTGTACGCTATATTCCAATCCGGCAACATTCGACTCAACCCGGCCCGCCGACGCGCAACCGAACACATTGCGGCGCGGGCGCACCATCTGGAGAACCCATGAGCAAACCCCGTATCGCCATCATCGGCGCCGGCCTTGGCGGCGTGGCAGCCGCTGCCCTGTTGCAACGCGCCGGTCACGACGTGCGCATGTATGAGCAGGCGCCTGCGTTCTCGCGTCTCGGCGCGGGCATTCACCTCGGCCCGAACGTGATGAAGATCATGCGCCGCATGGGGTGCGAAGATGCGCTCAATGTCATGGGTTCACATCCCGACTACTGGTACAGCCGCGACTGGAAAACGGCGGAAGCAATCTCGCAGATTCCGCTCGGCGATTACGCGTTGAAGACGTATGGCGCGAGCTACCTCACCGTGCATCGCGGCGACTTCCACGCGCTGATGACGCAAGCCGTCACGCCGGGCACGATCGAATTCGGCAAGTGCCTGCAGTCGGTCGAAGATACGGGCAATGACGTGCGCCTCACGTTCACGGACGGCAGCGTGGAAGTGGCCGATCTTGTGATCGGCGCGGACGGCGTGAATTCGAAAATCCGCGAGCATCTGCTGGGTGCGGAACCGCCGCGTTACACGGGTTATGTCGCGCATCGCGCGGTATTTCCGGCATCGTTGCTCGGCAACCGTCCGTACGATATGTGCGTGAAGTGGTGGTCGGAAGACCGTCACATGATGGTGTATTACGTGACCGAGAAGCGCGACGAGTATTACTACGTCACGGGCGTGCCGCAGGCGGAATGGCCCACGGGCGTGTCGATGATGGACAGCAGCCGCGAAGAAATGCGCGAAGCGTTCGAAGGTTTCCATCCCGATGTGCAGAACCTGATCGATGTGTCGCCGTCCATTACGAAGTGGCCGCTGCTCGAACGCGATCCGCTGCCGCTGTGGAGCCGTGGCCGTCTGGTGCTGCTCGGCGATGCCTGTCACCCGATGAAGCCGCACATGGCGCAAGGCGCGGCCATGGCGATCGAAGACGCCGCGATGCTGGCGCGCTGCCTCGACGAAACGGGCGCAACTGATTACGCAGGTGCGTTCGCGCTGTACGAAGCCAATCGCGCGGCGCGGGCCTCGAAGGTGCAACTGGTGTCGCACAACAACACGTGGCTGCGCACGAACGAAGACCCGGCGTGGGTGTTCGCGTACGACGTGTTCAACGTGCCGCTCGTCGCGCCGCAAGCGGCTGGCGCGAAAGAAGCCGCTACGGCATAACGCAAGCCAGAAAGCAGGCGGAATTTCGGCGGGTTATAAGGTGCTGTGCGGTGTGCCGTGCGCGAGTCTTCGCGCGATGCATGCCGCACGCGCCCTTTCATCACGAGTCAGTCCATGTTGCATTCCGCTTCCCACGCGCAGCCGCTCACGCTCACTGTGAACGGCGAGACGCACACCATCGAAGGCGCGACGCCGGATACGCCGCTGCTTTACATCCTGCGCAACGACTGCGAGTTGAACGGCCCGAAGTATGGTTGCGGTCTCGGGCAATGCGGTGCGTGCACGGTACTGGTCGATGGCCAGCCCACGCGTTCGTGCGTGGTGCCCGTTGCAGCGGCACGTGCGCGTGAGGTGACGACACTGGAAGGACTCGGCACGCCCGACTCGCTGCATCCCGTGCAGCGCGCGTTCATCGACGAACAGGCGGCGCAGTGCGGCTATTGTCTGAACGGCATGATCATGAGCACGACGGCGCTGCTGGCGCGCAATCCATCGCCCGATGACGATGCGATCCGCGACGCGCTGCGCTTCAATCTGTGCCGCTGCGGCACGCATCTCGAGATCGTGCGCGCCGTGAAGCGCGCGGCATTGTATCTGCGGCAGCAAGATGGCGAATGAGGCTGCGATGAGCGAGAGCGATCCGCAAGCATTGCGGCTGGATGAAGAAGAAAGCGCGTCGGACGCTCTGCGCCTGCACGAAGACGACGATGCGGCTGCGCGCCGCCATATGCAATACGCGTGGCCGCTGGACGTGGTGGATGCACAGGCGCAACTTGCTGTCGAAGCGAATGTCGCGGCTGACGGCACGATGGCAAAGTGGCGCTATCGTGCACGCATCGACGGCCATGTGTCCGGCGACGCGCAATGGCAAGGCTCGCAGGCATCGCTGCCGCCGTTGCTGTATCGGCATGCGCAGGCCAGCGTCGCAATCGACGATCCTTCTCAGGCCATTCCCGCACAGGCGCATGCCTTTGCGCGCGAGTCGTTCATCGACGAAGTGGCGCATGAGGCGCGGCGCGATCCCGTCGCGTTGCGGCTCGATCATCTCGACGCTGCGCGCGACGCCGGTGCACGTGAAATTATCCGCATGGTGAGCGAGCGTGCGGCGTGGGGCGCCGTGCCGCCAGCCGCGCAGGAACCCGCGTCGCCGTGGTTGCGCGGCCGTGGCTTCGCATTCGATGGTCAGGCGCGTATCGAAAGCGCACCCGCCGATACGCTGCCCGACTATTCGGCCGGACACGCACAGACGCACTCCGCCGAGCCGCAAGCGGCAAGCTGGTCCGCATGGGTCGTCGATCTCGACGTCAATCGCACGACGGGCGACATCGCCGTGCGCCGTGTGGTCGCAGGCCAGGGCGCGGGAACACCCGATGCCGCTGCGCTGCAAGGGCTGCCCGCATGGCAGATCGAAGCAGCGATTGCACGCGCGACAGGCGTGCGCCGCATCGCGCGCGCGTCGCACGATGAAACGGAATTCACGGCGGGCGCAGCTACGCCCGTGTCGCATGATCTGATCGACGCGACAAGCGACCATGCGTCGAACGTCGCGACGCGCTCCGAATCCGACGACAGACGCATCGAACAAGCTGCGGCGCCAGTTGCCGCTGCCATCGCCAATGCCTTGCATGACGCGACGGGCGTGCGTTTTCGTGCGCCGCCGTTCGACCCCGAACTGATTCGCCGTGCACTCGCCGACGCCAGCCCTGCGGCCATGCTTGAAGCGCCCGCCGCCGCGCGGCGTCCTTCGCGCTGGCGTCGCTGGCTCGCGGGCGGTGGCATCGGCGGTGTGGCGGGCGGGTTGATCGGGCTGGCGTGCTCGATCCTGCCCGGCCCGGCGCCGATTGCGCCGCTGCCTGCGGGCGCTGGCGCCGATGCGTCGATGTGGAGCGCGGCGATGCTCGAACGCGGTCGACAGATCGCGATAGCAGGCGATTGCGCGGTGTGTCATACGGCGCCGGGCGGTAAAGTGAATGCGGGCGGCCTCGCACTCGACACGCCGTTCGGCACGGTATGGTCGACCAACATCACGCCCGATCGCGAGACAGGTATCGGCGCATGGTCTTACGAAGCGTTCGCGCGTGCGATGCGCAAGGGCATTTCTCGCGACGGACATCATCTGTACCCGGCATTTCCGTACACGGCGTTCGCGCGCATGAGCGAGTCCGACATGATGGCGCTGTACGCGTATCTGATGTCGGAGCCGGCGGTCAAACAGGCTGCGCCCGAAACGAAGCTGCCGTTCCCGCTCAACCAGCGGCGGCTCGTGGCGGGCTGGAACTGGATGTTCCATGACGAGCGGGAATATCAGCCGGATCCGCAGCAGTCGGCGCAATGGAATCGTGGCAAGTATCTGGTGGACGGCGCGGGGCATTGCGGCGCGTGCCATACGCCGCGCAACGCACTGGGTGCGGAGAAGGGCGGCTTCGCGTATCTGGGCGGCGGCAGCGCGGAAGGTTGGGATGCGCCTGCTCTCGTCGCCTCGCACGCTGCGCCTGTGCCGTGGACGGAGGACGCGCTGTTCTCCTATCTGCGCACGGGATTCTCCACCGAGCACGGCGTAGCGGCCGGGCCGATGGCGCCTGTCGTCGCGGGTCTCGCGAGCTTGCCCGAAGCGGACGTGCGCGCGATTGCACATTACATCGCCTCGCTATCGCCACCCGTCGATGCAGCCGTCGCCGCGCATGCAGCCGCGCAGCGCACGGCAGGCGCGAACGCCGATGCGCTGACGGTAGCGGGCTTCCAGAATGGGCGCCGCATGTTCGAGGCGGCCTGTGCCGTCTGTCATGCGGAATCGGGCGGTGTCGGCCACTTCGGCGTGCGGCCGCTGATGGGCCTGAACACCAGCGTGAGCCAGGCGAGTCCCGAGAACCTGTTGCACGTCATGATGCACGGCATCGATCAACCCGCTACCGAGGGCCTCGGCTACATGCCGGGCTTCAAGGACAGTTTCGACGATCAGCAACTCGCCGAACTGGCCGGCTACATTCGCGCGCGCTACGCGCCGGGACAGCCTGCGTGGCGCGATCTGGCGTCGACGGCTGCCCGCATGCGCGCAGCAGCGCATTGACGCGAGACGATCGGCGCGGATCGGCTTCAGATCGCGGCTTTGCCGATAGAGGCGCCGCCATCGACGTAAAGCGTCTGGCCGGTGATGAACCCCGCAGGCTCGGACAGGAAGAACTCGATGCTCGCAGCGAGTTCGTCTGGCTTGCCGAGACGCTTCATCGGTACGAGCGACAGGAAGCGCTTTTCGGCCTCGCTGCCAACGGGCGTGTTCTCGCGGAACATTTCCGTTTCGGTCGGTCCGGGCGCAACCGAGTTGACGGTGATGCCCGGGTCGGCGAGTTCGAGCGCCCAGGTGCGCGTGAAGCTGATCATCGCGCTTTTCGCCGCGGCATAGGTGCTGCGCTGAGCCACGCCGAGCACGACCAGACTCGACAGGTTCACGACACGTCCCCAGCCCTGTTCCTTCATGTTGGGCAGCAAGGCCTGAACCGTTTGCACGGCGGGCGCAAGGTTCGTGCTGAAGGTGCGATCGAGATCGTCGAGTTCGATGTCGCCGAGCCGCGCGAGCTTGACGAAGCCCATATTGTTTACGACGCCGTCGAAGGAGTAACGCGAAGTCAGTTCGCGCAAGCCTTTGTCGGTTGCGGCGCGGTCGGCGAGATCGATGCTGACCAGCGTGCCGGGAAAGGTCGGATCATCCGTGCGGCGTGCAATGCCGATAACCTGATGGCCTGCGCGGGCGAGCCGCTCGGACAGCGCGCGGCCAATGCCTTTGCTTGCGCCGGTGATGAGGAAAGTACGTTGAGTCATGATGCTTCTTCAAAAGACAGAGTGGAATTGCACGGTCAGGTAGCCGTTTCGTAGCGGTGCATCGGACCGTGCAGCGTAAAAATCAACGGCTAGTCTGGTGGTGCTCCGCTTCATGCAGAGGAGGCAGACCCAGCGTTGCCAGCGAAACTTCAACGGCTGCGCGCAACAGTTTGGGATCGGGACTCATGCGCGCCAGCACGCGCATGCCTAGCAGCACGGTGAGAAGATGCGCAGATGCATCGCTGGCGCCGACCCCTTTCGGCATCTCACCGTGCTTTCGCGCAGCCACGATGCTCGCGCGAAAAAAGCCGCGTATCTCAGCCAGTTCACTGGCGATGGCTTCCTGCAAGCCATCGGCATGCTGGTCTTTTTCGAGCACGGCATTGACCAGCATGCAGCCGCGTTGGCCGATATCCGAACTGCTGCGCTGAATCACTTCCGCGAAATACGCGGTGATTGCCAACGCAGGTGTGAAATCACGTTTCAGCCTTGCAAGCCGGCTCCTCAATGTGTGATCGAGATAGTGTTCGAGCGCGCGGCGAAACAACGCGCGCTTGTCGCCGAATGCGTTGTAGAGGCTGGGCTGCGTCATGCCCGTGTACTTCACCAGATCGCGTGTGGAGGTGCCTTCATAGCCGTGCTCCCAGAACGCGTCGCGTGCCGCTTCGAGCACGCGCTCTTCATCGAACTCTCTTGGCCTTGCCATCGTGATGCTCCCGCGTATGCGAATGACCTGCATGTGTGATTTTTGCGGATTATATATCGAGTGATACAAAACGTGCTTGCGCGGAATCCGCTGCGTCACATTCGCTGCACGAAGCTGGAAATCGGTCTATGCTTGTCATGTGTGTCAATATTGACTGACATGTCAATCTTCCACGGAATGGCGCGTTTAACGCGTCAGGGCAAACGTATCGAACAGAGGCAACACTGCAATGACCCCACGAAAACCCGACGAAAACGCAATTCCTTACCAGCTTCCGCAGCCGCAGGACATGACGGCGGATATCGTCCATCCCGGCGTGCTCGACCAGTATCTGGAGGACGACAAGCTGTGGGTGCCCGCGACATCGACCGTTTCTTTCAAGCCGCTTTTACTGAGTGCCAGTCAGGGCTATTACGTCAACCTGCTGCGCGTGCGCCAGTCGGGCGTGCTGTCGCGACATCGGCATACGGGGCCGGTACACGCGCTCGTGCTCAAGGGCAGGTGGTACTACCTCGAGCATGACTGGATTGCGGAGCAGGGCAGCTATGCGCACGAACCGGCGGGCGAGACCCACACGCTTTACGTGCCCGAAGATGTCACGGAAATGATCACCTGGTTTCATGTGACGGGAGGCTATACGTATGTCGATCCGCAAGGCGTCGCAGTCGGCTACGAAGACGTGTTCACCAAGATCGAGGCCGCGCGCAAGCACTACGACGCGATCGGTCTTGGTGCGGACTATGTGAAGCGCTTTATCCGCTAAAGCATGAGCGCGCAGAAAGGAGTGAGTGAAATGAAACGATTGACTGTCGATGTAGCGGGCACACAGATCAGCTATCTTGCTGCGGGCGAAAGCGGTCCCGTGGTGCTCATGTTGCATGGCACGTATTGGAGCCGCGTGTGGCAGCCCGTGATGGACCCACTCGCGCAAGCCGGTTTTCGCGCAATAGCCGTTGATTTTCCGGGGCTGGGCCGCTCGGCGGGTGAACTGACGGTCGAACAGGCGTCCATTCCCGCACTTGCCGACTGGCTTGTCGCGTTCCTTCGTGCGTTGAATATCGACGAGCCGGTCTTGCTGGCGGGACACGATATCGGCGGCGGCGTCGCGCAACATGTGCTCGTCGATGGGAAAGTGCGCGTCGAGAAACTCGTGCTCATGAACGCCGTGGTGTTCGATTCGTGGCCCGTGCCAGGTGTGGCCCGCTTTCGCGATCCCGTCGTCGCTGCCTCGACCACGCATGAAGACGTGCTGGCTGCGCGCCGCAAGTCGGTGGTGACGGCACTTGGCCGACCGGCAACCGAGAGCGAAATCGTCGACTATCTCGACCCGTGGCAAGACCCGCGCGTCGCACGTTCGTGGCTCGCGCTGGCTGGTGCTGCGTATAACCGCTATACGATGGAACTGGTGCCGCAGCTGCGGGCATCGCAGACGCCGAAATTGCTGATATGGGGCGAAGACGACACCTTCCAGGTGGTGCAGAACGCCGAGCATTTCGTGTCGCAGATTCCGCAGTCGAAGCTCGTGCGGATCGCGAAGGCCGGACACATCCCGACGGAAAACGATGCAGCCGCCGTCGCGCAGGCGATGATCGGGTTCTTCAGATAAGGATGTAAGCGACCGCGCAGGCCTTCATGCGGCCTGCGCCTGCTTATCTTGCCGGCACGAACCATTTCCCATAGATCTGCTCGTAGGTGCCATCCTCGTACATGGCGAGCAATGCCTCATTGATCGATTTGCGCAGCGGGCTGCCATTCGCCACCGCAATGCCGTACTTCTCGGGACGGAATGTCGGGCCGACGACAGCCAGCACGCCATTGCCGCGACGCGCAGCCCAGTACTCGAGCGTCGGTGCATCGTAGACGATCGCCTGAACATCGCCATGCGTGAGCATGCGGAAGCCTTCGTCGGCGGTCGTGATAGGGATGAACGGCAGGCCGCGCTGGGTCAGATAATCGGCCGCCGTCGTGCCGGGCACCGTGCCGATGGTCTTGCCAGGCAGATCATCGGGCCCGCGAATGTCGGACTGCAAACGCGCAACGGTTTGCGATGACGTCACGGTGGCAGTGAGTTGCGCAATCAGGATGACGCCGATCAGCCACATCGCAGGCACGAGCATGCGTTTCCAAACGCTGCCCGCATCCCGTTCGCCATGTTCACCGGTTGCAATGATGAGCATGGTCACCCACAGCCCTTCGCCGATCGCACGGAAGTACGGCTTCTGGAATTGCGGGTCTTTTGCGCGTTCGGTCAGCCAGACAAGGTTGGCGAGCACGAACACGATTGCGATCGCAATGCCCGTTAACTGGGCGATGGCCAGCCACGGAATCGAGCGCAGCGCCGACATCAGTGCGCTGTCGTTCTGTGCGCGCACGATGATTCGCAAGCCGGAGTCGAAATAAGGCAGGGAGAAGTCGACCTGCTTCTCCCGCTCAGGTGTCATCGTGACTGCCGCGATCGCTAAGTCGGCGTCGCCGTGCTGCACGGCGGACAGAAGGTCTGCCCGCGCCGGAATGTTGGACCACGTGAATTGCGCATTGATACGCCGCGCGACTTCTTTCCAGATATCGATGCTGAAGCCCTGCGGGTCCGGCGTATTGGGCAATACGAACGGTGCGACGGGTGCAATCGCCACGCGCAATACAGTGCCTGGCGCAGCGTTCGCCGACGCGGCAAACGCAGGCGCACCCGCGAACGCCGACACGATCAGCCAGATGAGCGCGGCTAATAACCGAAAAGGAGCGTCCATCGCGTCTCCACGCGCATTGGGCATCGTTGTTGTCGTGCGTGGTTGCGCTCAGACGCGGAAATCGGCGGCCATATCCTCATCGCTGCGTGCTTCGAGCTTGCCTGTCCGGCACGCCTTCATGAAGGTGTCGTAGTCTTGCTGATTCTGCTTCGAGTAAGCGAACGCATACTGAACGAGTGCTTCGGCGAAGCGATGCCCGCTGCCGAGATAGGCGGCGATTTCAACCGCCTTGCCGCTCGCCTTCGCGTGCGCGCGGGCCAGCGCCCAGCCGCAGATGCGCGCGTAGCCTTGCAGGATCGTGCCGCTCATACGCTCGACTTCGGCCGATACTTTCATGTCGCGCAACTGGCGGAAATAGAACTCGCGTCCGGCCGGGCCTGTTGTCCAGCCGAGGAAAGAATCGCTTGCGGCCTGAAGCAGTCGCTGTCCCGCCACAACGCGTTCGCCCTGATGCGCAGGATCGTCGCCCTTGAAGAAGCGCGCGATGACGGATTGACGTGCCTCCTTGACCTGCAGAAAAAGTGGCTTGCCGTGGCTGTCCATCATCAGCATGACGAGGCAGGACGTACCGACACTGCCGACGCCGACCACCTTGAATGCGATATCGTGCAACTCGAACTGTTCGATCAGCTTGCGCCGCTCGGACGACAGCGTTTTCAGATAGGCGTCGAATGCGATGGACAGTTTGCCTTTCCACTCTTCGGTGTCGGCCCACTTCTTTGCTTCCTCGCCAAGCAGCGAATTGGGGCCACCGGGATGGAACAGGGCCGGCGGCGAGTCCTGGATGGTCCAGCGGCCATCACGTAGCACGGCCATTTTGCCCAATACGCTTTCATGGGTGCGGCCGGCTGCTTTTTCCATTGCACGGCTGATCAGCTGACGTCCTTCGGACGTGGCGGCAGCCTGCATCATCCTTTCGAACGTGACGATGTCATGCCAGAGCTCGAGCGTGCTGCATTCCGCGTAGCGATGCATGCGGCTCCGATACTCGTAGATGGCCGTCGACACCACGTCTTCGATCGCGCCACGGTGAATACCCATATGCTCGCCGGCAACCGCAAAACTCGCGGCGAGGCGTTTGACATCCCACTCCCACGGGCCTTGCGCGACTTCATCGAAATCGTTGAGATCGAAAACCAGCTGCCGTTCAGGCGTCGCAAAGCCGCCGAAATTCATCAGATGCGCGTCGCCGCAGATTGGAAAGGTAACGCCCATGTTGGCGGTGCCCATCAGGTCATGAGCCTGAAGAATGGCACTGCCGCGATAGAACGTGAACGGCGATACCGACATTCGGCCGTATCGCAATGGAACCAGCGCGGCGACACGTCCCTCGCTGTTTTCCTTGAGCAGATGAACCGGATCGCGATCGGTATTGCCGATCGCGGCATGCGACGAGCGTTTCGCGTGCTGGCGCGCATCGCGCCCCGCCGCTTGCCGCACTGACAAGGTTTGTGTCTCCATGGCTGCGCCCCTCTTATGGTTCACTACATTGACGCGCGAGCTGCGGGAACAGAACTTTCGGAAAGCATGCTGCCTTTCCGTTCAACAGCTCAAAAACCAGTCTAGCACTGAACCTAAGTATCGCCATGCTTCATTTCGAAGGCTCGAATGCAGCCCTCACGTTTCGGGTAATCACAACTTGCGGCAGTCGAAGCGCTGTCGCCAGATGCAATTTTCGCAACGCAGAAAGAGATCGTTTCGCGGATCGAGACAATGAAGATCATGAAGGACAACTCACGTGAAAAGTTGCTATAACACGTGGAGTCCTGAACTGCGTTGTCTCGCGCGAAGACGACCCATGTTTGCGACGCGCTTTCATAACTCATATAAAACACTCACAGGCGAGCGACGATACACAACGTTCAAAAACCGGAGAGAAGGCCATGAGTCAGGCAGACGATGCAGCGAAGGGCGAGGGACGCAGAGCATTTCTGAAGAACGTGGCAGTCGCCGGCATGGCGACAGGATTGTCAGGATCGGTTGGCGAGGCACTCGCTCAGACGGGCGACCCTGGATCGACAGGTGCAGCATCGAAACCGGCGACGCGCTCAACGCTGTCGTTGAACCAGCAATACGCCGACTACCTCAGCTTCGCCGACAGTCAGGACTTCGAAGACGCGCGGCGCGGACTGATCGCCACACTTCCAGAGCCCGTGATCATCAAGGGGCAGGGTGACATTCCTGCATGGAACCTGCAGCAGTTCGCGTTCGTAAGCGGCGGACCGGAGAACAATTCCCCGCCCACGGTGAATCCGAGTCTTTGGCGCAATGCCAAACTCAATATGAATCACGGGTTGTTCACTGTGGTGGATGGCATCTGGCAGGTGCGCGGCTACGACCTGTCGGTGATGAGCATCATTCGAGGCGACAAGGGCTATCTCGTCGTCGATCCATTCATCACGACAGAGGTGGCGTCGACCGTCTGGAAGGAACTCGTCATTCCGCATCTGGGCGACAAGCCGATTACGCATGTGATTTATACCCACAGCCACGTCGACCACTATGGTGGCGTGCGCGGACTCGTCAGCGATCAGGATCTGCAATCGGGCAAGGTGAAAATCGTCGCGCCCGTTGGATTCACGGAGGCCGCGGTAGGTGAAAACGTGATTGCGGGCAATGCGATGGGACGCAGGGCAAGTTATATGTATGGCTCGCTGTTGCCGCGCAGCCCGTCCGGCATCGTCGATGGCGGGCTGGGAAAGACGACTTCCGTCGGTACGATCACGCTGGCATTCCCGTCGATGTTTGCCGAAAAGACAGGACAGAAGATGACGCTCGACGGCGTCGATCTGGTGATCCTGATGGCGCCGGAATCGGAGGCGCCTTCTGAGTTCATGTTCTATCTTCCGAAGTTGAAGGCATTCTGCGCAGCGGAAGACGCCACTCACACGCTGCACAATCTGTACACGCTGCGCGGCGCAAAGGTTCGCGACGGCCTGCTATGGTCCAAGTATCTGCAGTCTTCAATCGAAATGTTCGGTGGCGATGCACAGGTTCTGTTCGCGTCGCACTATTGGCCGACGTGGGGAAATGAACGGATCGTTTCTTTCCTGAGCGCGCAGCGGGACATGTATCGCTATCTGCACGATCAGACGTTACGGATGGCGAACATGGGCATGACACCGCTGGAAATCGGCGAAGCGATCCGTTTGCCGGACAGCCTCGCGAAGCACTGGTATTGCCGCAGTTACTACGGCACGGTCTATCACGATGCTGTTGCGCAATACAACTTGCGGCTGGGCTTTTTCGATGGGGTGCCTGCGAACCTGCATCGTTTGCCGCCGACTGAGAATGGCAAACGCTACGTCGAGTTTATGGGCGGCGCGGCGACGGTATTGCGAAAGGCGCACGCGTCGTACGACAAGGGCGATTACCGGTGGGTCGCGGAAGTCGTCAATCATGTGGTATTCGCCGATCCGCAAAACGTCGCGGCAAAGCAGTTGCTGGCGGACGCCTACGAACAGTTGGGCTATCAGGCGGAGTCGGCGCCGTGGCGTAACTTCTATCTGACGGGCGCGATGGAATTGCGTAATGGCATCAAGAAACTTCCGGCGCCGCAGCCGCAAAGTCCTGACACGATCCGCGCGATGCCGCTCGACATGTTCCTCGATTTTCTCGGCATCCGGCTCAATGGCGAGCGTGCTGCCGGAAAGACCGCCGTCTTCAACCTGTCATTGACGGACACCAAGGATATCTACGTACTGGCGGTAGAGAACAGCGCATTGCACTACTCGAAAGGCAAAACTTCGAACACAGCCGATGCGTCCGTCACGATGACGCGTGAAGATCTCAACAACATCATGCTTGGTTCGACCAACATGCAAAAGCTCATCATGTCGGGCACGGCGAAGGTGGATGGCAATAGCCAGAAGCTCGGCGACTTTCTGGGGTGGCTGGACAACTTCGATTTCTGGTTCCCCATCGTCCCGCCGTGAGGGCCGCCATGTGCGCAATCTGCAACTTCAAGATTGAATTTGGTGTTGGCCACCCATCGACACTCACGGTGGCAGTCGCAACCCGCAAGGCCATTGAAGCCGGTCTTGTCGAGCCGATCGACTTCGCGCAGGGCGCGCTATCCGCGGCGCGCAACCGGATGTCGGCCGTGGAGGCATTGAACCTGCTGCAGGCGCGTATCGAAAGCACGTATAGCGAGGACGTATTGCTCGCGTTGCCGGACTTCTATGTGTTTCTCATCGAGAACGACACATGGGCCTTCTTTCATGCCACCACGGCAGGTTTCGATCCCGACATCGTGCCAGAGATGCCCGACGTGACAACGGATGACCCTGAGCGACGCAGCAATATCGTCGTGACATCGGAAGCAGGGCTGCGTGCGTGGCTCAAAGGACAGGTGGGAACACACGCCGCATTGCAGGACACGCTGGTTCATGTCGATGCGCCTTCTGGTGTTGCGAAAGAGGCGCTGACGCAGATGCTGGTCCACGCCGAACCGGTCACCGTCGAGGCAGGTTGAAGCGGACAGGCCGTCAGGCGGCCGTGGTCGATTCAATCCGTACGTCGGCACATGCGGAATGGAACGATTCGACCACGCGTCGAAATGGCGACGCGTCATGCACGCCACGCGCGAGCATGAAATAACACAGGTACGGAAAGATCTGCTCGCTGAGTATCTCGCTGCATTCCACGGGCAGCATCGCCGTGATGTTGTCGATGGCCATGATGTCGATGCCCGTGTTCGTGCGCGAGGTGGGTGCATCGAAAGTGGTTGGGCGTGAATACAGCGGGAGCGGATTGCGTGGATGCGTCGCTTCGCAGCTAACATCGCCGATTAGCCGGATCTTCGTATGCGCGCCGATCATCGCATCGCTTAGAAAGAGCGGTGTGTCGGCAGACAGCTTGATGCAGTTGAACACCAGTTCATAGTCGTGCAACAGTTCACGAAGGTCGCAGCGGTCTTGCGTGATGTTCGGTGAGCAGTCGTATTCCATGCCTACTTCGTCGCGCAGGCGCGTGACGCCGCTGCCGGACTTGCCGCGATGTCCGATCACGCGCGTGCGTGGCGCCTGGAATCCGCCGCCTGCCAGTGAACGCGCATAGGCAAAGAGGGCTTTTACACTCGCGAATTGATCGGGTATGGAATGCGGGGCGGCGTCGTCTTGCTGCTTCTGTTTCCAGATGTCGAGACACGCCGTTGCAGCCGCTAGGCCGGCGAGATAACCCGCACCGCCTGTGACGAGTTGAGCGCCAAAGCGGTCTTTGAGTTGTTCGAGATCGTATAGAAAGCCGCCGCCACGTTTGAATCTTTCGAGTAGTTCGAGCGATCCCTGCTGGCGTTCATACGCATGAGCAAAGTACATGTGCCGATGCCGAAGCGGAAACATCGCATTGGGCAACTCCTTGAGGCCAAGAATCAGCACGTCGTCGCGACAGAAGCGCCAGCTGCCGTTGGCGACGAGTGTGCATCCTTCATCGCGGTAGGCCGAATCGGGAAAGATGCGCTGCTCCGAAGATTCCACATACACGCGAAATCCATTCTTGACTAGAATGCCGGCGTGGACGGGAATAAGCGGCGTTCTGCGTTCGTGAGGTCGGGACTCGGCGCGCAGCCATAGCGTCGGGTTCATGCCGCATGCTCCATTTCACGGTGTTCGCTAACTGGACGAAGCGTTGGCATCGTCTCGCATTGCGATCCCACGTCGACGCCGAGCACAGCACGAAAGAACGATCGCTCGATTGCACGGAAGCATGCGTAATCGCGTTCGAGTTCTTCCTGGCTGCTGGCGAGCAGCATCGCGTAGCCAGGATGTCCGAACGTGTCTCCCGTTGCTTCGAGCCGTGTGCCTTGCTCGAAAGTCAGCTTGATGCTCATGAGACCCGGCACGGTCATAAAGGGCGAAAGGTCGGGTTGCTCGATCACCGTGCCTGCCGCTGGCGAGAACATATAGATAAAGCGCGCGAAGCGCGCGGGCGCACTGTCTTGTAGTACGTTTCTGCGTGGAAAGGTTTGCGGCGCAACCAGACTGTCCGCGAGTACCGATACCTGGCTGTATCCGTTGCATTCCTCGACTACCGAATAATCGATACCACCCGCGAGCCGTGCGCCCGTTTCGATCAGGCGCGGGCCGTTTTGCGTCAGCATGACTTCATGATGGGCCGGGCCGTTGCGGATCTGCAGCGCGTCGAGCACATCGTGGACGTACGCCGTCAGAACGGAGAATTCGGGCGCGTCGCGGCGCACGGAGTCCGAGTACTCGTCGATCAGTTGCGTGCCTTCGTAGTGGTTGACTTCATGCCAGATGTCCGTAACGACGTGTTTTCCCTCAACGGACACGGTATTGACGACGAAGTGCCGGCCTTCCAGATATTCCTGAATGACGTACTCGTCCTTGATCTCGCCGACTACATTGACGCGCCCGATATTGCGTTCGAATACGGCTGAAATCTGCGCTTCGTTCTCGCAGATGCCCACGCCGTCGCAGAACGCGCCGAGCGCAGGTTTCATCACGACACGTGTAAAGCCGGATGTGTTGTACCAGGCGAGAATGTCGTCGAGGTTGCTCGAATGAGATTGCGCCGCGCACGGAACGCCGTTGATTCGCAGAGCATCGACCATATGGTATTTGTGTCGGTGCAATTGCGCGCTTCCAGCGGGATTGCGAGGCACGTCGAAGAACTGCGCGAGCTTGTTGGCGGGTATCACGCCGCTGTCGCCGGCCGCAACGATAGCCTTGACGCGATAGCGCTTCAACTCGGCTGCGAGTTCGCGTATTGCCGCGTCGTCGTGCGACTTCAGGCGATATTCGTGGCTGCACCAGGCCTGAAAGCTGGTGTCGGTGCCCTTGGGTTCGCCCATCGTCACATGGACACACTGATACCCTCGGCCATGCAGGGTCGGCCCAATATAAAAGCCCTTGCGGTCCGCACCCACGATCACAATGACCTGTCTCTGAAGTTTCATGGCGGATTCCTTTTACGAAGATAATGCGACTGCGGTGAATTGCGCTTTCCTGACGACCACCACCACCTGACCGGGCTGTGTGGCCGAGCCTGAAGGCAAGGTGCTGAGCAACTGGTTCAGACGCCAGCGCAAGTAATGATCACGCGATAGTTTCGCGATCCGTGGCGCCATATCCGTGAGCCACTGCTGCACATCCCAGCGCACGACGTCGAGTTCATAGTCGATCTCTGCGGACACCGCATCGAAGTCGATCAGTTCCAGAATTTCTCCTGCAGAAAGACCGGGGCGATGAAAATAGCCAAGGCTCTGCAATAACGCATTCGACCATTCGCACAGCGCGTGGGTAGTGCGTTGCGAGGCGATGGTTTGATCCAGCCAGGGTTCGCAGATCACGATGCCGTGGCGTGCGACGCGTGCGCCTTCCCTGATCGCATCGCGGGGATTGGTCACGTGATGCAGCGAATTGGCGATCAGCACCCAGTCGATGGTGTTGTCGTCGAAAGGGAGTCTGCGCATATCACAGGCTCTCGTGTCGATACCCGCGTCTTTCAACAACGCTAGCGATGGCTCATAGGTATCGACGCCACATACGGCAATGTCGTGCGCGCTTTTGAGCGCGATCAGCTTGTGGCCTTCACCGCAGCCCATTTCGAGCAGCGTGCGAGGCACGGGGCGCAGATGCAGAAGGCGATCGACCAGTCGTTGATCGAGCGAGCGCAAGGCGATATCACACATGACAGACGGCCTCCCGCATCGAATCGAGCATGCACGCGCCGCGCTGCGTAAAGTGCGCGGACGAGCGCAGGATGGCATCGCCTTGCATGAACTTGTCGAAGTACACGTTTTCTCTGACGGCGAATGACAGCGGCAATCCCGCCAGACTCAGTTGGGCGATGTCGCGCGGCGACGGACAGGGAGCATCCGTGTTGCGAATAGACTCCGGCGCGTGCCGATAAGCATGCAGCAGGCGGAAGAACACGAAATGCGCGTGCAATACGCCTTTGACGGGCCTCAACGTCTGTCGTGCCGGCGACAAGGCGAGCGTTGCACCATTCGTCACGAGCGGATCGAAGGTCATCAGCATGTTGAGGTAAATGTGCGCGGACTCGTGAATCACGCGGTCGAAGTAGAAGAAGCGTTGATGCGCCTCGCGCAGGTTCTGTTGCGGTGGCCGCACGACCACCATGCCGAATGCCGAGAGACTCGACGCGGCTTCGGCGTGAAAGGAATCCGGCATCAACTGGACGACTGAGACGAGACTGGCGAGTTCGTCGGCGAGATGCGGCTCGGTGGTGGCAAGCGCGGTTTCGAGTTCGGCAATATGCCGGCGCGCGGACGTCGCGACGCAACGCGCGATTGCAATTTGCGAATCGACATCGTCTGCGCCGGCATCGAAGTTCTGGAAGTTCGCATCGGATTTCGTTGCGACATATTGCGCACGCAAGAAGGCTTGCGCAATGTCGTCGATCTGCTCGCGCACTTCGAAGCTGTCTGCATAGGGCGAATGCAGACACGCTCGCAACGAGGCGCAGCGCGCGGCGACCGCTTGCGCGTCGGAGCGCGCCATGCCTTGAAGCAGGGCGAAGTAGTTGAAGTAGAGTCGCGGTGAATAGCGCCGGTTCTGGTCCAGTCCGCTGATTTCGTCATCGATACCCGCGGTGGAATCCGGCAGCACGTATGCGATCTGTTGCATGACCTTGTGCAGAGAGCTTTTCATGTTCTCCTGCAGTTCGGTACGCATGCATGTACTGAGTCCCGCCGCTGGAAGCACGAGTTCTCGCCATGCGTCGGGAGCACTGAGAAATTCGGAAGTGATCTTCATGGAGGCTGGGGGACGTCGGATACGTCGCTATCGAATGGAAGAAATGCGGGGAGGCAGACCTATCGGTGTTGCGCCCCCCCGCGAACGATCAGATCAGATCCTGAACCGTCGGGACGAGATCCATGCCGTCGGCTACGATGCCCTCGGGTAACGTGAACGAAGCGTGTTGCGGGACGATCAGATCGTTGATGCTTTGCTCGGCATTGAGTTGAACGGTGGTATTCATGTGTATCTCCGTGGAAAAGGTGAAATGGAGCAATCTGTTTTCTCGAATGAAAATCAGTGTCCGGAGATCAATGTATGCCGGGTCTGTTAGCAGAAAGTTATGAAGCGCGGCGGAGAATTTAATCTGGGCGATATGAAACTGATCTTCTGATTGCGACGCCACGCGAAGCAAGCGGTCGAGATGCCGCGAATCGGGATTAATTCTCAACTCATTCGGCCCGGTTATCGTCGGGTCCATCAACCTGTTCGAGGACTGAGCAATGGATGTGAACCTGAGTCAGAAGAGTTCGCCCTGGGCGGGACGAATCGTCAGCGCGGCAGTCGTGTTTGCATTGCTTGCCGACGCCGCCAGCATTTTGATGTTTCCGTCGAGCATGCAAGCCAAATTCGCCGCGACGGGCTTTCCGGACAGCCTCGCGCCCGCTCTTGGCGCGATTTTGCTGGTGTGCACGCTTCTGTACGCGTTGCCGCGAACGGCCGTGATTGGCGCAATTGCGGTGACGGGATTTCTCGGCGGGGCGATCTGTACGCACTTCCGGCTGGGTGAGATCGGCTCGCCGCCGCAGATTGTCTGTCTGGTATTGGGCGTGTTGCTGTGGGGTGGGTTGTACCTGCGCAATGCTCACCTGAGGCGTGTCTTGCCGCTCACGGCGTGAGTCGCGCGTCGCACGTCAGCGGGCTTTTTCCAGGCGTCGTTGTTCGAGTCTGTTGCGCACTTGTCCCGCGATAAATGCGCCAATGATCAGCCCAAGATACAACCCGACAAGACTGTGACGCCAGGCATCGAGGGCAGGCTGGTGCGCGATGAGTTTCGGATCGGCAGCGTGTAGCAGCGGACGCTTTGTTTCGACGAATTGCATCATCCGGATAAAGCCGCCTGCGGAGAGAAGCGGCAACAGCGCGGCAAATGCGAGCAAAGCGGGTTTCATGCGCTGCGCCAGTGGGTAGTGGCGAAACCGGAACCATAGTCCGAGACATCCATGTATCCAGCCAGGGGCGAGCAGCGCAAGTTGCAGCCCCTGCGTTCCACTCGTCAGCAGCATGATGACCACTCGCTCGTAGTTCGGCTCGAACCCATAGAGCGTGGAGGCCAGCCGCGTGGTCACGGCATGGCGCATGAGCAAGAGCGGCAGGCTGAGTCCTGCCCAGAGGCGAACCCATTCGGCGGGCGGCAGCGTCCAGTGACGGCGCCGGTAGATCGTGTGCAACGCGAGCGAAAAATGCAGTGTCGCTGCGCCGTAGAGCGCGACTGTGCCGGGTGCACTGCGCCAGACGCGCAGCGCCACCAGCAGGCCGCGCCCGGCGAGATCCATCGACCAGATGCCGAGCGCGTGATTGACGAGATGCAGAAAAAGATAAGTCAGCATCACCACGCCCGATCCGAACTGGCACTGGCGCAAAACGGATTGCCACGATGCCTCGATTCGCGGATAGGGCGGACTGGTCGTCGCGCTCTTCACTTGAACCCCCGGCGTAATTGGGTGCGTGGACTGATTGCCGCCGTGCGATGCCGCGCAGCGTCGTTCTGATTCACCGCGTGCTGGCAAAGCGCTTCGGCGAATCGCTGTAATGCGGACATCGAACCGCATACGCTCTGATATTCCTGCTGCCCGATTCTGCCATCGAGAATCACGGTCAATCCCGATGCGCGTGCCATGTCGACGATATTCATTTCCATTTCCCCATTTCGTGTGCTCTGCCTGCAGAACCTCGCGGGTGCGCTGGTTATTCCCTGACGGCTTTCAGATGTATACCCGGCGGTTAATCGGCTTTGAAAGGAAAACGCAAATAATTGATTGCCAGCAGCGGGAATTCAGATCGTGGAATAAAAGTGACGGTGCCTCGGTCTAGCGCTTGTAGCCAAGCGCGGTAGACCACCTGACCATCCGGTGGCCTGCCTTCTGAATCCCAGTCGAGAGGTAATCATGTCGTCAGATAATCCTTCCAGTCTGTCCCGCCGCAATGCATTGAAATGTCTCGCCTTCGGTGGCGCAGGTACGCTGTTTGTCCTGTCCGGCGGCGTTCTCACGCCGATGGAATTGGCTTCGGCGGCCAGCATGTCCGGCAAGTCCTCGGGCGTGCCGCTATTCCTGCAGATCAGCGATACACATATCGGGTTCAACAAAGAGGCCAATCCGGATGTTGCGGGCACACTCAAACAGACGATCGACTTCGTCAACGCGATGCCCGTCAAGCCGGCCCTGACGATACACACGGGCGACATCACGCATCTTTCGAAGGCGGAAGAATTCGACCTCGCAGCCCAGCTGATGTCTGGACTGAACATCACCGAATTGCACACGGTGCCCGGCGAGCACGATGTGACAGACGGGCCGGGCACGGAATACTTCAAACGGTTCGGCGCCGCCTCGGACAACAAGGGGTATTACAGCTTCGACCACAACGGTGTGCATTTCATCGGACTGGTCAATGTGATGCATTTCAAGCCCAACGGCCTGGGCGGTCTCGGCGACGAACAGCTCGAGTGGCTCGAAAACGATCTGAAAGGACGCTCCGCCAGCACGCCGATCGTTGTGTTTGCACATATGCCCATGTGGACGATTTACGAACCGTGGGGATGGGGTACGGGCGACGCGGGCAAGGCAATGGATTATCTGAAGCGCTTCGGCTCGGTCACGGTGCTCAATGGGCATATCCACCAGATCGTGTCCAAGGTGGAAGGCAATATCACGTTCCACACCGCGCGCTCGACGGCCTATCCGCAACCGACGGCGGGCAATGGCCCTGGACCGATGCCGCTCAAGGTGCCGAGTGATCAGCTTGCAAAAATGCTTGGCGTGACCAGCATCAAGATCTCGCAGCACCCGCTCAAGGCAACCCTTTCCGATACGACGCTCGTCTGATTGCACACATCGATCACTTACAAGAGACCCACATCATGCTATTCACCATTTTCAAACGCGCGTTGGCTGTCTTTATCGGGGCGGGGATCGCCATGGCGGCGCTGACGTCCGTGTCGACGGTTGCGCAGGCGCAGGAGACCAATGCTGTCGTCATCAAGAACTTTATGTTTTCGCCGATGGATCTCACGGTCAAGGCAGGTTCGACCGTGACCTGGAAGAATCTGGACGGTGAACCGCATACCGTGGTCAACGATGCCGGGATTTTTCATTCCGCCGCACTCGACCAGAACGACACGTATCAGTACAAGTTCGATAAACCGGGCATCTACAAGATCTTTTGCGGCATACATCCGAACATGAAAGCGACTATCACCGTGCAGTAGCGAGCGCCGCGCGAACGATCGGCAGACGCTGCTTAGCTGCCGATCGCTTCTTTGCGCGACCAACGCTACGCGGTCGCATTGCGTGAAGCGTCACGCACCCGGCAGGCGCGCGAGAAAACGCCGCATGATCGCGGCAATTTCGTTGGGTTTCTCATCGAGTGCGAAGTGACCCGCATCGAGCACGTGTACTTCTGCATTGGGGAGATCGCGCTGATAGGCCGCTACCTCTGCAACCTGAAACGATGGATCGTATTTGCCCCACACGATCAATGTTCTGGGTTGATGCTTCTGCAACCATGCCTGCCACGCGGGATAACTCGCGACATTCGTCTGGTAGGAATAGAACAGGTCCGATTGAATATCGGCTTCGCCGGGTCGGCTCAGGAAGGCGAATTCGTCAGTCCACAGATCGGGGTTGATCGTCTCCGGATGCGGATTCGATCCGACATGCCGCTGACGCGTCGATGCGAGCGACAGAAAGTTCTCGCGTAGCGCGGCTTCGTGTGCGGCGCGATCTTTCCAGAAAGCACGACGCGTTGCCCAGAGCGGTCCAAGACCATCTTCATGCGAGACGGCATTCTGAATGATCAGAGCGTCGATGCGCTCCGGATGCTGGACGGCAAGCCGCATGCCGATAGGGCCACCGTAGTCCTGCACATACAGCACGTAATGCTTCATCCCGAGTGTTTCGATAAAGCGTTCGGTCACTTCCGTCAGATGATCGAAGGTGTACGAGAAGTCTTTTGCATCGGGTGCATCGCTGTGGCCAAAGCCCGGATAGTCCAGCGCCACCAGATGATATTTGTCCGCCAGACGCGACAGCAGCGGATCGTACATGCGCGACGAAGACGGAAAGCCGTGCAGCAGCAGAATAGTGGGCGCATCGGGATTGCCGGCTTCGCGATAGAAGATCGATAGCCCATCCACCTTTACCGTTCGATACTGAACCGGCATGTCCTGTGTAGTCGTTCCAGTGTCCGCTAGCGCGGGAGACGGTGAGGTCATCATCATGCCGATACCGACAAGCAACGAAGCAAGCGCGCGCAGTTTGAACACGGGAGACTCCTTGATACGACGTCCGGATCACGGACAGTCTACGAGAGCGAATGGACGCAGGCAGCGCAAGCGTCGCGCGTCCGTCTGAAGGCAAGTATAGTGTAACCTCATTAAACTTGTTTGTGCGGTTACAAATTTCGTCGAATGCACATGCTTCACCCTCACGCGGTCAGATGCCGCTCAATCCGGGCACGGATCGATACGTTGGATCGGTAAGTTGCGTCACGAAACTCGATGTGCTATAAGAAACGCATGTACCGAAAACGCTTTGACGGAATGAACTGTTCTATCGCTCGCGCCCTCGATGAGGTCGGCGAGTGGTGGAGCCTGCTGATCGTGCGGGAGTGCACGCAGGGCACGACGCGTTTCGATGAATTTCAAAGCGAGCTTGGCATCGCGCGCAACGTGCTCACGGCACGTCTCGAACGCCTGATCGAGCTGGACATTCTGGAGCGCTATCCGCTTGCCGAGCGCGCGAATACCTTCGGGTATCGGTTGACCGAGAAAGGCACGGAGTTGTATCCCGTGCTGGTCGCGCTGATGCAATGGGGCGACCGGTGGCTTTCACCCAATGGCAAAGCATCTGTCGAACTGATCGACAATGCAAGCGGAAAGCCGGTGCAACCTGTCGGCGTGCATGGAAAGAACGGCCGCAAGCTGAGCTTCCATGACGTGCGTTTTGCACCGGGTCCCGGTGCGACCAAAACGACTCACGCTGTGATCGAACATCGCAACTGGCGCGTGTTGGGCGATAGCGACGAGTAGCGTCAAGTCATTTGCGCACAGCGTGCGTTAGACCTGACTGTGCTGCTCCTTGCACGCAGCATTGAAAACCCGCTCCGTGGATGCCGGGAACTTTGCCAGCTTGGCTGCAGGGCGTCGCGGGCGCGCCACCAGTTCGCCACCGCAGTTCGGACAGCTTCCGTGCAGCACGTTGTCAGTGCAGTCGCGGCAGAAGGTACATTCGAACGAACAAATGCGTGCATCGGGCGAATCGGGCGGCAGATCTTTGTCGCAACATTCGCAAGTCGGGCGCAGTTGTAGCATCTCCTTTCTCCTTGGCTATCAAGCGTAAATCGAGCGGGCGCACTTGCGTGCGTCGCGCTCGTATCGATGAATGGGTTCTCTTTAAAGCGTCAGGGCGTCAGACAGTCGCACCATTCGTGACGACCTTCGCGTTCTCGACGGCCGCGATCCGCAGCGTCGCGAGCTCGGAGAAGACCAGAGCGACCACGACAATCGAACTGGCGAGATAACCGAGGTTATGGCTGCCGATCACAGGGATCGCGCCCGCGCCGATCACACCGGCGATCGACACGCCGATATACGTCGCCGATGTATTGAGACCAACCAGCACGGCGGCCATCGGCGGATTGAGGCTCACCAGACGAAACTGCTGCGGCACGAGCACACCCCAGGCGCAGCCACCCCAGACCGTAATCGCAAGGGCTGCACTCCACAAATGCCGGCCAGAAAGCGGCATCGTGAGAATCACGGTCATCACGGCAATCAGCATCACGATGACTACCTTGCGTGAACCGATCTTGTCGATAATACGGCCCGTCATCAGGTTCGAGAAGGTGCCAGCAAGGCCCCAGAGGACCAGCAGCATGCCGAGCACGGTCGGATTGCCGCCAGTGGCGCGATCGAACACGACGGAAAAATAGTTGTAGATGATGAAGGTGCCGATCTGCGCAAGCACGGTGGTGACGAGAATCAGGCCGACGCGAGAGTCGGTGAGCGGCGCGAGACGCTTGCGCAACGAAATGGCTGGCGGCAGCGGCACTTCGGGCAGCAGTGCCCAGACACCGACAAAGCCTGCTGCGCCGAGCGCGGCGACGAAGGCTAACGTCCAGCGCCAGTCGGCAAGGCCACCGATGACGGCGCCAAGCGGCGTGCCGAGGGCCGTCGCGGTAGTGAGTCCCGCAACGATGATCGACAGCGCGAAGCCGCGGCGCTCGGGCGCCACGAGCATCGTGCCCGTTCCGCTTGCCGTGGGCGAGAACATCGCCGCGCCAACGCCTGCCAATGCCCGCGTGGCGAGTGCGAGAGCGAAGGTCGGTGCGAGCGCCGTGCCGATGTTGGCGACAATGAAAAGGCCCATGCCCGTCAGCAGCAGACGCTTGCGCGAGATGCCCGCTGCGAGGGCGGCGATCGTCGGTGCCAGCAGCGCGAACGTGAGCGCATAGACCGTGATCATCTGTCCGGCTGCGCCGATGCTGACGTGAAAGGACTTCGCAATCTGAGGCAGGATGCCTCCGAACACGAAGCTGTCGGTGCCTAGTGCAAACATGCCCAGGGCAAGTGTGAGAAGACGGCGGTCCATGATATTCCCTTGGAAAAATGGATCTCAGTAAAGTTGCGTGACGAAACTATACGTAGATCAGTTTTCTCACGCTACTATTCAAATCGAGAAGCAGTTCGTCGGAATTCGAGGAAGTGGCGTAATGAAGCGCTTGATGAAAATGTGCTAGGGATCAGCAAGGACGTGCCGGAGAGAACTGCTCAGGAAGTGGTGCGCGCGGGCGCCGTGACGGGTTTGAACCGATGAATACGGCGGCGACCTTTGTGGAGATGGCTGATCCGACGCCGGTGAGATCAGCAAACGGCGTAGACGTGGTTGAAGGCCGGATGCCGTGCGCGCAAGAACCGGACTATCTCGGCGATTTCAGTGCGCGGCGATAGAGATGGTGAATGGCAAAGCTATCTGTCCCGCTCCCATGCAATCTACTGTGTAGCTGCACAGAATACGGGACGCAATTGGCCGCATATCGGTGATCGGCTAGGCAGCCGCCGCCTGCGCTTTTTTCGTCGGGAAGAGCGAGATCAGTTCCGACGAAACCGAGTTGAGGATCTGGCGCGACAGTTTGGGATCCGCCACCGCTCGCGAAAGGCCGAGTGCACCGACATAGGCGCTGTAGATCAGCATGGCCTTGGCTCTGCGATTGCCTTCCGTGCCTTCGGGCATCTGGCTTTCAAGCAGCGCAAGGCTCGCTTCGACACGTTCGGTATAGACCTCGCGTGCGTCGTCGGTACTGCGCGCCGTATCGTTCACCAATGCCGAAATCGGGCAGCCGCTGGTGATGTCGTCGCGATGCGCTTCAGAAAGATACGTCTGAATGCTTTTCTTCAAGGTCGGCTGACTCGTCAGGCCCGACTCTTCCATCTGCTCGCATGCCGCTGCCAGCGCCTCGGCCACGAGTTCGTCGCGCGAGTCGAAGTGCTTGTAGAAGCCGCCGACGGTCAAGCCCGCTTCCTTCATGATGTCAGCCACGCTGATACCGTCGAGGCCGAGTTCGCGAAAGCGCCGTGACGCGACATCGACGATCCGGTGATGGGTCTCGGCCTTTTCTGCTTGGGAATATCCCATAATCCGTTCTCCTGGGCAAAGATTGGTCTAGAGAAGCATCATAATCCACGTGATGGCGTTTGGTTTGTATATTGCGCAAACGTACAAACGTCAAGGATCGTCGCGGAGACAACTGCTCGGCCAGCCAACACGGGATAACTGCAGGAGATATATGGGCGAAGCGGGTGCGCGCAAGCGGTCTGGTCTGCTATTGCGCGCCGCGCGGGATCAGGGCAACGAGTGGGTACGCTGGCTGATCGGGTCTGCGGTTTGACGCGGCCCGTCGGTGCCCGTCTGGACACTGTCGCGAGTCGCTGCCAATGCCGCCGTGGCCGGCAGAACAAAAAACTTCGCTATTTCGACTTCAGCCGCCTGAATGAGGGCAATCGACGATTCAAGCCGCGCTTTGCCTTCAGCCGTAATCTGATAGACCGAGCGCTTCGCATGAGCCGGGTCTCGCGTCGCTTGAACGAGGTTGGCTTTCTTCAGCGGTTGCAGCGTGCGCTGTAACGCAGAGCGCTCGATGACCAGCTCATGGGCGAGTTCCTGAAGGGTGACGGGGCCAAACATGCCGATCGCTTCCAGAATCGCGTGCTGGCTGGCGCTGAGCGAGACGCTCATCAGGTGCTGGTTGTACACGCGAGCCGCGTAGCGCGCGGCTCGCATCAAGGCCTTGCCGTTTCGATCACGATTCAGCATGGGCTACCACGGTATCCAGTTGCAACTTGCGAGAGCGCAGCATCGTCAATTCGCCCTGGCCGCTTCGCGACCCTGACGGTCGAGTTCCTGAAACTGCGCGTCGCTCAGCTTCACGCTCGCGCCGGCCACGTTTTCGATCAGATGATCGACGCTACCTGTGCCGGGGATCGGAAGCATGACCCTGGAGCGCTTCAGCAACCATGCGAGCGCAATCGCGCCGGTGGTCACGCCGTGTTCCTTCGCGATCGTATTGACGATCGAGCCGGGCTTGGCCAGTTCACCGGCAGCAAGCGGAAACCATGGAATGAATCCGATGCCGTGCTTCTCGCAGAAGTCGAGTACATCTTCGCTCTTTCTGTCGACGAGGTTGTACTGGTTCTGAACGGTTGCGACCTTGAAGTATTTCTGCGCGGCTTCGATGTCGTCGACGGGCACTTCGCTGAGACCGACATGTCTGATCAGCCCTTCGCGTTGCATGGCCGCGATGGCATCGAACTGTTCATCGCGTGGCACTTTCGGATCGACGCGATGCAACTGCCAGAGATCGAAGCGTTCGACGCCAAGACGCCGGAGACTCGTGAGCACACATTGCCGCAGGTATTCGGGGCGGCCGAGGGGTGCCCATATTTCCGGGCCATGCCGCGTCAAACCGCCTTTCGTCGTGACCACGAGACCTGTGTAGGGGTACAGCGCTTCCTTGATCAGACATTCGCTGTCGTAGGGACCGTACGCGTCAGCCGTGTCGATGAAGTTGACGTCCAGCTCGGGCAGACGCTTGAGCGTTGCGATGGCGGCGTCATGATTCGCGGGCGGTCCCCAGATGCCGGGGCCGGTAATTCGCATTGCACCGAAGCCGAGCCGATTGACCTGCAGGTCGCCGCCAATCGCGAACGTGCCGGCGGCAGAAGCGGAAATGGAGTGAGACATCGCTTTACCTTTCTGTTGAATGGTGTGGGCCGCCCGCACGCATCATCGCGACACCGTCACGCTGCGCGCGCGAGCAAGGATGCTGGCGGGTGTTCTATTTCGCCGGCAGATCGGTGAAGAGCTTCTGGATCTCTCCATAGGGCAGCGGGTTTTCGTTGAGCGTGTCAGAGCGGCCCGTCTGCAGAAAATCTTGTGCAAGCATCTTGGCCTTGCCGAGCACGACCTGCGATAGGCCGCCACCTGCACTCAGGCGCTTGACGCCGAGCTTGCCGAGCGCTTCAGCATCTGCGAGACCCGGCACGGCCATCACGTTCAACGGCAATTGAATGGCGCCGACGACTTCTTCAATATCGGATGGGTTGGCAAGCGCGGGAAGGAAGAGACCGTCGGCGCCCGCTGCTGCATAGGCCTTGCCTCGTGCAATCGATTCGCTGGTCAGCTTCGGCTTGTCGACGAGGCCAGCCAGAAATACGTCACACCGTGCGTTGATGAACAGGTCCGCGCCTGCGGCGGCCACTGCGCTGCGAATGGCCTCGATTTTCGCGGCGAGCAGCGCAGGCGTGTCGTGTCCGTCTTCGATGTTGATGCCGGCAATGCCGAGTTCGACCAGTCGCATCACGTTGCTGGCAACGGCCTCGGGATCATCGGAATAGCCGTGCTCGATGTCGATCGATACGGGCGCCTTGAGAACCCGCGCAATCCTGCGTACAGAGCCAACGACTTCGTCGAAAGGCAGCACGCGTCCGTCGGGATAGCCCAGTGCCCATGCGAAACCTGCACTCGTCGTCGCAATGGCCTGCGCACCGAGTGACTCGACCAGCCGCGCGCTGCCGGCATCCCAGACGTTGGGCAAGCGTAGGGGCGTCGAATTCACGTGTAGCTGACGAAACTGACTGACGGTAGACATAGATTGCTCCTCGTTACGAGAGATGGATGGACATTCAGGTCACGGTTGCGACGGCAGACATGGCCGTCTGTTGCAAGCGGTGACGTGTCCCGGCATAGAAAGATCAGAAACGGCGAGCGCGATGGATGGTCTGATGCTCGCGGACTGGCAGGCTTGTGTTAGCCGGTCTCGCGACAGGTACCATCGATTACGACACATCGCACAGTGCTTTTCAATTGGACTAAGGTATCGCTTCGGCTGCATCAATCATGTGGCGTATATTCATGCTCTAGTGAATACCCTGGGCTTCCGTGACTTTTCCGTCAATGTCATGCATCGTCGTTGCAAAACTGCTATCTTGAAGACAGATAGGGACAACCACGGAGGTCGACATGCGCAGGAACACCGAACTTCTCAAGACCATACTTTCTTTCATGCAGGAACATGAAAATCCGACGCAATGTTGCAAGGACATCGAAGTGGGCGTCGGTAAAACGGGGGAACACAGCTGGCCGGAAGTTCGATTGCATCTGGCGCTCCTGAAGGACATGGGACTGGTGACAGAATGCACGACGCCCGCCGAGTATCGCCTGACCAGTGCCGGATACGACATCGTCGAAAGTGCAGATCCCATCGACGGACTGAAGAGCTGGGGCAAAGTCACGAGCGGCACGCACACGCCAATGACCCCTTCGTTCTCCGAGGCGAAGCATCCGTTACCTCCTGCCTTGCGTAGTCAGCGGTTCAGCTAGATCACATTCGGGTTCTGATTGCCGGCCCGAACATCGCGGTTTGACAACCATCATGTTCGGGCCAGGCTTCAATCAATCAGTCAGTCAGTTGGTCTGCGCAACCTGTTGCGGCGCGTCCCATCCTCCCCCTAATGCACGGAACGTTCTAACCGCCGCGCGAGCCGCATCGGCTCGGGTAGCGTCGAGATCGTCACGTGACACGAGCAGCAGACGGTCTGCATCGAGCACATCGGTGAGCGTGATGGAACCCGCCCGGTATGCCTTCTCCGACAGATCACGCGACCGCGTGAGCGCCGCCACTTCCTGCTGAAGCTCTTGCGCGCGCAGTTCGGTTTGCGACAGCGTGATGAACGCATCTTCAACGTCTTCCGTTGCTTTCAGCGCCGCTTCCTTGTACTGCGCGAGTGCTTCAGCGTGCGCACCACGCGCGTTCTTCACTTCAGCATCCACCTTGCCGAAATCGAACAGCCGCCATTGCAGCGCGCCTGTGCCGACTGGCTGAAACGCCTTCGCACTGAACAGCTTACTCGCCGACAAGCTGTCGAAGCCCAACGCGCCTGACAGCGAGATCTTCGGATAGTAGTCGGAGAGTGCCGCGCCGATCTGTTCATTGGACGCAGCGAGATGACGCTCGGCCGCAATGATGTCCGGACGTCGGCGCAATACGTCGACGGGCTGATCGCCCGTGCCGATTGCGGGAATGTCCGGTATCACTGCGCTGTTGGTGTTGAGTTCCGCAGCGTACGTGCCGGGCTGTGCGCCCATCAACACGTCGAGGCGGTTCAACTGGGCTTCGAGCGAGATACGCAATGCGGGCATCGCAGCACGCGCTTGGCGAAGCAGCGCTTCGGCTTGCGCCACTTCGCGCTCATCCGCCGCGCCTGCCTGCTTGCGTGCCTTGACCAGTTCCAGCAGGTGCGCGTCGGTGTCGATCTGATCCTGTGTGACGGCGACGCGTGCCTGCAAGCCTCGGACTTGCAGATAAGCGTCTGCCGCGTCAGCGGCGACCGTGATGCGCGTGCCGAGCTGCGCCGCTTCCGCGGCCTGCTCTTCGTCGCGTGCAGCGGCATGAGCGCGTCTGAGGCCGCCTGCCAGGTCGATTTCCCAGCTTGCCGTCGCGCCGACCACATACTCCTTCTGATCGCGGCTGTAGTTGGGGAACGCACTCGCCAGTGCGCCGAGCGGACCCTCCGTGCTCTGGTGCTCCGCTGTATAGGAGGCACCTGCATCGACGGTAGGCAGCAGTTGCGCGCCTGCAGCCTGCGCGGCAGCGCGTGCCTGTGTCACGCGTGCAATCGATGCCTGCAGGCTCAGGTTCTGATCCAGCGCACGCTGCACGACCTTTTCGAGCATGGGATCGTTGAAGCCCGTCCACCATGCGTCGAGCTTCGGTGCGGCCAACGTGGTCTGCCTGCTGGCGACCGCTTCCGTGTTGTGGAAGGGCACGTAGTCGGCCTTCGGCGCGACATAGTCGGGACCGACGGCGCAACCCGCGAGCGCCGCAGCCACGATCACACTACTGATGACCGCTTTCGAGGTCTTGAATATCAGGTGCTTCATTTTGCATCTCCGCTACCGAGCTGCCGGGGCAAAGGGTTCGCGTGCCGGACACCGAGCTTGCGAACGAAGGCATAGAAGGCCGGCGTGAAGGCGAGACCGAACAGCGTCACACCGAGCATGCCGAAGAACACCGTTGTGCCGAGCGATTGCCGCATTTCCGAACCCGCACCACTCGCGATGGCAAGCGGCGCCACGCCGGCAATGAACGCGAACGAGGTCATCAGGATCGGGCGCAGACGCACATGAGCGGCATGTACAGCGGCATCTTCTGCACTGACGCCATCTTCTTCCTCGCGTTGCTTCGCGAACTCCACGATCAGAATCGCGTTCTTCGCCGCCAGTCCAACGAGCACCACGAATCCGATCTGCGCAAGGATGTCGATCGGCATGCCGCGCATGTTCAGGCCGATTGCCGCAGCGAGCAGACACATCGGCACGATCAGCACGATCGCGAGCGGTGTTTTCCAGCTTTCGTACTGCGCGGCAAGCACGAGGAACACGAACAGTGCGGAGGCCGCGAAGATCACGAGCGGCGACATGGTCTGCTCTTTCTGCTGGTGAGCGAGGTCAGTCCATTCGTACGAAACCCCATTTGGCAGAACCTGATCCGCGAGCTTTTCCATGCGTTCGATTGCATCGCCGGAGGAATACCCCGGGCCGGCTGCACCCATGATTTCCGCTGCCGGATACATGTTGTAGCGAGGCACGCGATACGGCTGCGTCGTGTTCTTGAAGGTCGCCACGCTGCTGATAGGCACCATGTCGCCCGTTGCATTGCGGACCTTCAGTCTGCCGATGTCTTCCGGCGTCTGACGGAATGCTTCATCGCCCTGCACGCGCACCTGGTAAGTGCGGCCCAGATAGTTGAAGTCGTTCACGTACTGAGAGCCAAGATAGAGATCCATCGTCGAGAACACGTCGGAGGGCGTGAGGCCAACCTTTTCTGCCTTCAGGCGGTCGATGTCCGCATAGACGGACGGCGCGCCTGCGTTATACAGCGTGAACACACCACCGAACACCTTGTCCTTGTTGGCTGCTGCAACGAGGTCGTTGGTCGCTTTCGCGAGCGCCTGAGGGCCAAGTCCGCCACGGTCTTCCAGCATCAGCTTGAAGCCGCCGGCTGAACCGAGACCTTGCACAGGCGGCGGGTTGATCACGACCACGACTGCGTCCTTGATGACAGACACACGCTTGCGGAGCGTCACCAGCATCGATGCTGCATTGACACCGGGAACATGCTTGCCATACAGCGAGGGCAGACCGTAGAACAGCGTGCCGACGTTCGGAGCAAGCGTGCCCGTCGTCACGTCGAAGCCCGACACGGGAGACGTGTGCGTCACACCTTGCATGCCGGGCGTGGTCAGGACGATGTCGTTGATCTCGCGGATTACCTTGTCCGTGCGTTCGAGGCTCGAACCCGGCGGCAGGAAGGCGATCACAGCCTGATAGCCGATGTCCTGATCCGGAATGAAGCCAGTCGGCATTCTCGACATCTGCAGTGCCGTCGCGCCAATCAGGCCGGCGTAGACGATCAGCATGACGGTCGTGGCGCGCACGAAGCGGCCCGTGACCTTGCCGTACTTCGTCGACAGCCAGTCGAACGACGTGTTGAAGCGACCAAACACAGCGTGGTGAAGGCGGCCAAGCACAGTCGTGCCGCCGTGCGTCTTTTCCATGTCGTGCGGCTTAAGCAGCACTGCGCACAGCGCCGGGCTAAGCGTGAGCGAAACGAAGCACGAGATGACTGTCGATGCCGCGATGGTGATGGCGAACTGCTTGAAGAACAGACCGGAGATGCCGGACATCAGCGCGGTAGGACCGAACACTGCACACAAGGTCAGTGCAATCGCGATGATGGCCGTCGACACTTCGTTCATGGTCTGGTGAGCTGCCTCGCGTGGCGACATGCCAAGCGCCATGTTCCGCTCGACGTTCTCGACCACCACGATCGCATCATCCACCACGATCCCGACGGCGAGCACCAGCCCGAATAAGGACAGGTTGTTGATCGACGCCCCGAACAGCGAAAGAATCGTGAACGTCCCAATCAGCGAAACGGGGATGGCCACCACGGGAATGATCGTGGCGCGCCAGTTCTGCAGGAACAGATACACCACGCCCACCACCAGCAGCACGGCGATAACAATCGTCTTGATCACTTCTTCGATCGACTGGCTGACAAACGTAGTCGGGTCGTAGATCTTGATGTAATCGATGCCGGGCGGAAAGCTCTTCTTCAACTCGGCCATCTTGTCCCAGACGGCATGCTCGACTTGCACCACGTTCGCGTCAGGTGTGGCGATCACGAACCACGGTGTCGACGCATAGCGGTCGGCATAGGCCTTGGAACCGTAATCCACCGAGCCGAGTTCGACACGGCCGATGTCACGAATACGTGTGACGCGACCTTGCGAATCCGACTTGACGATGACGTCGCCGAACTGTTCCGGTGTGCTGAGACGGCCAAGTGCATCGATGTTGATCTGATAGGCGCCCGTGCCTTTATTCGAAATAGGCGGCTGATTCAGTACACCCGCCGAAATCGGTGCGTTCTGAGCGCGCAGCGCTGCGAGGATTTCCGAGGCACTGATGTTGTACGACGCGGCCTTGTCCGAGTCGATCCAGATCCGCATCGCGTACTGCCGCTCACCGAACAGCTGGAAGTCCGATACGCCCGGCAGACGCGCAATCTGATCGCGAATCTTGAGCATATAGTTGGACATGTACTCCGGGCTGCGCGAACCGTCCGGTGAATAGACGTGCACGCCGAGAAGAAGCGCCTGAATGGTCTTCTTCACCTGCACACCTTGTAACTGGACGTCCTGTGGCAAGCGCGACAAGGTGTCTTCCACGCGGCTGCGCGTGAGCAGCAGTGCGGTGTCCGGGTTCGTGCCAACCTTGAAGATCACGGTAATAGTCAATTGACCATTACTCGTCGACTGGCTCGATATGTAGTCCATGTTCTCAACGCCATTGATGGACTGCTCAAGCGGCGTTGCGACCGTGCGGGCAATCACATCTGCCGATGCACCCGGATAAGACGTCGTAATCTGAATCGTGGTGGGAACGATATTCGGGTACTGGGCGACTGGCAGCTTGAACATCGTCGCCAGGCCGATCAGTACCGCGAATATATTGAGCACTGCCGCAAAGCGCGGGTGCTCGATGAAGAAGTGAGTCAGTTTCACGACTTGGCTCCTTCAGTTTGCTGCTCCGGCGTGGACTCGATGGTGCCAGCATGCGGCGACACCTTCGCGCCCGGCCTGACAGTCGGAATCCCGTCGATGACCACCTTGTCGGTCGGCGCGAGACCCGAACGGATCACGCGCAGGCCATCGCGCAGATCGCCGATCTCGACCTTCTTCGGCGTCACGACATCATCCTGGCCGACGACATACACCATGTGATCGGTTTGATCCGCGAGCACGGCGGCATCGGGAACGAGCAACGCAGGCTGCGGCGCCGACACTGCCAGCCGCACGCGCGCGAAGCCGCCAGGTGTCAACGCAAGGTCGCTGTTGGGGATCGTGGCACGGGCGTGGATCGTTCCGCTCGAACGGTCGAGCGTGTTGTCGATGAAGTTCAGCGTGCCTTTGCGTGCGAATCCGGCTTCTCCCGTCGGCGAGATGGCTACCGTATCGGCCAACGGTCCTTTCTGGGCTTCGCGGGCGTGCTGGAATGCAGCGTAGTCGTTTTCGCTCATGTCGAAATCAAGCCAGATGGGATCGAGCGAAACGATGGTGGCAAGCAGCGTGGTAGGGCTGCTCGCAGCGCGGCTACCCGAGATCAGGTTACCCGTCGATACGAGGTGAGTGCCCATGCGCCCAGTGAACGGCGCATAGACCTTGCAGCGATCCAGGTCGAACTTCGCATCGCGGACCAGCGCGTTGCCGTTGTCGACGGCAGCCTGCGCAGCATGCAGTTCCGCGACCTTCTGATCGACGTTTTCCACGGTGCCTGCCTCAGCGCGCTGAAGTTCCTGTGCCCGTGCAAGCTGGCGCACTGCGAGGTCGAGCCGGGCTTTCGCCGATTCGAGTTCGGCCGTCGCCTGGCTCAGTTTGATCTGGTACGGCTCAGGGTCGATCTCGAACAGCAGGTCGCCCTTGTGAACGACATCGCCATCCTTGAAATGAATCTGCATGAGCGTGCCGCCAACCTGAGCGCGCAGTTCGACACGATTGACGGGCGAGAACTGCCCGAGAAAACCGAGCCGGCCTTCGATGTCGCGCTGCAACGGCGCGCTTACGGCTACGGGCGGCGGCGGTGGTGCCGCAACGGGTGCGGAGCCTGATTGGTGCAGGTGGTATGCCGTGGCAGCGACGCCGACTATCACGGCGAGGGCGACGGCCTTGCCGATCCAACGCGTGCTTCCAGCTGATGCCGAGCCTTTTGGCGAGCCTTTCGGCGCTACCACTCCTGCCTCGGCCTGATTCATACGGTCATTCATGACAATCCCAATTAGGTAAACAGGCTGGAAACATCCACGTATCGCCCAATCCTGCGTTAGATGATGAACCTTTACTATCCGCGATCAAGATAATGGGTATAATCCACAATGTCAAGAATGCACGCGGCGTAGTAAGACACTGGATACCGCGGCAGCAGACGGGCATGTGCGCCAGTTGTGCGCTCCTGGTGGCGAAATCGCCGCGATTGAAGATTTTGAAATTCACATGTGCGCACCTTGATATGCCATCGAAACGGACCACATGTCCGCAACGACTGATGATGGTTTCGATAGAAACCGGATCGCTCAGGCGCAAGGAGTAACGGTATGAAGAAGTCGAAAGCCGAGACAGCAGAGACCCGCAAACGCATTGTTCAGGCTGCTGCAGATGCATTCAGATGCAACGGGATTCACGCGACGGGCGTCGCGGAGATCATGTCGGCAGCGGGACTGACACCTGGTGGTTTTTACCGGCACTTCGCGTCCAAGGATCATCTGGTGGCGGAAGCGTGCGCGGCTGGCATGGAGTCCACACTCGACGCCATGGATACTTCGGCCCGATCGGGCGAACAAGCGTTTCTTGACCATTTTGAAGCCTATATCTGGGACAAAAGCTACAGGGAGCGTCTGGTCGCCTGTCCTTTGATCGCAATGGGCAGTGAACTCGCTCGCGCCGACGTCGAGACTCGCCGGACTGCAACGCGTGGATATCGGGAATTGATCGACAGAATGGCGAGGCAGGGAACATCGGAAGAAGGCGCAGCGATCTTTGCCTTCTCCGCAATTCTTGGTGCGCTCACCATCTCGCGTATCGTCGATGACCCGGAACTGTCAGGCCGGATCCTCGACGAGACGAAACACCATGTGTCTGAAATCTGGCCAACGCCGCATACGTCGAAGGGCGACGCACAGCATGGTGCTGGTGATGCCCAGTCGACTGAGTGGATGGACGACATATCGGCCTCCGTCGATTCATAGAATCAGTGTCGGTTGCCCGCGACATGTTCGAGGCGGCTGCGCGCTCTAAAGGAGCGCGCAGGTCCTATGTCGATCCGATGGCTTTCATGCGCTTGACGGCTTCTTCCGTGGTCCAGACAGCGTTGGCGAAAAAGCGGTAATTGATCATCGCGGCAAGGTAGGCATCGCCTTCTTCATTGCGGCCGCCGGCTACCGCATCGCGCACCATGGCCACTTCCATGCCTTCTTCGATGATGTCGCGCATGTGTCCTTCAAGGCAGATGTTTGCAACTGGCCCCGCCATGATGACTTTCTCGATGCGCCGCATGCGCAACTGCTTGAGCACATCGTTGGTGCGCGCAGAGGCGCCCTTATGCGGTGACGTGTTGGCGGTTTTGCCATCCTGAAGGTACTTCTTATAGCGCTCGGGATAGTCGGCGCCGGAGCCTGCAAAACCTTCGAGATCCACGGGATCCTTGCGTCCGACAAAACTGATCTGGGTGGCGAGGTAATCTGAAATCGCGCCGCCGGGTGCAACCCACTGACCATCGGTCGGATTGTAATAATGTGGCGAATGAATGACGGGCAGGCCACATTCCTTCGCGGTGCGCAGGAGTTCCTCGAGGTGTTGATGAACGTTATGTTCCTTGAGGCTATGTTCGATCATGGGGTAATAGCTGCCCGTATCCGACAGAAACTCGTTCTGTATATCGGCCAGCACGAGAGCGGTGTGATTCCGGTCAAGCTGCATCTCCGGATTGCGATGCGTGAACGTGAACATTTCCAGCCTCCTCGAGTCAGGTCGATGACGCGCATTACGCCACACCGAAAGGTCCGCCACAATTGGACTAAGGTATTGATTCGAGAAGTTGTGACCGAATCCAGAAGTAATCTATATCCTGAATCATTTGCGAAATCCGGAGAACACGATGTACGCACAGGCAATTGAGCAATGCACGCAGGCAGTCAAAGGCATCGAGCGTTATCTCGACAAGGCTGAGCAATTCGCGAATGCAAAGCGCTTCGACGTGAGCGTGCTACTGTCGGCGCGTCTCGCGCCCGACATGGGCGCGTTTATTTATCAGGTACAGAGCGCGTGTGATTATCTGAAGGGTGGTGCGGCCTGGCTGGCGGGGCAGAAGCCGCCGCAACATGAAGACAACGAGCGCACCATCGCAGAAGTGCGCGCGCGCATTCGCAAGACGGTCGAGTTCGCAGAAAGCGTGTCAGACGACCGTTACTCGGCTGCGAGTGAGCAGATGGTCAAGGTGTCGTGGGTGCCGGGACTCATTCCTGGCGAACAGTATCTGCTGCAGATAGTGATTCCGAACGTGTACTTTCACGTTGCGATGGCCTACGCAATCCTTCGGAATAACGGCGTGGACGTAGGGAAGATGGATTTTCTCGGTGCCATTCATTCAGTCGAAGCCTGACGCATGCAAGCCACGCTCCACAGGGCAGCGGAATCAGAACAGCTTGCCCTGATCGCTGCTGCCCGCGTTATGCTGCGGCGCTTTTCGCAGCGCGGCGCCCCAGCGTGCTTCTTCGAGTACGAGTAGCGTTTCCTTGGCGGCGAGTCCTCCAGCGAAGCCTGTCAGTTCGCCGGATGATCCAATGACGCGATGGCACGGCGCGACAATCGAAATCGGATTACGTCCGTTCGCAGCGCCTACGGCCCGCACAGCCGTCGGGTTTCCAATGGCTGTGGCGATTTCGCCGTAAGTCCGCGTTTCGCCGTACGGAATGTCGAGTAGCGCATTCCAGACCTTCTTCTGAAACTCTGTTCCGTGGAAATTGAGTGGAAGATCGAAGCGGTCGCGTTTGCCGGCAAAGTATTCCTTCAACTGACGGTCCACCTCGAGCAGTGTCGGATGGTCGTTTTGCTCCTGAATCGAACCCAGTCGAACGCGACCCGGACGGTCTTTTTCCCAGAGAATCGCGACGAGCGCCGAAGGCTCGGCAACCAGTGTGAGCCTTCCGACTGGGGATGGCATGAATTTATACAGGTATTGCATAGGCTGATTCGTGTTCATGGAGTTCGGTGCGGATTCGCGCTTGTTCCTTCGCAGGTTAGCATCCGGACGTGTTCTGCGGTGCGCGACATCAGGCGAACGGTTGCCCGGCGGCGTGCAGGCGCATGCAGTCCCGCAAGATCTCCGTGAACTCTTCGACCATGCGAGAGCGAACGGAGAACTTCGGCAGCACGAGGCTGACGCTGTAGTTGATCGGTTCGAGTAGCGGCCTGATAGCGAGTCCTGCCCAGACGCCGTTCGCGACAGAAAATTCATCCACGATCGCCACACCCAGGGCGCGCATGGCGAGCGCGCAGGCAAGCTCGGCGCGAGGCGCTTCGATGCTGGGCGTGATGTCGAAGCCATGGGCCTCGAATGTCGAACGGATGAGCCTGCCGAAGTCGATGCTGGGTGTGCAAAAGATGGTCTTGTGATCCACCAGATCGGCGAACGCGACAACCTTGCGCGCTGCAAGCGGATGATCGGGCCGCATCACGCAGACCATCCGGCCCGTACCCAGATTCTCAACGGCGAGATTCGGATTGGTAACGGGAGACACGACGACGGCGAGATCCGTTTTCTTGCTCAGCAGTTCGTTCGGTGTGTCTGTCGTGAGCGTGGTGTGAAAGCGGATCCGCGCTTTCGGATTGCGTTGACTAAACAATTCAATCACTCGCGGCAGGAGTATGAGTCCAAGACATGGACTGCAACTCACGCTGATCTCCGTAGTCGACTGACTCGCCAGATCTTCAACGAAGCGTCCGACGCTAATGGCAGCGTCATAAACCTGCTGCACCTCTTCGAGCAGTGCGACGGCAGCCGAGGTGGGCAGCAGTTTGCCACCCGTGCGCTCGAACAGTTTGATACCGAGGGTGGTCTCCGTGTGATTCAGCAACCTGCTAACTGCCGGCTGCGAGACGTATAACATGCGCGCCGCGCCGCTCACGGTACCCGTGAGCATGACAGCCCGAAACGCCTCCATTTGCCGCAACTTGAACTTCATCGGTGCCCCTCGACCGCATTGACGGGGCTGTGCTGGCCGGCGTCGGATGAGGGTTTTTGCGCGTCCTCGAACGTATAACGTTTAGTCATGGGTATCCACATAACGGCATAAGCATCCAGAAATGGTGCTGCTAACATTCGGTCATGCCTTGTCGCAGGCATTTGCTCAGCCGTATAAAGGATTATGAACGAAATCCATGATGTTTAGTAGCAGCACACTCGTCATGCGTCAGCGGCAGTTCCACTGTTCACGCCGGCGTGTCATGGCGCACGGACCGGGGATGAAAGCGTGAATTGCATGATTGGCGGGCCACACGTGATGGACAAGATGGCGCACAGAATTCGTAGCGCAGACGATGGAAGCGCTTCGGAGGCCCACGTACACACGCATAACCGCCTGTTTATCGATGGCAAGTGGGTTGAAGCGACGGGGAGCAGCCATACCGATGTCTATGATCCCGTCAGCGGACGCATCAGCGGCCGGCTCATTCATGCAGGACAGGCCGATCTCGCTGCTGCCGTCGCTGCGAGCCGTGCAGGCTTTGCGGCATGGCGCAGGCGTTCCGCCTTCAATCGATGCAGGATCATACGGTCGGCAGCCGATTTGCTTCGCGAGCGCGCGCCGCACATTGCGTCGCTGGTGACGCGCGAGCAGGGAAAGCCGTTAAAGGAAGCGGCGATCGAAATCGATCTTGCCGCCGAGCTTCTCGACTGGTGTGCGGAAGAGGGGCGGCGCGCGTATGGTCGGCTGATTCCTGCGCGCGGACCGGGGATCAGCCAGCAGGTTTTGCGCGAGCCGGTCGGACCCGTGGCCGCTTTCACGCCATCGAGCTTTCCTGTCTCGCATGCCGTTCGCAAGATCGGCGCTGCATTGGCTGCGGGATGCACGATGGTCATCAAACCGGCGGAAGAAACACCCGAGACGACCTCGGCACTCGCGGATATTTTCAACGACGCGGGCGTGCCGCCGGGCGTGCTCAATCTCGTCTATGGCGATCCCGCCGCCGTTTCGGAGTATCTGATATCGCACCCGTTCATCCGGAAGGTTTCGTTCACCGGTTCGGCGCGTGCGGGTAAGAATATCGCGGCGCTTGCCGGTATTCATATGAAGCGCTGCACGATGGAACTGGGTGGCCATGCGCCCGCGTTCATATTCGACGACGCCGATATTGATTCGGCAGCGAGACTGCTGGCGTATTCCAAGTATCGCAATAGCGGACAGGCATGTGCGTCGCCGACCCGCTTTCTGATTCAGCGTGGTGTCTACAAGGCATTCACGGAGAAGTTCATTGCCGAGGTAAAGCGCATTCGTGTCGGCAACGGAAGGCTGTCGGATACGACGATGGGGCCGCTACTCAGCGCGAAGCGTCTGTGCGCAGTGCAGGCGCTCGTGGGCGATGCCGTGGAGCGAGGAGCACGAATCGAAACAGGCGGTCACCGCATCGGCGATGCGGGGCATTTCCTTGCACCCACGGTGTTGACCAACGTCACGGCCGACATGCAGATCATGAACGAAGAGCCGTTCGGTCCCGTCGCCCTTCTGGGTGTATTCGATACGATCGAAGAAGCCATCGAGGAGGCGAACCGGCCGCCTTATGGTTTGGCATCGTATGCGTTCACACGCAGCAATGCGACCGCGAGTCTGCTGTCGTCGGAACTCGAAACGGGCATGTTGTCGATCAACCATCTGGGGCTGGGATTACCCGAAACGCCTTATGGTGGCGTGAAGGAAAGCGGTTATGGCTCGGAGGGCGGGTCCGAAGCGATTGATGATTATCTGGTGACGAAGTTCGTATCGCATGCTACTGCGTGAGCGGAGCATGATGTGTTTGACAATGTCGAGGGCCGACTGTTAACAACAATTAAGGGTATGGCAGTGCGCGCGCATCTAATCCAGAACATGAGCGCGTGATATTTTTTTGAGTACTTGATCTTTCTACGTTGAGCTATGCGACGTCGTTGCTGGCTCACGTAAATCTATATATCTGCAGTGGAAAATCAGTCACAGGCATTCTCGTTGCTGGAGCGAGGAATGAAACGGCCAGAAGACATCGAATTGGAAATGCTCTCGTTGAAGGGTCGAACCGACATTCGTGGGAGCATGGCAGGACGCGCCCTTGCGTCCGATCATCAGACTGTTGATCGCGTTCCGCAACCGCACGTCAGGAAAGGTCCCGTCCCGGCGCTAGACCGCCTCGTGGATCTGATTGCGAAGCCACCTGCAAAACAAGGCTTGCGAGAACTCTTCGATCTTATGCCGATCATGGCGTGGAGCAGCTTTCCAGACGGAACGTGCGAGTTTCTCAATCGTGCCCACGCCGAGTACACGGGCATACCCGCAGAAGAGTCGTGCAATTGGGGCTGGCAACAGGCTATTCATCCGCGCGATCTCGCGCGTCGAATGGCAACGTGGCGGGAATCGCTGGCGACAGGGCATGCCAGTGAAGCCGAGGTGCGATTGCGCCGTCACGATGGGGTCTATCGTTGGTTTCTGCTGCGGATCGAACCGTATCGCGATCATGCCGGCGCCATCGTCCGATGGTACGGAACGGGAACCGATATCGAAGACCGCAAGCGTGCAGAGGAAAACTGGTCGGCGAGTCAGAAGCAATTCAGCCTGATCGTCAATACGATACCGATGCTCATCTGGTCGAGCTTGCCGGATGGCCACGCTGATTTCTTCAATGAGCAGTGGTATCGCTATACCGCATATTCAGCGAGTCAGAGCGATGGCTGGGGTTGGGCCACGGCATTGCATCCGGATGATCTTCGACGTGCGACGCAACGCTGGCGCACGATTCTCGCAACGGACGACGGCGACGACGGTGGATTCGAGGTACGAATCCAGCGAAGCGATGGCGAGTATCGGTGGTTCTGGTTGCGGGCCAACGCGATGCGGGATGATCTTGGCGTGATCAGGCGCTGGTACGTCACCTGTACCGACGTTCATGATCGCAAGCTCGCAGAAGAGGCTGTACGGCGTAGCGAGGCCCTGCTGGCGGAAGCGCAGCGCCTGGCCGGGCTCGGCACGTTTTCGTGGCGTGCCGGCTCCGACACCATGACATGGTCGAACACGCTATACAGCATGTTCGGGTTCGAGCGCGGGACGCAGATTACCCGCTCGATGCTTGCGAAACGCGCGCATCCAGACGATACGCCGTTCCTTTTCGACAAGCTCGGCGAGGATGCAAAGCCTGTTAACCACGCGGGCAATTGTGCTGGCAACTTCGAGGATCAGATCAGGATTGTCATGCCTGACGGCGCAGTCAAGTACTTGCACTACTGCGCGTATGCCACGACGGCATTGACGGGCGAAGTCGAATACGTCGGCACGGTGCAAGACGTCACCGAGCGGCACCTTGCTTCTGAAGCGCTCGCTCAGGCCCGCGGTGAACTGGTGCAGGCCGCGAGGGCGAGCAGCCTCGGTGTGCTCACGGCGTCGATTGCACACGAGGTGAATCAGCCGTTGTCGGGGATCGTGACGAATGCCAACACATGTCTTCGCATGCTCAACAGCGATCCGCCGAATATCGCAGGTGCGATTGAAACCGCGCGACGAACGATCCGTGATGGCAATCGCGCGGCTGATGTTATCTCGCGTTTAAGAGCGCTGTTCAGTCAGAAGGAAATCAACGCAAGCTGGTGGGATCTCGGAGCCGCCACGCGCGAGGTTGTCGAACTGGTGCAAAGCGAGCTTCGCCGGCATCGTATTGGGTTGGAGGAGCGCTACGATTCAGGATTGCCACTCGTGATGGGGGATCGGATCCAGATGCAGCAGGTCATTCTGAACCTGATCCGCAATGCGATCGATGCGGTGCAATCCACGTGCGATGGTCCGCGCGAGGTGATCGTCAGCGTCAGTTATTGCAAAGGCTGCGCGAACGTCCGAGTCAAGGATACGGGCGTCGGTATAGACACATCGACGGCAGCAAGAGTATTCGAGACTTTCTACACCACCAAGCGCGAGGGAATGGGTATTGGCCTGTCAGTCAGCCGCTGGATCGTGGAGGCGCATGGCGGGTCGTTACGGGCATCGAGCAATGAGCCGCGAGGCGCGATATTCGAGTTTTCGATTCCAGATTCGGCCCGTGGCGATTTCGCTGACAGCGTCGTTGAGGACGACATGAAGAGCACGAGACTCAACACCATAGTCCAATAGACACCCGGGATGCTGAGGGCTATGTTGTCCGTTGCTTGCGGAAGAGCGGTCTCCTGGTTGAGCCACGCAGCATTTTTGCGTTATCTCTGGAACTGCTAACGTCTCCAGTGCGTCGCGTGAGAATGCACAATGAAAACACCGTTACTGGTTTCCGTGGTCGATGATGACGAGTCAGTGCGCGAGTCGCTTCCGGACCTGATCCGGGAACTTGGATTTGAGGCACGTGCGTTTGAATCGGCAGAAGCATTCCTTCATTCCGGATACATTGCGCAGACAGATTGCCTCATTCTCGATCTGATGATGCCGGGGATGGGCGGTCAGGAACTGGCTCTCGAACTGAGAGGGCGAGGCATCGGCATTCCGATCATATTCATAACAGCGAATCACAGTCACGGCGCACGCCTGAAGATGCTGAACAACGAGGCAATTACATGTCTCTACAAACCGTTTAGCGATGTCGACTTATCGGAAGCACTGATTTCGGCTGTACAAAACATGGGAGGAAAACATCCTTGAGGTTCTGGAGAAGTTTATGAGCACGCTATACGCAGATACCCGGAATGTGACGTTGTCGCGAGCAACAATACCGTCTCCAATGGTCTTCATTGTCGACGACGATATTTCTGTGCGCGAGTCCGTTGAGTCACTGCTTCGCCATGAAGGATTCGCGGTGGAGAGCTTTGTCACCGCAAGCGCTTTTCTTGAACATCCCGTGACATCGGGACCCAGTTGCATCCTGCTCGATATTACGTTGCCGGGTGTGACTGGCCTCGAGTTGCAAAAATCGCTTGCGGTCGAGCGGCAGGCAATGCCAATTATCTTCATTACCGGTCGCGAAGATGCACCCACCATCGTGCAGGCGATGAAAGCGGGCGCAGTGGAGTTCCTGACCAAGCCGTTCCGGGATGACGCGTTACTCGATGCAATTCGCGCGGCGATCGAGCGAAGCGAAGGGCTGGTGCTGCGCGAACGCCGCAAGACCGCGATCAGGGAACGATATGGCGATCTCACGCGGCGCGAGCGCGAAGTACTGTCGCTGATTACGCAAGGCCTGCTAAACAGGGAAATCGGCGACGAATTGGGAATCAGCGAGATTACCGTGAAGGCGCATCGTGGTCAGGTCATGCGCAAAATGGAAGCGGAATCGCTTGCCGAATTGATACATATGGTCGGCGATGGAGAAATCTAGCCGATAACCGGTTGGTGCCCGCGCCGTGTTGCAACTATGCTCGCGCCAACGGCCGCCGCGTTTTGCTGACAGCGCGTGGCTCCTTTTTCGGTGCGGCCGGCTGATTCGCGACCCGACGTTGCACGACGTCGATGATGTGTTCGGAAAGGCGCGGGTTGTTGATGAGGCGCGAGACCGTGATGGCACCGACGAGTGCGGACATCGTGAAAATGGTCTCCGCCTCGGCATCGGCGCTGCCATCCGTCAGCGACAACGCCATTTCCATCAGCCGCTCCAGTGCGTCCGATACACCCTGACGAATGGGCGCGTCCGCGAGCGCCAGCTCGCTGCCTGTCTGAGCGACAGGACATCCACCCATTTCATCATCGCGATACTTCGACGACAGATAGTCTTGCAGATACTTGACGAACGCATCGGGCCCTTTCGCCAGCGCGGCTTCGGCCGCTTCCACGAAGACGCTGATGCTTGCCGTGCTGGCTTCGGCGACCAGTTCATCCTTGGACTCGAAATGCCGGTAAAACGCGCTGTGCGTCAAACCTGCGGCGACCATGATCTCGCCCACACCCGTCGCACCAATGCCCTGACTCTTGAACATCTGCGACGCGACCTCGACGATATGCTTGCGGGTCTCCGCTTTCTCTGCCTTCGACTTTCTCATTGCAGTACTCCTTCAAGGCATTGCGCTGCCTGAGTCGTTCGATACTAACATGAATTAGAAAATCAAACTAAACTAAACCGTCAAGCCTGTTTTACCTTCGCGTCCATGCGGCCGACGATGATCACCATCATCACTGCGAGCGCGAAAATTGCTGCACCCGTCCACATCGATGCGTGCAGATTGACATGGTCGACTACCACGCCGCCAATCAACGAACCGAGGCTGATGGATAGCTGGAATACCGAGGTGTTCAGGCTCTGTGCGGCTTCCGGCGCATGCTGGGTTTCGCTGAAGAGCCAGAGTTGTGTGCCCACGGGTGCCATGCCCCACGAAAGCGCCCATACGAGCAGGCTGACGATCGCGACTACGGGGTGACCTGGAAGCGCAGCCAGCGCAATCAGCGCACCAAGGAACAGCGCCGCATTTCCATAGACCGTCTTATGCAGATCGCGTCCCGCGAGTGAGCCACCGAGAAAGTTGCCGGCGACAGCGAGAACGCCGTATGCAAGCAACAATGCACTGATCGTATTCGGCTCGAACCGGGCAAGCTCCCGAAGATATGGCGTCACAAACGTGTAGCCGGAGAACTGGCCTGCGACGATGAAAACGATCGTCAGGTAGATTGCGATCACCTTGCGGGATTTCAGCAAACCAGCAAAGTCGCCGATAGTTGCGCCGCGTTCGACGTCGATTCTGGGCAGTGTGAAAAGCTGCATCAGGAATACGATCACGGACAGTACACTTGCTACCACGAATGCCATGCGCCAATCGTAGTGCGCTGCAATGTACGAACCCATCGGCACGCTCACTACCGATGCCACGGAAATACCCGAGAACACCAGCGATGAAGCCTTGTGCACCTGGTCTTCGGGCACGAGTCGCGCAGCAGCGGTAATAGAAATCGACCAGAAGCCGCCTACGCCGATGCCGAGTATCAGCCGTGCAATCACGAGTACCGCAAAATTCGGTGCCATCGCCGACATGACTCCGGAGAAGATCACCAGCGCCGTCAGACCGAGCAGCACAATGCGACGATCGAGACGCCGAACCGTGAGTGCGGTCACGGGCGCTGCGATGAAGCCAAGCACTGCCGTTGCCGTGACCGTCAGACCCGCTGTGCCTTCGGAAACACCCAATCCTTTAATGATGCCAGGCAGCAGGCCGACGGGCAGGAACTCTGTCACCACCAGAGCAAATGCGCCCAGAGCAATGGCCCATACGCCGGGCCAGGACGACGTGGTGGTGTTCGCCGCGTCTCGGGTAGTCAACGTTGTCGACATGACTCTTTCCTTCAATCTGAATGTCTGTGGCGATTCGTCTGCTTTGCACTACCGTTGTTCGGAGTCGAGCATCTTCTCGCGGGAGAGCCGGACGGGTGTTCATCCGTCCGGCTGAGAACTGCACCGCTTAAGCAGTCAGTCCACCGTCGACGGTCAACGTCGCGCCGTTCACATACTTCGCTTCACTGCTTGCGAGGAACGCGACAGCGTTGGCAATGTCATCGCCCTTGCCATACTCGCCTGTGGGGATAAACGGCTTGGTGATGGCTGCGAAGTCGCCGCTTGCGGGATTCATATCGGTATCGATTGCACCAGGCTGGACAAGATTGACGGTGATCCCGCGATCGCCGAGTTCGCGGGAAAGTCCTTTAGTAAAGGAAATCAGCGCGGATTTCGTCATCGAATAGACGGTGAGGCCGGGCCAATAGACGTTGTTGGCGAAGAAGCTCCCGATCGTGATGATGCGGCCGCCTTTGCCGAGATGCGGAATCGCTGCCTGACTGGCCGCAATCGGGCCGCGAATGTTCACACCGAGTTGCGCATCGATATCTTCCTGCGACATCGACTCAAGAGGAGCCACCCGGATGATGCCCGCATTGTTCACGAGAATGTCGAGGCCGCCGAGAAATGCCTTTGCTTCTGCAACCGAGCGTTTGACGTCGTCGAGCTTCGAACTGTCTGCCTGAATGGCCTTTGCGTTTCGACCGGTTGCCGTCAGTTCCTGAACGAGTTCATTGGCCTTGTCGGCGCTCTTTTCGTACGTGATGACCACGTCCGCGCCTTCGCGAGCGAGCTTCAATGCGATGGCAGCGCCAATCCCGCGGCTTGCACCCGTAACCAGTGCGCGTTTTCCTTTAAGCAACATGATGATTTCTCCAGTGAATTAAAAAGTCGTACTCTGTTGATGTCAGGCGGTTTCGGCGTTTGCAATCGCCTTCATCCGCTTGACGGTTTCTTCGGTCGTCCACACTGCGTTGGCCAGATAGCGGTAATTGATCATGGCCGCCAGATAGGCGTCGCCTTCATCGTTCCGGCCGCCTGCGATGGCATCCCGCACCATGGCGACTTCCATGCCTTCTTCGATGATGTCGCGCATGTGCCCTTCAAGGCAGATGTTCCCGACGGGGCCGGCCATGATCACCTTCTCGATGCGTCGCATGCGCAACTGCTTGATCAGATCGTTGGTGCGCGCCGACGCGCCTTTGTGCGGCGAGGTATTGGCTGTTTTTCCGTCCTGCAGGTACTTCTTGTAACGCTCCGGGTAATCCGCGCCGGATCCTGCGAAGCCTTCCAGGTCCACAGGATCCTTACGGCCAACGAAGCTGACCTGTGTCGCGAGATAGTCCGAGATCGCACCGCCCGGCGCCACCCATTGAGCGTCGGTCGGAAAGTAGTAGTGCGGGGAATGAATGACAGGGAAGCCGTATTCCTTGGCGGCTCGCAACAGTTCCTCGATGTGATCCGGGACGTTGTTGGCCTTCAGGCTGTGCTCGATCATCGGATAGTAGCTGCCGCTCTCCGACAGGAACTCGTTCTGAATGTCGGCCAGTACCAGGGCGGTGTGGCCCTTGTCGAGCTGCATCTCGGGATTGCGATGGGTGAACGTGAACATTCTGTGCATCCTCATTCAATAAAGTAGTACAGCGAATCAATCTGACTTCGAAGCCTGCCGGAAACTGGCAGATGAGCAATCGACTACATCACCGTGAACCGTCCGCTTGCTCGTCCGACGGCGTCCTGTTGATTTGCCGTCATTTAGATAAGTGAACTTCACTAAACGGAAAGTTAAGTTTTCTTTCCTAAGTTGTCAAGGGAATTTGCTGGCGGGTAGGTGGGAGAGACGCCGGATGTGCATGGTGCGAGCATGCCGTCGGGAACGAACGGGCGTACGGAAGAGCCGTCAAAGGCCCGTCCATGCAAGCTTTCAGCGCTGCGTCAATGAATCGTGAAGCGGTTCAGACAGTCGCCTGACGTGCGCATCGAAATTGTCATTCTCGTTTTGGAATACAACGATAATCCAGAAATTGTCCGGATCGTCGGCATGCTTCAGGGGCGATTCACGCGCCTCCAACGAGGCACATGAATGCGTGCGATGGAAGGTCGTTGGAAGCGTTACATCGCAGCGCGCGTGGCGCGGCGGATTACCTGCGGCGGTTGGCCATATGCGCGCAAGAACGCTCGACGCATGCGGTCAGGGTCGCCAAAGCCGACATCGCGTGCAATGGTCTCCATTGAGTGCCGGCCGGATTCGAGCATCAGACGGGCCGTTTCGGTTCGAAGATGTTCGATTGCTTTTGCGGGCGTATGCCCGGTTTCTTCATGAAACGCGCGGCTGAACTGTCGGGGACTCAGATGAACAGCATGCGCGAGATCTTCGACCGACAAGCCGGTGTGGAGATGTTGCCTTGCATAAGTCAGTGCTTTCTGGATCCTGTCTGATCGGGGACGAATGTCGAGGAGCACCGAGTGTTGGGTCTGACCGCCGGCCCGGCGGTGATAGACAACGAGTTTCTTCGCCACCAGCCGCGCGAGCTCGCCGCTCACGTCCTGTTCGACAAACGTAAGAGCCAGGTCGATGCACGCAGTCGCACCGGCGGATGTCCAGACAGCGCCATCGTTGACGAAGATGCTGTCCTCTTCGACTCGCACGTCCGGATAGTCCTTTCTGAGCTTGGCGGCGTGAAACCAGTGTGTAGTTGCACGCTTGCCTTCCAGCAAGCCGGCTTGCGCAAGCGCGAACGCGCCGGTGCATGTCGCGCAAATCCGCCTCGATCGTACGCATGCTTTCTTGAGAAAGGCAACGAGAGCGGGTGCGGGTTCGAGTGCGTCGTTGTCGCCAACCACGATGACCGTGTCGAAATCGTCGTCGCCGAATCCAACCGTATTGACTTCGACGCCCGACGAGGACATCACGAGGCCGCCCGATTCGGATAGCAGCGAGACGTCATATAGCCGTTCGCCATGACTGATGTTCGCGAACTCGAAAACCGACACGACCCCGAGATTGATGAGAGAGAACCCGGAATACAGGACAACACCGATTCGCAGCATGGCAGTTCCCGATGACCTGAAAAGACGGAAGTACGACATTTCTGGCGTATGAGTGTACGCTTAATATTGCACCCGTGCCCGGCGATCAGGCCGGCTTCTTTCGGAGAATGAACATGAATGCAACGAAGTTGGGAACAGCGCTGATTACGGGTGCGTCGTCGGGTCTCGGTGCGATTTACGCAGATCGCCTTGCGCGTCGCGGCTATGACCTGGTGCTGGTCGCTCGCAATGAAACACGGCTCGATCAGCTTGCGAAGCGGCTCGTGACCGAGACTGGCCGTGACGTTCGCACGGTCGTCGCCGATCTGGAGAAGGCCGAGGATCTGCGTCGCGTTGAAGACCTGATTCGTGATGAGCAGGGACTGACGATGCTGATCAACAACGCAGGCGTTGGAAGCGCGGCGCCGTTGCTGCAAGCGAACGTCGACAAGATGGAGTCGATGATCGATCTGAACATCACGGCCCTCACGCGCCTTACCTACGCGGCGGGACCGGCTTTCGTGGCTCGCGGCGGCGGTACGATCGTCAATATTGCTTCTGCCGTGGCCATTGCGCCTGAGTTCCTCAATGGTGTGTATGGCGCATCAAAGGCGTTCGTGCTCGCGTTGAGCCAGTCACTGAAGCATGAACTCGCAGACAAAGGTGTGCGTGTGCAGGTTGTTCTGCCGGGCGCTACGCGCACAGAGTTCTGGGACGCGGCGGGCACTCCCGTCGACAGCCTGCCCGCCGAGATGATCATGTCTGCGGACAACCTGGTCGATGCTGCGCTCGCCGGCCTCGACCAGGGCGAGTTCGCGACCGTGCCTTCGCTTCCGACAGTGGATGGCTGGAACGCCTTTGAAGCTGCGCGTGCAGCGCTTGTGCCGCAGGTATCACTGGCCAAGCCTGGCGCACGTTACAACGTGCAATAAAGCGGTAATCGTGTCGCTGGCGCAATTCGCCAGCGACAAAGCCGTATCGTCACTCTCGCAGCGTTTTGATGACGCTGCATCGAGTGACAGAGGTTCTTGGCGTCAGCCCGCCAATTGCAGCGCCTTTCGATCCAATGTATATCCATGCGTCACTTCGACTATTCATGTCCAACCTTGCGCAGTTGCACGAGAAGCGTTAAGCGACCAGCGGTGTCTGGAGTATGAAGCGAGCGACGCGATGAAAAACCTAGACGAACAATTTTCCGGACTCGTGCAGCAGCATGCAATCCCTCAGAATCTGAATGAACTGCTCGACTGCACGAGATCGGACAGTAAATTTCGGGTAGATCAGATTGATGTCGTAAATGATGGGCTGGGAAAGTGGCCTGATAATCAATCCCGCCCAGAGATCGTTCCCGGCGCAGAATTCGTCGACCAGTGCTACGCCTAGCGAACGTTTGGCCAGAGCGCATGCGAGTTCTGCGCGAGGAACTTCAAATGTCGGCGTGAGCTCGACTCCATAACTCTCAAGTAGAGAACGGACCATTCTGCCAAATGCAATGCTTAGCGAGGGAAAGATGGTCTCGTGCTCAACCAGATCAGAAAAGGAAATTGTTTTGCGGGACGCAAGCGGATGGTCTCCCAACATTGCGCAAACAATTCTGCTTTTACCTAGTGTTTCGACTGTCAGGTTTGGATTGCTTAGCGGAAGCAATGTGATCGCAAGATCGGTTTTTTTACTGAGCAACTCAGTAGGAACATCGATAGTTAGCGTGGTGTAGAAACGGACTCGCGTTTTCGGATTGCGACGATGAAACATCTCGATCGCGCGAGGCAATAAATCCAGGCCAAGAGCGGGGCTGCAACTCACGCTTATTTCAATCGTGGACTGATTGGCAAGATTTTCAACGAAGCGATCCACGTTTAATGCGGCATCGTAGACGGGCTGAACTTCTTCGAATAGCGCTGTCGCGGCGGGCGTGGGCAACAGCTTTCCTCCTGTGCGCTCGAAGAGCTTGATTCCCAGGCTGGTTTCAGTGTGATTGAGCAAGCGGCTGATCGCAGGCTGTGAAACATACAGCATTCGCGCGGCCCCGCTGACAGTGCCAGTCAGCATCACGGCGCGGAACACTTCCATTTGCCGAAGCTTGAATTTCACCTGCTCCTCCCGTCGCCTTCCAGAAGATTTCTGATAGTAAATGGTTTGTTGTCGGGCTGTAATATGTATTGAAAATACATTAATCAGGAGTGTCGATTGAGACTCCCGTGCTGAGAAGCTGCATCAATTCTTCGTATAAAACGATCTGAGAAGCGTCGCGCGCGAAATTTTGCAAGACCGATTCTACGTGCCAACCAGGAAATTCTTGTTGCCGCTAAGCGCCCGAATCTAAAAACGTGCATGCACGATGACGCTCAATACTTTCGTCCAATTGTCATTTGACTGGGCGCGTGGAGTAATTGAGTTCGTCATCTCAACGGTTCACACCGCCTAAGACGACGCTCCGTTTGCAGAATCCCGGGAGAATGCATGTCGACATCACCCACGCGAAACGGCGAACAGGCTGTCCCCGCACCTTCGGGGCTTGGCGTGGCGGCCATCGCGTTGGGCGCTTTCGCTCTCGTCGTCACAGAGTTCCTTCCGATCGGTTTGTTGCCGGGAATGGTGAAAGGCCTCGGCATTTCAGAGGGAACAGCCGGTCTGGCCGTTACCGTCACGGCGGCCTGTGGGTTTATCTCGGCGCCCGTAACCGCACTGTCCGTCGGCAGGTTGGATCGTCGTATCGTTCTGCTCGGACTGTCATCGCTCGTCGTGATTTCAAGCTTGCTGTCGGCGCTCGCGCCGAACTTCGAGCTCCTGTTACTTGCACGTGTGATTATCGGTATCGGCGTGGGCGGGTTCTGGGCGATTTCGATTCCTGCTGCTGCACGGCTGGTGCCAACGGACAAAGTGCACAAAGCGTCTTCATTGGTATTCGCGGGTATTTCCGTTGCCACGGTCGTGACTGTTCCAATGGGCTCGTTCATTGCCACTCACTATGACTGGCGAGTTGGGTTTATCGCGGCAAGCGTGCTGTCGATAGCGGTGTTCCTTCTGCAACTGGTTGCGTTGCCCCGGATCGCAATGGAGCGCGGCGTGGCAGCGCGCGACTTTTTGAGCCTGCTGAAGTCGCGCAGGATAGTCGCGATCTATCTCGCGATTGTTTTTTGCGTGTCGGGGCAGTTCGCGGGCTATACCTTCGTGACGCCTTACCTCATGCAACTTGGGAGGTTCGACACGACCACGATCAGCGTGCTGCTGTTTGCTTACGGTCTGGTGGCGGTTGTCGGCAACTTCATTGGCGGCACGCTCGCCGGGCTTGATCTTCACAAAACGGTTTATGGCAACGTCGCACTGTTTCTGGGTGCGCTGCTAGCGATGTCTGCGTTTGCGCACAGTCCGCTTATCGCAACCATCAGCCTGATGCTCTGGGCAGTGGCGTGGGGCATGACGCCCGTGGGCACCCAACTGTGGCTGTTCAATGCCACGAAACACGCGCCCGAAGCGGCGCAATCGATGAACACGTCCGTGTTCCAGCTTTCGATCACGCTGGGTTCGCTGATGGGTTCGGTGGTGGTCGATCACATCAATCTGCACGCGTCCATGTGGCTCGGCTCGTCGATCCTGGCCCTCGCCATGGTGATGGTGATCATCGTGGGGTGCATGGATGCCGTGGAGGCGAAGTAGTAGCAGGGCGGATCAGCCCGTCGCCACACACGCGATTACATCCCCCTTTGACAGCTCCCCAGCCGTGTCATGATATATTGCATATCAAAGCGCTAACCGCCCCGTAACCAAGTCAGGCGGCGGACGTTTGCCGCCTGCGCGAACCGTAGGCGCAACTGGCAGGAATGTTCATTCGTGCGCGCGGTGCGCGCTCAATCCGGGTTCCACCATGTTCGATCCATCGCTGCTTGGCCGGCTGTCGTTCGTTCCCGTCGACGTATCAAAAGCGCCGTTGCCGCCCGGCCGCAACCGGCTCGGCATCGCCGGCGAACGCGACGCTGTCCTTTACGTTCCCACGCACCTCGACACGAGCAAGCCTGTGCCCTTGCTGGTGATGTTCCACGGCGCGGGCGGCTTTCCGGAAAAGGTTCTACCCTTCTTCGAAGAGCACGCGGAGCGCGACGGCTTTCTCGTGCTCGCGCCACATTCGCTCTATCCGACATGGGACATCGTGATCGGCGGTAGCGGGCCGGATCTGGAGCGACTCGCTCGCGCACTTGGCGAAGTTAGCGCACGCTACCGCATCGACAGTGCGCATCTCGCCTTCGCCGGCTTTTCGGACGGCGCGAGCTACGCGCTGTCCATCGGCATTACGAACGGCGATATTGCGAGCCATGTGATCGCCATGTCCGGTGGCTTTATGTCGGTTTTCATGCAGGAAGGCGCGCCCAGGGTGATGATCGCGCATGGCCTCGCCGACGAGCAGTTGCCCATCGAAACCAGCGGCCGCGCGAACGCGGCAAAGCTGAAAGCGGCGGGCTATGACGTGCAATACGTCGAATTCAATGGACCGCATGCCATTCAGCCTGCCATCGTCGGCATGGCGGTGCAGTTCTTTCTCGCCTGATGCGCGCTCTGCCGTCAGCCGCGCCACCTTCAGACAACGAGTGCGTCTATGGACTTTGAAATACCGGAATCACTGGTGCATCCTCTGCTCGCGATGATCGAATCCGGTTCGCCGCTCGCCATGCAACTCAATCAGCACGGCACATGTCACGGCAGCCTCGTGGTGTCGAGTGCGCTATTCGATTCGCGCTCGCTGAATACGCTGTACTCGCTGAGCAAGGCGAACAACGAACGCGCGCTGATGTTCCAGATGCTCGCGCTCGACAATATCTACAACGCGCCGCAAGCGCGCTGCATTCCGGGCCTCGATCAACTCGTGCCGGGCCTGATCGCGTATCTGTCGCGCGATGCGATCGACGGCTGGCTCTATAGCCGCGCGAAAGACGGCACGCTCCTGCCGTGGCTCGTGCGTCGCATGCGCGTGGTCGAGCCGGACCAGGGCATGCCGTATGTCGTCGTCGATATGCTGGCCAACACGATGCAGTCGGCCAACTCGGAACGCACGGAGCATCACATGCGGCTCTCCGGCATGACGACCTCGCTCGTCATCAACCGGCATGACATCGTGAACCGCACGATTCCCGAGTTGCTCGCGGAGTTCGGCTTTTACAAGGAATGCCCTGAATTCAAGCTCGAATACGAACGGCATGCACAGCGTTTCCTCGACTATCAGCCGCGGTTTGGTGCGCAGTTCGTCGTGTCGAAGGCTGCCTATATCGTCGATGCAAAAGCGGGTGCCGAGTTAATCCGTATTCCCGACGGCGTGAGCGCGAAGTGCGTGAACGACGAAGAGACACTCGAGCGCCGCTTCCAGATGACGGCCGATGCAGAGTTCTGGCGTGGTGCGGGCCTCGCGAGCGGCTTCGACAAGGTGCCGTTGCATTGTTACGTGTGCCTGTTTCATCTGGAGTGGCACCGCAATATCTGGGTGCATGTGCAGCACATGAACGCGTATCGCTATCAGCCCGAACTGCGCGACAAGTTGGTCTTGCCCGCGCATCATCGCGATCTGATCGACATTCTCACGTCGAAGACCAATGTCTTCGTGCAGGACTTCGTGCCGGGCAAATCGGGCGGCACGACGATTCTCTGCCAGGGCGCACCTGGCCTTGGCAAGACACTGACTGCGGAGGTCTACTCGGAAGTGGTCGGCAAGCCGCTGTATCGCGTGCATTCGGGGCAACTCGGCACGACGGCGGCATCGGTCGGCGCGGCGCTATCGGGCATCCTGCAGCGCGCGACGCGCTGGGACGCGATCATGTTGCTCGATGAAGCCGATGTCTATATCCGCCGCCGCGACAACGATCTGGAACACAACGCAATCGTCGCGGAGTTTCTGCGCACGCTCGAATACTTCAACGGCTTGCTGTTCATGACGACCAATCGCATCGACGATGTCGACGATGCCATTCTGTCGCGCTGCATTGCAAAGATTCACTATGAGACGCCGCCGAAAGCCGACGCGCTCCGCTTGTGGAAATTGCTTTCCGTGCAACTGGGCGCGGATCTCGACGACGCGCTGATCGAAACGCTGACGAATGCGTGGCCACAATCGAGTGGCCGCGACATCAAGGAACTGCTCAAGCTCACCACCCGCTATTGCCGCGCAAAGCAGATTCCGCTTTCAGAGGATGCGTTCAGAACCTGTGCGCTGTTTCGCGGACATGCGTGAAGTCTGACTATCGGCGCTCACGCACTGCAATCACCCGATGCTGTGCAACCGCATAAATCGCCGCAGCGTCGCCGGATTGATTGACGACATATCCGCCCGTGAACGCGCCGAATGCGGGCAGCACGCCGTATCGCGCAGCGAAGCGGAAGCACGGCACGCGCACGGAATCCGCACGGCTTGCGATCACATAGACGGGATGCTGATGACCTGCAAGCACGTACGCACCTTCGACCACTTGCGGGTAATGACACAACGCCCACGGCCCCTGTCGCCACGGCTCGAAAACCGTTTCGATGGCTAGCGATGGCGGCAATAGTCCTGCGTGCCGGTCGTGATTGCCTTCCACCATCACGATACGGATCGACGCATGCCGCGTGCGCCATTCTTCGAGTGCAAGCGTGGTCTCGCTGCCGAGCGATTCGCGCCCATGCAGCAGATCGCCGAGAAACACAATCGACTCGGGCTTGTGCGCAGCGATCAACGTATCGAGCCGCGCAAGGTCGCCGCCTGTCGTGCCGGCGGGAACGGGCACGCCACGCGCACGAAACACGGCGTCCTTGCCGAAATGCGCATCGGCGATCAGCAGGCTCTTGCGCTCAGGATCGAACGCGGCGCGCTGCGCTGACAACTGCAGCGGATAGCCATCCACTTCTATGTTCAGGGTTTCGACCATCATCGTTGCGCTGCCTTGTCGAGATCGGCGAGCATCCGTTCGATACGATCCGCGAGCTTCTCGGTGCTGACCTTCTCACGAATGCGTCCGACGATCAGTGGAAACGCAAACGGTGTCGGCTTTTTCGGGTGCATCAACGCGAGCCTGTTTGCTCGCATCGAATCGAGCGCGCGCTGGATGCGGTCGAGTTCGAGTTCCTGCAAGCGCACTTCGCTGTCGGCTTGCGTGAGCAGCAGATTGCCGTTGTCATGCTTGCGGAACACTTCGTAAAAGAGACCACTCGATGCCTGCAATTGCCGCGCGCTTTTCTGCTGGCCGGGATTCGCCTGAAAAACCAGACCCGCGACACGCGCGATTTCGCGAAAGCGCCGCATGGCGAGTTCGGATGCGTTGAGGCTGTCCATGATGTCGTCGGCAAGACGCTCCGCGGAAAACAGGCCTTCGGCGATCAGCGTCGCCCAGTCGAATGGTTGCGACGACAACAGTTCGAAGCCATAGTCGTTCGCGGAAATCGAGAACGTGCCGGGCTGATGACGCGCGGCGCGCCAGCCGAGCAGCGATGCAAGGCCGATATGCGCAATGCGCCCCGCAAACGGATAGCAGAAGAAGTGATGACCTTCGCGCGTGCGCAAGACCTCAGTGACCAGCACACCAGCTTCGGGCAAAGCCGACCAGCTTGCCTGCAATTCCAGCAATGGCCGCACGGCAATCATCTCCGGCTCGATGTAGAGGCCGCGCTCCGCTTCGGCGAGCATCGCGAGTGTGGCGTCCGCCAGTTCGGACGATAGCGGCATCTTGCTGCCCGCCCACTGCGGCATCGCACCGCGCGATGAAGCCGCCTTGCGCACGTAGGCCGTCATGTCGCGCACGCGCACCAGTTCGAGCGCGCGTCCGCCGAAGGTGAACACATCGCCGGGCTTGAGGCGCGAGATGAACGATTCCTCCATCGAGCCGATCCGCCCACCCGTGAGCCACGCGACGTGCAGCGTCGCATTGGCGACGATGGTGCCGACGTTGCTGCGGTGCCGGCGGATCAGATCGTCGCGCAGCACGCGATACACATCGTCATCGCCACGCACCACGCGATGAAAGTCGGGATACGCCCGCAGCGATGAGCCGCCACGTTCGACGAAGGTCAGCGCCCAGTCGAATTCCTGCTGCGTCAGATCGCGGACCGCAAATGTGGTGCGCACCTCGTCGAACAGTTCGGGCGCCTTGAAGCCGCCGCCGATCGCAACCGTCACGAGATGCTGGACCAGCACGTCGAAAGGCTTCCGCGGCGTATCGCGGCCTTCGATACGCCGCGCTTCGACCGCGCGCCGCGCGGCGGCGGCTTCGACCAGTTCGAGTGCGTGCGTCGGCACGATCGTGATGCGCGACGCGCGCCCCGGTGCGTGGCCCGAGCGGCCCGCGCGCTGCATGAGCCGCGCGACGCCTTTAGGCGAGCCGATCTGGAACACGCGCTCGACGGGCAAAAAGTCCACGCCGAGATCGAGACTCGACGTGCACACCACAGCCTTGAGCTTGCCCGTCTTCAGGCCATCCTCGACCCACTCGCGCACCTCCTGCGCGAGCGAGCCGTGATGAAGCGCGATCAATCCGGCCCAGTCCGGGCGAAGTCCCAGCAGCGCCTGATACCAGATTTCCGCCTGCGAGCGCGTGTTGGTGAACACGAGCGACGTGCGCGCTTCGTCGATCCCTTGCGCGACCGGCTCCACCTGACGTGTGCCCAGATGCCCGCCCCACGGAAAGCGTTCGATGGTGGCGGGAATCAGCGTGTCGATGATGAGCGTCTTCGGCTGCATGCCGCTCAAGGACACGCGCGGCGTGCGCACGGGCGCGAGCAGCACATCGGCGGCGAAGGCGAGATTGCCGAGCGTCGCGGAGAGTCCCCACACCTGCAGATCCGCGCGCCAGCGCGCGAGATGCGCGAGCGCGAGCTGGCTCTGCGTACCGCGCTTGTTGCCGAGCAGTTCGTGCCATTCGTCGACCACGACGAGGCGCACGTGCTTCAGTTCTTCGCGTGCATCGCTACGCGTGAGCATCAGCGAAAGGCTTTCGGGCGTCGTGACGAGTGCGCTCGGCATGCGCCGGCTCTGGCGCGCGCGTTCCGTCGAGCTGGTGTCGCCCGTACGCAGGCCGATAGTCCACGGCACGGCGAGCTCGCGTGCGGCATGTTGAAGCGCGCGGGCGGTATCGGCGGCGAGCGCACGCATCGGCGTGATCCACAGTACGGTCAGCGGATCGGGCAGCGCGCGTGGCGCGTGATCGCCGTAGGCCGCCATCGCGCCGAACCAGACGGCCCATGTCTTGCCCGCGCCCGTCGTCGCGTGCAACAGGCCGCTCGCACCTTGCGCGATGGCGCGCCATACGTCGCGCTGGAATGCGAAGGGTTGCCACTCGCGCGCGTCGAACCACTGCTGGACGCGAGCATCGAACGGTATCTTTGACCGGTCGGGATCGGGCGAGTAGGCGGCCGGGACGAAGGCTTCGGGTGCAGGCGCGGCGGCGCGTGTGGTCGGAATGCGGCGCGGACGGGGCGCGCGGCGGCGCGTGTCTGGGGTGGCTGCGTTGCGCTCGGGATCGATCGGATCGGTCATGGGGTGAGTTGCATCGAAGACGCCCAATGGTGCCGTTGCCAGGCAATATGCATAAGTGCATCAGCCAGCACGCCGCATGCCTACGCGGGCAACCGTAATGAAGCGCGGCCCGACGATCATGAACCAGCCGTATTTTCAGCGTAAAATGCGACTGCCGCCGCGATGTACCGGCGTAGTGCCCTTACGTCAGCGATGCATGTCGATCTTAATACGCTTTATCTCCTTCTGATCGGGACTCTCCTCGCCAGTGCGCTGATGACGCTCTGGGAGCGGCGCGTTCACCCGAAGCGCAGCAGAGAACTCGGAATACTGGCAGCGGGATTTGCCACGCTGGCGCTCGGCTGCGCGGCGGCGTCCTGGCGTCATGCGCTTCCCGGCGCGCTCGGCTCTGCATTGAGCAACCTCGTCATCGTTTCCGGTTATCTGCTGGTGCTGCACGGCGTGGCCGCGCTGAATGGCCGCAGCCACGTGCGGCTGTCGCTCGCCGTGCTCGTGCTGCTTGCGCTTGCATGGGTCATTGCGGGCGCGAAATGGCAGGAGGTCATGTGGATGTATCCGAGCGCCATTCCGATCTCGATTGCATCGGGCATGACTTCGTTCGAACTGGCGCGCGGCGATGGCAGAAAACGCTTTCAAGGGCAGCAGATCGCGATGCTGGTAGCGGGCGCGCATTGCGTCCTGTACGCCTTCAGGGCGTTGATCCTGCCGTGGCTCGTGGCGAAGTTCGGCTTCGACTTCCTGATGACGGCGAGCAAGGTCACGATGTACGAGGGCGTGCTGTATTCCGTCGTTCTGCCCATGACCTTGCTGCGGCTGGTGCGCGACGAATCGCACGGGCAACTGCTGCAGGAATCGCAGACCGATTTTCTGACGGCCCTCGGCAATCGCCGCTGGTTCTTCGAGCAGGGCGCACGGATGATCCGCGAACGCGGTGCGACGCGGCCGATCGCGCTGCTCGCCATCGACCTCGATCACTTCAAGAAGATCAATGACCGCCACGGTCACGAAACAGGCGACCGCGTGCTGAAGTCGTTCGCCGACATTGCCCGCAGCGTGCTCGGACCTGAAACGCTGCTTGCGCGTATCGGCGGAGAAGAGTTCGCGGCCTTGCTGCCTGGCTACGACGCCTTCCAGGCCAAGGAAGCTGGCGAATCGTTAGTGCAGGCATTCGGCGAGACCATCACGCTCAGTGCCAACGGCGCTGGCATCCAGGCGACGGTCAGCATCGGCGTCGCGCAATCGGGTGGCGACGCGCCCACGCTGGACGATCTGCTCGCCGCAGCCGATCACGCGCTGTATCGCGCGAAATCGCTGGGTGGCAACCGGCTCGAAGAAGCGCACGCCGACGCACGTTCTGCTGCCGCGTAACGCGCGCCCGAATCGCCTCTCACGCGCTCAAGGGCGCGCCAGTTCTTCCGCAAGAAACTCGATCAGCGCCGTCACACGCCGATGAGGCGCTGCCGCCGGATAGACGGCGTACAGATCGACCTGCTCGGCCACGTAATCGTCCAGTGCGGTTTCGAGCATGCCTTCCGCCAGTTCCGCGCGAATGTCCCAGCGGTTCTTGATGATCACACCCAGGCCTGCCACAGCCCATTCGCGCAGCACGCCGCCGTCGCTGGCCTGACGGTCGCCCGTTACTTTCACGCTGACCGGCTTGCCCGCCACGCGAAAGCGCCACGCCGCGAGCGGCGCGCCGGGCCGCGCCAGAATCAGGCAATTGTGGTTCGCCAGATCGGCGGGTAGTGCGGGCTTGCCATGCAGACGCCAATAGTCCGGCGACGCGCACACCACGCGCTGGCCACGCACCAGCAGGCGTGCATGCAGGTTCGAATCGGCGAGCGGGCCGTTGCGCAGCGCGACGTCGATATGTTCGTCGATCAGATCGACGGTGCTGTCGCTCAATGACAGACTCATGTGGATGCCGGGATGCAGCGCCTGAAAACGGTCGAGCAGTGGCCGCAACTGGACGCGCCCGAAGTCGTTGGTCGCTGTCACGCGAATCGGGCCCGTCAGCGGTCCGTCCTGCTTGAGGCCTGCGAGCGTCGCGTCCCATTCGTCGATGATGCGCCGCGCGCTCTCCAGCAGCGCCAGACCTTCATGCGTGAACACCAGCCGGCGCGTGGTGCGGGTAATCAGCGTCGCGCCGACTTCCTGTTCGAGCTGATTCACCGCCAGCGTCACGGAGGATGTCGCCACCGTTCGCTGTCGCGCCACCGCGGAAAAGCTGCCGATCTCGGCGACATCGATCAGGATGCGCAGCGCGTCGATGCGGTCCATCGTTTGAGTTCTTCGAAAGGTGAATTGGACGGTGCCCGGTTTATCGCTCGATGGGCTTCTCAGTATAGTCGTCACATGTCGTTCGGAGCGTGCCACGAAATGCACGGCGCGCTACGGATTCAACCGATTAGCTGATAGCTGCAGGAGCACACGTGAAAACTCTCGTCATCGTCGCCCATCCCGACATCGAACAATCGCGCGGCAACCAGGCATTGCGCGATGCCATCGCGCAGGAACCGGACGTCACCGTCCGCGAGCTGTACAAGCTGTATCCCGACTTCAAGATCGACGCTGCACGCGAGCAGCAATTGATCCGTGAGCACGGCCATATCGTGCTGCAGTTTCCGTTGTACTGGTATAGCTGCCCGCCGCTCTTGAAGAAGTGGCTCGACGATGTGGTCAACGACACGCTGTTCGGCAGCGCACCCGAGAAATCGCTGGCACTCGACGGACGCACGCTGCAACTGGCCGTCACCATCGGACGGATTCGCGAGCGTTATTTCCCGGAAGCGAGCGACCACGTATGGGCCGATGATGTGCTGCGCCCGTATCTGAAGCCCGAACTCGTCGAGCAGCACGGCACGCAGATCGTCGATGCATTGCTGATGCCGTTCGAGCAGTCGGCGCATCTCGCGGGCATGCACTACGGCAAGCCGTTCATCACGTATAACGTGGGACCGCTTAGCCGCCGTGGCTCGATCAGCGAAGAGGAGATGGCTGCGCGCGGCGATGAATATCGTCAGCTGGTCCGCAACCTTGGCGAAGTCTCGCAAACGGTTGCGGCGTGACGTTGCCGCGGCAGCCTGAGGGCGTTACTGCACGAACAGCAGCGCTGCTGCGTAAATCACGAGCGACACAGCGAACGTGACGGCCGTATAGCCCATCACACGCTGGATGCGGATACCTGCAATCGCCACGATCGGCACGGCCCAGAACGGTTGCAGCATGTTCGACACGTTCTCGGCCATCGCCACACCCATCGCCGTGCGCGGCACCGATGCATGCAGGCTGATCGCAGCGGGCAGCACGAACGGGCCCTGCACAGCCCAGTGGCCGCCTGCGCTCGGCACCAGCAACGTGATGATCAGCGAGCTCAGATAGCTCCACAGCGGCAGCGTGGCAGCCGTGGCGACCGTTACGAACGCCTTGGCGATCATCGACGCGAGACCTGTGCCCTTCATGATGCCCATGATGCCGCCATACACCGGGTATTGCAGCAGCATCGAACCCGTCTGGCGCGCGGCGCGGCGGATCGCGTTGGCGTACGCGATCGGCGTGCGCTGCAGCGCGAGACCGATCAGCAGGAAGATCAGGATCGTGTTGTTGATGTCGAGATCGAACTTGTTCTCGTGCCATTCCATCGCGAGATAGCCGACGCCGAGCGCGAGCAGAAGCAACGTGCCGAGCATCGAATTTTCGAGTCGCGATGCGAAGGTCGGCGTGCCGTCGCCGATGCGCGCGTGCGGATCGGCATTCGAGGCATCATCGGCTGTTTCGCCTGAATCGCGGAACGCAATCACGTTCTCCGCTTTCGGATGCATCTTGATGAAGATGAAGGTCATCACCACGACGACGAGCACGGTCGGAATGAACACGAACGGCGCGAAGATGGTGTCGGCGAGCGGCACGACATGGCCGGTCGCTTTCTCGACGAGATTCAGGGCATTGCCATGCGATGCCTGCGACAACGCAATCGAACTCGACAGCCCGCTATTGCACACCGACCACGCCGAGTAGCTGCCGGCCACCAGCCACGCAAAATCGACGTTGACGCGCTTGGCGATCTCACGCGACAGCAGCGCGCCCACGATCAGTCCGAGACCCCAGTTGAGCCACGCGGCAATCCCGACCCCCGGGAACACCAGCAGCGCCGCGCGCACGGGCGTCTGCGCGTGCGCCGCGAGTGCGCGCAGGCCGCGCTGAACGATGGGCGCTTCGGCGATGGCATAACCCGTCGCGAGGATCAGGATCATCTGCAGCGCGAAGGCGAGAATGCCGAACGTGCCCGTGTACCAGGAATCGAGCAGCGTGGGGATGTTGCCCGTCGGCGCGATCAGCAGTGCCAGCACGGCGACGACGAAGGTCAGGCAGATCGACAGCATGAACGGATCAGGCATGACCCGCTCGAAAACATAGACAAGGCCTTCGACGATGCCGCGCGGCGCGGCCGGTTGAAGGGCGGAAGAGGGGGAGGTGTCTCGCTTCATGGTTCTCGCTCGGTGTGGCGTCGGTCCGCCTGTGGGCGGCGCGGACGGAATCGAGGCGCGGCGTGTCCGTGCATGATGCATGCACCGCCGGCAAGCTTGACGTCACCTGGTTGTCAGGTGGATGTTGAGGCAGGATTTCCGGGGTGAAGCTCAGGCCTGAGCGCGACAGAGGCCCGTCGCGCCCACGCTTTGCGTGCGATTCGTCTCGTGCTTTTGCATGTTCGTTATACGAACATGGTTTCGTTAAACGAACGCTTCATTATTCTTCTTATGCGCATTGGATGTCAAGGCAACGCTGCGCCCGTTTGAAGCAAAAACGCGCCGCAATGCGGCGCGTACTTTCATGACTATTGCTAACGCCTGACGTTGAGCATTCGTCGGCGGCATTCCGTGAACAGGGCGCGAATTACATCACGCGAGCGCCATCGTGCGATCGACACGAAACACCGATACCGCGTTCTTCAGTGCGCCCGTCTGTTCTTCGAGCGCCAGCGCAGCCGCCGATGCCTGCTCGACGAGTGCGGCATTCTGTTGCGTGACCTGATCCATCTGCGTGATCGCGCGATTCACCTGCTCGAGCCCTTCCGATTGTTCTTCGGATGCCGCCGCGATCTCGCCCATCAGATCGCTGACGCGATTCACCGAAGTGAGGATTTCGCCCATCACCTGGCTGGCCTTTTCGACCTGTTGCGCGCCTGCTTCGACGCGACCGAGCGAATCGGTGATGCGTTCCTTGATTTCCTTTGCGGCGTTCGCGCTGCGCTGCGCGAGCGAGCGCACTTCGCTCGCCACCACGGCGAAGCCGCGTCCTTCGTCGCCGGCGCGCGCGGCTTCCACGGCTGCGTTCAGCGACAGGATATTGGTCTGGAACGCGATGCCCTCGATCACGTTCGTGATGTCGGCGATCCTGCCCGACAGATCGGACAGCCCTTGCATCGTCACCACGACTTCCTTCGCCGCGCGGTTGCCTTGTTCGGTGATCATCGCCGTGCTCATCACGAGTTGCGTGGCCTGCTTCGCGTTGTCGGCGTTCTGGCGCACCGTGCTGGTCAACTGCTCCATCGACGACGCCGTTTCCTGCAACGCCGCCGCCTGTTCTTCCGTGCGCTGCGAGAGATCGGTGTTGCCGCTTGCCATCTGATGCACGCCCGTCGCGATGGTGTCGGTGCCGCCCGACACCGCATGCACGATGCCCGCGAGGCTGCGCTTCATTTCCTGCATCGATTCGAACAGCTTGCCGATCTCGTTGGTGGACTCGTGTTGAATCTGCACCGTCAGATCGCCGCGCGCGACGTGCTGCAGTACATTCATCGCTTCCTTGAGCGGCAGCACGACGGTGTGCTCGAGCGTGTAGTAGACCATCAGGATCAATGCGCACGACAACGCGAGCAGACCGATTGCAACGCCCATCAGCACGGACTTGGCGCGCGCCTTCTCATCTTTCAGCTGGTCCGTTTCGTCGGCAGCGACTGTGAAGAACGCATCGGCTGCCTTGCCGAATGCGGCGCTCGTCTGCGTCATCGGACCTTCGTTGGTCGCGGCGTACGCTTTGGCATCGCCTGAAGCGATCGCAGCGAACAGCTGATCGATGGCGCCCGCGTGCGCGTGGAAGGTGTCGGCGGCGCGTTGTGCCGCTTCCTGCTGCGCGGTCGTTTCTTTCGTGATGTTCTCGAACGCGGCGAACGATTTCTTCGCGAGGTTGTAGTAGGTGGTCGCTGCAGCAACGGCTGCGTCCTTGTCCGCCGGGTTTGCCGTGAGCGCGATGAAAGCGCGGCTCAGCGCGCTGCGCGCCTTCAGATTGTTGATGTACACGTCCTTGAGATCGACCGTTTCAGCGTTCAGCGTGCTGATGCGCTCCGACAGGCCATTGTTCTTCGTGAGCGAAAAGATCCCAAGCAATGCGGTGACCAGAACGAGCATGCCAAACAGCGAGAGAACTGCGATAAAGCCCGTGCGCACGGGCAGATTCTTCAGTTTCATAGTTTTCGTTTTGAGTGTGAACCACGATGTTGTCCCTCCGGCGGCCGATGGCGAGACAAAGGCCGCAGGACGTTGCTGCGGCTTTGTTAACGGTCACATGAATGAAAATCTGAAGGGTCGCGCGGTCGCACTGGCGCGTTGTCACGCAGTATTCACACTCGCGTCGGCATGGCTGAGGCGATACAGAAGGAACTCGCGGCGCGTTTCGAAGCCGAGGCGTTCATACAGTTGGATCGCCGTCGTGTTGTTGCTGAAAACATGCAGGAACGGCGTTTCGGCGCGCTGTGCGATCTCCTTGCGCAGTATGTTGATCAGGCGGCCCGCGATGCCTTTGCCGCGCCACTCGTCATCCACGCACACCGCGCTGATCTCGACGTATCCGTCGATGCGCATGCGCTCGCCTGCCATCGCAACCAGACGGCCCTGATCGCGAATGCCGATGTAGTTGCCCATCTCGTGCGTGCGCGGGCCGAACGGACCGGGTTTGGTTTTTTGCGCTAGCGCGAGCATCTCGGGCGAATCGACGGCAGACAGGCGGATCACGTCGGAAACGTCGGCGTTCTGTGTGTCGTCGCGCATGGCGACCATCTGATACAGGGTGCCGACCTGATTCACGTGCAGCGAATCGATGGCGGCTAGCGGCGTGAGCGAGAGCAACGCCACCTGTTGCCCCGGCTGCAGCACGTGATGCAAGGCTTCGTAAGCTTCAGGTGTTTCCGATGCGAGCGCGGCAAACGGGGCGACGTCGGGATGGTAGCGGCGCGCAAGTGCATCGCCCTGTCCGAGGTGCGCCTGGCGCGTGGTGAGCGCGGTCCAGATCGGGCGGTCGAGAGTGGCGAGGGTCGAACGAGGCGCCGTGTTGCTCATGCTTGCTCCAGCTGCGTAGATTGATCGGATGTTGGCCGGGCGGCGCACGCGCGTCGTGTTTCGGCGTTATCAATGTAGTCCGGTAGATGCGTTCGGGCTATTGCCGCAAATGACATTTTTGGCATCATTTGCGCCACGCCTGCCGCAATCGCCGTGTGTTATTCGGCTGGTCGCGAACCGAGCAGCAGGATGTCCACCAGCCGTCGGGCGCTCTGCTGCCAGTCCGGCGCCGACGCGACATTCGAGACACCCACCAGCGCGCGCAGCAGGTCCAGCGGATCGAGATCGGCGCGGATATCGCCGCTTTCGATTGCACGCGTGACGAGCGCATGAATCGCGTCGATGATCAGCGCGCCCGACGACTCGAACAGCTTCGACGGGCCGCCCACCATCGAATTCAGCGCGGGCGCGATGATCTTCTTGGTGGCGATGTAATCGACGAACAGCAGCATCCACGCTCGCAGCGCCTCGGGCGGCGGCATCGACTCGCTCAGCCTGCGTTCTTCCTTCGCGAGCTTTTCCACTTCGGCGCGATAGACGCTCTCCAGCAGCGCGTCGCGGGTCGGGAAGTGCCGGTACAGCGTCCCCGCTCCGACGCCCGCCTGGCGGGCGACTTCTTCCAGGCTGATATCCGCTCCCTCGCGGTTGAACGCTTTTTTGGCTTCGTCGAGGATGCGCTCGCGATTGCGCTGTGCATCGGCTCTGGGCTTCCGTTCCCGGGGCGTCGGGTGAGTCATGTCAACCTTTGTCGTATCGTTTGATGCTTGCAAACGGAGGGTGTCTCCGTTTAGGATATAAAAACGGAGAGGGACTCCGTTTTTATCCCTCGTAAGGCAAAACGTCAACCTTACTGCAAACAGAGAGGCGGAAATGGCTGAACAATTGGGTGCAACTTCGACAACCGACCAGGTGCTCGCGGGCGTCGATCTGCGTGGCAAGCGGATTCTCGTGACGGGCGTGTCGGCGGGTCTCGGCGTCGAGACGGCGCGTGCGCTGGCGGCACACGGCGCCAACGTGGTGGGCGCGGCGCGCGATCTGGACAAGGCCGCGCGGGCAATCGAAGCCGCGCGCCGCGATGCCGCAGCGGGCGGCGGCAGCATCGAGCTGGGTTCGCTCGATCTGGGGAGCTTGCAGAGCGTACGCGCGTGCGCCGACAGCTTGCTCGACGACGGCAAGCCGTTCGACGTGATCATCGCGAACGCGGGCGTGATGGCAACACCGTTCGGCAAGACCGCGGACGGTTTCGAAACGCAGTTCGGCACCAACCATATCGGGCATTTCGTGCTCGTGAAGCGCGTTGCGCCGCTGCTGCAGTCGGGCGGTCGCTTCGTTGCGCGGGCGTCGTCGGGGCATCGATTCGCCAACGTCGACCTCGACGATCCCGGCTTCGAACGTACGCCTTATGATCCGTTCGTCGCGTACGGACGCTCGAAAACGGCGAACATCCTGTTCGCGGTTGCGTTCGACCGGCGTCATCAGGCACGTGGCGTGCGGGCGGCAGCAGTCCATCCGGGCGGCATTCATACCGAGCTCGGGCGGCACATGGACGAAGGGCAAATGGCGGGACTGCTCGAACGGATCAACAGTCAGCTTGCGTCCGAAGGCAAGCCGCCGTTCGAGTTCAAGACCATTCCGCAAGGTGCGGCGACGGCGGTGTGGGCGGGCGTGGTGGCATCGGCGGAAGAAGTGGGCGGCCGATACTGCGAGAACTGCCACGTCAGCAACATCGTCGCCGACGATGTCGTCATCACGCCAGTCAGCGAAGGCGTGCGACGCTATGCGCTCGATCCCGCCAACGCCGAGGCGTTGTGGCGCAAAACGGAAGAGATGGCAGGCGAAACGTTCTGACGTTTCGGCGCTGATGGCTGCCCGTTTACAGACGCTTCACTGTCTGCCCCGCAAGCGAATCCACTCGCTTGCGGACGCAACCAGTTCAGCGAACTTGCGCAGCAGCTAGTCGCTCATCACGGGCATGCCGGCTAGCGCGGGATGCATGTCGTGTTTGGGCGTGAGGCGATAGCCACGTCCCGGTATGTTCTGGATCAGACGCCGGTCATCGCCCAGCGCTTTTCGCAGCGCACAGACATGCACACGTATGTTCGATTCCTCGACGACCGTGTCAGGCCACACCTTGCGAAGAATGTCTTCCAGCGATACGACCTGACCGTGCGCCGCCATCAGCACGGTGAGGATATCGAATGCGCGGCTGCCCACGGGAATAGCGTTTCCGCCGACCTGGAGCTCACGGGTCGACAGATTGATGTCGATGCTACTGACCTTCATGTTCGATTCTCACGAGTAGACAAAGGCTTCTCGAATGATCCGCATCGGTCGGGTAAATGCAAGGAACGCAAGGAAGGACAGCAGGGCGACGAAGGATGCGGCACGTTAGATGATGAAACCGCAAGTGCTTGATCGCGTCGATAGCACGTGTGTATCGGTCGCTATACTTTGGTATGAGCGGCGGGTTTCTTATCTATAGCCAGGCAAGCCAGCCGAGCAAGGTGGCAATCGAGAACAGTGTCGTGATGGAAATGGTGGCGCCTGCCGTCGTCTTCTCGACGTCGTATTCGTTTGCTAGCACGTACGCAGTCTTGGCCGTCGGCACGGCGGCGCATATCACGGCGGCGAGCGTCAACGTCCGGTCCAGTCCCGCCGCGACACATAGCCCGTACACCACACACGGCATCGCAATCAGCTTGAGCGCGGCGAGCAACGCGTAGCGGCGCAGATGGTCGCGCAGTTCGTCGATGGACAGATCGAGGCCGATGGCGAACAGCGCACAAGGCGTCAGCGCCTCGCCAAGAATGCCGAGCGTGGTGGCAACGGGCACAGGCAGCGTCAGCCCGCCCACCGACCACAACAGGCCGAGAATCGTCGCAAGAATCACGGGGTTGGTGCCGATCTGCCTGGCGAGCGCGCCGCCGCGCGTCTTGCGCGAGCCGCTGTGCTGACCGACTTCTAGCAGCACGACGAGTGCGGGAAACATGATCCCGCCGACGAACACCGTTGCAACTGCAGCGGCGAGCACGCCGTGCTGGCCTTGCAGCGCACGCAGAATGGGAAGCGCGACGAAACCCGTATTGGTCATCGATACGACCGCGGCCAGCATCGCGCTTTTGCTGAGGCTCGCACGCAGCGCGAGGCGCGCAGCGAGCAGAACGACGGCGAAGCAGAGTATCGAGCCGCCGCCAAAGGCCGCGATAAAACGCCACTCCAGCAGCGCGCCGAGCGGTTCTCTCGCGACGGTCAGGAACACGAGCGCGGGCATCGCGACGAAATAGGCGAACTGCATGAGCGGTCCCGCGACGCTCCGTGGCAGATAGTTGAAGCGTCCCGCCAGCCAGCCGGCCAGAATAATCGCAAAGATCGGCAGAATCAGACTCGCGATGTGCATGATGGATGACACCCCCTCGCAGGATGAGACGTCCGGATGCAGTGGCGCGGTGTTCGCGGTCGGCAGACGGTGCGATGCCGTCAGAGAAGAGTAGACGATGGGGCCGAAAAGGACAGTTTGCGTCGAACGAGCGGCGGCGTTCAATGCACACGCATCATGTGCGTGGTCAATGAGACGCCGCCACCAGCCGCCGTTACGCGGAACGCCGGATCGCTTCTCCCAGCAGCTCCAGCCCGAGATCGATCTCTTCCTCTCGCACCGTCAGCGGCGGTGCGATCCGGAACACGCCGCCCATGCCGGGCAACTGCACGATGTTCATGCTGAGTCCCAGATTCATGCACTCGCGCGTGATCTTTGCGCCGAGGCCATCGGCCGGTTCTTTGGTGCGGCGATCCTTGACGATCTCCATGCCGAGCAGCAGGCCGCGTCCGCGCACATCGCCGATGCATTCATGACGCTCCATCAGATCGAGCAGCCCGCGCCGGAGCCGATCGCCGATCACATTGGCGCGCGCCACCAGCCCTTCGCGCTGCACCACGTCTAGCACGCGCAGACCGACGGCAGCAGGCAGCGGATCCGACACGTGTGTCGTGTAGAACAGATAGCCGAGTTCGTGTGCGCGCTCTTCGATCTCCGCAGACGTCACGATAGCGGCCAGCGGCAGCCCTGCGCCGAGCGTCTTCGATAGCGTGAGGATGTCGGGTGTGACACCGTCGCGCTGGCAGGCGAACATCGTGCCCGTGCGGCCCACGCCCGTTTGCGCTTCATCGAGGATCAGCAGCATGCCGCGCTCTTCGCATTTGCGCTTGAGTGCCGCCATATAGCCTTCAGGCAACTCGATGATGCCGCCCGAGCTCAGGATCGGCTCCGCAATGAAGGCCGCGAGATTGCCGCTCGACTGCCGGTCGATGAGATCGAACGCGTAATCGAGTTCGGCGAGGTAGTCGTAGTGGCCGTCGCGCTCGAAGCGCGGCCGATACGTGAACGGCGCGGGAATCGCGAACGAGCCGACCGCGGCGGGACCGACGCCTTTGCGGCCCGCGCTGTAAGTCGCCGACGCCGCCGCGCCCGTCATGCCGTGCCACGACTGCGCGAAGCCGACAATTTCATATTTCCCCGTGACCAGCTTCGCCATACGAATGGCGGCTTCATTCGATTCCGCGCCCGTGCTGAGCAACAGCGCGCGGTCGAGACCGTCGGGCGTGATCTCGGCGAGCCGGGTGGCGAGATCGACGACCGGGCGCGACAGCATGCCGCTGAACAGATGGTCCAGCTTGCCCGCGTATTCGCTGATCACCGAGACGATCTCGGGGTGGCTGTGCCCGAGCACGGCGCTCATCTGGCCCGACGTGAAATCGAGGATCGCGCGGCCGTCCGCATCGTAGACGAAGCTGCCTTGCGCGCGCTCGATGATCATCGGTTCGAACGTGCCGCCGTAGCGGATCAGATGCTGCCTGGCGTTTTGCCAGAAGCGTGCGTCGTGGTTGTCGGACACCGTGCTTCTCCTCGCGAATGGTAGGAATAGCTTGCAGTCTAGGCGGCTCTCTGGTTTTATAGAATCGAATAGTTCTAATGCGAGATAGTAGAGGAGCTAATAGCTTGAGTCTTTCGCTCGACATCGATCTGCTGCGTTCGTTTGCCGTCATCGCCGAGGTGCGTGCGCTGAGCCGCGCGGCGCACCGTGTCGGCCGGACGCAGTCGGCGCTCAGCCAGCAGATGAAACGGCTCGAAGAAATCGTCGACCAGCCGCTTTTTCAGCGCACGGGCCGTGGCGTGGTGCTGACGAATCCCGGCGAGCGCCTGCTGATCCACGCGCAACGCATCTTGCGGCTGCATGACGAAGCGATGGCGGATCTGTGCGGCACGGGGCTGTCGGGCACGATCCGCTTCGGTTGTCCCGACGATTATGCTGCGGTGTTCCTGCCGCCGTTATTGCGGCAGTTTTCGAGCCAGCATCCGCACGCGCAGGTCGAAGTCGTGTGCGGGCCGACGCCGCGCCTGCTGGAGCGGCTCGACAAACGCGCAGTCGATCTCGCGATGATCTCTTTGCCTGACGGCCACAGCACAAGTTCCGGCGGCGCGCACGACGACATCATCCGACGCGAACAACTGGTCTGGATCGGCTATCCGGGGCTGGATTCCACGCACTTCGAGCCGTTGCCGCTGGCGCTGTCCGATCCCGACACGCTCGATCACATCGCCGCGTGCGAAGCGCTGCAACGCGCGGGCAGGGCGTTTCGCATCGCGTATGCGAGCAGCAGTCTTGCGGGGCTGACGGCGCTGGTCCGGTCGGGACAGGCGTTCGCGGTCATGACGCAGACGGCCGTGCCCACGGATCTGAGCGTGCTCACCGCCGATGCCGGGCTGCCCGCCTTGCCTGCTGTCGGCGTGTCGCTGAAGTTCGCCAGGGCGCGGCCGTCGCTATTGATCACCGCGTTCGCGGAGCACATCCGGGCGACGCTGCCGTTGTTGTGAGCGATCCATCGATACGTCGGCTGCGCACCGCCTGAGGTAGCGCACACAACGATCTTCCCGCCCGAAGCGCAGCCGCGCTTCGCCCCGCCGTCACCCGAAACTGCTCCGTTTTGCGGCTCCAGCCGGCCGCAAAAAATCCGACGCGCATAGCCAACAAATCTCCAACGCCAACTTTACAAATGTAAAAAGACAGTCCACAATGCGCCCGCTAAATAACAATCATTCTCATTCAACGGGTTGGCAAGAGGAAAATGAAAACAGGCAAGATCCACTCGACCGCGCTGCGGCCCTTGACCATGGCCGTTCTGCTCGCGTTTGCGGCCAATCATGCGGGCGCCCAGTCCACGGATACGACACCCGCGGCAAGCTCCGCCGACGCGCAAAAGGAAGCCACGCTGCCCGCCGTCAGCGTCACCGCGCAGAGCGACCAGGATCAGCCGTACGGTCCGACGCACGGTTACGTTGCCGAATGGAATTCGACCGCGACGAAATCCGGCACGCCAATTCTGGAAACGCCGCAGTCGGTATCCGTCATCACGCGCGAACAGATGGATCAGCAGGACGCACAGACGCTCAACGCCGTCGTGCGTTACACGTCGGGTGTGACGCCCGAGACGCGCGGCGGCGTCGCCACGCGCTACGACATGCTGAAAGTGCGCGGCTTCGACGCCGACACCTACTGGAACGGCCTGAAGCTGATCGGCAACAACTGGTACGCGACGCCGCAGCTCGATCCGTACCTGATGGACCGCGTCGAAGTGGTCAAAGGGCCGGTCTCGGTGCTGTACGGCCAGGCCGCAGCGGGCGGCCTGCTCGATATGGAAAGCAAGCTGCCGACGGTGCAGCCGTTGCACGAAGTCGGCGTCGAGTTCGGCAACTATGGCCATGTGCAAGGCAAGTTCGATCTGTCCGGCCCGATTGCCGGCGACGACCGCTATCTGTTCCGCGTCACGGGCATCGCGCGCAAGGAAGACGGCCAGATCAACATGACGAAGAACGAGCGCATCGCGTTTGCGCCGACCTTCACCTGGCGCCCCGACAACAAGACCTCGTTGACGGTGTTCGGGCTGTATCAGCACGATCCGCGCAGCACGTCGTACGGCAGCGTGCCGCCGCAAGGCTCGGCGCTGTACAACCCGAACGGCAAGCTGCCCAGCAACTTCTACGACGGCGACCCGAACTTCGAGAGCTTCAATCGCGTGCAGGAATCGATCGGCTACAAGTTCGACCGGCGTCTGACGGACAAGTGGTCGTTCCGCTCGAATGCCCGCTTCCTGCATCTCGCGCAGGACTACAAGAGCGTCTATGGCTCGGGCCTCGAAGCCGATCTGCGCACGCTCGACCGTGGCACGGCGGCATCTGCCGATAACCTGAACACGTTTGCCATCGACAACTCGGTGGAAGGCAACTTCTCCACCGGCCCGGTCGAGCACACTTTGCTGGCCGGTTTCGATTACCAGCACTACGCGAGCAATTTCGATGCTGGTTTCGGCACTGCGCCGTCGATCGATATATTCGCGCCGACCTACTACCAGACCATCACGCCGCCCGACCGTTACCACCAGATCCTCAGCGGCACGCAATACGGCGTGTATTTGCAGGACCAGGCGCGCCTCGGTAACGTGATCCTGACGCGCGGCGGACGCGAAGACTGGGCAAGCAGCGACACACGCAACACGACCTACGACACGGCATCGCATCAGTTCGACCGCGCCTTTACGGGCCGCGCCGGCCTCACGTATGTGTTCGACAACGGCATCGCGCCGTATGTCAGCTATACGCAGTCGTTCACGCCGCAAGCGGGCACCGACATCAACGGCAAGGCGTTCGATCCCGAGCGCGGCCATCAGTATGAAATCGGTGTGAAGTTCCAGCCGAAGGGATACAACGCGCTGTTCACGGCCGCGCTGTTCAGCCTGACGCGTTCGAACCTGCTGACGGCGAATCTGGATAACCCGAACTTCCAGTCGCAAACGGGCGAGGCACGCTCGCGCGGCGCCGAGCTCGAGGCGAAGGTCAGCCTGACCGATTCGTTGAACGTGACGGCCAGCTACACGTACACGAGCACCATCTACACGAAGGACAACAGCGGTCTGCAAGGCAAGTATCTGCCCGCGATTCCGCAGAATCAGGCTTCGCTGTGGGCGTATTACACGATCGATCGTGGTCCGCTCGCGGGGCTGTCGATGGGTGCAGGCGGCCGCTACACGGGCACGACGTACAGCAGCGACAACGAGTTCAAGGTGGCGAGCTTCTTCCTCGTCGATGCGACGGCGCGCTACGATCTCGGCCGCGCTTCGTCACGGCTGAAGGGCGCGGAAATCTACGTGAATGCGCAGAACCTGTTCAACAAGGAGTATGTCGCGTCGTGCTACTACGGCAGCTGGTGTGCGTTCGGTTATGGCCGCCAGGTGTTTGCAGGCATGAACTACCACTGGTAAGGATCGCATCTGGACGGGCAGTGTGAGCCGCCCGTCCACACGCAGACCGTTTTACTCGATGCCTACCACGTCGTGCGGCACGTAAGGCGCTTCGAGTGATGCGATTTCATCCGGCGTGAGCTTCACGTCGAGCGCTGCGACGGCATCGCTCAGATGCTGCGGCTTCGACGCACCGATGATCGGCGCGCTCACGTCCGCCTTGCCGCTGACCCATGCCAGCGCCACCTGTGCACGCGGAATGCCGCGCGCCTGCGCGATCGTCGCGACGGCTTCGATCACCCGGCGGTCGGCGTCGGCCGTCTTGTCGTACAGACTGTTGCCGTAGGTATCGCTTTGCTGACGCCCGGTGGTCTCGTCCCAGTCGCGCGTGAGACGGCCACGCGCGAGCGGACTCCATGGAATCACGCCGATGCCTTCATCTGCGCACAGCGGCAGCATCTCGCGTTCTTCCTCGCGATACAGCAGGTTCAGATGATTCTGCATCGTCACGAAGCGTGTCCAGCCGTTGCGTTCGGCCACGTGCAGCGCCTTGGCGAACTGCCACGCGAACATCGACGATGCACCGATATAGCGTGCCTTGCCCGCCTTCACCACATCGTGCAGCGCTTCCAGTGTTTCTTCGATCGGCGTCGCGTAGTCCCAGCGATGGATCTGGTACAGGTCGACGTAGTCGGTGCCAAGACGTGTGAGGCTCGCGTCGATCGACTGGAAAATCGCCTTGCGCGACAGCCCCGAGCCATTCGGCTTTTTCGGGTCCGCACGGTTGCCGAGTGGGAAGAACACTTTGGTCGCGAGCACGATCTCGTCGCGTTTCGCGAAGTCCTTCAGCGCACGCCCGACGATTTCTTCCGAGGTGCCATCCGAATACGTGTTCGCGGTGTCGAAGAAATTGATGCCGGCTTCCACTGCCTGGCGGATCAACGGGCGGCTCGCGTCTTCGTTCAGCGTCCACGGATGCGGGCCGCGCTCGGGCACGCCGTACGTCATGCAACCCAGGCAGAGCGGGGAGATATCGAGTCCGGTGCGGCCCAGCTTCACATAGTCCATCTCATCCTCCGTGCAGTTCGGGCTTCGATTATGTAGCCAATGCCGGAAAGTCCGCTTGCGCAGCGTCTGCGTGCTGCTGACGAACGCGGCCTGAAACGGCGCGAAGCGCACAGTTGGATGAGATTCTGCGTTCAGCTTCCGAATGGACTCACAGTGTTTGCCTTTCCGTTCGAAGGAGCGCCACGACTCAACACGGTCACGCTGGAGGATTGGTAGTTCGTCACGAATGCGGTGCGTCCGCGTGGCGAAACGGCAATGTCTCTCGGGAAGCTGCCCGTCGGCAGCGTTTGCACGAGCGTTGCAACGGGCCGGGAAATATCGAAGAGGGAGACATTCGTACCCGCGATCCTCGCCGTATTCGCACCCATCGATGTGTCCGCAAATCGCGCGGAATTAGTGACCATCAGAAAGCGTCCGTTGTCGAACATCGCTTCCGCAACCGGTTGCAGTCCGTTGCTGTTCACCACTTGCAGCAGGGCGCCATCCGGGTCGTAGACGAGCCTTCCCGTGTCGAATTGCAGCAACGCGTCGCTGCCACGGGCGGTGACCCATAACGAGGCGCCGTCGGGCGATTCGAGCACGCGAACGGGCGAGCAGGCTGCGGCAATGCTGGTGATCACGGCTCCCTGAATGATTTTCGACGTGCCGTTGGCGACACGCGCTGCTTCGATCGCCTTATGCACGTCGATCACGCTGAGTTCGCCGTTATGTGTTGGCTGCGCTGGGTCGTTCTGCACACATTGATCGCTGGTGAGCCGCGTATTGCTCGTCCCGGACAACTGCCTGAGATTGGCAGCCGGGACGATTTCGCTGACAGCGTAGGCTCGCCTGCCGTCCCGCGACACCGAGACACCCGGAATCGTTCCACCCGCGAGTGGTATGAATCCGAGTGGCGTGCCTTCCAGCAAGCCGCGCGCGTTTCTCTGCAAGGCGATCACCCCGACGTTCCCGGCGGGATAATCAGCCGATAGCTGACCGTATTCGTTGGCAACGAACGCATAGTGTCCATCGGGCGTCACTGTCGTCTGGAACGTGCCAGGGCGGGCGATCTTGCCGCCGTTGCTCTGATCGACAAAAGCTGTCTTGGATGTTCCATGCAGCGCCTCGTCGATGTCGATGAGCGCGACGCCGCTGCTTTCGAGAGAGGCGACGAGCGTCGTGCGATCGGGCGTGATGGTCAGGCCGTTGACCGTGTCGCCGGCTTTCAGCAAGACCGTGCCCGTCCGCTGGAACGCACCGTTCGTGCGTCTGAATATCTCAATCTGGGCCGCGCTTCCCGCCGTCGCAGCCGCTGACGGAGCCCGTGCCGTGACGGCGACAAACACGATGCCGTTTCGATATCTGACAACGCCGTTGGGATTTCCATCGATGACGATGGGTGTGTCTTCGACAAGATTCGGCGAGGCATCGGTCAGCGTGTGAGCTTCGGATGAGGTGATGGCAAGAGAGCACGTCAGACCCAATACGAGGCGACGCAGATTTCCTGTTACGTGCATGGGGTGTTGCTTTGCAAACATGTATGAGCTTCCTTTCAAGGCTGGCGGGACCGCGCGCATGTCGTGCACGCCGCGCATGACTGTCCCTTTGCGGGCCCCTGTACGGGCCGACGCAAGCTTCAAAGGTAGCGATGCCAGCCTGGACTGAATAGCGCTGCGATGCCGAACAACAGGTTCGGTCTGATCGAACGCGCGTGTGAGCCTTGCCGTGCAAATAGACAAATACCGGGCGAAATGCGGCGTCGCTGTGCGAAGCGGCTCCGATAATGAGCGCCACACAGGCTGTCGAAGCCGACAGCGACGATCCATTGCATCGCGCGCCGCAGGCCGTCCGCCACCAGCAGTCGAAGGTGGCCGCCGGGCGCGCGGCGCTTCACCCATGAAAGGCCCGCGGCGTGAACGACAACCACGACAACCCGATTCCAGCGGGAGCGCGATGATATTCGACGCAATGCTTCCAGGCCGCGTCATCGGCACGCGGGTGCTGTATCTGGTGGCAGCGGCCATCGCACTGGCTGTGTTCGTCATCGATGCCTTCACGATGATCGACATTGCCGTCGCCGTGCTGTACGCGACGGTGGTGCTGCTGGTTGCATCGGCAGGTTCGCGCGCTGTCACCACCAATGTGGCGTGGGGATGCGTCGCGCTGACGCTGCTGGGCTTCAGCATGTCGCATAACGGGCATTACCCGGATAGCTCGGTGGCGCGCTGCGTGGTCAGTCTGCTCGCCATCGCCACTACGTCGATGCTGGCGCTGCGCAATCAGGCGAGCAACGACATGCTGCGCAAGCAACTCGACATGCTCGATCTCACGCACGATGCCATCGTCGTGTACGACATGAACGATCGCATCACGTTCTGGAATCAGGGCGCCGAGCAGCTGTACGGCTGGACCGCGCAACAGGCGATGGGTCAGCCGCTGCACGCGCTCACGCAGACGCGCGCGATGACGATGAGCGTCGACGAGATCCGCCGCGAAACCGTGCAGCACGGCGGCTGGAGCGGGGAACTGCAACGTGTGCGCAAGGACGGCGCAACGGTCTTCATTTCGGCGCGTTGCACCTTATGGCGCGATGACCGAGGCAAGCCGCTCGCGATCCTCGCCACCAGCAACGACATCACCGCGCGCATGCAGATGGAAGCGGAGTTGCAGCGCCAGCAGGACGAACTGCGCGCCACCATCGACGCGATTCCCGGCATGGTGTGGAGTTCGTCGCGTGACGGCTGCCCCGATTACATGAATCGCCGCTGGAACGAATATGGCGTGAAGCTGAAGGCAGGCACTGACGATATCTGGCAGTCCATCGTGCATCCCGACGATCTGCCCGCGATGCAGGCCGCGTGGCGCGAAGCGGTTGGCACGGGCAGCGCGCTCGAAACGACGGCGCGTATCCGGCGCAAGGACGGTGTGTATCGCTGGATGCATATCGGCGCCGAGCCGATGCGCGACGCGCACGGCGACATCGTGCGCTGGTACGGCGTCAATACCGATATCGAGGAGCACAAGCAGACACAGCAGGCGCTTCAGCGCAGCGAGGCGTTCCTGTCGGACGCGCAGCGGTTGAGCCGCACGGGCAGCATCGGCACGCGCGTGCCGGAGTGCGACATGTGGTGGTCGGAAGAGACGTACCGGATTCTCGACGTGCCTCGCTATGTGATGCCCACCATCGACCTGATCGTCACGCGCGCGCATCCCGACGATATCGACATCGTGAAGCGCATGCATGAACGCGCGATGCGGGGCGAGCCGAATATCGACAGTAAATTCCGGCTGCTACTGAAGGATGGTGCCGTCAAATACGTGCACTACGTCGCGCATCTGTCGATGCCGGCGTCAGAAAAAGTCGAATATGTCGGCGCGTTGATGGACGTGACTGATCGCGTGAAGGCGCAACAGGCGCTGGACCGTTCGACGGCCGAGCTGGCCCATGTCACGCGCGTGACGATGCTGGGGGAAATGGCGGCGTCGATTGCGCATGAAGTGACGCAACCGCTCGCGGCCATCGTCACGGCAGGCGACGCCGCCACGCGCTGGCTCAACCGGCCGCGCCCCGATCTCGACGAAGTCGGTCTGTCGATCGGCAACATGACGCGCGACGCAAAACGCGCCACGGGGATCATCCGGCAGATTCGCGCGATGGCGCAGAAGCGCGATCCGAGCCCGACACCTCTCGATCTGAATGCGCTAGCACGCGAAGCCATCGAACTGCTCAGACGCGAACTGGAGGCGCATTCGGTCGAGGTAGAGACGGACAATCTTCAGCATGTGCTGCGCGTGTGCGTGGACCGCGTGCAGATCCAGCAGGTCATCATCAACCTGATGATGAACGCAGTGCAGGCGATGTCAGCCGTGACGGGGCGCGCGCGGCGGCTCAAGGTCGTCACGCACCGGTTCGACGCGGGGCACGCGCAATTGCGCGTCGAGGATTCGGGCACGGGTATCAGCGAAGCCAACAGCAAGCGTCTGTTCAGCCCGTTCTTCACCACGAGGAAGGACGGCATGGGCATGGGGCTGTCGATCTGCCGCTCGATCGTCGAAGCGCATGGCGGGCGTATCTGGGCCGATTCGCAGGAGGGCGAGGGTACGACGATGCAGTTCATCCTGCCGCTCGATGTAGTCGTGAGCGTGGAGAGTTGACGTGCGGGGAGCGGGGCTTTGTGCTTCGCTCCGTGCGGACGCATTGGTGTGCGCAAGTGCAAGGCGAAGAGAGGGCAGCAGAGAAAGGCGGGAGGCAATGCGCGTCAGCGGCGGCTTCAGTAGGAAGCGGGCCGCTGACGTAACAGGCGAATCATGTCCAGCATCGGCCGACGCATGGACGCTTAGCTGCCGAAATAGATGTTGCAGTAGCTGACAGGACCGACGCACGAATTGTCGCCCGTGTGCTTGTGAAACAGGCCGTGCGAGCCGGATTGCGATGCGCCCGCAGCGACGCCACCGTAAGAAGTCGCGCCTACGTCGCCGCCTTCAGCCGTCGTCGCTGCCGGGCCTTGCTGCGAAGCCGGTGCGCCGGCGACGGGGTTGTAGTAAGGCGCCGGGCCGAAGCCGCTCGCGAACACAGGTGCAGAGGCGAAAGCAGCAGCAGCGAGAACGGCGGCGGCGACGAATTTGGTTTTCATGGCAGTGACTCCAGAATCGGTTCAGGGATCGAAAGTTCGTTGAATGAATGTGCTTCAACGTTGAAGCCAGTCTATAAGTCGAGGCTCGCGGGAATAAGGCCCGCGCCAGGAAGGCTTACTTGCCGGAATCGTGAGTAATCCGGGAGTCGGGTGTTGCGTGGGCGTGGGAGCGGGTATGGGTGCGCGTGCCTGAACGCTGCTTCGTTTGGATCAGTCGGGCGGCGTGCGTTTGGGTAAGCGTGGGGGAGGGGTCTAGAGACGCTGCGATTCGTTCGCCGCTAGCGATCCGCCTGCTGTTGTCGAGAATGGTCCTGTGCCTCGGGCTTTACACGCGGATTGACACGTGACGAAGGCAGATCAGAAGACGAAGTTTCAGCCCGCCCTGGTACATTCCCTGAAAACCCGCCTCCAGCGCGGCCGCCGCGCACCCTCCGATTGCCTTACACCCGCCGCTTCAATCACCCGCAAACCCCCGCCCCGCAAACCATCCAGCCTCTTCATCCATCCCCGGCGCACCGCTAGCGCTCACCACCAGCCCGCCTTGCATTACCAGAGGTATCGGAAAGCGCGCAGAAAATGTAGCTGGATGAAGCAAATTGGCTTGATACGCTGCACTTCATGCATTAAGCCCGACGTTCACACAATGCGACGCACGAATCTTCTGCCTTATGGAGGATCAGCGGCATATTGAGCGAACAAATGCGGGTTCGCAGTCGAGTGTCGCCGCGCGATGACCCCTGCGCGATATACGCGGCGCACGACGCCCATTTCATGAACTTGCCAGTTGGGATGACCGAATGACCCCAAACCTGACATTTGCGCCGGACAGCGTGATCCATCCGGGCGCGATCGACATGGACAGTACGTCCGCTGCGGCCAAACCCGTCGCGATCTCCGGGACCGATATCCTCACGGTCAAGAATCTGTCGAAGATATTCGGACCGAAGCCCGAGCGCGCCGCCGAGCTGGTCCGGCAAGGTCTCGGCAGAAACGAGATCTTCGAGCAGACGGGCAACATGGTCGCCGTCAACAACGTGAGCCTGAGCGTCAAGGCAGGCGAGATCTTCGTCGTGATGGGCCTGTCCGGCTCCGGCAAATCGACGCTCGTGCGCCTGCTCAACCGTCTGATCGAACCGACTTCCGGCCAGGTCATTCTCGAAGACCGCGATATCGCGCCGATGTCGACGCAAGAGTTGCGTGAAGTACGCCGCAAGAAAATGGCGATGGTGTTCCAGTCGTTCGCGTTGCTGCCGAACCGCACCGTGATCGACAACATCGCCTACGGGCTGGAAGTCGCGGGTCTCAAGAAGGCGCAACGCTACGACATCGCGCGTGCCGCATTGACGCGCGTCGGGCTGGGTTCTTATGAAAAGCTGCTGCCGGGCGAACTGTCGGGCGGCATGCAGCAGCGCGTCGGCCTTGCTCGCGCGCTGGCCGTGAATCCCTCGGTGCTGCTGATGGATGAAGCATTCTCGGCACTCGATCCGCTGATCCGCTTCGAGATGCAAAACGAACTGCTGCGGCTGCAAAAGGAAGAGCGGCGCACTATCGTGTTCATCTCTCACGATATCGAAGAAGCGGTCAAGATCGGCGGGCGCATCGGCATTATGAAAGATGGCTGCCTGATTCAGGTCGGCACACCAGCCGAACTGATCCAGTCTCCTGTCGATGCCTACGTACGCGACTTCTTCCGCAATGTCGACGTGTCGCGCTTCCTCAAGGCATCGAGCCTGATGACGAGTGTCGACCGTGGCCTGATTTCATGCGACGTCGCCGCGCCGTCCGAGCGTTACCTGAATCAGCTGATCGATAGCGGCGTCGAATGCGGTTATGTCTGCGATGAAGCCGGGCGCTATCAGGGCTGCGTCACGCCGGCATCGCTGCACAAGTCGGGCGCGCATCCTATCCGCGACGCCTTCGTCAAGGACATGAACGCCGTTGCACTCGACGCGGACCTGCATGAGCTTGCGACCATCGCGTTGAGCCAGCAACACGACGTCCCCGTCACCGATACAGCCGGCCGGCTCGCAGGCGTCGTGTCCTGCCGGACGATTCTCAAGCAGGTCATGGAACGGAGAGCAGCATGAATTCGTCAGTTATCGGCAAGTTTGCGGAAGACGCCGTCAATTTTCTCTTTCAGCATTTCCGGGGCGGCTTCGATGCTTTCTCGGCAGCGCTGGGTGCCGTCATCAAATTGCTGGAAGACGGACTCGCCGCCGTGCCGTTCATGGCGATGCTGGTCTTTCTGGTCGCGTTTGCGTTGTGGCGGCGCGGTGTGGTGTTCTCGATCTTCGTCGGGCTCGCCTTGCTGGCGATCCACTACATGGGCCTGTGGGCGCAGACGGTGTCGACGCTCGCACTCGTGATCGCCGCAACGGTATTCAGTCTCGTGATCGGCGTGCCGCTCGGTATCTGGGGCGCGCGCAACCGGCGCGTCGAAGTGGTGCTGCGTTCGTTGCTCGATTTCATGCAGACGATGCCCGCCTTCGTCTATCTGATTCCTGCCGTGATCCTGTTCGGACTGGGCCGCGTGCCTGCCGTGATCGCCACGATCGTATTCTCTATGCCGCCCGTCGTGCGTCTCACCACGCTCGGCATTCGCCAGGTGCGTGAAGAATTGCTGGAAGCGGGCCGCTCGTTCGGCAGCACGGACACGCAGTTGCTGTGGAAGATCCAGTTGCCCAACGCGCTGCCGTCGATCATGGCGGGTGTCAACCAGACCATCATGATGGCGCTGTCGATGGTGGTGGTCGCCTCGATGATCGGCGCAGGCGGACTCGGCGAATACGTGCTGAGCGGCATCCAGCGTCTCGACATCGGAATCGGCTTCGAAGGCGGGCTGGGCGTGGTGCTGCTGGCCATCGTGCTCGACCGTCTGACAGAAAGCTTCGGCGTGAAAGCGAAAAAATCGAAGCGCAGCAATGTGCGCACCGCGAAGCCCAACCAGGGCGCAGCCGCCGCCAGAACCTGAGAGTCGTGCGTGCCTGCATCGCCGGGTAAGGGTAGGAGCGGCATGTAAGGCAGCAAGCCAAAGCAACACACCACACCGCTATGTCTGTTCATTTTCGATAACTTTCATAATCGCTTAGGAGTACGGTATGAAGATCAATCTGTTCAAATCGCTGGTTGCGACGCTAACTGTGTCGACAGTCGTCGCGATGGGCGCCGGCGTGGGCACGGCGGTCGCAGCCGAGCCGATCAAGATGGCTGTCACCAACTGGGCCGACGTGCTCGCCGTCGCCAATGTGGCCAAGTACGCGCTCGAAACGAGCCTGAAGCAGCCCGTCCAGTTCGTTCAGGCAGACATCGGCATCCAGTACCAGGGCGTGGCGCGCGGCGATCTCGACATCATGGTCGGCGGCTGGCTGCCCGTGACGCACGGCGCGTACTACGCGAAATACAAGAACGACATGGAAGACGGCGGCGTGATCTACACGGGCGGCAAGAACGGCTGGGCCGTGCCCGCCTACATTCCCGAGTCGCAGGTCGCGACGATCTCCGACCTCGAAAAGCCGGACGTGAAAAGCAAGCTGAACGGCACCATTCAGGGCATCGAGCCGGGAGGCGGTCTGATGCAAGCATCCGAAAAGGCCATCAAGGCATACGACCTGAACGGCTACAACCTGCAATCGTCGAGCGAGGCAGGAATGCTGGCCGGCGTGTCGCGCGCGTATCAGTCGAAGCAGTGGATCGTCGCCACGGTGTGGAGTCCGCACTGGCTGTTCCAGAAGTGGCAGATGCGTTACCTGAAGGACCCGAAGGGCACGCTGGGTGGAGAAGAACAGGTGCACGCGTTCGCCTCGAAGCAGTTCGCCACCAAATTCCCGCGTGCTGATGTGTTCTTCAAGCACTTCAAGCTGACGCTCGCCGATGTCGAAGCGATCGAATACGAAGGCAACAGCACCAACGACTACGCAACGGCAGCTAAGAAATTCGTCGATGCACACCCGGAAAAGCTGAAGGCATGGCTGCAGCAATAAGCCTTACGGCAGCACCTTGCATCGCATCGAATGATATTGGCCGTCCCGCACGACCTGCTTCACGAATTTTTCCCGGAGTTACCACGTGAACGAGAACTCGCGCTTTTTTGCAGAAACGCTCCAGAGCCGCGACCCAGTCATCGCATCGGAGATCGCGCTGGAATTGCGCCGCCAGCAAACGCAGATCGAACTGATCGCTTCTGAAAACATCGTCTCGGCGGCGGTGATGGAGGCGCAAGGCACGGTGCTGACCAACAAGTACGCGGAAGGCTATCCGTCGAAGCGCTACTACGGCGGCTGCGAACACGTGGACCGTGTCGAGGCGCTCGCCATCGACCGCGTGAAGGCGCTATTCGAAGCGGAATTCGCCAACGTGCAGCCGCATTCGGGTGCGCAGGCGAATGGCGCCGTGATGCTCGCGCTCGTCAAGCCGGGCGAAACGGTCATGGGCATGTCGCTCGATGCAGGCGGCCATCTGACGCACGGCGCGCGTCCCGCGCTGTCCGGCAAGTGGTTCAACGCCGTGCAATACGGCGTCAGCCCGGACACGTATCGCATCGACTATGACCAGGTGCGCCGTCTGGCCGAGGAGCATCGGCCGAAGCTGATCATCGCGGGCTATTCCGCTTATCCACGCGCGCTGGACTTCGCCGCATTCCGCGACATCGCCGATAGCGTCGGCGCGTTGCTGATGGTCGATATGGCGCATATCGCGGGCATCGTCGCAGCAGGGCGGCACGAGAACCCGGTGCGGTACGCCGACGTCGTCACGTCGACCACGCACAAGACACTGCGCGGCCCACGCGGCGGCTTCATTCTCACCAACAACGACGACATCGCGAAGAAGATCAATTCGGCGGTCTTCCCCGGCTTGCAGGGCGGCCCGCTGATGCATGTGATCGCAGGCAAGGCGGTCGCGTTCGGCGAAGCGCTGCGCCCGGAGTTCAGCACGTATATCGATCAGGTGCTGCGCAATGCGCAGGCGCTCGGCAATGTGCTCAAGTCGGGCGGCGTGAGCCTCGTGACGGGCGGCACCGACAATCATCTGCTGCTGGTGGACCTGCGCTCGAAAGGGCTGACGGGCACGCAGGCCGAGAAGGCGCTGGAGCGAGCGGGCATCACCTGCAACAAGAACGGCATTCCGTTCGATACCGAGAACCCGACGGTCACGTCTGGCATCCGCCTCGGCACGCCGGCGGGCACGACGCGCGGCTTCGGCACTGCGCAGTTCGAACAGATCGGCCAGATGATTCTGGACGTGCTGTCGGCGCTGGAGCGCGAAGCCGCTGGCGATGAACAGGTGGAACGCGCAGTGCGCAGCCGCGTGCGCGACCTGTGCAACCAGTTCCCCATCTACTCGCATGCAGATGCACTCGTATGACGCGGTCCGCTGATTCCGTCCACAACGGCGCGCCGCAATCTTAACCACTCAAGAGAGAACCGACATGAGCTTCGAGGGAGTCCACACACCGCTCGTCACCCCGTTCAAGGCCGATGGCGAGATCGACCACGCACTGCTCGGCAAGCACGCCGCGAATCTCGCGGGCCGCGTCGCGGGCCTCGGCATCGGCGGAACCACGGGCGAATACTACGCGTTGAGTTTCGACGAGCGCGTGGAAACCTTTAACACCGTCGCCGAAGCAGCAGGCGGCAAGACGTATCTGACAGCAGGCATCAACGCGACGACCACGAAAGAAGTGATCCGACTCGGCAACGAGGCAAAGCGTGCCGGTCTGAACGCGCTGTTGCTCGCGGCGCCTTACTACGCGCAACCGACGCAGGAAGAACTGCTGACTCACCTGCTGACGGTGGACGACAGCCTCGACATGCCGATCATGCTGTACAACTTTCCGGCGCGCACAGGTACGGCCATCAGCGACGAGGTGCTGTCGAAAGTGCTCGAACGCTCGAACTTCATCGCGATGAAGGAAAGCACGGGCGATATCTCGCATCTGCATCATCTCGCCACGCACTTCAAGGACCGGTTGGTACTGAGCTGCGGCATGGACGATCAGGCGCTCGAATTTTTCGTGTGGGGCGGAAAGAGCTGGGTAGGCGGCGCATCCAATTTCCTGCCGGAAGCGCACACGGCACTGTTCGATGCCTGCGTGAAGCAGGGCGATTTCACTACCGGCCGCAAGCTGATGGCGCAGTTGCTGCCCGTGCTGGAACTGCTGGAACGCAGCGGCAAGTTCATCCAGTACGTGCGCTACGGCTGCGAACTGGCGGGTACGCCTGTCGGCAATGCACGCGCGCCGCTCGGCACGCTCGATGAAGCCGAACGCAGCACGTTTGCCCAGCTGGTTCGTCCGTTGTTGCGCAACGCTCAGTAAATCTGCATGGCCTCGAAACTGGAATTCGCGCGCTTTCCCGCTCCCGATGGCGTCAACGGCTGGTGGGAAAGCCTGCCGCCGCCCAAGGCCGCCGTCGCGGTGACATCGGAACGGCGCTACGACTGGGTGGTGGTCGGCGGGGGAATTACGGGTCTGTGCGCGGCCCGGCGTCTCGCCGAGCTCGCGCCGGACGCGTCGATTGCGCTGGTCGAGGCGGATCGCATCGGGCGCACTACAGCGGGCCGCAACTCTGGCTTCTTCGTCGATCTGCCGCACGACATCAGCAGTGAAAGCTATTCGCGCAGCGTGGAAGCGGACAAGGCGGATGTGCGCTTCCAGCGTCACGGCATCGACTATGTGCGTTCGGTCGTGAAGCAGCATCAGATCGATTGCGACTGGCGCGACGACGGCAAATTTCATGCTTCCGTGAATCGCAAGGGACATGCGGCGCTCGCGCACTTTGCGGAAGGATTGGAGCGCATCGGCGAAGCGTTCGAATGGCTGGACGAAGCCGCCATCGCGAAGGTGACGGGCACGAACTTCTATCAGGGCGCTCTGCTCACGCCCGGATGCAGCACCGTGCAGCCCGCCGCGCTGATGCGCGGCCTCGCGGCGACCTTGCCTGCGAACGTGCAGGTATTCGAACTCAGCGCGGTGAAGCGTATCGAGGACGAAGGTCAATCGAAAGTACTGACGTTCGCCGCAGGCAAGATCGTCGCGAGGCGCGTGATTCTCTGCACGAACGCGTATGCCGCTACCTTCGGCGGACATCCGAACGGCTTGCTGCCCGTGTACACGTTTGCATCGATGACGCGCGTGATGAATGCCGACGAAGTGAAGCGCCTGGGCGGCACACGTTCGTGGTCGCTGATTCCCGCCGATCCGATGGGTTCGACCGTGCGTCGCCTGATCACCGACCGCATCTGCGTGCGCAATCACTTTGCGTTCCGGCCGAATCTCGAAGTGTCGCAAGGTGATCTTGCGAAAGCGAAGAGTCTGCATCAGCGTTCGTTCGACCGGCGTTTCCCAATGCTCAAGGATGTCGAACTCGAATACACGTGGGGCGGTCCGCTGTGCCTGTCGGCGAACAATGGCGCGTTGTTCGGGCGGCGCGCCGATGGCGTGTTCGAAGCGGTCGGCTGCAATGGTCTGGGCCTGAGCCGCGGTTCCGCGTCGGGCAAGTTGATCGCGGAGTACGCGCTCGGACAGTCGAACGATCTCGTGCGTCAACTGCTGAATCAGCCGCAGCCGCGTTCGCTGCCAGTGCGTCCGATCGCTGACGTCGCGGTATCGGCCGCCATCTGGGTCAAGGAATTTTCGGCGGGAGCCGAGCTTTAAATCTGTGAGGACAAGACATGACAACGTATCAGCAATGGCAGCAGAAAGCCGAAGCCTTGTCGCTCGATGGCCGGGCGTTTATCGCTGGCGAGCGTGCGAACGCGGCGTCGAACGAGACGTTTGCGACGCTCAATCCTTCAACAGGCAAAGTACTCGCCGATATCGCGAAGTGCGATGCGAAAGATATCGACCGTGCCGTGACAGCGGCGCGCGAAACGTTCGAGTCCGGCGTGTGGTCGAAGGCTGCGCCTGCACAACGCAAGGCGGTGCTGCTGCGCCTTGCGCAACTGATCGATGAAAACGCCGAAGAACTCGCGCTGCTCGAAGCACTCGAAGCGGGCAAGCCGATCGGCGAATGCATGGGGCTGGATATTCCCGAATCCGCTGCGTGTATCCGCTGGCATGCGGAAGTGACGGACAAGCGCTACGACGCGCTGTCGCCATCGGGTGCGAGCGTGGTCAGCATGATCACGCGCGAGCCGATCGGCGTGGTCGGCGCGGTGCTGCCGTGGAATTTCCCGGCGTTGATGCTTGCGTGGAAAATCGGCCCGGCGCTGTCGGTCGGCAATAGCGTGATCGTCAAGCCCGCCGAGCAGACTTCGCTGTCCACATTGCGTATCGCCGATCTCGCGCTGGAAGCGGGCGTGCCGGCTGGCGTGTTCAGCGTCGTGACCGGCTTCGGCGAAAGCGCGGGCCAGGCGCTGGGACGTCATGCAGATGTCGATCTCGTCGCGTTCACGGGCTCGACGGAAACGGGCAAGCGCTTCCTGCGCTACTCGGCGGACACCAACCTGAAACGCGTCGTGCTCGAATGCGGTGGCAAGAATCCGCAGGTGATCCTGCCCGATGTCGCGAATCTCGATGCCGTCGCCGAGCAGGCGGTAGCCGCCGCTTTCTGGAACATGGGCGAGAACTGCAGCGCGGGGTCGCGCATACTGGTGCCGTCTTCGCTGAAGGCAAGCCTGCTCGAAAAAGTGCAGGCCGTGCTCGAAGGCTGGAAAACCGGCGATCCGCTCGATCCCGACGTCAAACTCGGTTCGCTGATCGAGCAGAAGCACTTCGAGAAGGTGCTGAGCCACATCGACCAGGCGAAGTCGGAAGGCGCGCGGCTGGTGTGCGGCGGCAAGGCGACGCGTACGGAGAGCGGTGGCTGGTTCGTCGAGCCGACCATCTTCGACAACGTGACGCCGAACATGAGCATTGCCCGCGATGAAGTGTTCGGTCCTGTCGTATGCTTTATCGAATACGCGGATATCGACGAAGCCGTGCAGATTGCCAACGACACCTGCTACGGTCTGGCCGCATCGCTATGGACCGACAACGTGAATCACGCGCACAAGGTGGCGGCGCGGATTCGCGCAGGCACTGTGACGGTGAACTGCTTCGGCGAGGGCGATCTGTCCACGCCGTTCGGCGGCTTCAAACAGTCAGGTTTTGGCGGCCGCGACAAGTCCGTCTATGCACACGACCAGTACTGCGAGCTGAAGACCACCTGGCTCAAGCTGGACTAACGTGGTTCGACCTACCTGCCAGCCCGCTTTCGATCGGGGCTGGCGAGTCATTCAAGCGAGGCTACATGCGATTTGGATTCATCGGCACCGGGACGATCACACAGGCTGTCGTGAGCGGCATGCTCAGATTCGGCGTGCCGTTCGAGCGGATAGCCTTGTCGCCGCGCAACGCACAGACGGCTGCCGAACTGGCCGCACGCGATGGGCGTATCAGCGTGTGCGCGAGCAATCAGGCGGTGCTGGATAGCTCGGATGTCGTCTGCCTTGCCGTCGTGCCGCAGATCGCGGCTGACGTACTGGGTGACCTGACATTCGATACGCGGCACCATGTCATCAGCTTCATGGCGGGCATCTCGCTGGAGCAGTTGCGCGGGCTGATCCGCACGGATGGCGCCATCGCGCGCGCGGTGCCGTTGCCCGCTGTCGCCGAAGGCAAGGGCAGCACGGCGATCTGTCCTGCGGACCCGATTGCCAAAGCGCTGTTCGCGCCGCTCGGCGAAGCCGTCGAAGTGGACAGCGAAGACAAGTTCGACGCGCTCTCGGCTGTGACGGCGACGATGGCGAGCTTCTACGCGGTGCTGGAAGAGCAGGCGTCGTGGCTCGTACGTCAGGGGCTGGACTATGAAGACGCTCGGGCATTTTTGTCCGGCTATTGTGTGGGTCTCGCGCACGACACGACCCGCACTGCGCAGCCATTTTCGGCCATGGTGAAGCACAGCATGACGCCTGGCGGCATCAACGAGCAGGTACACAACGAACTGTCGCGCCGTCGTGCTTACGCGTTGTACGGCGATGCACTCGATGGCGTGCTGCGGCGAATCAGCGGCAGCACCTGAACGGCCGGCGGCGGATAATCGTCGGACACGGGCGAGGTTAGCGCGGGCAGCCGCGCACTGGGGTTGCCCGCGATTGCCAGCCGCTGCGAACCATCGCACACTTATTTTTGAACGGGCGTTTAAGGCCCGTTAAGCCGCTGCTGTATCGGGTATCCGCTCCACAGGTGAAAGCCATGCAAAAGAAACAGTTGTTTGCCGACCGCCTGCTCGCGCAGATGCCTTCGCTGCGCGCGCTGCGCTGCTTCGTCACGGCTGCCCGATACGAAAGCTTCACGCAGGCCGCTGAAGTGCTGTGCGTCACGCAGGCGGCCATCAGCCGGCAGATCAAGGAACTGGAAGATTCGCTGGAAGTCGCGCTGTTCGAGCGTACAGGCAGGCACATCGCGCTCACGGATGCCGGACGCATTCTGTACAACGCGTCCTATCTGTCGATCATGAACATCGCCGAAGCGGCCGAAGCCGTGCGTCGCACCGACCGTCACGCGTTGACGCTTTGCGTGTCGCACACGTTCTCGGCGCTATGGCTGTCGTCCAGATTGCCGTCGTTTCGCAAGCGCTTTCCGGAGATCCGTCTGCATGTGATGGTGACCGAGCATTTCATGGAGCTGGACGGGCTCATGGAACCGGACGTCATCATCACGAAGAATCCGCCGCGCGAGCCGGAGTATGAAATCGAGCCGCTGTTTCATGATGTCGTGTATCCCGTCTGCAGCCCGTTGTTCCATGAGCGGCATTTCCACGCAAGAGCGCTGAAGCCGCTCGATCTGCTGTCGCATCCCACCTTGCATCTGTCGCTGCTGGGGCGCGCGCAGGTTTGCGAGCATGTCGACTGGCGCGTGTGGCGCAACTGGTTCCAGCAGGGCGACGGCACGGACCGGCTGGTCGAGAACGAACACTTGGAGAGCAACGACTACCGCCTGCTGGTGGCGCAAGCCGAAGCGGGCGAGGGCACGCTGCTCGGCTGGCATCATCTCGTGCATCGTCAGGTCGAGCAGGGGCGGCTGGTGCGACCCGTGCAGGACGCGCTCGAATTCAACGACCGCTATCACTACCTGATCACACACAAGAACGCGAAGCAGCGGCCCGAGTATCTGCAGTTCCGCGAATGGCTAGGCGAGGAAGTCGGCGCGATGATGGGCGAGTGGCGCGGCGCCGAAGCCGAAGCGACCACGAAATAGCGTAGCGGTGCAGACAGCATGAGCGGCCACGCGTCCCACAGCATCGACACCGGCAGCGGCGTGTCGGGCGCCCCACTTCAAACCGGCGCGGCGAGTGCACGGCCATTGCGCTTTGGCATCGTGCTATTGCCCAACTTCACGCTGACCGCGTTTTCGGGTTTCGTCGATCTGCTCCGGCTTGCCAGCGACGAAGGCGACATGAGCCGGCCGGTGCGCTGTTCGTGGACCATCGTCGGGGAATCGCTGGTGCCCGTCAGGGCGAGTTGCGGTATCCAGGTCACGCCGTGGACCACCTTCGCGGAAGCGGGCGAGTTCGATTATGTCGTGGTGGTCGGCGGCCTGTTGCACTCGGGGCCATCGGCGAGCAAGGCGACCTTGCAGTTCATCCAGGATATGGCGAAAACGTCCGCCACACTGGTCGGCATCTGCACGGGTGTGTTCGCATTGATGCGCGCCGACGTGATGGCCGGCTATCGCATCTGCGTCAGCTGGTTTCACTATTGGGATTTCGTCGAGCGCTTTCCGGCTGTCGACGAACGCATGCTGGTGGCCGACCGTCTGTTCGTCATCGACCGGCGGCGCATTACCTGTTCGGGCGGACGCGCGTCGATCGATGTCGCCGCGGCCATCCTGTTGCGACATGTCGAGGCCACCATCGTGCAGAAGGCGCTGCGCATCATGCTGGTCGACGACGCACAGAAGGGCAATGCGCCGCAGCCGCATCCGCCGGGACTCGAGCCTGCAACACACCCGAAGGTGCGCCGCGCGATCCTGCTGATGGAGCAGCATATCGGCCAGCCGTTGAGTCTCGCCGAACTGGCGCACAGGCTGGAGATGTCGGTCAGGCAACTGGAGCGCCTGTTCGCCGCCGAAACGGGCAAGTCACCGCATGCCTATGGACGGCAGATCCGTATCCGCATGGCGTCGTGGCTGCTGACGAGTTCGGACCGCACGGTCGCGGATATTGCCACGTCTTGCGGCTTTTCCGACGCATCGCATCTTGGCCGCGAGTTCAGAAAAGAGTTTGGCGAATCGCCGATTGCCTATCGCGTCGCGCGTCCGCAAAGCCATGCGCCGGCGATGGCCGCAAGCTGACACACTGCATTCTTATCACAGGAACCACACGATATGACGACGGCACAACTGCCCGATGAAATGGTGCTCTTTGGCCTGAACGTCAAGGGCGCACGCCGCTGGTACGCGATCGACGAGCGCGACTGGCGCCCGATGTTCATCGGCGATACGCCGCTGCCCGGCTTCTCGTGGATTCCCGTCGGCGAAGACGACAACGGCGCGTGGACCAGTTACTGGATGCGCCTGCAACCGGGCGCACGTTCGCTGGAGCATCGGCATGATTCGACCGAGCTGATCATGATTCTCGAAGGCATATTCACGGATGACGACGGCGCCGATTTTCTGCCCGGCCAGACGGTGTGCTATGCGGCGGGCTCGCGGCACAGCACGTCGTCGGCGCAGGGCTGTACGGTGCTGGTGGTTGCGCATACGGGCTCGACGGTCGTGTCTAACGCACAAGGCTGACACGCGCCACGCGAGCTAAACGGTCAGCGCGCCATCGGCCAGGCTTAATCCAAGGGACAAGATTTGAAACCACCTGTTGCAGGCCCCAAAGGCTATCGCCGTCTGATTCCTTCGATGACGGCGCTCGTCGAGTTCGAATCGGTTGCACGTCTGCGCAGTTTCACGGTCGCTGCCAACGAACTGGGTGTCACGCAGGCAGCCGTTAGCCGGCAGGTCAAATTCCTCGAAGAGACGCTCGGCATCCGGCTCTTTCATCGCCTGCACCGCTCGATCGAACTGACGGAAGAAGGCGAAGCGCTGTATCTCGTCGTGGCCGGTTCGATGCAGAAGATCGCGAGCGTATTCGACCGGCTCTCCAGTGGTCCCGTGCAGCAGGAACTGGTGCTGGCCTCGACATCGGCGTTCTCGCATTTCCGTTTGTTGCCGCGTCTCGCCTCGTTGAAGAACGCATATCCGAATCTCCAGTTGCGACTTTTCACGCAAATGTTTACGGCGGATCTGCGGCATAAGGACATCGATGTTGCCGTGCGCTTCGGCAACGGACGCTGGGGCGACGGCACGGCGACGCTGCTGTTCGACGAAGAAGTGTTTCCCGTATGTTCGCCGCGATGGGTGGAATCGCATGGCATGCCTGACACGCTGCAGGACATCGCCAACATGGCGCTGATCGAATCCGATTCGACCTCGGAAGGCTGGATGGGATGGGAGGCATGGTTCGGCGCCGTCGGCCTCGACGCGCTGCGCCTGAACTTCGCGCTGCGCTGCAGCCTGTACACGGATGCGATCCAGGCCGCCCGTTACGGCCAGGGCGTCGCTCTCGGCTGGGGCAGGCTGGTTCACGATCTCGTCGCGGCGGGCGAACTGGTGCGGTTGCCCGTCGCGTCGCTGAAGACAGACGATGCGTACTTCATCGTCGTCCCGCACGGACGCCCTCACACGCCGGCCATCGACGGCCTGATCGAGTGGCTGCGCACCGATGCACTCGCATAATCCAAAGTCATGCCAGCGCGAAAATAAAGCGCGTTGACGCCCTTTTTCGTCAATCCAATACTGGGTTCATCGCGGGAACGTTACAGCGTCCCACATCCCCTGAACGTTGGAGAAGACGATGTCCGAAGCGCAAGGCAAATCTCATGGCGATCTGATCCGCAGCCGCCCGTCCGGGCATGGCATGCCCGGCGAGCTGTTCGGGCGTCAGGATGTCTTCGAGACCGATGTCGAGGTGTTCTTTCACAAGCACTGGATTCTCGCGGGCGTCACCGCCGATGTGCCGGAACCCGGCGATGTGTCCGTCGTCGACATCGGCAAGGCGTCGATCATCATCGTGCGCGATGACGACGACAACGTGCGCACTTACCGGAACGTGTGCCGTCATCGCGGCGCGCGTCTGAAGGAGGCGGGCAAGTCGACGGTCGGCATGCTGGTGTGCCCGTATCACCAGTGGACTTACGATCTCGACGGCAGCCTGCGCCACTCATCGCACATGGGCAAGGATTTCGATGCCACGTGCCGCAGCTTGCGGCCTGTTCATACGAAGATTGTCGGTGCGCATATTTTCGTGTGCCTCGCCGACGATCCGCCGGCAGACATCGCCAGGCTCGAAGCCGCGATGACACCGCGCTTCGCGCCGTACGACCTGCAGAATACGAAGATCGCTTTCGAGCAGGAGATCATCGAGAACGGCAACTGGAAACTCGTGATCGAGAATAACCGCGAGTGCTACCACTGCGCGGGCACGCATCCGGAATTGACGGCATCGTTTCTGCCTGAAGACTTTGGCTTTTGCCCGGACAACCTGAACGACGAGTCGCTACGCGCATTGGAAGAGTACAAGGCGCGCAACGCCGCGTGTCAGGCGAGCTGGGAGCAGGATGGCTTCGTGAGTGCGGCTGTCGAATGGCTCGACGAAGACGCCGTCACGCAGTTCAGGACGCAACAGCTGGTTATCGCAAGCAGCGGCGAGTCGCAGACGATGAGCACTCAGGTGGCGAGCACGCGGCTGCTCGGCAATCTGCAGCGCCGCGATCTCGGCGACACGCATCTCTGGACCCACAACTCATGGACTCATGTGATGAGCGATCACGCCGTGATCAGCTACATCATTCCGCTTGCGCCCGACAGGACCCTGGTGCGCTCGAAGTGGCTCGTCCACGCCGATGCCGTGGAAGGCGTCGACTACACGCTGTCGGACCTGACCGAAGTGTGGATTGCGACCAACATGCAGGACAAGCATCTCGTCGAAATCACCCATGAAGGCACGCAAGATCCCGCCTATGAGCCGGGCACGTTCTCGCCGTTCACGGAAGCCTACGTGGACCAGTTCTCGCGCTGGTATGCAGCGCGTTTGAGCGCACACGGCGTTTGAGGGAGATCACACGCATGAACGCCATCGAACGGATAGTCGATCCCTTTACGGATGCCGCCACATGGGAACGCGGCAGCGCGCTCTGGCCAAGCAATCAGCGGCAGACGCTGACGTGCTGCCGCGTGATCGACGAAACGCATGACGTGAAGAGCTTTGCGTTTCGCACCGACGACAGCTTGCCCGTGCGCTTCGAGCCGGGGCAATTCCTGACGGTCTGCGCGTCTGTCGCAGGGCAAAGCGTGGAGCGCTGCTACACGATCTCGTCGCCGCCGACACGCCCCTGGCTGCTGACGATCACGGTCAAGCGCGTGCCGGGCGGCGTGATGTCCAACTGGCTTCACGACAACCTGAAACCGGGAGGCCAGCTGGCAGCGTACGGTCCTTCGGGAGCCTTCACGCCGACCGGCACGCGTGCCGCAAAGCGGCTGTTTCTGTCGGCGGGCTCTGGCGTCACGCCTTTGATGTCGATGACGCGCGCGAGCATCGATCTCGGTCTCGACAGCGACATCGCCTTCGTGCACAGCGCAAGAACACCAGCCGATATTGTCTTTCGCGACGAACTGCGCATGCTGGCGAAGCTCTCGCCGCGTTTGCGCGTGTTCTTCGTATGCGAAGGTGCTGGCGACGAGCCTGACTGGGCGGGAGCGACAGGCCGTCTCAGTCTGCCGCTGCTGGCGCAGTGGCTTCCCGATTACGCCGAACGCGAGGTCTACACGTGCGGCCCGGCCGGGTACATGAGCGCAGTGCGCGCGTTGCTGCGCGAAGGCGGGCATGATCCCGAGCGCTATCACCAGGAGAGTTTCGATCTTGGCGCGGACGCACCGCAGGCAACGGCGCCCCCGATCGTGCCCACGAGCCAGCAGACGTACACGGTCAAGCTGTCACGCTCGGCCAGATCGTTCACGATGAGCGCCGCGGAAACGGTGCTGGCTGCCGCGAAAAAGGCGGGCGTGGCCGTGCCGTCGTCGTGCAGCCAGGGTGTATGCGGCACCTGCAAGACCAAATTGCTCGACGGAAGCGTCGATATGCAGCACAACGGCGGGATACGCGACAGGGAAATCGTCAAAGGTTTCCGGCTCCTGTGCTGCAGCCGCCCGACCTCCGATCTCGTGCTGGAGCTATGACCGATGAGTGAAGCTGATCGCAACATGCTGCCCGATGTCAGGGCATACCGTCTGGCACGCGTGCAGGAGCAGTTGAAACGGGCGAACTGTCCCGCGATCCTGCTCTATGATCCGGTGAATATCCGCTATGCGACGGATACGTCGAACATGCAGATCTGGACAGGGCGCAATCCGTCGCGCTACGTGATGATATTTGCCGATGGCCGCGTGATCGGCTGGGAGTTTCACAGTTGCGAGCACGTATGGAGCGGACTGAGCCTCGACGTCGAGTTGCGTCACGCGATCAGCTGGACCTTCTTCAACGCCGGCCCTGATGTCGAATTGCGCGCGCAGGAATGGAGCGCGGAGATCCTCGACGTGTTGAGCGTGCACGCACCGGACGAACGCCGTCTCGCCGTCGACCGGCTCGATCCGTTCGGCGCGGCATGTCTGAGCAAAGGCGGTATCACGCTGCTGGACGGACAGGCGATGATGGAAATGGCGCGCAGCATCAAGTCGCCGGATGAGTTGACGCTGATGCAGGAATCGATACGCACATGCGAAAAGGGCATCGAGCGCATGTACAGCGAGCTTCGGCCGGGCATCACCGAGCAGGATCTCTGGGCGCATCTGCATTACGAGAACATCCGCCACGGTGGCGAGTGGATCGAAACGCGGCTGCTGTCCTCTGGCGAAAGGACCAACCCGTGGATGCAGGAATGTTCCGCGCGTGTCTTGCAGCCAGGCGAACTGCTGGCCTTCGATACCGACATGGTCGGCCCCAACGGTTATTGCGCCGACATCTCGCGGACATGGACAGTCGGTCATGTCCGTCCCACGGACGCGCAACGCACGCTCTACGCAGCGGCGTTTGCGCAAGTGCAGTTCAATATGGATCTGCTGCGCCCCGGCATGACGTTCCGTGAATTCTCGGAGAAGGCGTGGAAGATACCGGACGTGTATCTGAAGAACCGCTATAGCTGCATCGTGCACGGCATCGGTATGGTGGATGAATATCCTGCTGTCGCGCATCAGGTCGATTGGGCGAGTGGCGGGTATGACGGCCAGTTTGAAGCGGGAATGACGCTGTGCGTCGAAAGCTATATTGGCGCCGAAGGAGGAACCGAGGGTGTCAAGCTCGAACAGCAGGTCGTGCTGACGCAGGAAGGATGCGTGCCGCTTGTGTCGTGCGGGTTCGAAGCGGATTGGCTCTAGCAACGCCGTGTGAGGGGAAGACCGGGCAGAATAGCCGTTCCATCGCTTGATAGGGCTTGTCAAACCGGGTGCGGACTTGTATCAGTGTTATCTACATTGTCTGTGAGGGCACGGCGATGAGTACATTGACAGCGAAGATCCGGCACGAAGTCATGAAGGCGCTGCCGCCGACTATTTTCTTTTTCGTAATACTGCACATCGTTGCGTTGATTCGTGCACTGATGGTGCGCGGTACGGGTGTGTCGCTGCCGGTGTCGGGTTCGGTACTGCTGGCGTCGCTCGTGCTCGGCAAATCGGTGCTGATCGCGGATATGCTGCCGTTCATCAACCGCTTTCCGGAAAAGCCGCTGATCTGGAACGTCGCGTGGAAAACGCTGATGTATGCAGTCGTTGCGCTTGTCATACATTATTTCGAGCGGCTTTACGAGTACTGGAAGGAGGCGCACGGGTTTGCCGCCGCTAACGCCCAGCTATGGGCCGAGATCAGCTGGCCGCGCTTCTGGGCGATCCAGATTCTTCTCGTGACGCTGATCCTGATGTACTGCATAGTCGGGGAACTGTCGCGCGTTCTGGGCCGCGACACGCTCAAAGCCATTTTCTTCGGACCTTTGCCGCCGCCGCGGAAGTAGGGCGAACCTTGCCTGTTCTGAACGGAGACATTGCATGGCTTCATTCGTCGATCATCCCGCTGTCATGTTCGTGGTCCTTTTCGCGCTGTTCGTGGCGTCCGTGGCGCTTGGCGCCTACTGGCTGCGCCGCAGATCGAATCTGCAGGACGCCGACCGCGAAGACTTCAACACCGTCCAGACGGCGACGCTGACCTTGCTTGCGCTGCTGGTCGGCTTCAGTCTTTCGATGGCAGTCGGCCGCTATGACCAGCGCAAGAATCTGGAAGAGAACGAGGCCAACGCCATCGGCACGGAGTACGCGCGCGCGGATCTCGCGGAACCCGCGACCGCCGCGAAGATCAAGGACGGACTGGTCCGCTATACGAAGCTGCGGATCGCCGACTATCTGACACGCGATGAAGACCTGCCCGACCTCGACCGCATCAATCACGACACGGGAACCCTTCAGTCGGAACTGTGGCGCCTCGCGACCGAGGTCGCGAAAGACAAGCCAACACCGATCGGCGCGCTGGTCGTCGCGGGCATGAACGACGTGCTCAATTCCCAGGACTATTCGGAGGCAGCCCGCATCAATCGCATTCCGCTCGGCGCCTGGTTTCTCATGTTCGTGATTGCGATGTTGGGATGCTTCGTTCAGGGCTATGGATCGAAAGGCTCGTTGCGCAGAGGTCTGCTCGTGACGATCTTGCCCGTGACGGTCGCGTTGTCGCTGGCGCTGATTGCCGATATCGACAGCCCGCGCGGCGGCATCATCCACGTGCAGCCGCAGAATCTCACGCGGCTCGTGCATTCGTTCGGCCAATGATGGGGCGGGACGCAAGACTCAGCGCGATCCGATTTCCGCGAGCAGCCATTCCCTGAACGCCACAACAGGCGCAGCATTCTCACTTTCCTTGCGGAACACGAGATAGTACGCAAGCTCGCAGCTTTGTATGTCCGCAAACGGCTGCACCAGGCGGCCTTCGGCGAGATCGCGTTCGACCAGCGTGGGCCTGCCGAGCGCGACGCCATTTCCCGAGATCGCGGTCTGGATGGCAGCGGCAGAATCGGTGAGTTGCAAGCCGCGATCGCAATCGACCGTCTTGCCGTAGCCTGCCTTCTGCAGCCACGAACGCCATGTCGGAAACACCCCGAAGTTCGACATCGAGGTATCGTGGATCAGCGCGTGATGCCGAAGTTCAGCGGGACTCTTCAGCGCATGTTTGCCCTTGAGCAGTGCCGGGCTGCACACGGGAAAAAATTCGTCGCGCAGCAGAAACATCGCGACCAGATGGGGCCACGCGCCTGCGCCGTAGCGAATGCCTGCATCGACACGGTCGGCGGTGAAATCGACCAGATGCCCGCTGGTGTCGATACGCAGGTCGTAATACGGATGTTGTGTCTGGAACGACTGCAGACGCCACAGCAGCCATTTGTCGGCGAAAGCGGGCGGCACGGTGACGGTGAAGACGATGCGCGACTTGCTCGCCTTGAGTCGCTCGACGGCTGTTGAAAGCAGGTCGAAGCCGCTCTGGAGATCGGGCAGCGCAGACCGGGCGGCATCCGTCAGCGTGAGACGGGACGGTCCCGATGTCGAGCGATGAAACAGTTCGATGTCGAGGTAGCTTTCCAGTCCGCGTATCAACTGGCCGACAGCGGCAGGTGTCACGTTCAGTTCGGCGGCGGCTGCCGGATAGCTCAGATGGCGTGCAACCGCTTCGAAAGCCCGCAATGCGTTCAGGTTATTCGGTGCTCGCATAGCCGTCAGCCACAGAAGGAAGTGCCGTCGATTGTGGCCATATGCCTGGCAGCGGTCAAACGAGCCGTCGGTTGGCTCGCCGGCGAAACCCCGGCAGGGTTTCGCCGGCAACTGCACAGCCGCATCAGATTTGCGTCATGCCACCGTCTACCGCCACTTCCGTGCCCGTCACGAACGACGCATCGTCGCTTGCGAGGAACAGTGCGGCCTTGGCCACTTCCGACACGGTGCCGAAGCGCTTGAGCGGCACGGCAGCGGTGAGGGCTTCGCCCGCCTTGCGCAGATCGGCATCAGGGAGACCCATCTTGGTGGCGAACGGCGTGTCGATCGGGCCAGGGCTGACCGCGTTGATGCGAATGCCACGCGGCGCGAGTTCGGCGCCCAGCGAGCGGACCAGCGAACGCACAGCAGCCTTGGTGGCCGACAGGATGGACAGGCCCGGCGTGCCGACTGCGTTGAGGAACGACGTCGTCACGACGATGCTGCTGCCTTGGCTCAGGTAAGGCGCGGCCTTTTGAATCGTGAAGAAAAGGCCGGTGAAATTCAGCGCAAACTGTTCGTCGATCTGTTCACGCGTTACGGCTTCGAGCGGCGCTGCCTTGCCCGCACCAGCGTTGGCATAGATCACGTCGATGCGGCCATGCGTTTCGATCACTTCGGCGATAGCGCGATCGATCTGTTCCGGATCGCGCAGATCGGCACGCAATGCTGTTACTGAATCGCCGAGTGCGCGTTCCGCGTCCTTCAGACGTTGCGCGTCCGAACCGATGATCACCACCTTTGCACCTTCGTCGCGGAACAGCTTGGCCGCTTCCAGACCGATGCCCGACGTGCCGCCCGTGATCAATGCAATCTTGTTTGCCAGCTTCATGATGATGCTCCTTGATTCCGTGTTGAGTTCCAGGGTTTTGGGAAGCACGCTTGGTTGCGTCCCGGTGACTCAACTATCGGCGTTTGGAGCCTGCGCGACAAACTAGAAGATCTGTAGGGGTGGGATAGAAAAACTATCTGGGTGCTTCGCACGAGCGATCGGTCTGAAATTGCGTTGAAGTATTTCGTTTCGAATCTGGCGGCACTGCAGATTTGAAAGACTGACAATTCGCAACACGAGTGTTCGCCCAACCCGTAACAGTTATGCGGAATGTGGGTCGATTCAGCGATACCAAATGATAGACTTTGCGCCGCCCGTCGCATCGGCAAGAAACCATTGGCCTACGAACCAAGACAAGCAGAACACCGACAACATGAACCTGATACGCCTTGTGCTCTTTGCGACTGTGATAGCGCCCACATTCGCACACGCTGGATGCGAAGACAGACTGCAAGCGTGGACGAATCAGCTGCATCCGGGGCGCAAGATAGCAACGGATTTTGCGAGCTGCAAGGCATGGCCTGCGAATCCCTCGCTGACACTGGCGCTTCTGCCGCTGCCGCAAAAAGGCAATAGCGACGATGAAGGCCAATACGATCTGGACATTCTGATTGCCGATTCCAACTCTGGCGCTATCGTCGCTCATGATTTTCAGCCATCGGCGATCACGTATGACGCGATACGCCTTTCCAGTCTTTCGCTGGATACTGCGCGCTATCAGCTGACGCCGACTGATCGTGCGTTTGGCGTACGTACCACACAAGGGAACACCTCGCGGGTCGCACCCTATGAAACGACTGCGCTGAGCCTGTATGTGATCGACGGCACGACCGTGCGTCGGGTTCTTGAACGGCTGGTGATTGCATCGAACACCGGCGAGTGGGATGGCAATTGTGCCGGAACGTTCGACACGACGACACGAACGATCGATATTGGGCGCGCAGGCAGCGACGGCTACGCGGCGTTGAAAGTGTCGGAAAAAAGCGAGCACAGGCAGGACAAGGTGCGCGGTGGTTCCTGTGACGAAGGCAGTCCAAGCCTTCAGCGTTCCAGTTTCACACTCGAATATCGCAATGGACGCTATGGCGTGCCTAAAGGGCTGCAGGCCGATTGAGCTGCATCGCGATCGATATGTCGTGTTGCCGCTGAACGGCCAGGTCAAGAAGTGAAAAGCGCTTCAATGATCGGCCGCGCGCTTGCGGGCAAGCGATCTCGCGATCAGCAACCCGCCTACCATCACCGCGAGCGAGATCAGCGTGGTCATCGTGCCGAGTGCGTAGATCACGGGCGTGGTCACCGATGTCGTCAAGCCCTGCAATTCCAGTGGCAAGGTGTTCTGATCGCCGATGGCCTGCGAGGTGCGTGCGATTTCGTCCCACGACAGGGTGAAGCCAAACATCGCCACGCCGATCACGGAAGGCCCGATGATGGGCAGCACGACGTTCTTGAACGACTGCCACGGCGATGCGCCCAGATCGCGTGCCGCTTCCTCGTACGCAGGGTTGAAGCGGTTGAACACGGCGAACATCACGAGCAGGCCGAACGGCAAGGTCCACGTGAGATGCGCGCCGAGCGCCGACGTATACAGGCCCATCGACGTGGTCCATGTGTCTGCAATCGACTGAAAGCCCCATGACGTAGCGAGATATTTGATCAGCGTGTCGAGCAACCGGAACGTCAGGCCAATGCCGAGCGATACGATGATCGACGGCATGATCAGACTCGCCACCGACACATAAAACACGGCGGTATCGCCGCGAAACCGACGCCTGAATGCGAGGCCCGCACTGACGGAGAACAGCACCGTCAGCAACGTCACGGCCAGCGCGAGCTTGACCGAGCGCCCGAACGCACCCCAGATATCGACATCACCTACGCCGTCGCGCAACGCCGCAAACCAGTGCAGCGACACGCCACGCATCGGAAACGTCAGTCCGCCCTCCGGACCCTGGAACGACAGGATGAAGATCGTGATGACGGGGCCATACAGAAACAGTACGAACAGGCCGAATAGCACCGCGAGCCAGTAGAAGCTCGCGGGCCGGCGCTCGCGATGCCTGAGCGAAACACTCATGTCACAACTCCTTGCGGATATCGACGGCGCGCGTCAGCGCCCACACGATCATGAGCACCACCGCGAGCAGAATGATCGCGTTGGCGGCCGCAGCGGGAAACTGCAGATAGCCCGTTTGCACCTGGATGATCTTGCCCACCGACGCGATCTGCTGACCACCCATCACGCCGACTGTGAGGAAATCGCCCATCACGATCGTCACGACGAAGATCGAACCGATCACGATGCCCGTTTTCGACAAAGGCAGCACGACATCGCGGATCACCTGCCAGCCCGCGGCGCCACCATCGCGCGCGGCTTCGAGCAGCGAGCGGTCGATGCGCATCATCGCGTTGAAGATCGGCACGATCATGAAGAACGTGTACAGATGCACGAAAGCCAGCACGACGGAGAAGTTCGAATACAGCAGCCATTCGAGCGGCTGATCGACCAGATGCGCCGACATCAGCGCCTGATTGACGAGCCCGTTGCGGCCGAGCAGCGGAATCCACGAAATCATGCGGATCACGTTGGACGTCCAGAACGGAATCGTGCAGACCAGAAACAGCACCGTCTGCATTGCCGTTGTGCGCACATGGAAGGCGAGGAAGTACGCAATCGTAAAGCCGAGCACGAGTGTCACGGCCCAGACGATTGCGCAGAACTTCAGCGTCGACCAGTAGGTCTTGAACGTGACGCAGACATCCGTGAGCGAGCTGCAACCGTCGAAGATCGCCGCGTAGTTCTTCAGCGTGAACGCCGGGATGATCTGATACTCGTTGAAGTCCCAGAAGCTGACGATCAACGTGATCACGAGGGGCACGATAAAGAACAGCGCGAACGTCACCGTGAGCGGCGTGGCCTGCAGCCACGCGCTCACACGCCGATGACGCACGGTTGCCGGCTTCGCCTGCTGAAGAAAATCGACCGAGGCCATCGTCAGACTCCGCGCGTGGTAGTTTGCATCGTCATGCTGCGATGAACTCGTTCCACTTCTGCACCATGTAGATGTTCTCGTCCATCACGGCGTTCCAGCACGCAATCGAGCCCATGCGCTGGCTGTACGAGCCGCCGTCGCGCGTCGCGCCTGCTTTTTCGAGCAACTGGCCGTCGGGTGCCTTGATGTCCTGCGCGGCGGGCTTGCCTTCCATCCAGTAGTCCCATTCGTACGCCTGCATGTGCGTGCGCGCCGTTTCCGTGACACCGGGGTAATAGCCCTGCCGCATCAGATACGCGCCCGCCCAGCCGTCCTGGAACCAGTTGACGAACTCATACGCGGCATCGAGCTTCTTGCCCTGCAGCGAACGCGGAATGCCGAAACCCGACGCCCACGAGCGATAGCCTTCTTTCAGCGGCTGGAACTTGCAGGCAATGCCCATCGTGCGAACCTTGGTGACGGCGGGCGACCACATCGACTGGATCACGACTTCACCTGAAGCCATCAGGTTCACGCTCTCGTTGAAGTCGCGCCAGAAGGCACGGAACTGGCCAGCGCGCTTCGCTTCGATCAGGATCTTGATGGTCTGGTCGATCTCGGCCTTGGTCATGTTGCCCTTGTCGCCGTACTTCACGTGACCCATCGCTTCGATCGCCATGGCCGCATCCATGATGCCGATAGCAGGAATGTTGAGCAGCGCGGCCTTGCCCTTGAATTGCGGATTGAGCAGGTCCGCCCACGTCGTCACCGGACGCGGAATCAGGTCGGGGCGAATGCCGAGCGTGTCGGCGTTGTAGGTGGTGGGGATCAGCGTCATCCACTCGGTGGGCGTTGCGGAAAACTCAGTGGAACGCGCACCCTTGAGGAACATCACTTTCTTCGGCGCAGTGCCTTGATCGCCGATCTTCTTGCCGTCCACTTCGCCCTTCGTCAACACGGGCGTGATCTTGTCGGCGAGCTTGATGCGCTTCGTGTCCATGCCCGCGAGCGTGCCTGCGGGAATCAGCTTCTTCAGCGAAAAGTACTCGGTATCGACGATATCGAATGAATTGGGCTGCGTGATGATGCGCTTGGTAACGTCATCGGTTGTGACGGCAACATATTGAATCTCGATGCGCGTGTCTTCCTTGAATTTCTTCGCAATGTCCGCGCTCTGGTTCACAGCGGTGCCGAGATAGCGCAACGTGATCTTCTCCTGCGCGTGCACATACGGAAAACCGGCGATGCCCGCAGCCGCAACCGCGCCTTTGATGAACGTGCGGCGTGAGATGCCCTTGCCTGCGGTCTCTTCTCCAGCCTGTTGCACGCGTGCGACTGCCTTGTCGTCGTTCATTGCTTTCTCCTCTTTGGAAATGGTCGTTGCGTTGTCGTTGAACGCTTCAGGCTGCAAGGGGATGGGCGTTCTGCTCATCCCACCAGACCGTCACGCGCGCGTCCGGCCCGAGTCGTTGTGGATCGTAGTCGGCGTCGCTCATCAGCGAGATCAGCGCAGGCGAACCATCGAGCGGATCGAGCGTGATGCGCAGATGCGTGCCCTGGTACTCCGCTTCGCGCACCTTGCAAGCCAGTCCACCGATGCGGCTCAGGCCGCCTTCTCCCGCACTCGTGCCGGGCGTCACGCCTTGCGGCGCGATGCGCAAACGGTCGGCGCGCACGGTGAACAGGCCGCTGCCCGCACCGAGCACGTTATGGCCGCCGAGAAAGCGCGCAACGAATTCGGTGCGTGGGCGGTTGAAGACTTCGAAGGGCGTGCCGGTTTGCTCGATATGGCCGTGGCTCATCACGACGACGAGATCGGCGAGTGCCATCGCTTCTTCCTGCGAATGCGTGACGTGCACGAAAGTGATGCCGAGTTCTTTCTGCCAGCGCTTCAGTTCGGCGCGCATCTGCACGCGCAGGAACGGATCGAGCGCGGAGAGCGGTTCGTCGAGCAACAGGCAGCGCGGTTCGTTGAGCAACGCGCGCGCAAGTGCGACACGTTGCTGCTGGCCGCCCGATAGCTGGGACGGTTTGCGGTTCGCATAGGCCGACATCGCGACGAGTTCTAGCAGTTCGCCCGCGCGTTTTCTGCGTGCTTCCTTGGCGACGCCGCGCATCTTGAGGCTGAACGCGACGTTGTCGAGGGCTGAGAGATGCGGAAAGAGCGCGTAGCTCTGAAACACCATCGCGGTGCCGCGTGCAGCCGGTTGCTCGCGCGTCACGTTGCGTCCGCCGATCAGCACATCGCCTTCGGAGACCCATTCGTGACCCGCGATCATGCGCAGCGTCGAGGTCTTGCCGCAGCCGGACGGACCGAGCAGGCAGCAGTAAGCGCCGCCGGGTATGCGCAGATCGATGGCATCGACGGCGACCGAATCGCCATAACGCTTCGAAACGTGCACGAGCTCGATGTCGGCTGGGCTTGCATGAACCACGGTTGATGCCGGCTGAACCATGAAGGTCTGTCCTGTAGAGAGGCACGAATGGAGTACAGCGAACTTGCGGCGCACGACACATGCAGCGCGCAGCTTCTGCAAGTCATATGCCATTCGTGATGCGCGGGACAGCGCACGCATGCCGCAATGCCGCCTGGCAACGCGTGTCGACAGGTTGGCGCGCATATTGCACACGATTGCGCACCTCGATCGTCAGCACTTGCGAAGGCGTTCCGTGTGCAATCGCAGTGCAGGTTCCGTTCGGATTGGGGCACAACCTAACCAAACCGGGTCATTAATATTTGACAATGAACGACTTCAAGCGCGAGCCGGGCGGTTCTTTCGGCCCACTGACCACACATGGCCGCTTCGGCTATCAGGCGATACACGAGGGCGATACCTATGACTGGCCGAACGGCTCGCGGCTCGCGGTGTATCTCGGCTTCAACCTCGAACACTTTGCATTCGGAGAAGGGCTGGGCGCGGCACTCGGGCCGCTCTCGCCGCAGCCCGACGTGCTGAACTTCAGCTGGCGCGAGTACGGCAATCGTGTGGGCGCGTGGCGCTGTATCGAACTGTTCGATGCGCTCGATATGCCTGCGGGTACGCTGATCAATACATCGCTGTACGAGCATTGTCCGGCGCTGATCGAAGCGTGCGTCGCGCGCGGCGACGAACTGATTGCGCACGGTCACACCAACGCGCAGCGTCAGAGCGATCTGGATGAAGACGGCGAACGCGCGCTGCTGGCCCATTGCCAGGCGCGCATGCTTGAGCAATCGGGCGCGGCGCCGTCGGGATGGCTGTCGCCATGGATCTCCGAATCGCACCGCACGCCGGACCTGCTCGCGCAGACGGGTTATCGCTACACGCTCAACTGGTGCCACGACGACCGGCCTATACGCATGCAAACGAAGCACGGTTCGCTCTGGTCGGTTCCCTATCCGCAGGAACTGAACGATCTTCCCATGATCATGGCGCGGCAGATGGACATGCGCGACTTCGCGGATATGATCATCGACCAGTTCGACGAGATGCTCGAACAGGCCGCGCGTGGGCCGCAGGCGCTGGTGATGGGCATTGCGCTGCATCCGTATATCGTTGGCCAGCCGTACCGGCTGCGGCATTTGCGGCGTGCGCTCGCACATATTGCCCGCGCGCGCGACGATATCTGGCTGACGACACCCGGCGCGATTGCGCGTCATGCAGACGAGGCCGTGCGCGCGGCGGCGCAAGCCGCATGAGCGCCGCGCCGATGGACATCAAGCGAGAGAAGCCCGGAAAGAGCGAGCGGCCGGATGTGGAGAGCCGCATCTATCAATCGATCTTCGAAGGCGTGCTCAATCGCAGGCTCACGCCCGGCACCAAACTGCCTGAGCCGGAGTTATGCACGCTGTTCGGCGTGGGGCGCGCGGTGGTGCGGCGCGCGCTGGAGAAGCTCGCGCATGACGGCATTGTCGTATTGCGTCCGAACAAGGGCGCCGTGATCGCGCAACCGACGCGCGAAGAGACGCGCGAGATCTTCGAGGCGCGGCGCGGGGTCGAACGGGCGCTGGTCGAACTGGCGGCGCAGCGCGCGAGCGTCGAGCAGATTGCCGAATTGCGCCAGCAACTCGCCGATGAGCACGTGGCCATGCATCGTTTCGATCAACCGTCGTGGGCGCGGCTCGCGAGCGAGTTTCATCTGCGGATCGCGGCGCTGGCGGGCAATGCGATTCTCGAGCGCTATCTGACCGAACTGATCTCGCGTTGCTCGCTGATCGTGGGCGCGTATGAACCCGTAGGCAACGCGCCGTGCGAGCACGACGAGCACACGGCGATTCTCGATTGCCTCGAGGCACGCGATGCCAACGGCGCGATTGCACACATGATGGCGCATCTGCAAAGCCTTGAGGCGCGCATCGAAACCTCGCGCATGCCGGGCAAGAAGCGGCTTGCGCAACTGCTCGGCATCGAAGAACCTGAACGGCAAACGGCGATGGAGTGATATGGAAATCGACTTCGAATCGATCACCGAATACCAGCGCTACAAGCTGATGGCGAGTCTGATCGTGCCTCGGCCCATCGCGCTCGTGACCACGCTCGGTGCAGACGGCACTGTGAATGCCGCGCCGTTCTCGATGTTCAACATGCTGGGTGAAGAGCCGCCTATCGTGATGATCAGCATCAACCGGCTCGCGGACGGCACGCTCAAGGACACGGCGGTGAATATTCCGCGTGAGAAGCAGTTCGTCGTACATCTCGCCGACGAAGCGATTGCGCAGCAGATGCATCGTTGTGGCGAACGCTTTGCCCCGGATGTCAGCGAGCTCGATGCCGTGGGTTTCACGGCAGTGCCTTCGACGCGCGTCAGGCCGCCGCGCATCGCGCAGGCGCCTGTTGCGTTCGAATGCGAGCTTTGGGAAACGCTTGAAACGGCGAGCCGCCATATCTTTATCGGCAAGGTGCTGATGCTGCACGCGCGCGATGAATTGATCGACCGGGAAGCGTGGCGCGTCAGGTTGCAGCACTACTTCCCGGTGGGGCGCTTCGGCGCGAGCGACTATGTGACGACGCGGGACAGGTTTGAGCTTTGATTCGCGGCCCTCGCCTGAAAGGCGGCGGTCTCTTTCATCTCACGCTTCCTCGCGCAAAGGTCCCGGTGGGACCACGACTTCCACCTTGCCCGTCGCGACATCGTAGACGAGGCCCGACACGTTTTCGTGATCGGGCTTTTGGCCCGATACCCGTATCGAGTACATAAAAATTACCGTCTTTCAGTTTTAATCCGGTAATGATTGACCCAATGTATTAAATGTCAATTGTCAATTCAATATGATTCGATTGGCATATAGAAATTAAAAAGTGAGTTAGATGTTTTATTCATCTGTTTTTTTGTAGAATCACGCGCATTCAATTGGGGAAAAATAAGAGGCGTTATGGGGGCGCTGGACATAATCGCTGCTATCTCTGGCGGAGTGGCGCAAGGCGACCGCCTCGTGAAGCTGGATACGCCGCTCGGAAACAATATTCTTTTACCGCAACGCGTTGTCGGGAGTTCGCGTATTGGGCGCCATTACGAATTCACCGTCGATGTCATTTCGACTTCGCCTGATATCGAACTGAAGAAACTGATTGCGCAACCAGTCACGCTATGGGTCCTGCAGTCAGATCGCACTTATGCGCCGCGTAATGGTTATGTGCATACGGCGCGCAGGCTCGGCTCCGACGGTGCATTGACTGGCTATCAGATCGGTTTTGCTTCGTGGATGCATTTCCTTAAGTTTCGGCGCGACCAGCGCATATGGCAAGACGTGAGCGCGGAACAGATCATCAGCGATGTGTTCAACGCACATCCACAGGCGCAAGGGTGGTTCCGCTTCGCGCTGTCGAAAGCCTTGCCCGTCCGTTCGTATTGCCGCCAGCATGAGTTCGACTGGAACTTCGTACACAGGCTGCTGGAAACGGAAGGCCTGTATGGCTTCTGGGAGCAGGGCAAGGATGGCAAGTCGCACACGCTCGTGATCACGGACACGCTGTCCACCTTTGACGCCTTGTCGCCACAGACGGTCAGTTTCTACCGGGCCGGCACGAACAGCGAGACGGATGCGCTCACGCAGTGGTCCGGCACGCGAACGCTGCAAAGCACCTTGCTCACGACGCGCACGTTCGACTACAAGAGTCCGTCGAGCGCCCACAATGCAAAGGGCACGAGTACGCCCACCATGCCCAACCAGGGGACGTTGCCCGCGCAGGCCGAGGTCTACGAATATACGGGCGCCTACACGTATGGACAGCAGAATCGCGGCGATGCGCTGTCGCGCATCCGCATGGAAGAGTGGGAGTCTCGCGCGAAACGTTTTCATGGCGCAGGCGGCGTGCGCAATATGGATGCGGGGCGGCGCTTCACCCTTGGCGGCCATCCGGATCATGATCGTGATCCTGCCGGCGAACGCGAGTTCGCAGTCATCGAGACAGTATGGACGATCGAAAACAATCTTCCCGCTTCCAGTGGTGCACCCGTGTTTCCGCACAGCCTGGAGGATGCGCTGGCGGCCGTGCGCGGGAGCCATGAGGGCGACGGTGCTGTCAACGTGAAACCGGCAAACGGCAGTAATGGTTTCTATCGCATCGAAATCGAGGCGCAGCGTACAAATGTGCCTTATCGCAGCCCGTTCGATCACCTTAAGCCACAAGTGCAGATGGAATCGGCGATCGTCGTCGGTCCGCAGGATGAAGAGGTCTACACCGACGAACTGAACCGCATCAAGGTGCGCTTCATCTGGGACCGGCTAAATAATGGTGACGAACGCGCGTCGTGCTGGGTGCGCGTCGCACAATCGGACACGGGTAGCGGATACGGCGGCGTGCATCTTCCGCGTGTGGGCGAAGAAGTATTGATCGATTACATCGATGGCGATTGCGACCGTCCGATTGCCGTTGGGCGCGCATATAACGGCGCTAACGCGCCGCAATGGCATTCGAATGGATTGCTGTCGGGACACCGGTCGAAGGAATTCGGCGGCAGCGGCTATAACCAGATGGTGATGGACGATGCGACAGGCCAGAACCGCGTGCAACTGTATAGCAGCAGCGCGAACAGCTTTTTGCAACTGGGCTATCTGATCGCGCAGAACGGCAATGCGCGAGGCGCATATCTGGGTAGCGGGTTCGATCTCGGTACGGACCAGTACGGCGCGGTGCGCGCGTCGAAAGGCCTGTACGTGACAACGTATGCAAAAAGCGCAACCAGCCAGCAGATGGATACTAGCGAGCCGCTTCAGCAACTGACGCAGGCGCATGGCGTGATCGGGAGTATGTCGTCGGCAAGCGAAACGCATCAGGCGGAGAGCCTGAAGGACGGTTCCGACGCCTTGAAGTCGTTCAGCGATGCAACACAGAAGAACGTGGCGGGCGCGGCATCAAATGGATTGACTGCGGGTGGCGGAACAGGAAACGCCAACGGTTTTGCAGAGTCGGCCATGTTGTTGGCCAGTCCTGCGGGGATTGGCCTGGCGACCCAGCAATCGCTGCATGCATCGGCCGATCAGCACGTCAATCTTGTCAGCGGGCAGAGCACGTATCTCGCGACAGGTGGATCGTTGGTGGCGAGCGTCGCACAGAAGATCAGTCTCTTTGCGCAGAATGCGGGCGCAAAGCTCTTTGCCGCCAAAGGCAAAGTCGAAGTGCAGGCGCACTCGGACAATATCGAAGTGACTGCACAGAAAAGCGTGAAGCTGATATCGGCAACCGGGAACATCGAAGCGGCGGCGCAGCAGGAAATTCTCCTGACGTCGGGCGGCGCGTATATTCGCATCAAGGGCGGCAACATCGAAATCCACGCGCCGGGCATGATAGATATCAAGGGAGGCCAGCATCAGTTCAGCGGCCCGACGCAGCAGTCATATCCGTTGCAGTCTTTGCCGATTCCTTCCGACATGAAGCGCTACAGCAACAAGGTAGACATGTCGGGGCTTGACGCTATTTCACAAGACGCTCAGGCGAATGGTGCGAGCCATGTTTGGGGGAATACGCCGTACTACGTCACCGATGCATCCGGCACTGTGCTCGCTAGCGGCGTGACGGACAGTGTTGGCCAGGGTGCGCGCTTCTTTACGCGCGAGTCGGAAGACGTGCATGTGTGGATGGAAAAGGACGAGTGGCTGAGCAGCGAGGAAGTCGAAGTGGCTTCGGCTGCACCGGGTGCAACAGCTGCGCCGGACTGTTCATATCTCGACGGTTCAAAAGGCCGCATCGACGCACCGAGCGACTTCTACACGAAGAAAAACACCGTTACGCTAGATGCCGGCAAGGACGCGAAGTTCCAGTTTCCGGGCGGCGGCGTGCAGAACGCGACGCAGTATCACGCGATGGTGAATGATCATCCGCTCGATATTCTGGTGCCGAAGGCTGGCTCACCTGCTGGTTCGGCGCTGCCAGACCCGCAGTCGATCTCGAAGGCGTTGGAGACTGTGCCGTCGCAACAACTCGAGCACCTGAGTCGCGTGTCGATCAATCCGGCGCCGAACCCTCAGGATGCCGCGTGGCAGAAAATTTACAACAAACCTGATTTCTATTCGGCGGCAACGGCTAGCGTCTCGCAGGGCGTTGCGTTTTATCCGTGGAAAGACTGGAAGACGATTCCGCAGCAATACATCGACAGTACGATGACGCATGAAACCGGTCATCTCTGGAGCGAAACGCTCTGGAAGGACGCTGCATCGAAGCAGCGTTATCTGGATGCCATCGCCAGTGACGGCAAGCCGCCATCGGCGTATGGCGCGAACAATCCAACCGAGGATTTCGCCGAATCGGCCAATATGTACTGGTCAAGCAAGGGGACGCCTTGTGAGCAGGAAGGACGAAAACGCTATCCAGCCCGTTATGACTACTTCGACAAGATTGCTAAATAGAATTTTCCATCACTCGGCAGTCGTTGCCGTGAGCGCGTTGCTCGTGTGCGGTTGCGCAGGCACTTTGGGAGCCAACAGTATGTCCAGTTCCATTCCACCCGGTGCGCAGGATCCGCACAAGCCGCATCCGGGCTCGATCAACATCAGGTACGCGTGGAACGGCTCGACGGAAACCTTGAAGGCTGCTGATTTTCCGGACTCGTTCACATTCCGCTGCAGCGATGCAAGGGGGAATCCGAGTGAGCGGGAACAGGCAGCATGGTGCATTCCCGTGGTCGAGATCGAGACGGTCTCGGTGGACAAGGCCGGTAAGCCTGTCGCACCCAAAGACGCTGCGTCGATTACAAGTTCTGTGTATGGACCGGGCCACACGTTTCTCGAGCACGTGACCTCTGGCCCTGCCGCGGGCAAGTGAGTGCAGCTGTCTCTTTTTTTCATCTCCGAGCCCCCCACCATCTCCGAGCCCCCATCCCCGAGGGGGTGGGGGTGTGATTGTGGGGGGG
>NZ_QBUY01000069.1 GCF_003121405.1 Paraburkholderia sp. C35 | reverse complement strand
GGTGTTAGCCCGCTTTCTTTGCTTACTTTCTTTGCGGCGGCAAAGAAAGTAAGTGCCGCCCCGCACAGGGGCAACGCGAGCAAACCGATAACAAACCGCGGAGGCCACCAAAACAGCCGAAAACCCGGCTAAAAGCACCAGCAAAACCCCAAACCTGCAGAACCAAAAACCAAAATTATAGCGGATCACAACCCCGCAAGGCCGCGCTAACAGCCACTAGTCAATCAGCGCATGCTCAACAATCAGATGCACCCTTGCAACCCCATTCCACGAATCCGCCGACAACCGATAGGCCACCGTAGTCCGCGCCGGTAACGGCGTCGTATGGTTGAACCAGATCGCATTGAACCGCTGGCGTCCGCGCATCAGTTGCAGCTTCAGATGGTTGTCCTTCACCAGCGCCTGCGACATCACCTCGAATTCGCCAGAAAAAACGGGCGCCGGGAAACCCTGTCCCCACACCGCAGCATCGATCATTTCGACGAATTGCGGCGTGAAGTACGCATCTTCAAGATCGCCGTCTGTCTCCACCGTGCGCGCCAGCACGTCCTGCGTCAGCCACTCGCGCCCAACCTGCTCGAACGCCGCCGTAAAGCGCGGCAGATCGGCCGTGGCGATCGTCATGCCCGCCGCCATCGCGTGGCCGCCAAATTTCGCGATCAATCCCGGTTCCCGCTTCGATACCAGATCGAGCGCATCCCGCAAATGGAAACCCGGAATTGAACGGCCCGAACCCTTGATCGTGGTGCCGCTGTCGTCGGCGAGCGCAAACGTGAACGACGGACGGTGAAATTTTTCCTTCAGACGGCCTGCAACGATCCCGATCACGCCCTGATGCCAGCCTGGATTGAACAGCGTAATCGTCGTCGAACCGGCTGGGTCGAAGGTGGAAAGATCGTCGAGCGCCTGTTGCTGCCTGCCCGCTTCGATTTCGCGTCGCTCGCGGTTCATCGTGTCGAGTTGCTGCGCAAGCTCCCATGCGCGTCCGACGTCGTCCGTCGTCAGGCAGTCGATACCCAGCGACATGTCCGACAGTCGCCCCGCGGCATTCAGACGCGGCCCCAGCGCGAAGCCGAGATCGAAGCCCGATGCACTGCGCGCATCGCGCCCCGCGGCGCGGAAGAGGGCAGCGATGCCCGGCTGCATGCGCCCATTGCGGATCCGCTGCAAGCCCTGCGCGACCAGCACGCGGTTGTTGCCGTCCAGCTTCACCACGTCCGCGACCGTGCCCAACGCGACCAGATCGAGCAGACCGTCCAGGCGCGGCTCCGGCCGTCCGTCGCCGAAAGCGCCACGCTTGCGCAGTTCGGCGCGCAGCGCCAGCAGCACATAGAACATCACGCCGACGCCCGCGATGCACTTGCTCGGAAACTCGCAGCCCGGCTGGTTCGGATTGACGATTGCGCGCGCATCCGGCAGTTCGTCGCCGGGCAAATGGTGGTCGGTGACGAGCACGTCGATGCCGAGCGCATTCGCCGCCTCCACGCCGTCGACACTCGCAATGCCGTTGTCGACCGTGATCAGCAGATCCGGCTTGCCGCCCGGCCGTTTCGCGGCCAGTTGCACGATTTCGGGTGTCAGGCCGTAGCCGTATTCGAAGCGGTTCGGCACCAGGTAGTCGATCTGCGCGCCGAACATGCGCAAGCCGCGCACGGCGACGGCACAGGCGGTCGCGCCGTCGCAGTCGTAGTCGGCGACCACCAGCATGCGGCGCTGGCCTTCGAGCGCGTCGGCGAGCAGCGTCGCCGCCGCGTCACAGCCCTTGAGCGAGGCGGGCGGCGTGAGCCGCGCGAGGCCGGTTTCGATGTCATCGGGCAGACAGACGCCGCGCGATGCATAGAGCCGTGCGAGCACGGGATGCAGGCCGTGACGGATCAACGCTTCGGCGTCGGCGGGTGAGCAGGGGCGCGTAACGATTCGAGTCATGCGGCAAAACCGGAAACAGTAGGACAGTTCATTCGATAAAGAGCGACGCGAACACGCGCCGTCGCCAGAATTTGCGCAGGTCACCGCGCGTGATGTTCAGTGTCACCGAGCCGGTGTCGCCACACAGCGTCAGCCCGAGTTCGCCGAGTTCGCCGGACTGCAGTGCGGCGAGCGCAGGCGAAAACCAGTCGCGCTCGAGCGTCGCGAATGCAGCGTTCCAGCGGCCCCAGTCCTGCTCGATAAACGGCGCGGAAAACGGATCGAGTTCGATCAGCGTGCTGGCGGCGCTGCCGTTGGCCGAACGCCATGAGCCATATGTCGCGGGCGGTGCGTCCGTTGCGGCATTGGCAGCTAACGCAAGGCCGCGCGTCGCCGCAGCCTCCGACAGCACGCGCGTAAAACCGCTGCGCACGGGCTGCGCGGCGCCTTGCGCGTGAAACCAGATCGAATTGACGGCGGGCAGCCCGCGCGCCTCGCGCGCCTCGTTGACGGGATGCTCGAACCACGCCATCTGCACTTCGTTCTGCAGCTTCATCCACGCGCGCGAGCGCTCGCCCGTGTGCGCTTCGTGCGGCAGCCAGATCTCGATGTTGCGTCCGCTGGCGCGCAGCGGCGAAGCGCCCGCGAGCGTGCCGAACGCATCGCTCGACAGATACCAGCGCGACGGCTGCGGCGCCTCGACGCGCACGCCCAGTTCCTCAATCAGCGGACGGGCCACGTCGAACAGCGCGCGCGCGTCGGCGTCGGCGAGTTCGAGCGAGGCGGGATCGATCAACACCAGATGGTCGTGCGCGATCCGCACGTGCACCGGCTGCACGCAGGCCCACGTCGCGCTGCCGGGCTGGCCGCCGTCGGCGAGCAGCATGTACGGCGCGAGCGGCGCTTCGTCGGCGGCAGCCGTGCCGGCGGGCACCGCGCCGAACGCGCGCGCGACCCAGCGCTCGTGCGGCAAGGTGCGCTGGAAGTCTTCGCCGATCACGCGTTCGACCAGCGGGGCGCGGGCGATCAGTTTGTCGAGGGCAGGAATGTCGAGGGAATGCAGCGCGGTGGACGCGTCGGCTGCGGCTGGCAGCGCGAAGGGCAGTAGAAGGTGCAGTCGGTTGGCATTCATGATGCTGCGCATTGTATGGCAAACTTCGCCCCGTTGATCCGCGATAGCGGGCGATGCGGCCCGACAAAAAGCGGCGGCGCGGGCGCCGGTGCGTACAATTCGCGCAAGCCCGGAAAGTCGCCGCAAGCCGGCGTTCTGGAACCATCGGCCGGAATTCGCGCCCAATCGACAAGGCTTTCGCGCGCCTGACGGATGCTATCGGGGCAGACGCACGGACGCGCGGGCGCCATGCAGGCAATTGCAGAACACAGCGCATTCACGCTGAAAAAGGACTCGCTTGAAACTTCCATACGAATGGCAGATTGGCTGGCGCTACACGCGCGCCGGCAAACGCACCACGGGTAACGGCTTCATCTCGTTCATCGCGCTGGTGTCGATGTCGGGCATCGCGCTCGGCGTGGCCGCGCTGATCGTCGTGCTGTCGGTGATGAACGGCTTCCAGAAAGAGGTGCGCGATCGCATGCTGTCGGTGCTTGCGCACGTCGAGATCTTTTCGCCGACGGGTTCGATGCCGAACTGGCAGCTGACCGCGCAGGAAGCGAAGCAGAACAAGGAAGTGATCGGCGCGGCGCCGTACGTCGAGGCGCAGGCGCTGCTGACGCGCCAGGACGCCGTGAGCGGGGTCGCACTGCGCGGCGTGGAACCTTCGCTGGAGCCGGAAGTGTCGGACATCGGCAAGGAGATGAAAGCGGGCAGCCTGAACGAGCTGAAGCCGGGCGAATTCGGCATCGTGCTCGGTGCCGATCTCGCGGGCAATCTCGGCGTGATGACGGGCGACAAGATCACGCTGGTCGCGCCCGAAGGCACCATGACGCCTGCCGGTCTGCTGCCGCGCCTCAAGCAGTTCACCGTGGTCGGCGTGTTCGAATCGGGACACTACGAATACGACAGCACGCTCGCGTTGATCAATATCAAGGATGCCGAGGCGCTGTTCCGGCTACCTGCGCCGACGGGTGTCCGCCTGCGGCTGAAGGACATGCAGCGCGCGCCGGAAGTCGCGCATCAGCTGGCGCGCACGCTATCGGGCGATCTGTATATCCGCGACTGGACGCAGCAGAACAAGACCTGGTTCTCGGCCGTGCAGATCGAAAAACGAATGATGTTCATCATCCTGACGCTGATCATCGCGGTGGCGGCGTTCAATCTGGTTTCGTCGCTGGTCATGACGGTCACCAACAAGCAGGCCGATATCGCGATTCTGCGCACGCTGGGCGCGCAGCCCGGCTCGATCATGAAGATTTTCGTGATCCAGGGCATGACGATCGGCTTCGTCGGCACGGGCATCGGCGTGGCGCTCGGCTGCCTGATCGCGTGGAGCATTCCGTGGCTGGTGCCGATGATCGAACATCTGCTGCACGTGCAGTTTCTGCCGCCTTCGGTGTATTTCATCAGCGAGCTGCCGTCCGAACTGGTGCCGGGCGACGTCGTCAAGATCGGCGTGATCGCCTTCCTGCTGTCGTGCCTCGCGACGCTGTATCCGAGCTGGCGCGGCGCCAAGGTGCGTCCGGCGGAGGCGCTGCGTTATGAATGATCGTCCCAACAACACCCTTATGGCAGCCGACGAGACTGGTTTGCATCCTTACGTGCTCGAAGCGACGGGCATTTCGAAAGCATTCGTTCAGGGCGGCCTGATCGTGTCCGTGCTCAGCAACACGCAGCTGTCGGTGCGGCGCGGCGAAAAGCTGGCGATCGTCGGTGCGTCCGGCTCCGGCAAGAGCACGCTGCTGCACGTGCTGGGCGGTCTCGACGATCCGAGCACCGGGCATGTCGAAGTGATGGGCAAGCCGTTCACGAAACTGTCCGAGCGCGAACGCAATGATCTGCGCAACCGCGCGCTTGGCTTCGTCTATCAGTTTCACCATCTGCTGCCCGAGTTCAGCGCGCTCGACAATGTAGGAATGCCGCTGCGCATCCGTCGCATGACGACGGAAGACGCACGCGCGCAGGCCATGGAGATGCTGGAGCGCGTCGGCCTCGCGCATCGTGCGAAGCATCGGCCGGGCGAACTGTCGGGCGGCGAGCGGCAACGTGTCGCGATTGCGCGCGCGCTGGTCACGAAGCCCGCCTGCGTGCTCGCCGACGAACCGACGGGTAACCTCGACGGCGGTACGGCCGATACCGTGTTCAACCTGATGCTGGAGCTGTCGGCGACGCTGTCGACGAGTTTCGTGATCGTCACGCACGATCCCGATCTGGCCGCCCGCTGCGACCGGACCATGCGTCTGCGCGACGGCGTGCTGTACGAGGAACCGTCGGTGCCTGTCTAAGGCTGGACAGTTTTCATTCGACACGAGGCTGCGCGCATGTGGATCGACACGCACTGTCATCTCGACGCATCAGAATTCGACGCGGATCGCGGCGCGGTGGCGGACGCGGCACGTGACGCGGGCGTGAGCCGGATCGTGATTCCGGGCATTGCGCGCAGCAACTTCACGGTGGTGCGCGAGTTGGCGCATCAGGTGCAGGGCGGGGCGTATGCGCTCGGCATCCATCCGCTCTATACGCCGCAGGCGCAGCCGTCCGATCTCGACGTGCTGCGCATGGAAATCGAAGCCAGTCTCGACGATCCGCTATTCGTCGGACTCGGTGAAATCGGCCTCGATTACTTCGTTCCCGGTCTCGACGACGACACGCAGCAGTTCTATTACAACGAGCAACTCAAGCTCGCGCGCGAGTTCGATCTGCCCGTGATCTGCCATGTGCGCAAATCGCAGGATCAGGTGTTGAAGGGCTTGCGGCGCAATCATGTCAATCGCGGCATTGCGCACGCGTTCAACGGCAGTTTCCAGCAGGCGCAGGCGTTTATCGATCACGGCATGCATCTGGGCTTCGGCGGCAACGTGACGTTCGAGCGCGCGTTGCAGATTCGCCGGCTCGCGGCGCAACTGCCGCTCGATGCGCTCGTCGTCGAAACCGATGCGCCCGATATTGCGCCTTCGTGGCTTTATAAGCAGCGCAACACACCCGACCAGATTCCTGCCATCGGTGCGATGCTCGCCGAACAGCGCGGCATCGACCAAAACGAACTCGCGATAGGCACAACGGCTAATGCGCACGCCGCCTTGCCGCGACTCGCACTTTACTCTGCATAATCACTGTCTGACTTGTGCGGCGCCTTGCATTGGTATTGATTCGGGTTCCTGATCGATATTGATAAGCCGCTGCGCGAGTGTCGAATGCGGAGGCGGCATGCGGGCAGTGTGGTGCGGGTTTGCGTTGGGTGTCGTGTGGTTGCAGCAACAGGCTTCATTGCCTGAATGGCCAGCTTGGCTCGCGTTGATCGCGGGTGCTTGCGTGTTCATGCTCGCTGCGTGGGCGTGCTTTCGACACAACGATGTGCGGTTCATGCGCGTGGGCTGGTTCGTGGTGTTTTGCGCGGCCATGTGCTGCGGATTCGGCTATGCAGCATGGCGCGCACAGGCCCGGCTCGCATTCGAGTTGCCGCAGACGTGGGAAGGGCGCGACATCGCGGTGACGGGATGGATCAAAGGCTTGCCGACCCATAGCGCGGATGGCGCGCGATTTCTCTTTGCCGTGGAATCCACCGACGCACCTGTCGAGCGCTTTCCCCGCACGCTGCAACTCTCGTGGATGGCAAACGATGCGCCGCCGCCCATGCTCGAGCCCGGCTCGCGCTGGCGCCTGAATGTGCGAGTCAAGCGTCCGCACGGCAATGCGAACTGGGGTGTGCGGGACGCGGAAGCTGCATGGCTCGCCCGCGACGTACGCGCGACGGGCTATGTGAACATGCCTTCGCACGCCGTACGGCTGGCTGGTAAGGCAGGCGGGTTGAGCGCACGGGTCGACGGGTGGCGTTCTGCAATCCGTAACCGGATTGCCGACGTGCTAAAGGGTGCGCCGCACATAGGCATCGTCGTCGCGCTCGCCGTGGGCGCGCAGGATGCCGTCAGTGCCGCCGACTGGCTGTTGATGCGGCGCACGGGTACCAGTCATCTGGTCGCGATTTCGGGGCTGCACATTGGTTTCGTGGCGGGACTCGCGGGATGGCTGATCGGCATGCTGTGGCGGCGATCCTTTTTCGTCGGGCAGGGTTTGCCGTTGCGAGTGCCTGCGCAGAAGGTGGCGATGGTCGGCGGTGCGCTGTTCGCCGCGTTTCATGCGGCGCTCGCAGGTTTCAACGTGCCTGCGCAACGGGCGTTGTGGATGGCGGGCGTGGTGGCGCTTGCGTATGTCGGTGGCCGACGTGTCGCGCCTTCCGTTGTGATTGCATGGGCGCTTGGACTCGTGCTGCTGGTCGATCCGTGGGCAGTCGTGTCGGCGGGATTCTGGCTCTCGTTTTGTGCGGTCGCGGCGATTCTCTACGCGATGTCCGGCGACGCGCGTCCCGTCCGTGATGATCCGACGGGCTCGCCGCACGAAGAGGCAGTGAAGCACCCGTTATCAAGGCGTTGCGCCGAACAGTTGCGTGCATGGAACCGTTCGCTGAGAGGGCGCGTGCGTAGCGGCGCACGCGTTCAGTTCGCGGTGACGGTCGCGCTCGCGCCGCTGACGGTCTGCTTCTTCTCGCAGATACCGCTGATCGGTCCCGTCGCCAATGCGTTTGCGATCCCGTGGGTCAGCGTGCTGGTCACGCCTGTCGTGATCGCAGGTGTGGCGTTGCCGGCGCCGCTCGATGCGCTGGCGTTTCGTGCCGCGCATCATCTGCTGGAATGGCTCGCGGGCGGGGTGCAACTGATGTCGTGGCCGGCATGGGCAGTCTGGCAGTTGCCGCAGCCGGACGCATGGGCGCTCGCGTTCGCAGCCGTCGGTGTGGTTTGGTGCCTCGCGCCTGCAGGCTGGCCGCTGCGCTGGGCCGCGCCGCTGACGTGGCTGCCACTGCTCGCGCCCGCATCGGCGGCACCTGTCGAGGGATCGTTCCGACTCACGGCGCTCGATATCGGCCAGGGTTCATCGATCGTCGTCGAAACGGCACACCACACACTGCTTTTCGATGCCGGACCAGGGCCGGAATCGACGCACGCAGGCGAACGGATCGTCGTGCCGTATCTGCAGGCGGCAGGCATTGCATCGCTCGATACGCTGATCATCAGCCATGCCGATTCCGATCACTCGGGTGGCGCGCCCGCCGTGCTCGAAGGTGTCGAAGTAAAGCAGTTGCTGGCGGGTCTTCCGCCTACTCATGCACTGTGGCGCGCGGCAAGCGGCAAGGGCGCGCAGACCGTGCGTTGCGCAGCGGGCCAGCGCTGGCAGTGGGACGGCGTCGAGTTCGCGATCCTCTGGCCCGATGCGGGTCCGTTGCAGGGCAAGCCGAATGCACATTGCTGTGTGCTGCACGTGAGCGCTGCGCCCGTTCAAACGCCGGATGGCGCCAGCAAGGCCATGACGGCCTTGCTGGCCGCGGATATCGAAGCGCCCGTCGAACGCACGCTGCTCGCCCGCGATCCCGGCGCCTTGCGTGCGCAGGTTCTGCTCGTGCCGCATCACGGCAGCAAGACCTCGTCGACCGAGCCGTTCCTCGACTCTATCGGGCCGTCCATCGCGGTATTTCAGGTAGGCTATCGCAACCGGTTTCACCATCCGTATGAGGGCGTCTACGCACGGTATCTGACGCGCGGCATCGCGCTCTCGCGCAGCGACGACGACGGCGCCGCGCGCATCGAAGCGGGCACCGCGGGGCTGACGCTCGAACGCTTTCGGCAGACGCAGCGGCGCTACTGGATGGATCCGCAACCCGACCGGCAGCGCGATTGAGAACAAATCAGAACGGAGGCGATAGCGCTTGAAGAGCATCATCCATATCTCGCCTGCAAACGGATTCCCTGCGTCGACTTATCGGACGATCTTCGCTGAACTCGCGGACGACTACGACATACGTTTCGTCGAAAGGATCGGACACGACACGCGTTACCCGGTGACGCGCGACTGGCCGCATCTGGTCGACGAATTGCTGGATGACATTGGGCGCGCGTACGAGAACCCGGTGTGGCTGGTCGGGCATTCGCTCGGCGGCTATCTGTCGCTGATGGCCGCGTTGAGGAAGCCGCAATGGGTGCGCGGCGTGGTGATGCTCGATTCGCCCGTGATTGCGGGCTGGCGCAGCAACATGCTGCGCGTGTCGCAATGGACGGGGCTGGACGAGCGGCTCTCGCCAGCGGCCGCCACGCGCACGCGGCGCACGCGCTGGGCAAGCCGCGACGAAGCGTGGCGCCACTTTCACGCGAAGCCCGCGTTTGCGCGCTGGGACGAACGCATGCTGTCCGACTATATCGACTTCGGCATTCCGCAAGCCACGGCAGACGGCGCACGCGAACTGGCCTTCGACCGGCTCACGGAATACCGCATCTACAAGACCTTGCCGCATACTTTCGGCGGCCGGCTGGCGCACGGGTCATCCGTGCCCGTTGGTTTCGTCGCGGGAACGCGTTCACGGGAAGTACGCCAGGCCGGGCTGCTCGCCACCCGGCGGCTGGCGGGCGATCATTTCGAATGGATGGAGGGCAGCCACCTGTTCCCGATGGAGCGTCCGATCGAAACGGCGCGCGCCGTGCAGCGGCTGCTGCGCGGGCTGGAATGAGTGGGTGTGCATCGGTCGCGAGCGGGGCAATGAGAGGCGCGTTTATGCATAAATGAAACGCCGCGCGGCACTGCGACATAAACCCGCAACAAAGCCGTGACAGCCTTGCGATGCAGGTCGGATTTCCCATGCATCGGGATGCCGATCCGTCTTGCGAAGCCGCTAAAAAGCACGCTCGATCCGCATGATCGACCCGCCCCAGGACTGGGCTGGAAGCACGCGTTCATGTATAATCCGTTTTTCCCGCGAGCATCCAGCGATGACCAAATATGTTTTCGTCACCGGCGGCGTAGTTTCTTCCCTCGGCAAGGGTATTGCCGCCGCTTCCCTCGCCGCGATCCTCGAATCGCGCGGTCTGAAAGTCACCCTCCTCAAGCTTGATCCTTACATCAACGTCGACCCCGGCACGATGAGTCCGTTTCAACACGGCGAAGTGTTCGTGACGGAAGACGGCGCTGAGACTGACCTCGACCTTGGCCACTACGAGCGCTTCATCAGCACGAAGATGCGCAAGGCCAACAACTTCACCACGGGCCAGATTTACGAATCGGTGATCCGCAAGGAACGCCGCGGCGATTATCTCGGCAAGACGGTGCAGGTCATTCCGCACATCACAAACGAAATCCAGGCATTCGTCGAACGCGGCGCGGCATCCGCGACGTGCGGCGAGCCGGATGTCGCTATCGTCGAAGTGGGCGGCACGGTCGGTGACATCGAATCGCTGCCGTTCCTCGAAGCCGCGCGTCAGATGAGCCTGCGCATGGGCCGTAACAGCGCGTGCTTCGTGCACCTCACGCTGGTGCCCTGGGTCGCCACTGCGGGCGAACTGAAAACCAAGCCGACGCAGCATAGCGTGCAGAAGCTGCGTGAAATCGGTATCTCGCCGCACGTGCTGCTGTGCCGTGCCGACCGGCGTATTCCCGACGACGAGCGCGCGAAGATCTCGATGTTCTCGAACGTGCCGGAAGACGCCGTGATTTCGGTGTGGGACGCCGACAGCATCTACAAGATTCCGCAGATGCTGCACGACCAGGGCATGGACGAGATCGTCTGCAACGAACTGAAGCTGACGCCGAAGCCGGCTGATCTGTCGATGTGGTCGGACCTCGTCGAGAAGCTCGAGCACCCGAAGAGCGAAGTGACCATCGGCATGGTCGGCAAGTACGTCGAACTGACGGAGTCGTACAAGTCGCTGATCGAAGCGCTGCGCCATGCGTCGATCCATACGTCGACCAAGGTCAACATCGAATACATCGATTCCGAAGAGCTGGAAGAGAACGGCGTCGACAGCCTCAAGCATCTCGACGCCGTGCTGGTGCCGGGTGGCTTCGGCCGTCGCGGCACGGAAGGCAAGATCAAGGCAATCCGCTACGCACGCGAAGCGAAGGTGCCGTATCTCGGCATCTGCCTCGGCATGCAGCTCGCGGTGATCGAATTCGCCCGCGACGTGGTCGGCCTCGCGGACGCGAACAGCACGGAATTCGACCAGGAAACGCCGAATCGCGTGGTCGCGCTGATCACCGAGTGGTACGACCGCGAAGGCAAGGTTGAGAAGCGTACGGAAGAATCCGATCTGGGCGGCACGATGCGTCTCGGTTCGCAGCGTTGCCCGATCAAGCCCGGCACGATGGCCGAAGAGATTTACGGCAAGGATGTGAACGAGCGTCACCGTCACCGTTATGAAGTCAATAACCGCTTCGTGCCCCAGCTCGAAGCCGGTGGCCTTATCATCAGCGCCCGTACCCCGAGCGAAGATCTGCCGGAAATGATGGAACTGCCGCGTTCGATGCACCCCTGGTTCGTCGGCGTTCAGTTCCACCCTGAATTCACGTCGACGCCGCGCGACGGCCACCCGCTCTTCAAGGCATTCGTTGAAGCCGCGCGTGCGCATCGCGAAGCGAGCGTCGAGGAGAAAGTATGAAACTGGGCGATTTCGAAATCGGCCTCGACAAGCCGTTTTTCCTGATCGCGGGCACGTGTGTGGTCGAATCCGAACAGATGACGATCGACACGGCCGGCAAGCTGAAGGAAATCTGCGCGAAGCTGAAGATTCCGTTCATCTACAAGTCCTCGTACGACAAAGCCAATCGCAGCAGCGGCAAGTCGTTCCGTGGTCTGGGCATGGACGAGGGTTTGCGCATTCTGTCCGAAGTGAAGCGTCAGCTCGGCTTGCCTGTTCTGACCGACGTGCACAGCGAACACGAAATCGAGCAGGTCGCTTCTGTGGTCGACGTGCTGCAAACGCCCGCGTTCCTGTGCCGTCAGACGGACTTCATCCACGCGTGCGCGCGTTCGGGTAAGCCCGTCAACATCAAGAAAGGCCAGTTTCTCGCGCCGCACGACATGAAGAACGTGATCGACAAGGCGCGTGATGCAGCACGAGAAGCGGGTCTGTCGGAAGACCGTTTCATGGCTTGCGAGCGTGGCGTGTCGTTCGGTTATAACAACCTCGTGTCGGACATGCGCTCGCTGGCCATCATGCGCGAGACGAATGCACCCGTCGTGTTCGACGCCACCCACTCGGTGCAATTGCCGGGCGGGCAGGGCACCAGCTCGGGCGGTCAGCGCGAGTTCGTGCCTGTGCTGGCGCGCGCGGCTGTCGCAACGGGCGTCGCTGGCCTGTTCATGGAAACCCATCCGAATCCGGCTGAAGCGAAGTCGGACGGTCCCAATGCCGTGCCACTGCATCGCATGGCCGATCTGCTCGAAACGTTGATCACGATCGATCAGGCCGTGAAGCGCACGCCGTTCCTCGAGAACGATTTCAACTGATGCATTCACGCGCGTGCCGCTGAGGTCCGGCGGTGCGCGCGTGCTTCAACCCGATGGTCGTCGAACGCGTCCGGACGCAGGCAGTCATAGAGAACCGGACGTCTCATCTTAAGAATTCATCGTCATTTCAGAGGAAACCATGAGTGCTATCGTAGATATCATCGGGCGCGAGATTCTCGATTCGCGGGGCAACCCGACTGTCGAATGCGACGTGCTGCTCGAATCGGGCACGATGGGCCGCGCGGCTGTGCCGTCGGGCGCATCGACGGGCTCGCGTGAAGCGATCGAACTGCGCGACGGCGAAACCGGCCGCTACAGCGGCAAGGGCGTGCTGAAGGCTGTCGAGCACATCAACACCGAAATCTCCGAAGCGATCATGGGTCTCGACGCTTCCGAACAGGCTTTCCTCGACAAGACGCTGCTCGAACTCGACGGCACGGACAACAAGTCGCGCCTGGGCGCGAACGCGATGCTGGCTGTGTCGATGGCCGTCGCGAAGGCTGCTGCTGAAGAAGCCGGCCTGCCGCTGTACCGCTACTTCGGCGGTTCGGGCGCGATGCAACTGCCCGTGCCGATGATGAACATCGTCAACGGCGGCGCGCCCGCAAACAACAGCCTGGACATCCAGGAATTCATGATTGTCCCCGTCAGCCAGCCGACGTTCCGCGAAGCGCTGCGTTGCGGCGCGGAAGTGTTCCACGCGCTGAAGAAGATCCTGTCGGACCGCGGCATGAGCACGGCAGTCGGCGACGAAGGCGGCTTCGCGCCGAACTTCGGCAGCAACGACGAGTGCCTGTCGACCATCCTGCAAGCCATCGAGAAAGCCGGCTACCGCGCCGGTGAAGACGTGCTGCTCGCGCTCGACTGCGCAGCGAGCGAGTTCTACCACGACGGCAAGTACCAGCTGGCGGGCGAAGGCCTGCAACTGTCGTCGTCGGAATTCGCCGATTACCTCGGTGCGCTCGCGGACAAGTTCCCGATCGTGTCGATCGAAGACGGCATGCACGAAAGCGACTGGGAAGGCTGGAAGATCCTCACCGACAAGCTCGGCAAGAAGATCCAGCTGGTCGGCGACGATCTGTTCGTGACGAACACGCGCATCCTGAAGGAAGGCATCGAAAAGGGCATCGCCAATTCGATCCTGATCAAGATCAACCAGATCGGCACGCTGACGGAAACCTTCGCAGCCATCGAAATGGCCAAGCGCGCCGGCTACACGGCGGTGATCTCGCACCGCTCGGGCGAAACGGAAGATTCGACCATTGCTGACATCGCGGTCGGCCTGAACGCGGGTCAGATCAAGACGGGTTCGCTGTCGCGCAGCGACCGTATCTCGAAGTACAACCAGTTGCTGCGTATCGAAGAAGATCTCGGCGATATCGCCAGCTACCCGGGCAAGTCGGCGTTCTACAACCTGCGCTGATCAAGGTCCGATTGACGCTGTTTTGCGACTAAATGACGGTGAGAGTGACGCTTGCTGTCAACATTTCGTCTCAATAAGCGTTAAACCGGTTATGCTTCGCTACTGATTCACCCTTGCCGCCCTGCGTACAGCGCAGGGCGGCGCGTATCCAACCCTGCAATTCACTACATGCGGCTCGTCACCGTCGTTCTGCTCGTCCTGCTGGTGCTGATCCAATATCCGCTGTGGTGGGGCCATGGCGGCTGGTTGCGTGTTCACGAACTGCAGCAGGAACTCGCGCAGCAGCTGAAGAAGAACAGCGACGAGAAAGAGCGCAACGAGCGCATCCAGGGCGAAGTGCAGGATCTGCAAAACGGCACGGCAGCCGTCGAAGAACGCGCCCGCTACGAAATGGGCATGGTCAAGGACAGCGAGGTATTCGTGCAGTTCGTGTCGCCGAATGCGCCCACGGCTGCGGCGAACCTGCCGCAGTCGAATACGTCGACGCGCGGCCAGATCACGGGCGCGCCGCTGCGGGTGGTGCCGAATCCGGAATCGCGAGCGAAGCCGGATCGCAAGCATGCGAAAAAGGATGCGAAGGACAAGAAGCCGGGTTGATCTGGCGAGCGACAGGCTGATAAAAAAGGCGCGGTTCATCAAGAACCGCGCCTTTTGTTTTTGCGCGACACGCCAGCTTGTGCGTGCGTAGGGAGCGTCAGGCTGTGGGGCCTACCAGCCCCAACCCCAGCCCGGATATCCATAACCGATCCCCGTGCCCCAGCCATGTCCCCAGCCGCCGCTGTAGTAGCTGCCATACACGCTGACGGGCGGCGCGGCGTAACGCGAATAGGCCTGCGCGGCGGCATCGGCGACCATCGCCTGCTTCTGTTCGGCCATCACCTGCCTGTCGATTGCGTCGTAGCGGGCCCGTTCTTCCGGCGAGAGCGGTTGCGCTGTCGTCGGGATGCCCGACTGGTCCGCCGGCAAGCGACTGTAAATCGGCGACGGGCCGGGCGGATCCATCATGCAGCCGGATAACGCGACCGCGCCCGTCACCAGTGCGAGTGCAGCGAGCCGTTGCATGGATCGCTGCAGGGAAGGGATGTTCATATCGACCTCCATCGGTCGGATACGTCAGTCTGATATCTAGGTCGGATACCTAAGCAAATCGACGGCCCGGAACCACTGCGCGGCGCGTTATCCGTGGATACCGCGCCGCCGGGTGCTGCTATTCGAGCCGTCGGCGGGCCATGCCTGCTTCAGTGCCGCTGGTCGGCGGCAGGCGCTACACCTTGTGAGAGCCCACTCGCGACAAAAAGTTGCGCGACATCGACGGGATCGAATTCATAGCGCTGATTGCAGTACTCGCAATGAATCTCGACGTGACCCCGTTCCTCGATCACGCTATCGACTTCCTCGCGGCCCAGCATCTTCAGCATGTTGCCGACGCGAGCGCGCGAACACGTGCACTCGAAACGCGTGCGCGTCGGTTCGAAATGCTGCACGTTTTCCTGCCAGAACAGGCGTCGGAACAGCGTGTTCGGCTCTTCCTTCAGCATCTCTTCGTGCGACAGCGTGCTGCCGAGCGTGCACAGTCGGTCCCACGTATCGGCGTCGATCTCGCCCGGATGCGGCACGATGCCGCCGTCGCCGGGCAGCTTCTGCAGCAGCATGCCGACAGCGCGGTCGTCGTTGGCGGCGAGCCACAGACGCGTGTCGAGCTGCTCCGAATGCTGCATGTAGTGCTCGATCACCTGCGCCATCGTCTCGAGCGGACCATCCACACCCGACAGCGGCACGATGCCCTGATACGGCTGCTGGCCAGGCACCTTGTTTTTCGGATCGAGCGTGATCACGCAGCGGCCGTGGCCGCCGGCGTTGATCAGTTCGGCGAGGGTGAGGTCGTCGGCGATGGCTTGCGGCGTGTCGCCGGAATACTTGGCCGTCGCGCGCATCGACAGATCGGAGTTGCACTGCACGACCAGCATCCTGATCGGGCCGTCGCCGAAGATCTGCATGATCAGAGTGCCGTCGAACTTGAGATTCGCCGACAGCAGCGCGCATGCCGCCATCATTTCGCCGAGCACGTTCCGCACCGGCAACGGATAGCTTCGGCGCGTCAGCACATCCTGCCACGTATTGCGCAACGAAACGAGCTCGCCGCGCACGGGCGCCGCGCTGAACATGAATTTCTGCAACTGGTCACTCACAACTTTTCCTCGGTCGAACCGCGCGGTGGGAAAGCCACGCGTGGCGCGCCGTGCGGTCGGCTTCAGCCGATGCGCACGAGTTGCGCCTTGAAATAATCCCTGCGCTCCACGTAAATGTCCGCAGCGCGCTTCAGGCCTTTGATATCTGCTTCAGTCAGTTCCCGGACAACCTTGGCCGGTGATCCGAGAATCAGGGAGTTGTCAGGAAAAACCTTGCCTTCGGTCACGACGGCGCCTGCACCAACCAGACAGTTGCGGCCAATTACCGCTCCATTCAAGACCACGGCCTGAATGCCGATCAGCGCGCCTTCCTTGACCGTGCAGCCGTGCAGCATCGCCTGATGGCCGACGGTGACGCCTGCTTCGAGCGTCAGCGGAAAGCCGGGGTCGGCGTGCAGAACGGCGCCTTCCTGTATGTTAGTGCCCTTGCCGACGGTGATCGGCTCGTTGTCGCCGCGAATCGACGCGCCGAACCAGATGCTGGCATTTTCTTCGACGCTCACCTTGCCGATGATGGTCGCCGTGTCCGCGACGAACACGCTTTCGTGGATGGTCGGGGCTGCGTCGCCAAGCTTGTAGATTGCCACAGTGTCTCCTCTGGTCTCATGCAAGACGGTTGCTGCCGCCCGTGGGCATCGTGCCGCCGTCAGGCGTGTGGCATGACGTGGCGCCACACCGCGCGGCATGGTCGAATCGCGTATTGTAAACGGTTGTGCCATAAGGCCGTGCGGAGCGTGCCGAAGCGCGGGTAAATTGGCGATGTCACGCCAGAAACGCTGGTTTTTGTCCTTTTTTGTCGTATTCCGTATTCGCGATGCTTTCCGCCGACTCAATCCATCCGCAGCCAACGCGTTGCGCACGCTCTGAAGCGCTCGACATCCTGACGGAGCGCGTGCCTGCCGCCAAGGCTGCCGCGGCGCAAGCGCTGTACATGCATGTGCTGGCGGGCGAGACCCGTGTGTCGGCGCAACGCTCGCTGGACGAGCCGCCCGGTTTGCCGGGCCGCCCTGAGCGGCCCGAACTGGTCGAGCCGCGCAAGCTCGGGCGCCGCAGCATGCAGTCGCCGGAAGGGCGCGCGGTGCTGCTGCACGCGCTCGCGCATATCGAATTCAACGCGATCAATCTGGCGCTCGATGCCGTCTGGCGCTTCAGCGACATGCCCGACGCGTTCTACCTCGACTGGCTCAAGGTGGCCGCCGAAGAGGCGCATCACTTCTCGTTACTGTCGGCGCGGCTGGCCGAGTTCGGCCACGCGTACGGCGACTTCCCGGCGCACGACGGCCTGTGGGACATGTGCGAAAGGACGCGTGGCGACGTGCTGGCACGCATGGCACTGGTGCCGCGCACGCTGGAGGCGCGCGGACTCGACGCGTCGCCGCCGATCCGCGCGCGGCTACAGCAGGCAGGCGATCATGCGTCGGCGGCGCTTCTGGACGTGATCCTGCGCGACGAAATCGGCCATGTGCTGATCGGCAACCGCTGGTTCCGGCACTTGTGTGACAAGGCGGGCATCGACGTGCATCAGACCTATCTGCGTTTGTCCGACGAATACCACGCGCCGAAACTGCGTGGCCCGTTCAACTTCGAGGCGCGCCGCGACGCCGGGTTCGAAGAGGAAGAACTGGCCGCGCTCGCGGGCCTCGAAGCGCAACAGCGGCCATCCGACTGACGGCGCTGCGTTTATCCCGATATAATCGAACGATCATTCGTTTTTATCTGGCTACACCATGGACCGTCCGCTCAAACCCTCCGTTTCCGAATTCGTGACCGTACGCGGCGTGCGGCTGCACGTGCGCCGCTGGGGCAATCCCGACGCGCCGATGCTGTTCATGCTGCACGGCTGGATGGACGTCGCGGCGTCGTTCCAGTTCGTCGTCGACGCGCTCGCGGGCGACTGGCAGGTGATCGCGCCCGACGCGCGCGGCTTCGGCCTGTCCGACTGGCCCGTCGCGCAGCACGGCGGCGGCCACTACTGGTTCCAGGAGTATCTCGCCGATCTCGAAGCGCTGCTCGATCACTACGCGCCGACGGGCGAAGTCAATCTGGTCGGCCATAGCATGGGCGCGAACATCGTGTGCCTGTACGCGGGCGTGAGGCCGGAGCGGGTGCGTCGCGTGGTCGATCTGGAGGGCTTCGGGCTGCCGCCGTCGAAAGCCGCGCAGTTGCCGCGACGTATCGCGACGTGGCTCGACGAACTGCGCGAGCCGCCCACCTTGCGCCCCTACGCGAGGCTCGACGATGTCGCCGCGCGCCTGATCAAGACCAACGCGCGTCTCGCGCCGCAGCGCGCACAGTTTCTCGCGCAGCACTGGTCGAAGCCGGACGGCGAGGGCGGCTACATGCTGCTCGCCGATCCCGCGCACAAGATGCGCGGGCCGCTCCTGTACCGGCTCGATGAAGTGATGGCCGTGTGGGCGAATGTGCGCGCGCCCGTGCTGCACGTCGAAGCGGCTGCGTCGCCGACGCTCGCGATGCTCGCCGGCACTATTCCCCTCGATGAATTCAAGGCGCGTTTCAAGGCCTTTGCCGACTGGCGCGAAGAGATCATCGAAGACGCGGGCCATATGGTTCATCACGATCAGCCGGAGCGGGTCGCAGCGCTGATCGAGGCGTTCTGCGCGTAATGCGCGTTTGAAACCGGGTCGACGAATCCTCTGCGTGTGCTTACTGCGTTGCAGTAAAATGGATTGACCACGCTATCAAGATAAAGATGAACGCCGACCTGCACTGCCATTCCACCGTTTCCGACGGCGCCTTCGCGCCCGCCGACGTCGCGCGCCGCGCGCACGCAGGCGGCGTGCCGCTGTGGGCGCTCACCGATCACGACGAAATCGGCGGTCAGGGCGAAGCCCGTGAAGCGGCTGAGGCGCTCGGCATGCAGTATCTGAGCGGTGTCGAAATCTCCGTGACATGGGCGTCGCGCACCATTCACGTGGTCGGGCTGCATGTCGATCCCGCCTGCAAGGAACTCGTCGAAGGGCTCGAGCGCACGCGCAATGGCCGCGCCGCACGCGCCGAAGCGATCGGCGAGCAACTGGCCACGCTCGGCATTCCCGACGCGTACGCAGGCGCACTGAAGTACGTGTCGAATCCCGACATGATTTCGCGCACGCACTTCGCGCGCTTCATGGTCGAGAGCGGCCACTGCGAAAACACCCAGGACGTGTTCAACCGCTTTCTCGGCGACGGCAAGCCGGGTTATGTGTCGCATCGCTGGTCCAAACTGGCCGATGCCGTCAAATGGATTCAGGTCGCGGGCGGCGAAGCCGTGATTGCGCATCCGGGCCGCTATGCTTACACGCAGACGGAATTCGACGCGCTGTTCGGTGAGTTCATCGATCTCGGCGGCAAGGCAATCGAAGTCGTGACGGGCAGTCATACGCCCGACCAGTATCGCGAGTATGCCGATGTCGCGCGCCGTTTCGGCTTCGAGGCCTCGCGTGGATCCGACTTTCATGCTGCAGGCGAGGGCCGCGTCGATCTCGGCAGTTTGCCGCCGCTGCCGTCCGATCTGAAGCCGGTCTGGGAACGTTGGCTGTAAGCTCTCGTTTCGCGCGGTGCGTGGGCACGCGCGCTGCATGAGCCGTTGCTTGCTGTTTGTCGATTCCCCGACCTTCTGACCGACACCATGTCCCAATTCTTTCGGCTTCATCCGGACAATCCGCAGCCGCGCCTGATCAAGCAGGCGGTGCAGATCATCGAAAGCGGCGGCGTGGTCGCGCTGCCCACGGATTCGAGCTACGCGCTCGCCTGCCAGCTCGACGACAAGAATGCCGTCGACCGTGTGCGGCGCATTCGCGGGCTGGATGAGCGGCAACTGCTGTCGCTGCTGGTGCGCGATCTGTCCGAGCTGGCGAATTTCGCGCTGGTCGACAATCGCCAGTACCGTCTGATCAAATCCGTCACGCCCGGTCCGTACGTGTTCGTGCTGCAGGCGACCAAGGAAGTGCCGCGCCGGCTGTCGCATCCGTCGCGTAAAACCATCGGCCTGCGCGTGCCCGACCACGCGATCACGCTCGCCATTCTGGAAGAGCTCGGTCAGCCGCTGCTCGGCTCGACACTGATCTTGCCGGGCGAAACGCAGCCGCTGAACGACCCCGAAGAAATCCGCGAGAAACTCGAAAAACAGCTCGATCTGGTGATCGACGGCGGCGCGTGTCCGTGTGAGCCTTCGACCGTGATCGATCTGACGGGCGAAGAACCCGTGCTGGTGCGTCCGGGGCGCGGTTCGCTCGCGCCGTTCGGACTCGAAGAGACGGCCTGACTTTCAATCAGCCGTCAGATGAGCGAAAGCCGACAGAGCCGCAAGGCGCCGTTGTTACAATAGAGCGGATATGGATTCCTCCCTGATACAGACCATCGTCGTCTATGCCTTGCCCGTGATCTTCGCGATCACGCTACACGAGGCGGCGCACGGCTACGTCGCGCGCATGCTCGGCGACAACACCGCGTACGTGCTCGGCCGCGTGTCGTTCAATCCGATGCGGCACATCGATCCGCTCGGCACCATCGCGATCCCTCTTTTGCTGTATTTCGCCACCAGTGGCGCGTTCATGTTCGGTTACGCGAAGCCGGTGCCCGTCGCGTTCGGCAACCTGCGCAATCCGCGCTGGGGTTCGCTGTGGGTCGCGCTGGCCGGTCCGCTGTGTAACTTCGTTCAGGCGCTGGTGTGGGGCGTGTTCGGCGTCGCGCTGGCCGCGATGAATATCGACGAACCGTTTTTCACGCGCATGGCGGGTGCCGGCGTTGGCGTGAATCTGGTGCTCGGCGTGCTGAACCTGTTCCCGCTGCCGCCGCTCGACGGCGGTCGCGTGCTCATGGCGCTCCTGCCCGTACGTCCGGCCATGTTGCTGGCGCGGCTCGAGCCGTATGGCTTTTTCATCGTGATGGCGCTCGTGATGACGGGCACGTTGACGCGCTTCTGGCTGCGTCCGCTCGTGAATATCGGCTATGAGGCCGTGACGGCTATCCTGACCCCCCTCGTTTCGCTTCTATAAATCAAAACCATGTACCCCGACCGTATCTTCTCCGGCATGCGGCCTACCGGCTCGCTGCACCTCGGCCACTATCACGGCGTGCTGAAAAACTGGGTGCGCCTGCAATCCGAGTATCCGTGCTTCTTCTGCGTGGTCGACTGGCATGCGCTCACCACGCACTACGAAACGCCGGATGTCATCGAGAAGAACGTGTGGGATGTGCTGATCGACTGGCTCGCTTCGGGCATCGATCCGGCACAGGCAACCCTGTTCATCCAGAGCCGTGTGCCTGAGCACGCCGAACTCGCGCTGCTGCTCGGCATGAGCACGCCGCTCTCCTGGCTCGAACGCGTGCCGACCTACAAGGAACAGATCGAGAAGCTGCGCGACAAGGATCTCGGCACGTATGGCTTCCTCGGCTATCCCGTGCTGATGGCGGCGGACATTCTGCTGTACCGCGCGTCGCTCGTGCCGGTTGGTGAAGACCAGGTGCCGCACGTCGAAATGGCGCGCGAAATGGCGCGCCGCTTCAACTACATGTACGGCCGTGAACCCGGCTTCGAAGAGAAGGCGAACGAAGCCGCGAAGAAGCTCGGCGGCAAGCGCTCGAAGCTGTATCACGAACTGCGCATCGCGTATCAGCAGGAAGGCAACGAAGAGGCGCTCGAAAAGGCGCGCGCGATGTTGTCCGAGTCACAAAGCCTGTCGATGAGCGATCGCGAGCGTCTGTTCGGCTATCTCGAAGGCTCGCGCAAGATCATCCTGCCCGAACCGCAAGTGCTGCTGACGGAAGCGTCGCGCATGCCGGGTCTCGACGGCCAGAAGATGTCGAAGTCGTACGGCAACACGATCGGCTTGCGTGAAGACGCGGAAACGATCACGAAGAAAGTCCGCACGATGCCGACCGATCCGGCCCGCGTGCGCCGCACCGATCCAGGCGATCCCGACAAGTGCCCGGTGTGGCAGTTGCACCAGGTCTACACCGACAAGGACACGCACGAGTGGGTCCAGAAGGGTTGCCGTTCGGCGGGCATCGGCTGTCTGGAGTGCAAGCAGCCGGTGATCGAAGGCATTCTGCGCGAGCAGCAGCCGATGCTCGAGCGCGCGCAGAAGTACATGGACGATCCGTCGCTGCTGCGCGCCATCGTCGCCGACGGCTGCGACAAGGCGCGCCGTTTCGCGACGGAGACGATGCGCGACGTGCGCGAAGCGATGGGCCTGTCGTACACCTGATGACGGACAGCCTGAACCCGGACGCGGCGGGCGCCGCTGGCCATGCGGCAATCGGCGAGCCGTCGCGCTGGGTGAAGCGCTGGGCGCATCTCGTCGATGCAGGCGGCGCAGTGCTCGACGTGGCATCGGGAGCAGGGCGGCACGCGCGGTTTTTCGCGTCGCGTGGACATACGGTCACAGCAATCGACCGCGATGCGGCCGCGCTGCAAACGATGGAAGGCGCGCCGGGCATCGCGTGCATCACCGCCGACATCGAAAACGGCCCGTGGCCGCTGCTTGCGGGCGCGCAATTCGCGGCGATCGTCGTGACCAACTATCTGCATCGCCCGCTCTTTCCCCAATTGCTGGACGCACTCGCGCCCGGCGGCGTGCTGATCTACGAAACCTTCGCGCAAGGCAACGAAACGGTCGGCAAGCCTTCGAATCCCGCTTTTCTGCTGGCGCCCGGCGAGCTTCTCGACGCCGTGCGCAGCGTGTTACGTGTCGTTGCATTTCAGGACGGTTTCCTCGCGGAGCCGCGTCCCGCCTACGTGCAGCGGATCTGCGCCGTGCGTGAGCCGGACGCGTCGGTCGAAAGGAAAGATAAGGGGGGTCCCCCGCGTTACGATTTGGCCGGTTAATCCGCTACAATCGAAGTTTATCGAACAAATTCATGACGTTTCATGGCTAACGGCACTCAGCAAGACGGCGTCGCGATTCGCGGCAGCATTCCCGCCATCATCACTCCCATGCTCGAAGACGGCAGTCTCGATCTGCCGGCGTTCCGCAAACTGGTCGACTGGCATATCGAAGAAGGCACGAACGGTCTGGTCGTGGTCGGCACGAGCGGCGAGTCGGCCACGCTGTCGGTCGAAGAGCACGTGTTGATGGTGCGTACGGCCGTGGAACAGGCAGCCGGCCGGATTCCCGTGATTGCTGGCGCAGGCGCGAACTCCACCACGGAAGCCATCGAACTGACCGAGCAGGCGAAGAAAGTGGGTGCCGACGCCACGCTGCAGGTGGTGCCGTACTACAACAAGCCGACCCAGGAAGGCATTTACCGCCATTTCGCGAAAATCGCCGAAACGGTCGATCTGCCTGTGATCCTGTACAACGTCCCCGGCCGCACGGTCGCGGACATGTCGAATGAAACGATCCTGCGACTGGCCAATGTGCCGGGCATCGTCGGCGTGAAGGAAGCGACGGGCAATATCGACCGCGCTGCGCATCTGATCAAGTCGGCGCCGTCGCACTTCGGCATCTACAGCGGTGACGATCCGACCGCGATCGCGCTGATGCTGCTGGGCGGTCACGGCAATATCTCGGTGACGGCCAACGTGGCGCCGCGCCTGATGAGCGAACTGTGCAAGGCCGCCATCGCCGCCGACGCAAAGACCGCGCGCGAAATCCATCTGAAACTTCTCTCGCTGCACAAGAACCTCTTCATCGAATCGAACCCGATTCCGGCGAAGTGGGCATTGCAGCAACTCGGCCGCGCTCAGGGCGGCATCCGTCTGCCTCTTACGCCGCTCGACGCGCGCTACCACGACGTGGTCCGCGCTGCACTGCGCGAGGCAGGGCTGCTCGGCTGAGCGCCTGGTATCACAGGCGCCACCCGGCATTTTTTCAACTGACGTCGATATCGCCCACGGTCCCGTACCGCACCCGGCAGCGCGTTTTAGCTTCACGAAGGACCCCATGAAACGTTCCGCACTTTCCCTCCACGCAACGCGCCTGGCGGCGCTGACGCTTGCGGCTGGCACGGTCGTATCGCTGTCTGGCTGCGAGTCGCTGAACGACATGCTCGCGTCGGACCGCGTGAACTACAAGGCCACCTCGAGCGCGCCGCCGCTCGCCGTGCCGAGTGACCTGACGGCTGCGCAGATCGATCAGCGCTATGTGGCGCCGCCCGCGAACGCGGCGCTCGGCGGCGCGCCGCAGCGCGCGACGACGGCAGCAGGCAACCAGACAGAAGGCGTGCCGAGCGCGCAGGATCCGCTGGGCATGCACATCGAGCGCGACGGCGACCGCCGCTGGCTGGTAGTGGACGGGCGCTCGCCAGAACAGCTGTGGCCGCAGCTGCAGGAGTTCTGGACAGACAACGGCTTCTCGCTGAAGACGGACGCGCCGAGCACGGGCATCATGTCGACCGACTGGGCCGAAAATCGCGCGAACATTCCGGACGACTGGTTCCGTCGCACGATCGGCCGTGTGGTCGACTTCGCGTACTCGTCGGGTACGCGCGACAGCTTCCGCACGCTGGTTTCGCGCGATGCAAGCGGCGCGACCGATATCTCGATCACGCACTCGGCTATGGAAGAAGTGCTGACGGGGCAGGACAAGACGTCGTCGCGTTGGGTCGAGCGTCCGCGCGATCCGGCGCTGGAAGCTGAGTTCCTCGCCAAGCTGATGCAGAAGTTCGGTCTCACCGACGCGCAGTCGAAGCAACTGCTGACAGACGCGCGTTCGGCGACGGGGCAGGCGCAGCTCGACAAGGCGGCGGGCGGCGCGACGCTGGATCTGCCGGAATCGTTCGACCGCGCCTGGCTGCGTGTGGGCCTTGCGCTCGACCGCACCAACTTCACCGTCGACAATCGCGACCGCGAAAAGGGCATCTACTACGTCCGTTACGCGGATTCGATGCAGGAACTCAAGCGCGACGGTCTGTTCGGCAAGCTGTTCTACAGCGACAAGAGCGCGAAGAAGGATAGTCACGAATTCCTCGTCAACGTGCGCTCGAAGGGCGACGCGATGACGCAGGTTGCCGTGGTCGATTCGAACGGCCAGGTGGACACGTCGTCGGATGCGCAACGCATCGTGACGTTGCTGCACGCGCAACTGAACTAAGGCGGGTCGTGCGATTCGCCAGTCTGGGAAGCGGCAGTGAAGGCAATGCGTTGCTGGTCGAAGCCCAAAGCGGTAACACGACCACGCGTATCCTGCTGGACTGCGGCTTCTCGGGCAAGGAAGTGGCCCGGCGGCTGGAACGGCTGGGCACGGGCGTCGACGAACTCGACGCCATTCTCATTACCCACGAGCACAGCGATCACATCGGCAGCGCGTTGACTTTGGCGCGCAAGCTGTCGATCCCGCTGTACATGAGCTGGGGCACGGCGCGCGCTGTCGGCGCCGACGAGGCGGATGTCGATCTGCATGTGCTGTGGAGCGACGAGACCGTTGCGATCGGCGATCTCAGCATTCTGCCGTACACGGTGCCGCACGACGCGCGCGAACCCCTTCAATACGTATTTTCCGATGGCGCCTCGCGCCTCGGCGTGCTGACTGACGTCGGCACATCGACGCCGCATATCAGCGCGGTGCTGAGCGGTTGCGATGCACTGGTGCTCGAATGCAATCACGACGTCGGGATGCTGGCGGCTTCGCGGTATCCGCCGTCGCTGAAGGCGCGGATCGGCGGCAATCACGGGCATCTGAACAACGACGCGGCGGCGGAGATTCTGGCGTCGCTTGATCGCTCGAAGCTCCGGCATCTGGTGGCGGCGCATCTGAGCCAGCAGAACAATCTGCCTGAACTGGCGCAAGCGGCGATGGCTTCAGTGCTGAGTACAGCGGCCACGGAGGTGGTGGTCGCGAACCAGAGCGACGGGTTTGGCTGGTTGAGTCTCTGAGACTCGCGGCACTTACAAGCGGCCTGACAATGAAAAACGCCCGTGACGATTGCTCGTCACGGGCGTTTTGCTTTAGCTGGCGATCAATGCCCGCCAGCTTCGATCAGTTACGGTTGCCGCCGAAGATGCCGAGGATCGACAGCAGGTTCACGAACACGTTGTACAGATCCAGGTAGATCGCGAGCGTGGCCGTGATGTAGTTCGTCTCGCCGCCATTCACGACGCGCTGCACATCGAACAGCATGTAAGCCGAGAAGATCACGATGGCCAGCACGGACACCGTCAGCATCAGCGCGGGCAGTTGCAGAAAGATATTCGCGACCATGGCCAGCAGCAGCACAATCACGCCGACGAACAGCCACTTGCCGAGACCCGAGAAGTCACGCTTGCTGACCGTGGCGATGGTTGCCAGCGCAGCGAAGATCACACCAGTGCCACCAAAGGCGAGCATGATCAGCTGCGGCCCGTTCGAAAAACCGAGGATGAAGCTCAGCAGGCGCGACAGCATCAGCCCCATGAAGAACGTGAAGCCGAGCAGCACGAACACGCCGGCGGCGCTGTCTTTCGTCTTCTGGATCGCGAACATGAAGCCGAACGCGATGGCGAAGAACGCGATCATGCTCATGGCCGGGCTGGTGGCGGCGAACAGCGAGAAGCCCGTCGCGACGCCCACCCACGCACCGATGACGGTCGGCACCATCGACAGCGCCAGCAGCCAGTAGGTGTTGCGCAGCACCCGGTTGCGGGTCTCGGCCGTGGTGACGCTGCCGCCCCGGCCAAAGTTATAGGGATATTCGTTCATGGTTTCTCCTTGCGTCAGACGCAGTGTTGCGACGTGGCTTGCAACGGTTTTTGTACGGTGCGGCTGGCGGCTGCCAACCTTCACGCGAACCCACAACCCTAAGATTAGCGGTGTACAGCGGAGTTTCAATGCGGCGCACAACACCGTGCGATTACATTGTGTTTCCGTTTCCTTAGCCCTGTCTTAAAAGGGTTTGGGCCTCCCAACTTCGACCTTACAGTATCGTAAGGGTTCAATCGCAATCATACACTGGAACATGCTACAATAGCGGATTCATTTAAATCTGTAACCTCTTAATTTTCTGGAGTTTTTATGGCGCTCGAACGCACCCTGTCGATTATCAAGCCGGACGCAGTGGCAAAGAACGTGATCGGCCAGATCTACAGCCGCTTCGAAAACGCTGGTCTGAAGATCGTTGCATCGCGCATGGTTCAACTGTCGCGCGCTGACGCAGAGAAGTTCTACGCTGTGCACGCTGCGCGCCCGTTCTTCAAGGATCTGGTTGAATTCATGATCTCGGGTCCGGTGCAGGTTCAGGTTCTGGAAGGCGAAGGCGCCATCCTGAAGAACCGTGACCTGATGGGTGCGACGGATCCGAAGAAGGCCGACGCAGGCACGATTCGCGCTGACTTCGCAGACAGCATCGACGCCAACGCGGTCCACGGCTCGGACGCTGCTGAAACGGCAGCTGTCGAAATCGCGTTCTTCTTCCCGGAAGTCAACGTCTACTCGCGCTAAGCGCTTCGTAGTTCTGTAGTAACAGCAGCAGGAGCGGGCGCGAGCGGCTTACGCGTTCATGCAGCTTGTTGCATGAACGCAGTCTCGCACTGAATGGCAGGATTCGATATGACGAGCAGTCAAACCGTCAACCTTCTCGATCTCGACGCTGCAGGCCTCGTCGCTTATTGCGACAGCCTCGGCGAGAAGCCGTTTCGCGCCAAGCAATTGCAGCGCTGGCTCCACCAGTACAACGCTGCCGACTTCGACGGGATGACCGATCTCGCGAAGTCCTTGCGCGAAAAGCTGAAAGGCCGTGCATCGATCACGATGCCGCCTATCGTCAGCGACCATATTTCTACCGACGGCACGCGCAAATGGCTCGTGGACGTCGGTAACGGCAATGCCGTTGAAACCGTGTTCATCCCCGAAGAAACGCGTGGCACGCTGTGCGTGTCGTCGCAGGCGGGATGCGCGGTCAACTGCCGGTTCTGTTCGACGGGCAAACAGGGGTTCTCACGCAATCTCACCACGGGTGAAATCATCGGCCAGCTGCGCATGGCCGAGTTCGCGCTGCGTGCGTCGCTCGGCATGGCCGGTGGCCGCGCGACGGGTGGTGAAGGCAAGGGCGAGCGGGTCGTCACGAACGTCGTAATGATGGGCATGGGCGAGCCGCTGCTCAATTACGACGCAGTGGTTCCCGCGATGCGCCTGATGCTAGACGACAATGCCTACGGGCTGTCGCGCCGGCGTGTCACGTTGTCCACTTCGGGGGTCGTGCCGATGATGGACCGTCTCGGCGCCGATCTTCCCGTAGCACTCGCCGTATCACTGCACGCGCCGAACGACGCGCTGCGCGACGAGCTGGTGCCGCTCAACAAGAAATATCCGCTGCGCGAGCTGATGGCCGCGTGCCAGCGGTATCTGAAAGTCGCGCCACGCGACTTCATCACATTCGAATACTGCATGCTCGATGGCGTGAACGACAGCGAGGCGCACGCGCGCGAACTGCTGGCCGTGACGCGCGACGTGCCGTGCAAATTCAACCTGATTCCATTTAATCCGTTCCCGGAGTCGGGTTTGTTGCGCTCGAAGAATGAACAGATCAAGCGTTTCGCGCAGGTGTTGATGGACGCGGGGGTTGTCACGACCGTGCGCAAGACGCGCGGTGACGATATCGATGCGGCTTGCGGTCAGCTGGCAGGCGCGGTCAAGGACCGCACGCGCCTCGCCGAACGTACCGGCAAGTCGAAGATCATCGAAGTTCGCGCCGTGTAAGGCCCGCGACAGGCGAAAAGGGGCGGCATGTCAGCAAGCCGGCCCTTCGGGTGCGCCGCGTCACGTGAAGTGAAAAGAAAGTGCGCAAAATCGATCGGAAGCGGCACGCACAGCCGCACATTTTGTTATAAACGGTCTGCGCAATCGGGTGAGGCGAACAGCCGCCCGTTCGCATGAGTGATAAAAGAATCGACGCGAAAGGATTTGGGATGAGTGAGCCGCAGCACCCGCAACCGCACGACATGGATACGCATTCGGATCGCCCGCTTTCGGCCGCCCCGGCTGCCGTGCCGACCGGGTACGACTCGCTGGCGGCCGTCGGCGCGCGGCTCGCGCAGTTGCGTGAGTCGAAGGGCTGGTCGATCGAGGATGTGTCGGCACGCCTGAAGGTGTCGCCGGGCAAGTTGCGCGGCCTCGAGGCAGGCGATCTCAGCCAGTTGCCGGACACCACGATTGCGCTCGGCGTCGTGCGCAGCTACGCGAAGATGGTGGGTGCCGATCCCGCGCCGATGACGCAGGCGCTGCGTCGCGAAAAGGGCGTGCCGGCACCGGCGCTGCCCATGCCTGCTTCGGCGGGTACGGATCTGCCGCGTGGAAAAGTGTCGCTGTCGCTCGGTCACAGCGCGCCGCGTCGCCGTTCGTGGCTGTGGGGCGTTGCGCTTGCCGTGGTCGTGGTGGCCGCGCTAGCCATGTGGCATACGAATAGCAGCGATTCGACCGCGTGGCTCGCGCGCCTGAAGGGCATGGCGGGCAGCGTGACGAGCACGGACGCGGCGTCGTCGACAGCAGCGCAGCCTGCAAGCGGCTCGGCGGTGACGGGCGAAATCAGCGCGTCGGATACGGCGGCGCAAACGGATGCGCAAGCCGCGACGGACGGCGCATCGGCAACGCCGATGCCGACTCCGCTGCCGATGGCAGGCGCGACGCCCGCATCGAACGCAGCGCCGGCATCGACGCCGGCCGCCAATGCCGTTGCCTCGGCGCCGAAGGCTGCAAGCGCAGCGCCTTCCGCGACGGCCGCTGCATCGGCAGCCGCATCGGCAAGCGAGCCCACTGCAGCACCGGAAGGCTCGTCGACGGTCGCGTTGACGGTCAAGCAGGACAGCTGGTTCAGCGTGCGCCAGAAAGACGGCAAGGAAGTGTTCTCCGGCCTCGTGCACGCAGGTGAAAACAAGGAAGTCAGCGGCATGCCGCCGTTCAAGGTAACGGTGGGCAACAAGGCGGGTCTCGATTCGATCACGCTGGACGGCCAGCCGGTCGACCCAGCCAAATACGCGTCAGCCAAGGGCAATGTTGCGCGCTTCGCGTTACCCTGACGCCATTCAAATCGTGCGCGTCGCGGCTTCGAGGCCGCGGCGCTTTTTCAATTCACGCGCCGTATTTCCCAGCAGGGCCGAACGCTTATCGGTCCGCGGGCAAGCGGCGTAAGCGGGTTTATCGATGCATTCCGATCAAGTGAAATCCAGCAGCCAGATTGTTTCGACCGTGCCGGTGTTCGGCGGTCACGCGCCGCGTCGCCGCTCGAATGCGGTCGACGTCCGTTGGGGCGGCCAGCTCGTGACGATCGGCGGCGACGCGCCCGTGCGCGTGCAGTCGATGACGAACACGGATACGGCCGACGCCATCGGTACGGCAATCCAGATCAAGGAACTCGCGCAGGCTGGCTCGGAGCTCGTGCGCATCACGGTGAACACGCCGGAAGCGGCTGCCGCCGTGCCGGCCATTCGTGAGCAGCTCGACCGTATGGGCGTGACGGTGCCGCTGGTCGGCGACTTCCACTACAACGGCCATCTGCTGCTGCGCGACTATCCGGGCTGCGCGGAATCGCTGTCAAAGTACCGTATCAATCCCGGCAACGTCGGCCAGGGCGCCAAGCGCGACACGCAGTTTGCGCAGATGATCGAAGCTGCCGCGAAGTACGACAAGCCGGTGCGAATCGGCGTGAACTGGGGCAGCCTCGACCAGGATCTGCTCGCGCGCATGATGGACGAAAACGCCGCGCGCCCCGAACCGTGGGAAGCGCAGAGTGTGATGTACGAAGCGCTGATCCAGTCGGCGATCGGCTCGGCGGAGCGTGCGGTTGAACTCGGCCTCGGCCGCGACAAGATCATCCTGTCGTGCAAGGTCAGCGGCGTGCAGGATCTGAACGCCGTGTACCAGGAACTCGCGCGCCGTTGTGACTTCGCGCTGCATCTGGGCCTGACGGAAGCGGGCATGGGTTCGAAGGGCATCGTGGCGTCGACGGCGGCGCTGTCGGTGCTGCTGCAGCAGGGCATCGGCGATACGATCCGCATTTCGCTGACGCCGGAACCGGGCGCATCGCGAACGGGCGAAGTGATCGTCGGCCAGGAAATCCTGCAGACGATGGGCCTGCGTTCGTTCTCGCCGATGGTCATCGCGTGCCCCGGCTGCGGCCGCACGACGAGCACGCTGTTCCAGGAACTGGCGTCGCAGATCCAGACGTATCTGCGCACGCAGATGCCGCTGTGGCGCGACAGCTATCCCGGCGTCGAAAAGATGAATGTGGCCGTGATGGGTTGCATCGTCAACGGTCCGGGCGAATCGAAGCACGCGAACATCGGTATCAGCCTGCCGGGCTCGGGCGAAAACCCGGCCGCGCCCGTCTTCATCGACGGCGTGAAGGTCAAGACGCTGCGCGGCGAACACATCGCGCAGGAATTCCAGCAGATCGTGAGCGATTACGTCGAGCGCAGCTACGGCCCGAATGCCGTGCGCGCCGAAGCGACGACCTGATTTCGCTCCATCCAATCGTCAATCAAAGACAGATGACTGAACAGAAGAAGCAGAAGCTCGAGAAGCTGTCCGGCGTGAAGGGCATGAACGACATCCTTCCGCAGGACGCAGGCTTGTGGGAATTTTTCGAAACGACGGTCAAGTCGATGCTGCGTTCGTACGGATACCAGAATATCCGTACGCCGATCGTCGAGCACACGCAGCTCTTCACGCGCGGTATCGGTGAAGTGACCGACATCGTCGAGAAAGAGATGTACAGCTTCACGGACGCGCTCAACGGTGAAAACCTGACGATGCGTCCGGAGAACACGGCGGCTGTCGTACGCGCGTCGATCGAGCACAACATGCTCTACGACGGCCCGAAGCGCCTGTGGTACATCGGCCCGATGTTCCGTCACGAGCGTCCGCAGCGCGGCCGTTATCGCCAGTTCCATCAGGTTGGTGTCGAAGCGCTCGGCTTCGCGGGTCCGGACACGGACGCGGAAATCATCCTGATGTGCCAGCGTCTGTGGGACGACCTCGGTCTGACGGGCATCAAGCTCGAAATCAATTCGCTCGGTCTCGCGGAAGAGCGCGCGAAACATCGCGTCGAACTGATCGCGTATCTCGAGAAGCACGTGGACGTGCTCGACGAAGATGCGAAGCGCCGCCTGCATACGAACCCGCTGCGCGTGCTGGACACGAAGAATCCCGCCATGCAGGAAGTCGTCGAAAAAGCGCCGAAGCTGATCGACTTTCTCGGCGACGAATCGCGCGCGCACTTCGAAGGGCTGCAGCGCATCCTGAAGTCGAACAACATTCCGTTCAAGATCAATCCGCGTCTCGTGCGTGGTCTCGATTACTACAATCTGACCGTGTTCGAATGGGTGACGGACAAGCTCGGCGCACAAGGCACCGTCGCAGCGGGCGGCCGTTACGATCCGCTGATCGAGCAGCTCGGCGGCAAGCCGACGGCAGCGTGCGGCTGGGCGATGGGCATCGAGCGCATTCTCGAACTGCTGAAAGAAGAGAACCTCGTGCCCGAAGCGGAGGGCTGCGATGTCTACGTCGCGCATCAGGGCGACGCAGCACGCGAGCAGGCTTTCATCGTTGCCGAGCGTCTGCGCGACACAGGCCTCGATGTGATCCTGCATTGCAGTCCTGACGGTCAGGCAGCGAGCTTCAAGTCGCAGATGAAGCGCGCCGACGCAAGCGGTGCTGCCTTCGCAGTGGTGCTCGGCGACGACGAGATCGCGAACGGCACAGCGGGCGTGAAGGCGCTGCGCAACACCTCGGCAAGCGATGGAAAGAGCGAGCAACAAACGGTACCGCTCGAAGACTTGACCGAATATCTAATCAATGCGATGGTTGCGTCCACCGAAGACGGCGACGACTAAACGCTGCGTCGTTCGACGGGCCGCAACGGTTGCGGCCCCAATCAGCTAAGGCACCAGGAAAGGAAAACGCGTCGCGATGAGTTACCACGACGAACAAGAATCGGTTGAGAGCCTGAAGGCATGGTGGGCGCAGTGGGGGAATGCCACTACGTGGATCGTGCTGGTCGCGCTGGTCGCGGCTGCGGGCTGGAACGGCTGGAATTACTGGCAGCGGCATCAGGCAGCAGAAGCGGCCGTGCTGTACGACCAGGTTCAGCAAGCCACGGCAGGCACGGACAAAGCCACCATCACGCGTGTTGCAGCCGACATGGAAGACAAGTTCAGCGGCACGGCCTACGCCCAGATGACGGCGCTGGCCGCTGCGAAGGCGCTGTCCGCCGCGGGCGACGAGCCGGGCGCAAAGGCGCAACTGCAATGGGCCGTCGATCACGCGAAGGACGACGAGTTCAAGCAGATCGCGAAGCTGCGTCTCGCGTCGCTGCTGCTCGATGAAAAGGCTTATGACGCCGGTCTCGCGCTGCTGAACGATCCGTCGGATGCGTTCAAGGGCGTGGTCGCCGACCGTCGCGGCGATCTGCTCGCCGCACAAGGCAAGCGCGACGATGCACGCACCGCCTACAAGCTCGCGCTCGACACGCTGCCGAAGAACGATGCCTCGGCACGTCAACTGATCCAGTTCAAACTCGACGCGCTGGGCGGCTGAACGTTGCGCGCCGCTGCAACGTCCGCCGTCACCTTTTGACCAATACAACATACATGCTTCGTTCACCGATGAATCTGCTGAAACGTTACGCCGTGCCCGTTGCCTGTGCGATGACCGTGCTTGCTCTGTCGGCCTGCTCATCGTCGAAAGACGAGCGCCGCGTGCCCACGCCGCTCACCGAGTTCAAACCCGTGCTCGACGTACAGCAGGCGTGGACGGCGAGCGTCGGCAAGGCCGGACGCTATCTGTTCTCGCCCGTGGCGGTCGGCGACGCCGTGTACGCAGCGGGCGCGAACGGCTCGGTCGCGAAGATCGACGCGAAGACGGGCAAGGATGTCTGGCGCACCAAGGTCGACGGCGATCTGTCGGCGGGTGTCGGTACGGACGGCACGCTGACGGCTGTCGGTGGGCTGAAGGGCGAAGTGTTCGTGCTCGACCAGAACGGCAAGCTGTCGTGGAAGGGCACCGCGCCGGGCGAAATCCTGTCGCCGCCGCTGGTCGGTAATGGTCTCGTGGTCGTGCGCACGGTGGACGGCCAGATCACCGCGTTCAACGCGCAAACGGGTGAACAGAAGTGGAACTACCGTAACCGCGCCGTGCCGCTGAACCTGCGCGTGGCGGCGGGCATGACCTTCGCGGGCGACCAGGCGGTGCTCGCCGGCTTCCCGGGCGGCCAGTTCGCTGCCATCAACGTGCAAACGGGCGATGCGTACTGGTCGACGCCCGTGTCGTATCCGAAGGGCGTGACGGAAGTCGAGCGTATCAACGACGTCACGGGTCCGCCCACGCTGGTCGGCGCTGAAACCTGCGCGGTGACGTTCCAGGGCCAGTTGGGCTGCTTCGACGCGAACTCGGGCCGTGCGCTGTGGGAAAAGGCATTTTCGAGCACCAGTGGGCTGGCTCAGGACGACCGTACGGTGGTCGCGGGCGACGACTGGGCGATCGTGTCGGCGTTCGACGCCAACACGGGCAACCAGTTGTGGCGCAACGACCAGCTGAAGAGCCGCGACGTCAGCGTGCCGCTGCTGCTCGGCCACGCCGCCGTGCTGGGCGACTATCAGGGCTATGTGCACTTCCTGTCGCGCGACGACGGTACGTTCGTCGCCCGCGCCAAAACGGACGGCAGCGCGATCACGGCGGCTCCCGTACTGGCCGGCGACACGCTGGTAGTTCAGACGCACGACGGCGACCTGTACGCTTTCCGTCCGCGTTAAATGTAGTCAGGCTGTGCGGTGCGCCGGTAACGGCGGACCGCACGGTGAATGCAGGCCGGCTTTGCCGGCCGCATCTTTTTGATGGCGTGCCCCGATTGCGGTCGAACGCGGCGGGGCCAAGGCATAGAAGAATCAAGTCGTCTCATCAGCGAAACCGCCAGCCAGGCTGCACGGGCGGTGATCCAGGACGCGTTGCGCAACTCGCGCAATCAAGGCGGCGCCGCCGGTTTCACGATCCACCCGGCGCACGCATTCAGGCAGCCAACCTGACTTCCATTTGCATGCGCACGCTCCGCGCGTTCGAAATGGGTCAAATTCGTGATAATTTTCGTCAAACGCAGCCGTGCAACGGCCGCATGGCGTTGCCAGCGCGGCAGGTCGACCGTTCGATCCCGCGTCTCACTGTGAACAAGATCTGATGAAACCCGTTATTGCCCTCGTTGGGCGCCCCAATGTGGGGAAATCCACGCTGTTCAACCGGCTCACGCGCTCGCGCGATGCGCTCGTCGCCGATTTGCCGGGCCTGACGCGCGACCGTCACTACGGTGAAGGGCGCGTCGCCGGCGAACGTCCGTATCTCGTCGTCGATACGGGCGGCTTCGAACCGGTCGCGAAAGAAGGCATTCTGTTTGAAATGGCGCGCCAGACGCGCCAGGCCGTCGAAGAGTCGGACATCATCGTGTTCATCGTCGATGGACGCAATGGTCTCGCGCCGCAGGACAAGTCAATCGCCGACTACCTGCGCAAGACCGGCCGGCCGATCTTCCTCGTCGTCAACAAGTCCGAAGGGATGAAGTACACGTCGGTGGCCGCCGATTTCTACGAACTCGGCCTCGGCGACCCGCGCGCGATTTCCGCAGCGCACGGCGACGGCGTCACGGAAATGATCAACGAGGCGCTCGACGTCGCCTATGCCGGCCAGCCGGAAGAAAGCGAGGAAGAGAAGGCCCAGCACGGCGTCAAGATCGCCATCGTCGGGCGGCCGAACGTCGGCAAGTCCACGCTGGTCAACACGCTGATCGGCGAAGAGCGCGTGATCGCGTTCGACATGCCGGGCACGACGCGCGATTCGATCTACATCGACTTCGAGCGCCAGGGCAAAAAGTACACGCTGATCGACACGGCCGGCCTGCGCAAGCGCGGGAAAGTGTTCGAGGCGATCGAAAAGTTCTCGGTCGTGAAGACCTTGCAGTCGATTTCCGACGCCAATGTCGTGATTCTTCTGCTCGACGCGCGCCAGGACATTTCGGAGCAGGACGCGCACATCGCGGGCTTCGTGGTCGAGCAGGGCCGGGCGCTCGTGGTGGGCGTGAACAAATGGGACGGCCTCGATTCCCATGTGCGTGAGCGCACCAAGGCGGATCTTCAGCGCAAGCTAAAATTCCTCGACTTCGCCAAGTTCCACTTCATTTCCGCTGCAGAAAAGACGGGCATCGGCCCGCTGATGCGTTCCGTCGACGACGCTTACAAGGCTGCCATGTCCAAGCTGCCGACGCCGAAGCTCACGCGCGCGCTGATCGACGCCGTCGAGTTCCAGCAGCCGCGCCGCCGGGGTCCGGTACGTCCGAAGCTGCGTTATGCGCACCAGGGGGGACAGAATCCGCCGATCATCGTGATTCACGGCAACGCGCTCGACGCGATCACCGACACGTACAAACGCTACCTGGAAAACCGCTTCCGGGAAACTTTCGGGCTGACGGGCACTCCATTGCGAATAGAGTTTCGATCGTCGACGAATCCCTACGCGGACAAAGGCTGAGACAGTACCGAAACGCAGGCTGATTCCCGGCTTGAAATCCGGGCTGAAACCCGCATGTACATTGGGTCCTGGCCGAATGGCCAGGGTCAGCGCTGGTCAATAAAAATCGGCTATAGTGTAGCGATTGACGGCGGATTTCTTTTTCTTCGCCGACAATAAAGTCAACCTGCAAAAAAACACGGAGTTTGCTATGAGCAACAAAGGGCAATTGTTACAAGACCCGTTTTTGAACGCACTGCGTAAAGAGCACGTGCCGGTCTCGATCTATCTGGTCAACGGCATCAAGCTTCAAGGGAACATTGAATCGTTCGACCAGTACGTCGTGTTGCTCCGGAATACGGTCACCCAGATGGTCTACAAGCACGCAATCTCGACAGTCGTGCCTGCCCGTCCGGTGAATTTCCACCCGGATTCCGAATCGTCCTAACCCTTCGTCGCGGCCGGTCGAGCGTCGTCCGCAGGCGACTCTGACCGGCTGCTTCATTTTGATACCCACCAATTTGATTAACGCCGCGCTTGTCGGCATCGACTTCGGCAAGATCGATTTCGAAGCCAGTCTCGAAGAACTCAGCCTGCTCGCGCAAAGCGCGGGCGCCCATCCTGCCGTCACCCTCACCGGTCGCCGAGCCAGTCCAGATGCCGCCATGTTCGTCGGCAGCGGCAAGGCCGAAGAATTGCGCCTCGCATGCGAGGCGAATGACATCGCCATCGTCATCTTCAATCACGCACTCGCGCCCGCACAGCAACGTAATCTGGAGCGTGCGCTTAATAGACGCGTGGTCGATCGCACCAGCCTGATTCTCGACATCTTTGCGCAACGCGCGCGCAGCCACGAAGGCAAGCTGCAGGTCGAGCTCGCACAGCTGCAATATCTTGCTACGCGCCTCGTGCGCGCATGGACTCACCTTGAACGCCAAAAGGGCGGTATCGGTTTGCGCGGTCCGGGTGAAACGCAGCTCGAAACCGACCGCCGGCTGATCGGCGAGCGCATCAAGATGCTGAAAGGCAAGCTCGAAAAGCTGCGCCGGCAGCATGGCACGCAGCGCCGCGCGCGCACGCGTAACCGTACGATGTCGGTGTCGATCGTCGGCTATACGAACGCGGGCAAGTCCACCTTGTTCAATTCGCTGACCAAGGCGCAGGCCTACGCGGCCGACCAGCTGTTCGCCACGCTCGATACGACTTCGCGCCGCGTGTATCTCGGCGAAGAAGTCGGGCAGATCGTCATGTCGGACACCGTAGGATTTATCCGCGAATTGCCTCACCAACTGGTCGCCGCTTTCCGCGCGACGCTCGAAGAAACCATTCATGCCGACCTGTTGTTGCATGTGGTCGATGCATCGAGCGCAGTGCGGCTCGATCAGATCGATCAGGTCAACGATGTCCTGCGCGAGATCGGCGCGGACACGATCCGGCAAGTGCTCGTGTTCAACAAGATCGACGCCGTGCCTGAACTGGCGGCCCGAGGCGACGCGGTCGAGCGTGACGAGTATGGTAATATTTCGCGCGTCTTTTTGAGCGCGCGCACGGGGCAAGGGCTGGACACACTGCGCGCTGCCATCGCCGAAATCGCAACTGCCGAACAACTTCCGGAGTCTGACGGTCTACTGTCAGAGGGAGACCCGAGAGCGGCGGCACTTCATCAGGACTATCGCGATGATGAAGGCGAAGACCACCGCGACGACCGCAAGATCCCAGACACGGGCGCTGACCCGTTCCAATTGCATTGACCCGCTGTCTACTCTGGTGAACGAACACAGGTGAACGATTACAACGAGCGGAGTATCTGGCTGCGTCTGCGCGCCATGTTGTCGCTGAACGACCCGCGCTGGGGCCGGGGCGAAGGCAATGGCGATCGCCAGCGCCTGAACGATTCCAAGCGTCCGCCCAATGGCAAGGACAGCGAAGGTCCGCCCGATCTCGACGAAATGTGGCGCGACTTCAACCGGCGCCTGTCGCGTCTGTTCGGCCGCAAGGGCGGCAGCGGCGGCGGTCCGCGTCCTGATAACGGGCGCGGCGCACGCATTGGTGTCGGCATCATCATCGGCGTGCTGATCGCCATCTATCTGGGCAGCGGCGTGTTCGTCGTGCAGGACGGCCAGGCGGCCGTGGTGCTGCGCTTCGGCCAGTTGCAGGGCACGGCCGGACAGGGCGTGCACTGGCGTATGCCGTATCCGTTCGAAACGCATGAAATCGTCAACGTGGGCCAGGTGCATTCCGTCGAGATTGGCCGTAATAACGTGGTGCGCCTCGCGAACGTGAAAGACGCGTCGATGCTCACGCACGATGCCGATATCGTCGATGTGCGCTTTGCCGTCCAGTACCAGATTCGCAAACCCACTGATTACCTGTTCCGCAGCGCCAATCCTGACCTGAGCGTGACGCAGGCTGCGCAGGCGGCCGTGCGGGAAATCGTCGGCACGCGCAGCATGAGCGACATCCTCGATCAGGATCGCGAGGCAATCCGCGCGCAACTGACGGAAGCCATCCAGCATTCCCTGGACGAATCACACACAGGTCTTGCCGTCACCGGCGTGACGATTCAGAGCGTGCAGCCGCCCGAGCAGGTGCAATCTGCGTTCGACGACGCCGCCAAGGCGCGTCAGGATCGCGAGCGCGCGAAGCGCGACGCGCAGGCCTACGCAAGTGACTTGCTGCCGCGTGCGAAGGCGGAAGGCGAGCGCATGATCGACGATGCGAAGACGTACAGCGAACGCGTCGTTGCGCAGGCAGAAGGCGACGCCGAGCGTTTCAAGGAAGTCTATGCGCAGTATTCCAAAGCACCGGCTGTGGTCCGCGAACGCATGTATCTCGACACGATGCAGCAGATCTATGCGAATACCACTAAGGTGTTCGTCGATAGCAGGACGGGCAGCAACGTGCTGTATCTGCCGCTCGACAAGCTCGTCGATCAGACCCGCCAGCGCGTAGCCGATGCCGCTACGGCAGCGAGCGCCGCCCCGGCGACGCAAGCCGCACCCGCAGCGCAAAACCAGCAGGGCGCAGCGGGCACGCAGGGCGCACAATCCGCGCCGCAGGGCAACAACACGCCCACCATCATCACGCCTGCAGCACCCGTCAGCGGCGCAAGCCAGGCGGCCGCCGCGACCGATGCCTTCCGTTCGCGCGAATCGTTCCGCAGTCGCGGCCGCGAAGACGATCTGCAATAAGGAGCGCGAACATGAATAAAATCGTTGCGCTCGTCGTAGCTATCGTCATCGTGCTGTTCGCAGCATCGTCGATGGTGTTCGTCGTCGATCAGCGGCATATGGCAGTTGTTTCGGGTCGCGGCGACGCGGCGCCCACGCTTGCCGGTCCCGGCCTGCACGTGAAGTTGCCGCCGCCGCTGCAGACGCTGACTTTGGTGGATACGCGCATCCAGTCGCTCGACGCACCGGATGAAGACCGCTACGCCACATCCGACAAAACGGACCTGCTGGTGAATCCGGTGGTCAAGTTCCGCGTGTCGGATCCGGTGAAGCTGGTGACGGAAACGAACGGGGACGTGCAAAGCCTGCCCGATCGTCTGGCGCTGCTGTCGCGCGGTGCGCTCGGTGACGCGTTCGGGAAATACACGCTGACGGACGCGCTCGCGAAGCAGGACGCGATCACGGCTCAGGCGCGCGAAGGCATGCAGAAGGGCGCCGCATCGTTGGGTGTGGATGTGATCGACGTGCAACTCACGCGGGTCGATTTTCCTGCCGCGATGGCCGATTCCGTCTACAAGCGCATGATCGCCGCCCGTGAACAGGTGGCGAATCAGGAGCGTGCTGACGGCGCAGCCGAAGCCGATCAGATCAAGGCAGACGCGGCGCAGCAGCAGCAGGCCGCGCTGGCGGACGCATACAAGCGGGCGCAGGAGATCAAGGGCGAGGGCGACGGCAAGGCAGCGTCGATCGCAGCCGACGCCTATGCCCGCGATCCGCAGTTCTACCAGTTTTACCAGAGCATGCAGGCCTACAAGAACAGCTTCAAGCCGGGCGACGTGATGGTCGTCGACTCGAGCAGCGATTTCTTCCGCTTCATGCGTGGTCCGGATGGCGCCGCCGCGCCTGCCCAATCGTCTTCTGGCGCGTCGACGGGCGCGCGCAAACACTGATAACCGGAACGCCGCGGCATACGGATCGCGGCGGCCTCATCGCATGGACATAGCCGGCTCGTTATTGCTCGCGATCGCACTGATGCTGATCATCGAGGGGATGTTCCCGTTCGTGTTTCCGGGTGCCTGGCGCGACACGTTTCGTAAAATAGCGGAGCGCCCGCCGCATCACATCCGGATCGGCGGGCTGATCGTCATGGTGCTGGGACTGTTGTTGCTGCTGATCGCAACCTGAGCCACCATGCGGCAGCGGACGACGCTCACGAGGCGGCGTCCTTGCGGTTCTGCCGGTACGCTGTTTTCGCCTCGCTTCGACCGCCTGACGACGCGCTTCGCAGCAGCGGACGTTACAGCGCGCCAGAAGCCGCTCCGTAGTGCCGCAAGCGCAGACAAGCAACGGATTTCCTGCCGCACCGGCGCGCGAGCGCCAGCGTTTCGCGCGCCAACGCGCCACGCGTCACTCTCATTTCCAACGGCGTCCACCGTGACGCCGGATTCACCGTCGTAGGACTGTACCAATGTCGACCTGGTTACTCCCCGAGAATATTGCCGACGTGCTGCCGTCCGAGGCACGCAAGATCGAAGAACTGCGCCGCCGGCTGCTCGACCGTTTTCGCGCGTATGGCTACGAGATGGTCATGCCGCCGCTGCTCGAATATCTGGAGTCGCTGCTGACGGGCGGCGGCCGCGACCTGAACCTGCGAACCTTCAAGCTCGTCGATCAGCTGTCGGGCCGCACGCTCGGCCTGCGCGCCGACATCACGCCGCAGGTCGCGCGTATCGATGCGCATCTGCTGAACCGGCAGGGCGTGACGCGTCTGTGCTATGCGGGCAACGTGCTGCATACGCGTCCGCGCGGCCTGCACGCAACGCGCGAGCAGATCCAGATCGGCGCTGAAATCTATGGTCACGCAGGTCTCGAAGCCGATCTTGAAATCCAGCAACTGATGCTTGATGCACTGCATCTCGCAGGCCTTGGCCGCGTGCGTCTCGATCTGTGCCACGCCGCGGTGCTCGGCGCGCTGATCGACGGCGATCCGGCTGCCGCGTCGCTGGGCGAAGCGCTGTTCGACGCGCTCGCTGGCAAGGACGTGCCGCTGCGGAAGGAACTGACGGCCAACCTGTCGCCCGTCACGCGCGACGCGCTGCGCGCCTTGCCGACGCTCTACGGCGATGCTTCGGTGCTCGAAGAAGCGCGTGCCCGCCTGCCGAATGCGCCCGAGATCTCGCGCGCACTCGACGATCTCGCGTTCCTCGCGAAACAGGTTGATGGCGCGGAAGTGATGATCGCTCTGGCGGATTTGCGCGGGTACGCGTACCACAGCGGCGTGATGTTCTCGGCGTACGTGGACGGCGTGCCGAATGCGGTGGCGCGCGGCGGCCGGTACGACAAGGTCGGCCAGGCATACGGCCGCGCCCGCGCGGCAACGGGCTTTTCGCTGGATCTGCGGGAAATTGCGCGCATTTCGCCCATCGAGGCCCGCAGCAGCGCGATTCTCGCGCCCTGGCAGCACGACGAAGCGTTGCGCACCAGCGTCGCCGCCTTGCGCGATGCGGGTGAAGTGGTGATCCAGGCGCTGCCCGGTCACGACCACGCGCTCGACGAATTTGCGTGCGACCGCGTGCTGGTCGAGCGCAACGGCCAGTGGGTCGTCGAATCGAAGTCCTGAGCGCCGCGAAGGTCAAGAGGACCTGTGGCGTCATGTGAAACGTGACGCCGCAACCATCGTTTGCGCGGCCCGCCAGAGGCCGCTAACAGTCGGGCCGCACGGGCCTGCCGCTCCCATGCCTTTGAGCGCAAAAGGAAATTTCTGGGAAATTCCCGGCATCAGCCGGCGAAAAAAATCAGGAACCTTTCGCGAACATAGGTAAAATGCGTTTTTAACCAGCTTAAGAAACAACATGTCTGCCAGCGCAGTGAATGTGAACCCTGGGCGCAATGTCGTCGTCGTGGGTACCCAGTGGGGTGATGAGGGCAAGGGCAAGATCGTTGACTGGCTGACGGACCACGCGCAAGGCGTCGTTCGTTTCCAGGGCGGTCACAACGCCGGCCACACGCTCATCATCGGCGGCAAGAAAACCATCTTGCGTCTGATTCCGTCGGGCATCAAGCGCCCGGGCGTCGCCTGCTACATCGGCAATGGCGTCGTGTTGTCGCCTGAAGCGCTGTTCAAGGAAATCGAAGAGCTGGAATCGGCCGGCGTCGACGTGCAAACGCGTCTCTTCATTTCCGAAGCCACCACGCTGATCCTCCCGTACCACGTCGCTATCGATCAGGCCCGCGAAGCACGCAGCGGCGCCGGCAAGATCGGCACGACGGGTCGCGGCATCGGCCCGGCTTACGAAGACAAGGTCGCACGCCGCGGTCTGCGCGTGCAGGATCTGTTCGAGCCGGAAGCGTTCGCTGCACGCCTGCGCGCCAACCTCGATTTCCACAACTTCGTGCTCACGCAATACCTCGGCGCGCCGGCTGTCGACTTCCAGCAGACGCTCGATCTGATGCTGGGTTACGCCGAGCGTCTGAAGCCGATGGTGACGGACGTCTCGCGCCGTCTGTACGACGCGAACCACGAAGGCAGCAACCTGCTGTTCGAAGGCGCGCAAGGCACGCTGCTCGACGTCGATCACGGCACGTATCCGTTCGTCACGTCCAGCAACTGCGTTGCGGGTGCGGCGAGCGCGGGCGCGGGCGTCGGCCCGCAGAAGCTGAACTACATCCTCGGCATCACCAAGGCATATTGCACGCGCGTCGGTTCGGGCCCGTTCCCGAGCGAACTGTACGATGCCGACAACGCCAATCGCCAGGAAGAAGTCGGTCTGACGCTCGCGAAGGTCGGCAAGGAATTCGGTTCGGTCACGGGCCGTCCGCGCCGCACCGGCTGGCTCGACGCCGCCGCGCTGCGCCGCTCGATCCAGATCAATGGCGTGTCGGGCCTGTGCATCACGAAGCTCGACGTGCTCGACGGCCTCGACGAAGTGAAGCTGTGCGTCGGCTACACGATCGACGGCAAGGATGCCGACATCCTGCCGCGCGGCGCTTACGAAGTGTCGCGTTGCGAGCCGGTGTACGAAACGTTCGGCGGCTGGCAGGAAAGCACGGTCGGTATCAAGGAATGGAGCAAGCTGCCCGCCAACGCTCAGGCTTACCTGACGCGCGTGCAGGAAGTCGCTGGCGTGCCGATCGACATGGTGTCGACGGGCCCGGACCGCGACGAAACCATTCTTCTGCGTCACCCGTTCAAGGTTTAATGCATGATTCAGGGTGTACCGATGATTGAAATGAAAGACCCGCGCAACGACGAGCGCAACCTGTGGGTCGGCTGGGATGAATATCACCGGCTGATCGAAATGCTGGCGCTCACCGTGCATGAATCGGGCTGGAAGTTCGACAAGATCCTGTGTCTGGCGCGTGGTGGTCTGCGTGTCGGCGATCAGCTGTCGCGTATCTATGATCTGCCGCTCGCCATTCTCGCGACCAGTTCGTATCGCGAAGCCGCGGGCACGGAGCAGGGCGAACTCGACATTGCGCAATACATCACGATGACGCGCGGTGAACTGTCGGGCAACGTGCTGCTGGTCGACGATCTCGTCGATTCCGGCGTCACGCTGGCGCGCGTGCAGCAGCATCTGAAGGAGCGTTATCCCGCCATTACGTCGGTGCGTTCCGCCGTGCTGTGGTGGAAGGCGTGCTCGAAGGTGAAGCCGGACTATCACGTCCAGTATCTCGCGACCAACCCGTGGATCCATCAACCGTTCGAGGAGTGGGACACGGTGCGTCCGCACAACCTGAGCGCGTGGATCAAGCGTGGCCAGGAGCGTTCGACGGACGCCAGCTAGCATCGGGCGGCCGCTGCGCAGTGTCTCGCCGGCGGTTTTGCTGCGGATCTGACAAAAATGGAGCCTTTCGAGGCTCCATTTTTTATTTCCGTTCAAGTTTGTCAGCAGTCGCTGCCAAACGGCATGAATTTGATGTTGAGGCCCTTGACACGCGCAAACACGCGCCGGTCAAAGGGCGCGATGCTACACTGATCCAACGGGGACAGGCCGCGTGGCGTCTGCACAACGGGCCGGATGGTGGGCTTTGTCGCCTATATTCTTTAGAATAGCGTTCGTTTTTGCCGCTCAGGAACGGATTCTTTTCGCGTTTATGACAGACAACTCTCACGTCCCCAAGCAGCCGTTGCCATCGCTTGCAGTTGCTGCGATCGGCGTGGTGTTCGGGGATATCGGCACCAGCCCGCTCTATTCGCTGAAAGAAGCCTTCAGCCCCTCCCACGGCATTCCCCTTACCGAAAGTTCCCTCCTTGGCGTTATCTCGCTGCTGTTCTGGGCGATCATCGTGGTCGTGAGCATCAAGTACGTGATGTTCGTGATGCGCGCCGACAATAATGGCGAGGGCGGCGTGCTCGCCCTGATGGCGCTGGCGCTGCGCTCGCTCGACTCGAAGAGCCGGGCGGCGGGCCTGCTGGTGGCGCTGGGCATCTTCGGTGCCTGCATGTTCTACGGTGATGCCGTGATCACGCCAGCCATCTCGGTGATGTCGGCCGTCGAAGGTCTGGAGATCGCCGCGCCCAAGCTGTCGCATCTGGTGCTGCCGCTCACAATGGTGATCCTCGTTCTGTTGTTCTGGATCCAGCGGCACGGCACGGCGATGGTCGGGCGCCTGTTTGGCCCCATCATGGTGCTGTGGTTCCTGACGCTCGCGGTGCTCGGCCTGTCGCATATCGTGCAGTCGCCGGAAGTGATCAAGGCGCTCAATCCTTACTACGCGTTTTCGTTCATGTCGGCGCACGTGCTGCAGGCGTACGTGGTGCTCGGTTCCGTCGTGCTGGTGTTGACGGGCGCTGAAGCGCTATATGCCGACATGGGCCACTTCGGTGCCGCGCCGATCCGCTGCGCATGGTATGCGCTGGTGATGCCGTCGCTGGTGCTGAACTATTTCGGCCAGGGCGCGCTGCTGATGCACGATCCGAAGGCGATCGAAAACCCGTTCTTCCTGCTCGCGCCTGACTGGGCGTTGCTGCCGCTGGTCGTGCTGTCGACGGTGGCGACGGTGATTGCGTCGCAAGCGGTGATTTCGGGCGCCTATTCGCTGACCAGCCAGGCGATCCAGCTTGGCTACGTGCCGCGCATGAAGATCCTGCACACGTCGGAACTGGCGATTGGCCAGATCTACGTGCCAGTCGTCAACTGGATGCTGCTGTTCATCATTCTGTGTATCGTCCTTGCATTCAAGAGTTCGGACAATCTGGCGGCTGCTTACGGTATTGCCGTGACGGCGACGATGGTGATTACGACGATCCTCGCGAGCGTCGTGATGGTGAAGGTGTGGAACTGGAACAAGGGCGTGGTGGCGCTGATCATCGGTTCGTTGCTGGTGGTCGACCTGGGTTTCTTCGGTGCGAACCTGCTGAAAGTGGCGGAGGGTGGCTGGCTGCCGCTCGGCATCGGCGCGCTGCTTTTCTTCCTGCTGATGACGTGGTTCAAGGGACGCATGATCGTCAAGGAGCGCACAGCGGCTGACGGTATTCCGTTGATGCCGTTCGTGCAGGGGTTGCTGGCGCATCCGCCGCATCGCGTGTCGGGGACGGCGATCTATCTGACGGGTAGCGCGACGCTGGTGCCCGTGAGCCTGCTGCACAATCTGAAGCACAACAAGGTGCTGCACGAGCGCACGATCTTCCTGACCTTCATGACGCGGGATATTCCTTATGTCGACGACAAGGATCGGCTGATCGTCAAGGATGTCAGTGGCGGGTTGTTCCTCGTCAAGGCCGCATATGGCTTTAACGAAACGCCCGATGTGAAGGCCGTGCTCGAGCAGATCAGCGTGTCGCATGACATGTCGTTCGAGTTGATGGACACGTCGTTCTTCCTTGCGCGCGAGACTGTTGTGCCGACCCAGTTGCCTGGCATGTCGGTGTGGCGCGAGCGCGTGTTCGCGTGGATGCATCAGAACGCGGCCAAGCCGACGGATTTCTTTAGTATTCCCGCGAATCGTGTGGTGGAGTTGGGGACTAAGATCGAGATCTGAGGTTGGTTTTTGTCTGCGACGCTGGTTGGGTTTGCTTGTGTATTTGGTGGCGTCCGCGTTTTGTTAGTGGTTCTTCATGCGTTGCCCCTGTGCGGGGCGGCACCTACTTTTCTTTGCCGCGGCAAAGAAAAGTAGGCAAAAGAAAGCCGCTGAACACCGCCAGCCCTCGTACTTGC
>NZ_QBUY01000068.1 GCF_003121405.1 Paraburkholderia sp. C35 | reverse complement strand
CGGCTTCGACGGTGAAACGATGCTCGCCGCAGAGAAAGGCTTCTACTGGCGCAACGAACTGCAATGGCCCATCTTCCGGACGGGCCAGACGCTCTACGCAGGAATAGACTACGGACGCGTGTTCGGACCAAACACAGCGATCCTGAAAGGCACCCAACTCGCAGGCGCGGTAATTGGCATTCGCGGCGGCATACCAGCAAAGTATGCGGGCCTGTCTTACGACCTGTTCGCTGGCACGCCCATCTACAAACCCAATGGATTTCCGACTGCACGGGTGACAGTCGGCGTACAAGCGACGATGCAGTTCTGATTGCAGCGTTGCACAACGAGAGCAAAGCACGCGAGCCTGTCACCTGCCTGCACAGATTCGCATACGCTCCGACAAAAACACGTCACCCACTCAACCCAAACTCATCCCCCACGTCCCCGCCACGCGGCGCACGTCCCATCAACGGCGAACACTTCAACATCCCCATACACACATCAGTCAAAAACTCCGCATCCCTCGGCAACAAAATCGCATCCTGTTCCAGCAGCCAGTCCCGCAACACGCCACCAAGAAACGCATGCACGACACTCGCAGCGCGCGCGGTATCCAGATCAAAAGGCAACTGCCCTTTGGCAATCGCATTACGCAAACCACGCTCGAGATGCAACCGCCCATTACGCGCAGCATCGTGCTGCCGCTCCAGCACCAGCAGCATGTCTTTAGTGTTCTCGCATTTCGTGAACAGCACTTCAAACACACGCCGGCTATGCGGCTCGACCACCACCTTGCCGAGAAAATACAGCAACAACTGCCTGATACGGCCAAGCGGGTCCGGTTCCGCGGAATCGGCGGTCGCTGCAACGAGCATCTCCATCGGCAACATCACCCGGTTCGTCATCGCGACAAACAGATCACTCTTGTTCCGGAAGTGCCCATATATCGCGCCACGCGTGAACCCCGCCCGCATCGCGATATCTTCAAGCGACGTGCGCGACACGCCCTGCTCGGCGAACAACCGCTCTGCCGCATCGAGGATGTGATCGCGCGTTTCCCGCGCCTGTTGCCGTGATCGCCTCATCGGTCGTCGCACCAATGTGATGGTGATTCAGAAGCATCGCGTGAATCCGTGCATTGAGCGCATCAGGCAGGCGCACCCTCCCCTGGCGAGCCGTCGCGTGGTGGCCCGTCCTTCGGCGGCGTATCTCCATCGTGATGTCCGTCCGTGCCTGTCCCACCGTCGCCGCCGCTATCGCCATCGCCATGACCGTGATGCGGCATCTTGTGCGACACCTCGTCGAGCTTGTCGCCAAGCAGCCGACGCACCACCACATAGAACACGGGAATCAGCAGCAGGCCAAGGAAGGTCGCGAACAGCATCCCGCCGATCACACCCGTGCCGATTTCATGCCGCGACGACGCGCCCGCGCCCGACGACACCACCAGCGGAAACACGCCGAGAATGAATGCCATCGATGTCATCAGAATCGGCCGCAGCCGCAAGCGCGCCGCCGTCAGCACGGCATCACGCAAGGTCATGCCGCGTTGCTGTCCCTCCACCGCGAACTCGACGATCAGAATCGCGTTCTTCGCCGCCAGACCGATCACCGTCACGAGGCCGATCTTGAAGTAGATGTCGTTGGGCACCTTGAAGGTCAGACAGAACGCCATCATGCCGAGCATCCCGAGAGGCACCACCAGCAGCACCGACACAGGAATCGACCAGCTTTCATACAAGGCCGCGAGACACAGGAACACCACCACGATCGACAGCGCCATCAGCGTCGTCGCCGACGATCCCGACAACAGTTCCTGATACGACTGCCCCGTCCAGTCCGCGGCAAAACCGCGCGGCAACTCCTGATTGACGATCTTGTTGAGCGTGTCGATGGCCTGCCCCGTCGAGTAGCCGGGCGCCGAGTTGCCGACGATTTCCACCGCCGAATAGCCGTTGTAGCGCGGCAGCACGGTCGGCCCGAAGGTCCACTTCGCATTGACGACACTCGACAGCGGCCCCATGTTGTACGGCGCAATCGACGTATTGGCCGGCGACGGATCTTCCGGTGTCACAAAACCATTCGTCCCGACGGCCGAAGTCGTGCTGCTCTTGCCCGACGATGCCAGGCTGGACGAACTCGTGGCAGGAAACAGGCTCGGCGTATACAGATGCTGGAACGCATCCAGCGACATCCGGAACGGCGCGTCCGCCTGGACATACACGCGCTTCACACGTCCGCCGTACGTGAACTGGTCGATATAGAACGGCGCCAGTTCCATTTCCAGCGTCTGATACACATCCGTCAGCGAAAGACCCATCGCCTGAGCCTGGGTGCGATCCACGGCGATATCCAGTTGCGGCGAATTCGGCAGCGAGTTGGGCCGGATGCCGAACAGCACAGGACTCTTCGACGCATTCCCGAGCAGCGTGCCCGTCGCTTGCCCCAGTTCCGCGCGCGGTTGCCCCGCGCGCGCCTGCAGATACATATCGACGCCGCCAAACTGGCTCAGGCCGCGAATGGTCGGCAGATTCACCACGAAGATCTGCGCATCGGTAATTGACGACAGAATGCGGTTCATCTGCGGGATCATCTTCATCGCCGTTTCGGAGCGTCTGTCCCACTCGGAGAGCTTGATGAACGACATGCCGACGTTCTCACTCGTGCCGACAAAGCTGAAACCTTCCGGCTGGAAAATCCCGACGATGTCTTTGCCAAGCGGGCTATTCATGAGCTTGTCGCGCAGTTCGCCCATCACGTGGTTGGTGCGCTCCAGCGTCGAACCGGGCGGAAGGTTGACGAGCGCAAGCGCGAAGCCCTGATCTTCGTCCGGCACGAAGCTGGTCGGCAGCTTCGTGTACAGAAAGCCCGTCAGCACGACCACCAGCACGAACCCGATCATCCAGCGCGGCGCATGACGGATGGCTTTGCCCGCGTGACTGAGATAGTGGTTCGTGGTCCACTCGAAGGATCTGTCGAACCAGCGATAGAACCAGTTCTTCTTCGTTTCGTGCTCGGGCCTGAGAATCGCGGCGCACAGCGATGGCGTGAACGACATCGCGAGAAACGCCGAGAAGCCCATCGACACAGCAATCGTCAGCGCGAACTGCGCGTAGATGATGCCCGTCGCGCCAGGCTGCAACGCCGACGGCACGAACACGGCCGACAGCACCACTGTAATCGCGATGATCGCGCCCGTGATCTGCTTCATCGCCTTGCGGGTCGCCTCGCGTGGCTCCATTTTTTCTTCCGTCATGATGCGCTCGACGTTCTCGATCACGACGATGGCATCGTCCACCACGATACCGATCGCGAGCACCATGCCGAACAGCGTCAACTGGTTGAGCGTGTAATGCAGCGCCGCCAGCCCGACGAAGGTGCCGAGCAGCGCAACGGGAATCACCAGCGTTGGAATGATCGTGGCGCGCAGGTTCTGCAGGAAGATCAGCATTACGAAGAACACCAGCACGATAGCTTCGACGAGTGTTCGTATCACGTCCGTGATCGATGCCGTGATGAACGGCGTGGTGTCGTATGGAATGCTCCATGTCACGCCTTCGGGCAAATCGCGCGCGAGCGTGTCCATGGTGGCCTTCACCGCTTTTTCGACCGTCAGCGCGTTCGCGCCGGGCAGCAGGAACACGGCCAGACCGCCTGCAGGCTTGCCGTTGTAGACAGGCGCCTGCCCATACGTCTGCGAACCGAACGATATGCGCGCGACGTCACTCAGCTTGACCGTGGTGCCGTTGCTGTTCGACACGACGATGATGTCGCGGAACTGCTGCAACGAAGAAAACAGCGTGTCGCCCGTGACCGTCGCCGTGAATACCTGCCCCTTCACGGCGGGATCGCCGCCGAGCGAACCGGCCGCGAACTGCGCATTCTGTCCACTCACGGCATTGAGCACCTGCGTGGTCGATAGCCCGTAGCTCTGCAGCTTGTCGGGATCGAGCCAGATACGCACCGCATATTCCGAACCCAGCAGCGTCGTATTGCCGACGCCCGTCACACGGCCGATCACCGGCTGGATCTGCGACGCGAGAATATCCGAAAGCCGGCCCGCATCGATGGCAGCGTTATCCGACTGGAGCGCGATGAACAGCAGAATGTCGGGACTCGTCTTCGCGACGATCACGCCCTGCTGCGTGACCTGCGACGGCAACAGCGGCTCGGCGAGCGTCACCTTGTTCTGCACCTGCACCTGCGCGATGTCGGGGTTGGTGCCTGTCGCGAATGTGAGAATGATCTGCGTCGCGCCGTTCGAACTCGACGTCGAACTGAAGTACAGCAGATTGTCGATACCCGTGAGCTGCTGCTCGATCACCTGCGTCACAGTCGATTCCATCGTCTGCGCGCTGGCGCCCGGATATTGCGCCGTGACGGTCACCTGCGGCGGCGCGATGTCGGGATACGAGTCGATCCCCATCGTGCGCACGGAGAGAATGCCGAACAGCGAGATCAGGATCGCGATAACCCACGCGAAAACGGGGCGGTCGATAAAAAAACTCGGCATGGACGGTCTCCTACTTCGCCGCGCTGGCGGGAGCCGCTGCCGCCGCTGCACCTGATGAAGCCCCCGCTGCGCCCGCTGGTGGCTGCCACGCGACCGGCTTCACAGGCGCGCCCTCATGCGCCTTCTGCACGCCCTCGACGATGATCTCGTCGCCATCGTTCAGGCCATGCGTCACGATCCAGTTGTTGCCGAGGCTATTCCTCGTCTCGACGTCCTTGCGCGTCACCTTGTTGTCGCCGCCCACCGTCAGCACATAGCCGCCCGTCGTATCGCGCACCAGCGCCTGCTGCGGAATCAGGAAGACATTGTTCTGCTTGCCGAAATCGACGGTCAGCGCCACGAACATGCCCGGCAGCAACTGACGCCTAGGATTCGCGACCAGTGCGCGCAGATTGACGGCACCTGTCGATGCATTCACCGTCACGTCGGAGAAATCGAGCGCGCCGGCGCTGCCGTACGGCGTGCCATTAGGCAGCGAGATGCGCACCGATACGTCGTTCTGTTGCGACAGATCGACCTTGCCGCCCGTCTGCGATTCCTGCAGCGTGGAGAGATCGGCGGAGCTGATGGTGAAGTTCACGTACATCGGATCGATCTGCTGGATCGTCGTCAACAGTGTGCCGTTGCCGCCTGCGTCGGTGGTGCCGCTGCCGACCACCGCGCCCGCCGTGACCTGCTGCTGCCCGGCGATGCCGCCGATGGGCGCCGTCACGCGCGTGTAATCGAGCGCGATGCGCGCGCTCTGCACCGTCGCTTCGTCGGCTTTCACCTTGGCGGCCGCGCTGCGCTCGGCGGCGTCGGAGTTATCGACTGTCTGTTGCGAGACCGAGCCGACGGGCAACAGCTTGCGGTTACGCATCGCCGTGATGTGGTCGTTGATGTAAGTCGCGCGGTCTTCGGCGAGTATCGCGAGGTCGTTGTCGAGCTGCGCGCGATAGAACACGGGATCGATCTCGAACAGCAACTGACCCGCGCGCACCTGCGCGCCTTCCGTGTAATTGCGCTTGAGCAGCACGCCCGATACGCGCGCCGTGACATTCGCGCTGTAGTACGGCGACAGCCGTCCGACGAAGCGCCGCTCCAGCGGCACCGACTGCGCCTGCACCTTCACCGTCGACACCTGTGGCGGAGGCGGCGGCGCCTCTTTTTTCGAGCACGCGGCGAGCACGATCAGACACAGACATGACACCGACACGCGTTCCAAACGTGACTTCATGAGAACTCCGTTCTTGCGTGACACCGGCATGCGCGGGCGGTGTTGCTGCCTGTCAGCGCACCCGGTATCGGGGGAATCGTGTTGAACTGCGTGCCTGTCGATTGCGACAGTCCTGTCAATCGGCAGAGCTGGAGGTTTGCGCAACGGGCCGCACCGCGCTCGCCGAAGCGGGCTGTGCCGCATCGGCGTCGTCGCGTTGCCAGCCACCGCCGAGATTCTTGATCAGCAGCACATGGCTCTGCGCGAGCAGCGCCTGTGTATCGCGCAGCGTCTGTTGCGACTGGATCAGCGTGATGCGCTGATTCAGCACGTTCTGCTGGCTCACCGCGCCTGCGTCGAACTGCGCCTGCTGGCTGGCAAACAGCCGCGTGCTGCTGTCGAGCACCTGCGCGTAGGCACTTTCCTGCGCCCGCAGATGATTCATCGACGACAGGCTGTCCTCGACGCTCTGGAATGCGCCGAGCACCGTGTTGCGATAGTTGGCGACGTTCTCGTCGTAGGTCGCGCGTGCTTCGTGCACGGCTGCCGTGCGCGCGCCGCCGTCGAAAATGGTTTCGGCCAGATCGGGGCCGAGTGTCCAGAAGCGGTTCGGCACCGTGAACAGATGGGCCAGCGTGCTGTGCGCGAAGCCGCCTTCGGCGGACAGTGTCAGCGTCGGGAAGAAGGCCGCCTCCGCTACGCCGATGCCCGCATTGGCCGCTGCCGCCGAGCGTTCGGCGCTGACCACGTCGTAACGCCGTTCGAGCAGTTGAGACGGCAATGAGGGGGGAATGGCAGGCGAGACGAAGTGATAGTCGGGATCGGGTGGAATGCTGAACGATTCGGGCGGCAGGCCTTCGAGCACCGCGATCGCGTGTTCGTCGTGCTCGCGATTGATCTGCGTCGCCTGCAATTCGGCGATGACGGTTTGCAGGTCTTCCGTCGCGACCAGTACGTCGTCGCTGGAGGCCGCGCCTTCCTTGTATGCCGTCTGCACGATGGCGAGAATGCGCGCGTAAGCGTTCTGCTGCTCCGTGAACGAGCGGATATCGTAGTCGGCCTGGCGCAGTTCGAAATAGTCCGTGACCACGCTGGCCGCGATCGAAATGCGCTCGCCCGCAAGCTGCGCATCCGATGCCTGCGCATTCGCCTTCGCCTCTTCGATCTGACGGCGGATCGCACCCCACAGATCCAGTTCCCAGCTGACGGAGCCGAGCGCCACCACGCTGTTGCCCACGCCGCCCGTCGCCGAGGCCGTCGTGCCCGTGGTGCGGCCCGCGCTCAGCGCAGACACATTACCGCCCGAGCGCGACCCCGACAGGCCTGCTGTGATGGTCGGGAACAGCCCCGCGCGGTTGGCGTCGACGGTCGCGAGCGCGAGACGGTAGGCCGCCTCTGCGGCGGCGATCGACTGATTGGCCTTCAAGGCCTGATCGACGAGGCCGTTGAGCTGGTCGTCGCCGTACATGCGCCACCAGGTGCTATCGATTGCGCCTTGCGGGTTTGCATCGGCGCGCTGCCAGTCGACGCCTTCCTTGAATCCTTCCGGCACCTGCAACTCGGGCCGGCGATAGTCCGGCCCCATCATGCACGCCGCCAGCGACATGGCGACCGCGAGCGCAAGCCCGCCGAGCGCGCCCAATCGCCCTACCCGTTGTCCGTAGCCGTCGCGCAGAACACGCGGGGCGTGCGAAGCCGTCTTCATGCACTTGCCTCCAAGGACTGGATCAGCATTCCGACAAAAAAACGTTACTTCGTAAGACTAATTAAATTGAATGAAACGTGAAATTGAATTGAAAGCTCATTGTCACTGACATCATTTCAGCGGCTCATACATCCTGCGACGAAGATCCGCACCGCCTGGGTGGCGATCATCCGGCGTCGCGCCGGCCCCGGACGCCTCGCGCCCATGAGCAGCATCCTCGCCCGCACGCCGCCCAGCACCAGATGAACGAACTGCTCGGCAGCGAGTTCGACATCGTCGAATTCGAGCTTGCCGCTTTCCATTGCCGCCTGCAGATAGCTCACCAGCGGCTCGATACCGATCAGCCTGCCATGTTGCTGGTAAAGCCCGGCCGAGAGCGTGGGAAAGCGGCGCGTCTCGACCAGCAGGACCCAGTAAAGCTGCGTCATGTCCTCGCGCGTACCGATGTCGAGCAGATGCAGCGCCGCGCTCTGGAGCACCTCGACAGGCTCGCCGCCGCTCGTGACGATGCGCCGGAGTTCTTCCTGCCAGGTTCGCCCCAGCATCTGCAGGATCGCACTGAACAGTTGTTCCTTGCTGCCGAAGTGCCCATACAGTGTCTTCTTCGCCACGCCAGCGTCACGGGCGATGTCGTCGAGACTGGTTTCCCGGAAGCCATCCGACAGGAAACGTTTCTTGGCGCTCTCGACCACGGCACGCAGCCGCGCCTGCGACTCGCATCGCGTCAAGCGTCCACCCGGCCCGTGCTTGCGATCTGGATTCATGGGGTCCTGAAACGCACCGCATGCATGGAAACGCTACGGATGCGTTTCCTGCACGCCGGGATTAATACCGTGATTGTCGAACGGGAAACGTGCTAACGCGCAGGCAGCGGAGACCGCAGCGTTATGCAGTATAGTCAATGAATCCGGATGCGGCAGCCAGCAATAAATTATTGTTGCTGGTGCAATTGAAATGTTAATCGCCGCGCAAGGCGGCGAAAAAAAACGGCTCAGAAGATCAATACGCCCACCAGCCCGGACCCCACATGCTCCAGTTCCACGCCGCGTTTTCGTTCATCTCGGCGTTCATGCGTTCCTGGTTCAGGAAGTTCTGCTGAAGCTGTTCGCGCTTGTAGTTGTTCCATGCATTCTGATCGCCGATGTACAGGCAGCCGCATGCATACGGGTCCGCGTAGACGAACATCACCTTGCCGTCCTTGACCTTCTGCACCACGCGATTGGGCGGCAATGTCTGCAATTGCAGTCTCTGCGCGTCCGTCGTCACGGGGACGATCGTGAAGCCCGCAGCCGACAGCAGATCGTTCTTTTCATTGGCGCGTTCGACGGGCGAGGCGCACCCGGCAATCAGAACGCTCATGCTTGCAGCTATCAGAATGGTGGTCCAACGGAGCTTCATTTTCATCCTCGTCGAGTAAGCGGGCACTGTCACGGTTCACATGTGCCGCACAGGTTGCCCACTGATTATTAGGTGGAAATTACAATGACGCGCGTTGTGTCCGATTTGCCTGCCTTACCCTGGCCGCCCGATAATGGGCAACCTGAAAAACCATCGACATCATGCCATTACTGAAACCCGTTACGCTGGAAACGTCACGCCTTGCACTCAGACCGCTTCAACCAGAAGATGCATCGTCGCTATTCGTCATCTGGTCCGATCCACTCGCAATGCAGTACTTCTCCATCGTGCCGATGACAGCGGTTGCCGACGCGCATGCGCGCGTGGAGAGAAGAATCGCCGAGGCCGCCGGCAGTGACTCGATTGCTTTCACGCTAACGTTGCGAGCGACGGGCGAAGTACTCGGCGACATCAGCCTGTTCCATGTCGACGAACAATGCCGCAGGGCGGAAATCGGCTTCAGCTTGCAGCGCAGGCACTGGGGCCACGGCTACATGTCAGAAGCCGCCGGGCGCCTGATCGATCATGCGTTCGACGAATTCGGGCTGAGGCGCATCGAAGCCGACATCGATCCGCGCAATCAGTCTTCCGCGAATCTGCTGGAGCGGCTTGGCTTCACGCGTGAAGGGTTGTTGCGCGAACGTGGCGTAGTCGGCGGCGAGGTGTCGGATAGCGCGCTATACGGTCTGCTCAAAACCGATCGACGTAAATGAATCGCGTGATCGCTGCGGCACGCTCTACGGGCGCTGATCGAGCGGTCTTCCTGCAAGCCACAACGCGACATTGAGCGCATAGCGGTGCGCATCCGGCAATGCCTGCCGTTCCGTCTGCATGCTGTTTCCGGGCGGCTCGTCGACGAAACTCGGGCAGCCGTCGCTTGCGTCCCAGTTGTAATCGGCGAAGTGATGGAAGGTGCTTTGCGCAACGGCAGGGCCGCCGCTCGCGGAAGGCTCGAAAGCGACCGCAAGATTGAAGACCGTGCCCGTGACCTTGCTTGTCCCGCGTGCGATCACGCGCGCCGATTCGTTATCGGGCGCGGTAACGGCGCCCTCATGCGGATGCGCGGGGAAAAAGCGGATCGCGCCTGTCGGAGAATCCGCGTTGCCGAGCAACGGATGCATCGCCCCGACAACCGACACTTCCTGGTAATCGCCATTCGCGCCCGAGTGAAAATTGGGCCACAAAATATGCGTGGAAAACGGATCGTCGCACTGGCAGCGCGCCGGGTCGGGATCGACATTGTGCGTATGAAAATGGTGCGCCTTACCCACTGCGCCGAGACTGCACAGCGAACAGCCCACGTCCATATGATCGCGCGTGACGAGCAGTCCACGGCCTGATTCGCGGAAGCGGTTGATGCCTGCGCAGTCTTCGGGCGTGAGTCCGTCGCCTGCATCGACGGCAAAGAGCCACATTTCGTCGAACGACGATTCGTCGAGCCGCGACAGCACCGGGTCCGGCTGCCCGCTTTGTGCGCGATCCCGCGCGACGACGTCGAATACGGCGCGTCCGTTGTGGTCGCGGTGGCTGCGCAGCAGTTCCGCAAGGCGGCTGAAGCGCGCGATCGACCAGTCGTCGGCGGCGGGCGGAATGGTGGTTTGAAGCAGGATGCGAATCGTGTCCATAGCAGGCTCATGGTAGCTGCACTCATTCGAGCGTGCAGCGATGGTAGTCCTGCTGGAATCGCCGCGGTAGGCGCACGCGCCGATACACGGTGTTGCCTCGTCAGCACCCGTCCAGGCGGCATTGACGGTGTCCGGCGCGGCACGGCGCCCTTCTGCACGATTTTTGTGGTGCTGCTAGATTGTCGCCAGCAGAACTCCCAGTCGAGACTTCCATGGCCGACAGACCCGGTTCACAAGCGTCCGCTGCCCGTTCACTGGCCCTGATCGCGATCATCGTCGCCGTCGTGGCCATTGCCTTCGCCTATACGGCAGGCTGGCTCACGCCAGACCGCCTGACGCCGCCCAAGATCGTCAACGCGCTGGCGCCGCCGGGCGGCCCCGCGCTGGGCTTCCGGCGCAATCATGCAAAGGGCATCTGCTTCACCGGGACGTTCGAATCGAATGGAGCGGGTGCTGCATTGTCGAAAGCGCCCCTATTCGCGCAAGGCACATCGAACGTGACGGGCCGCTTCAATCTCGCCACGCCCGATGCCAAAGCGGCTGACCCGAGCGTGCGCGTGCGTGGCCTGAGTCTGCGCATCGTCGCACCGGATGGCACGGAGTGGCGCACCGCGATGATCGACGCGCCCTTCTTCCCGGTGGCCACGCCGCAAGCGTTCTACGCGTTGCTCGAAGCGGCCGGGAAAAAGGACGATCCCGATGCAATGAAGCAGTTCATCGGCGCGCACCCCGAGTTTGCCGCGTTCGGCGCATGGGCCACCACGGCACCGTGGACGGCATCGTATGCGCAGGAACAGTACAACAGCCTCAACAGTTTCATCTTCACGAATGCGCAGGGACAGGACCAGGTGGTGCGCTGGTCGTTCGTGCCGGCAGCGAAGCCCGAGCCGGTATCGCCCGATACCCTCAAGCAGAAGCCCGAGAATTTTCTCGAAACCGACATCACGCAACGCGTGCAAAGTGCGCCGCAACGCTGGACGCTGGTCGTGACCGTTGCCAATCCCGGCGATCCGACGGCCGATCCGAGCAAGGCCTGGCCTGACGACCGTCGCAAGGTCGACGTGGGCACGCTGGTGGTCAGCGCGATCGAACCGGAAGCGGACGGCCCGTGCCGCGACCTCAATTTCGATCCGACCGTGCTGCCGGCAGGCATGCATGTATCCGACGATCCGTTCCCTGCTGCGCGCTCGGCCGCCTACTCCGTTTCGTTCAATCGACGGACAGCCGAAGACAAAGACTATCCGCACACGCCTGCCGAAGGAGCGAAGCCATGAAACCGACTCTCGAGCGCTTTACGCCGCTGCAGCGTGCGCTGCACTGGATCATGGCGATCTGCATTCTGGCGATGCTGTTTATCGGCGTGGGCATGGTGTCTACGATCCGGCCTGACTATCTGACGCTGGTCTCGATTCACAAGCCGCTCGGCATCGCGATTCTCGTGCTCGCGCTGATCCGGCTGGTGGTCAGGCTCACGCGCGGGGCACCGAGTCTGCCCGCCGACATGCCTGAGCCGATGAAGCTCGCCGCGTACCTGTCGCATCTCGCCTTCTATGCGCTGATGATCGGACTGCCGCTGATCGGCTGGGGGATGTTGTCGGCGGCGGAGTATCCCGTCATCGTGGCGGGCGTGCAGTTGCCGTGGATTCTGCCGCACAGCAACGAACTGCATTCGCTGCTATGGAATGCGCACCGCTTTCTCGCGCTGTGCTTCTTCGCGCTGATTCTCGTGCATCTGGCGGCTGCGCTGTTTCATGCGCTGGTGCGCCGCGACGGCGTATTTCATGCCATGGCGCCGTGGCGCTGAAGCGGGCTTTCGGACTTTTCGATGTCGCGTATCTTGCGCGCCGGCACGCCGCCCACCAGCGTGTAGGCGGGTACGTCCTTCGTGACGACTGCGCCGGCGGCAATCACGGCGGCTTCGTGGATCGTCACGCCTGGCAGGATCGTTGCGCCCGCACCGATCCATACCTTGTCGCCGACGCGAATCTCGTGATGGTCCAGCCCGCGTCCTAGCTCAGGTTCGTAGACGATGCCGTGCGTCGCCGTTTCGAAGGACACGCGCGGACCCACCTGCACATCGTCGCCGATCGAAATGCGGCTATTGCGGCACGCCAATCGCGTGTCCGCGTTCAGATAGACGTTGTCGCCGATCGAGATGCCGCGAATCGTTTCCTCGTTCAGGCTCAGCTCGACATTCAATGGCCCGATGATCGTCACGTCCCTGCCTATCGCCATCCCTGCCTTGCGAAACATCGATGCGCGCATGCGGTTGAACGGCCCGTAGGTGGGCAGCGTATTGCCGAGCGTGATGAAGAGATGTCGTCTGAATGCCGTCAGTAGTGTCATTGGCCGCGTAGCGATGGATCGGCGTGAACAGCGCGAGAGAACGAACAAGCCCGCCCGATCGCCGATGCCTCGTTAAAGCTGCGATTCTACGGACGGCATGCATCGATTCATATGAAGGCTTGTCGAGGTGGCGTGTTGTGCGGAGGTTTTGGCACGATCGTAGTGGCGCATGCGCACTGGCACTGCGGCATGACACGCGTGACGGAAGTCACGCCGCAGCGACCCACATCAACCGCCCCACTTCCAGTCGCGAATCGCTTCGCTGTCGATCCCTTCCGTGTGCGCATAGTCGAGATGCTGGATCTTCTGATCGCGCAGACGCTCCTTCGCATGATCGCCGACGCCCCGCAGACGTGGCACGCGATCGATCACGTCGATAGCGAGCGAGAACCTGTCGATGCCATTGATGATCGCCAGTTCCAGCGGCGTATTGATGTTGCCTTTCTCCGCATAGCCATGCACGTGAATGTTCTCGTGATTGGTGCGGCGATACGTGAGCTTGTGGACCAGCGTGGCATACGAATGGAAATTGAAAATCACCGGTTTATTCGTGGTGAACAGCGAATCGAAATCGCGCGCCGACAGTCCGTGGGGATGATCGGAATCGGGCATCAGCCGGAACAGATCCACGACATTCACAAAGCGGATTTTCAGGTCGGGGAACAGTCCCTTGAGTATTTCCACCGCTGCGAGTGCTTCCATGGTCGGGATGTCGCCGGCGCTCGCCATCACGACATCCGGCTCACAATCCTGATCCGTCGATGCCCAATCCCAGATGCCGATGCCCTTCGTGCAATGCGTGATCGCCGCTTGCATGTCGAGGTACTGCAAATGCGGCTGCTTGTCGGCGACGATCACGTTCACGTAGTCACGCGAGCGCAGGCAATGATCGGCGACACTCAGCAGGCAGTTCGCATCGGGCGGCAGATAGATGCGCACGACATCAGGGCTCTTGTTGGTCACGACATCGAGAAAGCCGGGGTCTTGGTGCGTGAATCCGTTGTGATCCTGACGCCACACCAGCGATGTGATCAGCAGATTCAGCGAAGGCACGGGCTGCCGCCAGCGCAATTCGCGCTTGGCCTTTTCGAGCCATTTCGCGTGCTGGTTGAACATCGAATCGATCACATGCACGAACGCTTCATAGGGCGCAAAGAGACCGTGGCGTCCCGTCAGCGTATAGCCTTCGAGCCAGCCTTCCAGCGTATGTTCGCTGAGCATTTCCATGACGCGGCCATCGACGGAGCGCTCGCCGCCGTCGCTATCCGATTCGATCATCTCTGCCAGCCATGTCTTCTGCGACGCTTCGTAAATGGCCGTGAGTTTGTTGCTCGCCGTTTCGTCGGGACCGAATACGCGGAAGCTCGTCATATTGCGGCGCATGACGTCGCGCAGAAACTGGCCGAGCACATCCGTGGGTGACACGTACTGCGTGGCGGGCTGACTGACGTCGACGGCATACGCGGAGAAGTCGGGCAGATCGAGCGCCTTGCAGAGCGCGCCACCGTTCGCATGCGGATTGGCGCTGATGCGGCGCGGGCCTTCCGGCGCGAGCGCACGCAATTCGGCAATGAGGCGCCCCGATGTATCGAACAGTTCGTCCGGCCCATAACTGCGCAGCCACGATTCGACGACTTTCAGGCTCTCTGCATTGCTCGCCGGATCGGCGATGGGCACCTGATGCGCGCGCCACGATCCTTCTATCTTGTGACCGCCGAACTCGCGCGGCCCCGTCCATCCTTTCGGCGAGCGCAGCACGATCATCGGCCAGCGCGGGCGCTTCACGTCGCCTTCGTTTCGTGCGCGCTGCTGGATTGCGTGAATCTCGTCGACACATCGATCGAGTGTCGCCGCCATCTGCTGATGCATTTTTTCCGGCTCATCGCCTTCGACGAAATACGGCTTATATCCATAGCCCGTCAGAAGCGCTTCGAGTTCTTCGTGCGGAATGCGCGCGAGGATGGTCGGGTTGGCAATCTTGTAGCCATTCAGATGCAGCACGGGCAGCACCGCGCCATCGCGGGCAGGATTGAGAAACTTGTTCGAATGCCACGACGTGGCGAGCGGCCCTGTTTCGGCTTCGCCATCGCCGACCATCACAGTCACGATCAGATCGGGATTGTCGAACGCGGCACCATAACCGTGCGACAGGCTATAACCAAGCTCGCCGCCTTCGTGAATCGAGCCGGGCGTTTCGGGCGTGCAATGCGAGCCGATGCCGCCCGGAAACGAGAACAGCCTGAATAGACGCGCCATGCCCTCTTCCGTCTCGCCTCGATCCGGATAGATTTCCGTGTAGCGTCCTTCCAGATAGCTATGTGCGAGCGTGGCAGGTGCCCCGTGGCCCGGCCCGGCGATGAAGACCACATTCAGGTCGCGCTGCCTGATTGCGCGGTTCAGATGCACGAGCACGAAGCTTTGCCCCGGGTCGGAACCCCAGTGTCCGAGCAGACGGCGCTTGATGTGTTCCGGTGCGAGCGGCTCGCGCAACAGCGGGTTGGCGCGCAAATAGATCATGCCGGCGGACAGGTAATTGCATGCCCGCCAGTAGCGGTCCATGTCGCGCAGTTCATCGGCTTGCAACGGTGCGGGCTGCAGGCGGTTGTCGTCCATTGATCTCTCCATGCAAGAGGTTTCGCGGTACGCAGTGCCTTCCTAAGGATAGGAGGTGGACTCCGTATGTCTATCGCGAATGCAGGACTTTTTGACGCAACCGGTGTGCGGACTGCGGACCTGTTTTTTTCGCTTGCAATTGAGGTGCTGAGCGAGATTCAGATGGGGTATGCGAACGCAATGCACGAGCGCGATCCGCAAAGATCGCGAAACGTGAAACGTGAAAACGTGGGAATGCAACAACGGACGGACATCAGCCAGCGCGATACATCAATGGCAGCCAATGCGTAGGGAGAGATGCGTAACGCGAGTTCGCGTCACGCATCGAATGAACAGGGCGAGCCGCACAAGGCTCACCCATCATGCATGACAGCGAGCGAGCTTACTCGGTGTCGTTCTTCAGTTGCGGCAGTGCCGACGATTCGCCCGGTGCGAGCAGACCGACCTGCGAATACACGCGCAGCTTGTCGCGTGTATCGGTGATGTCGAGATTGCGCATCGTCAGCTGACCGATACGGTCCCGCGGCGAGAACGTCGAGGCAACCTTCTCCATCGACAGACGTTCCGGCTGATACGTCAGGTTCGGCGACTTCGTGCTCAGCAGCGAATAGTCGTTGCCACGGCGCAGTTCGAGCGTCACTTCGCCCGTGATCGCACGCGCGACCCAGCGTTGCGCCGTTTCGCGCAGCATGATGGCCTGCGGATCGAACCAGCGGCCCTGATACAGCAGGCGGCCGAGGCGGCGACCGTTTTCACGGTACTGCTCGATCGTGTCTTCATTGTGAATGCCCGTCACGAGGCGCTCATACGCGATGAACAGCAGCGCGAGACCCGGGGCTTCGTAGATGCCGCGGCTCTTTGCTTCGATGATGCGGTTCTCGATCTGGTCGCTCATGCCCAGACCATGACGGCCACCGATGCGGTTCGCTTCCAGCAGCAGTTCGACGGCGTTCGGGAAGGTCTTGCCGTTCAGCGCGACGGGCTGGCCTTCCTCGAAGCGGATCGTGACTTCTTCCTTCGCGATCTGCACGTCGTCGCGCCAGAACGCGACACCCATGATCGGATTGACGATCTTGATGCCCGATTCCAGGCTTTCGAGATCCTTGGCTTCGTGCGTGGCGCCGAGCAGGTTCGAATCGGTCGAATAGGCTTTTTCAGCCGACATCTTGTACTCGAAGCCCGACTGGCGCATGAATTCCGACATTTCCGCGCGACCGCCGAGTTCGTCGATGAACTGCTGGTCGAGCCACGGCTTGTAGATCTTCAGATCGGGATTGACGAGCAGGCCATAGCGGTAGAAACGCTCGATGTCGTTGCCCTTGTACGTGCTGCCATCGCCCCAGATGTTGACGCCGTCTTCCTTCATCGCGGCGACCAGCATCGTGCCCGTGACGGCGCGGCCGATCGGCGTGGTGTTGAAGTACGTGACGCCCGCCGTCGAGATGTGGAATGCGCCGCATTGCAGCGCAGCAATGCCTTCCGCGACCAGTTGCGCGCGGCAGTCGATCAGGCGCGCACCTTCCGCGCCGTATTCCTTGGCGCGGCGCGGGATCGAATCGTAGTCGTCTTCGTCCGGCTGACCGAGATTTGCCGTGTACGCGTACGGCACGGCGCCCTTCAAGCGCATCCAGTGCAGCGCGGCGCTCGTATCGAGGCCGCCAGAGAACGCAATACCGACTTTCTGGCCGGTCGGAAGACTTTCGAGGATTGTGCTCATAATCAAAACCGTTGAATCGACGTTTGAAGGGAATAGGCGAAACTTTATCAGACAAGCCCGTCCGCGAGCCGGATTCGGCGGAAATCGGGCCTTGCGCGGGCTTTATCTGGCACTTTCCTGGCCGTTTTGCAGCCCAGGCGCGCGTCAGAAATCGGGGTGCAGCGGCTCATCCAGAATCGAGGCCGGCACCGTGTCGGGATCGGTCGAAGTGGCCTCGTCGTAACACTGTTCGGCGGTGTCAATCATGCGCACTGCCGCATCGATCAGCTCGTCGAGGCGCTCCAGCAACGCTTCCGTGTCTTCCGCCGGGCGGTCCGGGGCGGTTTGCCCGTCGCCCTGCCCGGTCAGTTGCGCGATCACGGTTTCCGCCGTCTGCAGATACGGCATCGCCTCGTGGTAGTTCTCGATCGACACCAGCGCGTTGCTGCGCGCGCCGACCAGCAGGCTGCGGAAATGGTCCGCCAGTTCGGACTCGCCGCCGATCCGGTGCAATTTATCCGAAATGCGCTGCAGGCAAACGGGCACCTGCTCTTCGAGCGCGGCAGCGCGCTGCCGCAGGTCGGCGTATTCGGCGAGCAGTTGATCCTGGTCGAACGGGGAAACGCTGTCCATGCTGGAAGGTAGGTTGTCGGGTGAACCCAGCATCTTACTGCACGACGCGCCGATCGCCCGCAAATGCGCGCGGTGAGCGATTCCTGCACTATGTTGCAGGGCTAGCGCTCAGTTCCGACAGACGCCTGCCTGCGTGCACGATTGTGCAGGATCATGCCGGTGCCGCGATCTGCACTAGACTGCCGGTCCCGCAGACAGTGCAATACGCTGCCGCACCACGCTGACGGCCTGCTTGAGTGCATAGACGTCTTGTAGATAGCGTACGGGCACACGTATCCGGCTCGCCTGCGCGTCGATGTCCTCCAGTTCGGTGCGCCATTGCGAAAGCTGTTCTGCCGAAGGCGTCGCCGTCTGCCAGATTTCGTCTTCCAGCGATTTCAGTTCGCGATACCAGACCACGAAGCGCTTTTTGACGCGCGCCTCCAGCATGCGCGGCAGCGCCTGCACCAGCCCGATCAGCACGGCCATGAACGGCACGAGAATCAGCAGCCGGCGTTCGATGAAGCTCGCGAGCCAGAACGGCAGATAGCGCTGCAAAAACGGACGCCCCGACTTGAAGTAGCGTTCGCTTTCATTGGAGACGGGAAATTCGTCGGTATTCAGGTTGGGAAACGCGCCGAGCGGCGTGAAGTAATCTTCGCCCGCGTGCACCGTCTTTGCGGCATCGAGCAGCAGATAGACCAGCGCGGGATGCAGCGTGTCCTTCGCGACGAGCAACGCCGTCGCCGCCAGCAAGGTGACATCCGTTTGCGGAGAATCCTTGATGATGCTGGTCGACGCACGCGGAAACGTCACCTTCTTCAGCGACGGGAATTTCTGCACGAGGGCGTCGGCCTGCGCGAAGCTCATCAGCTTCAGGTCGCTGTTCAGGAGCATCTGCTGCATCGGCGCGTCCGGCCTGCCGATGAAGAACGCTGCATCCAGACAGCCGTCTTCGAGGCAGCGCCAGGATTTCGGCGCGTCCATTTCGAACAGTTGCGTGTTGTCGCCCGTAATGCCGCTATAACCCAGCAATACACGCGATACCTGCAGCAGGCCGCTCCCCTGCACGCCAATGCCGATGCGCTTGCCGCGCAGTTGCGCGAGGCGGTTGACGGTCTGCGGGTCGCGATAGAACACCCAGATCGGTTCATACGAAACAGCGGCGATCGTCTCGAGGTTATCGGCATCTTGCGGCACGGTCGTGCCCGACTGGACGAAGCCGACCTGATACTCGCTCGATGGATCTTTGAGCCGCTGATAGTTTTCGGCGGAACCGGACGAACTGCGGATATCGAGCGTCACGCCGTCGCGCTTGAGCAGCGGTGCATAGCGGTCCGCAAAACCGCGATAGATGCCATTGTCCGCGCCCGTCGTGATGACGATACGCGTCTGGAAAGCAGGCTCGATGATGACGTAAAACCCCCAGCCCAGTGCCGCAAGCGCGAGGATTCCGCCGATAGCAAACAGCCACCTGCGCCGCCGTGTGACAGGCGGCTTGTGGATGCGGTGAAGCGCCGGGTTCTCCCTTGGCATCGCCTGGCCCTCTCGTCGGCGCATATGGGGCGCTCACATGCGAACGATTTTTCAGGGCGCATGTGGCGCATTAGGCATCCAGCGTTCTGGCTAGCGTAGTGCACGATTCCAGCGTTCGCTATTGGACCAAAGTCCAATGGTGTGGGGCCTGTCGTTGCCAGATACTCGCTCCATCAAGACGCTGGCGCCTGCAGAAATGAGCCGTCCGCCCCATCTACCCGATACCCTCGCTGTACCGCCCAAACGCCGGCGCATCCAGTGGATCTGGCTCGTGCCTGTCGTTGCCGTGCTGGTCGGTCTCTGGCTCGCGGTGCAGGCGGTGCTGTCGCAAGGCCCGACCATTACGATCAGCTTCAAGACCGGCGAAGGACTCGAAGCAGGCAAAACGAAGATCAAGTTCAAGGACGTCGACATCGGCGTCGTGAAGAAAGTCGCGCTCTCGGGCGACTACAAGCAGGTGATCGCGACCGCCGAACTCACACGCGACGCCACCAGCATGCTGGTCGACGACACGCGCTTCTGGGTCGTGCGACCACGCATTGCGGGCGGCACGGTATCGGGTATCAGCACGCTTTTGTCGGGCGCGTTCATCGGCATGGATATCGGTCACGCCAAACCGGCGCGGCGAGACTACACGGGCCTCGAAGTGCCGCCCGTATTCGCGAGCGACGTGCCGGGCCGCGAGTTCGTGCTGAAAGCAACCGATCTCGGTTCCGTCGACGTCGGCACGCCCGTCTATTTCAGGCGGCTGCAGGTCGGCCAGGTAACATCGTTCGATCTCGACCAGGACGGCGGCGGCGTCACGCTGCACGTCTTCATCAATGCACCCTACGACCGCTATGTGAACAACGATTCCCGCTTCTGGCAGGCAGGCGGTATCGACGTCACGCTCGGCACGGAGGGCGTGCAGATCAATACGCAATCGGTCGTGTCGATTCTCGTCGGCGGCCTCGCATTCGAAACACCCACCGACTCGCTCAACCGGCCCGAAGCAGACGCACGCGCCCACTTCCCGCTCTTTGCCACGCGTGCAGAAGCCATGAAGCGGCACGACGCGATTGTCGAGACATTCGTGTTCGATTTCCTCGGTTCGGTGCGTGGCCTCGTCGTGGGCGCGCCCGTCGCTTTTCGCGGCATCACGGTTGGCGAGGTATCGGCGATCTATACGCGCTTCGATCCCGTTACCCGACAGATCAGCATTCCAGTTCAGGTCAAGCTCTATCCGGAGCGCTTCACGTCACGTTACGTATCCGAGCCGCGCGGCGGGCGCCTCGGCGACGACCCGCATGCACTGGCCGATTTCCTCGTGGCACGCGGCCTGCGCGGGCAGCTGAAAACGGGCAGCCTGATCACGGGCCAGCTGTATATCGCGCTCGACTTCTTCCCCAATGCGCCCAAGGCGCAAGTCGACTGGAGCCGCACGCCGCCCGAGTTGCCGACCACGCCAAGCAGCCTGCAATCGCTGCAGGATTCCCTCAACCGGATCGTGACCAAGCTGGACAGCCTGCCGCTCGAGCAGATCGGCAAGAACGCACAGCAGACGCTGGCGAGCGCCGCGCAACTGACGCGCAACCTCAACACGCAAGTCGTGCCGCAGGCGAAAAACACACTCTCCGCCGCACAGACCACGCTCGATTCCGCGAACACCGCGCTGCAGCCCGACTCGGCGTTACAGCAGGACACCAGCGACGCAGTGCGTGAACTCGCTCGCACGGCGGCATCGTTCCGCGCGCTGTCGGATTATTTGCAGCAGCATCCCGAAGCGCTGCTGCGTGGCAAGACGGGGGATGCGAAGTGAAGTGCACGCCGTGACATGCAAGCGCACCGAACCGCTGCGTTGCGCCCGCATGCCCGTGCGATTCAGAACTTCTCCGGCACCTGACGGATCGGGTGCTCGGGTTGCCGGTAACCTGCCGGTTTCTGCCGCTTCGGCAGCTTGACCTTCTCGCGCGGCACCGTCTTGTACGGGATGCTGCCAAGCAGATGCGTGATGAGATTCAGGCGCGCGCGTTTCTTGTCGTCGGAATGCACGACGTGCCATGGCGCCTGCTCGGTGTCGGTGGCCGCGAACATGTCGTCGCGTGCACGCGAGTAGTCGTACCAGCGGCTATACGACAGCAGATCCATCGGCGAGAGCTTCCAGGTCTTGCGCTCGTCGGTGATGCGCGCTTCGAGGCGGCGCGTCTGCTCTTCTTCGCTCACTTCGAGCCAGTACTTCAGGAAGATGATTCCCGACTGGATGATGGCATGCTCGATCAGCGGCACGGCCTTGAAGAAGTTCTGCACCTGCTCTTCCGTGCAGAAGCCCATGACGCGCTCGACACCCGCGCGGTTGTACCAGCTTCTGTCGAACAGCACGATTTCTCCTGCGGCAGGCAGATGCGGCAGATAGCGCTGGATATACATCTGCGATTTTTCGCGTTCGGTCGGCGCAGGCAACGCGATCACGCGAAACACGCGCGGGCTGACGCGCTCCGTGATGGCCTTGATCGTGCCGCCCTTGCCTGCGCCGTCGCGTCCTTCGAACACGATGCAGACTTTCGCGCCCGTTTTAACGACCCATTCCTGCAGCTTGACCAGCTCGACATGAAGCGCCTTGAGTTCTTTTTCGTACTGTTTTTTGGTCATCTTGCCCGGCGCATCCTGGCCTTCCTGTGTGCCATCCGAATGCTTGCTACGGGCGCTCTTCTTTTCGCGTCGTGATTCAGCCATCGTTTGTCTCCCGTCACCACCGCAGTCACTATTGTGTCGATCCGAATGACGGTCCGTGCAGCGCGCGGACCGCCTCGTCATCAGTCTTCGCTCCGTGCGGGCACGACCTGAACCACGATCGTGCGGTCTTTCCAGAACATGTTGTGCACGCGCGGTTGCAGGCTCTGCAGCACATGCGCGCCCACGTCATTGAAGCCCAGCACGACGGCAGGACGGTCGCCGCTTCCTTCGACGCGCTGAATCGTATCGAACGGTGGAAATCCGTAACGGCACAGGAATTCGCGGATTTCCTCGTCGGTCACCTCGTCAGCGACGTTGCCAACCCAAAGCTCAGCCATACGATGTTCTCCTCATCGAAAGTCCATGCATTTGAACAGAGGCGCTACAGATAACCCAGCCTTTGGAAACAGTTTATGACTTTCAAAACGCCTGGTGGCGACCGGCAAACATCTCAACAATGCGGAACATGCAACGCCCGATGCAATCGATCCAGAAACTGAAACGGCATCGAGCACGGTGACGACGCAGGCCTGGCGTTTTTCTGCTTCTGCGCTTTATCTTGCGCTTCAGTTCGCGCGCCTTAAAGCGCACGCATTGCAGCGTCGATATGCAATCCTCCCGGCGGCAGATCGGCACGCCGAAAGCGGACCATCGCGAACGCGCGCATCTGCGGCGTCGTGCCGGGAATCCGCACGAAGTGAAACTCGATATCGTGTCCGCCCTTCGAGGCTCCCTCCTGCACCACGTTCATCATGTCGATGCGGATATGCCGGTTCCTGATATAGACGTAATCGGCGGGCTTGCCGAACACTTCGCAAATGCCTTCCAGTTCATGCTCGACGATATCGGTCGGCATTCTCAGCGCAGCCAGGTGGTCAGCGTTCTGCGCAATCTGCGTCTGCACATGCGCGAGTTCGTCCGCTTCGACGGCCGTGCCGCCGCCCGCCACCGCAGAGATGCCCGTGCCACCGCGATGCAGCAAGGCCACGCGTTCCTGCATCAGCTCCCGCCCGCGCGCGAGGCTTGCGGCGCGCGTGGCGGCCAGCATCGACAGCCCTTCGAGCGCGAGCTGATCGATCAGCCTGCGTTCGATCTCCGCGCGCAGCGACGCTTCCGTGCGTCCGCAGATCCGCACGCGATGGTCGCTGAAACTCAGCGTGGTTTGCGCGACGTCGTGATGCAGCGTGTCGCCATCGAGCGCGACGCCGAGCACATGGCGCTCCGTCAATGCCATGCCGAGCGTGCCGTGGAGATCGACGGCATCGGGATGCGCGTCGAAGAACGCGCGCACTTCCTGCGAGCGGCCAAAGGTATCGGCGATATCGTCAGGGGTTGCGAAGAATGCGCGCAGGCTCGGATTGCCGGCCCACGCGTCGGCGCTTGCATCGAGCGTGGCGGGCAGCGAGGCCATCAGTTCGTCGGCGTATTGGAGCGTGACGGGGATCGGCCGCCTGAGGCGCTGCCGATAGCGGCTCGCGACGGCAATGCGTGGATGAATCGCGAGAATGCGGCCGATCGCTTCGTCGATGCGTGCGGTCTCCATCGGCGGCCCGGCAGTCCGATCGCGGTGGAACAGCCGGCTCAGCAAGCCCATTAGCGCATTCTCCCGGCAATGATGGACTGGTCAGCATACCGCACGAAAATTCGCCGCGCGGCGATCGGGCGCTCACGGGCTGCTCAGCGTGTGTCTCCTCTGACCAATGCAATCCCCCTCGGATCGAGTCTGCATGCGGGTTTGCGATAGGTCGATTCAATTTGCATCGCGCACCCCGCCGACCTCTAATGAGGCATGGCAATGCCACCTGCCGGACGCGATCGTCGCAAGCCGTATCGCATCCGGTGCCGAGCGGCTGGACCGGCCATCACCTGACAATCCGAATAGCAACGAACAGTGAGGGTATCGTGAGAACCATGCCGATGTGGATTGCCCTGCTCGTCACCTGCACGTCGATCGACGCTCTGGCGGTCGACATCACGGGCGCCGGCAGCACGTTCGCTGCGCCCATCTATGCGGCGTGGGCGGACGCCTACAGGAAATCCGGCGGCGGCAACGTTCAGTACAAGGGCGTCGGTTCGACGGAAGGCATCAAGCAGATTCTCGCGAAGCAGGTCGACTTCGCCGGCTCCGACGCGCCGCTGGCGGAGAGCGAACTGAACAAACGCGGCCTTGTCCAGTTTCCGACCGTGATAGGCGGCGTGGTGCCCGTCGTCAACATTCCCGGCATCAAGCCCGGCGAGTTGACGCTATCGGGCGAAGTACTCGGCGACATCTACCTCGGCAAGATTACGAACTGGAAAGACCCGGCCATTGCCGCGCTGAATCCGAAGCTGACGCTGCCCGATCTCGCGATCGCCGTGATCCGCCGCGCCGACGGCTCGGGCACGACACTGATCTTGACGCACTACCTGTCGCAGGTCAGCCCCGAATGGAAAGCGAAAGTCGGCGAAGGCACGACCGTGCGCTGGCCGCGCGGCATTGGTGGCAAGGGCAACGAAGGGGTGGCGACTTACGTGCGCTATCTGCCGGGGACAATCGGCTATGTTGCGTGGGACTTCACGAAGCAGAATCATATTGCCTATACGGCGATGAAAAATGCTGCCGGTGTTTCGGTGCAGCCGGGACCGGATGCGTTCAATGCAGCTGCGCTCGGGGCTAACTGGTCGAGCTCGCTTTTTCAGATCCTCACGAATGAGCCTGGCAAGGATGCGTGGCCTGTGATGGGTGCGACGTTCGTTTTGATGCCTGCGATGCAGAACAATGCCGATCATGCGAAAGAGGCGCTTAGTTTCTTCGAGTGGGCATTCGTGAATGGACATCGGGCGGCGCAGGATCTTGATTACGTTCCGTTGCCTGCGGCAGTGGATGAGGAGATTCGTATGCAGCTTCATTCGCATATTAAGGATGCGGGGGGGAGGCCTGTTGCTGTGCAGTAGGGGTTTTTTTGTTGGCATCCGCTTGTTGCTAGTGGTCTGCTAGTGTTGCCCCTGTGCGGGGCGGCACTTACTTTCTTTGCCGCCGCAAAGAAAGTAAGCAAAGAAAGCGGGCTAACACCGCCAATGCTAGTTGTTGCCTGCGGGCCCCCAACCGGTCCTATCCCTCACACGACATCGCCCTTCTTCATGCTCGTTGCTCACGCTTCGAATAAGCGCCTCCCCCGCTTCAATCGCCCGTAGCCCAGCCAGCGGCAGCGAATGGTTGCGGCCGCCCAGGTGGCAAACGGTGTGTCGGTTGTCGCGCCTTACGCGTCGGCGATCCTACAAGACACACCGCCTTTGCTTTTCAGTCCGGAGTGATGCGCATACGCCGCGATAGCCGACACACCGTTTGCCACCTGGGCGGCCGTGGACTGACGGGTAAGGTCCGCTGAGACGCGGGTATTTGAAGAGGGTGATGCGCCCTTAAAGAGCGCTGGCAGCCGGCATCAACAAGAGTGATGCCGCATGAAGGATAGGACCGGCTGGGGACCCGCAGGCAAGGACCGTAGTGGGTGGTGTTCAGCGGCTTTCTTTTGCCTACTTTTCTTTGCCGCGGCAAAGAAAAGTAGGTGCTGCCCCGCACAGGGGCGACGCATGCATACCGACACGAAAGCGCGGATGCCAGCACAGAACCAAACCAAAACCGAAACCGAAACCAAAACCCAGCGCCAGCAAAAAACATCACGCGTACTTAAACACCCCTTGCGCACTAGCAATCAAAACCTTCCCATCCACCCAAGCCTCAGCACGAGCAAAAAACACAGACCGCCCTTTACGTTCAAGAAACCCTCGGCTAATAACTTTATCCCCCAACCCCTTGTCCAGATAACTGATCGTCAACGACAAGGTAAACCCATGAACAGGATCCCCTTCGCTATAAAGCCCGGAATAGCCTGCAGCAGCATCGAGCAAAGTGGCAATCACACCACCCTGCAACACGCGCTGCCGGTTCAATGTCGCGGGCCGGATCGGCATGACGAACTCGGCGTAGCCGCTTCGCCACTCAGCCAGTTCAACGGCAAGCGATTCAAGAAAGGGATTGTCGAGACGCGGCGGCTGCATGCAAGGCTCCTGCAAAGGATGAGAACACCCTCAGCATACAACGCACCAACCACACCTCATGCCTGGCGCGCCGGCCCCACCGATGCCCGCATCGACACCGTGACAGGAAACTCCCGAAAGATGTCCCACTTGGTCCCGTAGCACTGGTTGATCAGCCAGCGCACGGCATTCTGGGTCAGCTCAGCCGTGGGGATATGCACCGACGTCAACGTAGGCGCCGAGTAAGCCGCCGAATAATCATCGTCGTAGCCAATCACGGACACGTCGCCCGGCACCGAAATGCCAAGCTGCTGGAACCGCGCGAGCGCACTCACTGCCATCGTATCGTTGGCGCAGAACAGCCCCGTGAACGGCACCTTCGATTCAAGCAACTGGCACGTCGCCGCATATCCGCCTTCGGGCGAGAAGTCCGATTCGACCAGCGGCACGGAATCGCGTGCAATTCCATGGCGCGCCAGCGCATCGAAAAATCCGTCCAGTCGTTCGACGTTATCCGATGCCGTGTAAGGCCCGGAAATCACCGCAATCTTGCGGTGCCCATGTTCGAGCAGCGTCTCGGCCGCGATTTCGCCACCGCGCCGATGGTCCGCGCAAAACGATGCATCCGGTAACGCGTCGAACGCGCGGTTCAGAAATACCATCCGCGGATGCATCTGATGCAGCCCGTCGAGATCTTCGTCATGCAGGTCATGGCTGATGACCACGACGCCATCGCAATCGCGTCCGATCAGAAAACGCACGGCTTCGAGCGCCTGCTCGCGCGGTGTCGATTCGCCGCAACCCGTCGCCACCACCACGTGCCGGTGCACCGCACGCAGTTCGAGATCGGTCTGCTTGAGTATCGTGCCGTAATACGAACCGAAAAACGTCGGCACGAACAGGCCGATGATGCCCAGTTGCTGCGTGGCCATTGCGCGGCCTATCGACGAAGGCCGGAAGTTGAGTTCGGCAATGGCAGCCTTGACGCGCGCCGCCGCTTCCGCCGATACCGGTCCTTTGCCTGATATGGCGCGCGAGGCTGTCGACAGCCCCACGCCCGCCAGGTCCGCTACGTCTTTTAGGGTAGCCACGGTGTCTCCGTCCGCTTGGTGTTGTTGCGTGCGCCGTTCAGAGGCGCGCCCCGCCCGCCTCGTCGAACAGCGATATATGTGCGCCATCGATGGTGAACGCCACGGAGTCGCCAATCGCGACGGGCGTTTTCTCCTGATCGATCGACGCTATCTGGCTGCCATGATAATCGAGCCAGATAATCCGGTGGTTGCCCATTGGTTCGATAAGCGACACTTGCCCGCGCTGATTCGAGTCCGCACCGATCCGCACACGCACATCTTCGGGCCGCACGCCGAGCACGCACGCGGCGCCCGGTTCGGGTTGCGCGGCGAACGCGTACGACGATACATTGAGATCCAGTTGCGCGCCCCTGAAGCGCATGCCCCCATTTTCAGCATGCAGCGTGCCGTTCAGCAGGTTCATCGCCGGCGAGCCGAGGAAGGTCGCGACGAACAGGTTCGCGGGCCGCGCATATACTTCGGCGGGCGTGCCGAACTGCTGGATCACACCGTTCTTCATCACGGCCATGCGGGTGGCGAGCGTCATCGCTTCGACCTGGTCGTGCGTGACGTAGATCATCGTCGCGCCCAGCCGTTGATGCAGTTGCTTCAGTTCGCGGCGCAATTCGGTGCGCAGTTTCGCATCGAGATTCGACAGCGGCTCGTCGAACAGGAAAACGTCCGCCTCGCGCACAATCGCACGGCCGATCGCCACGCGCTGACGCTGCCCGCCCGACAGTTGCGACGGCTTGCGCTTGAGCAGCGGGCCGAGTTGCAGCATGTCGGACGCGCGCGCGACGCGCCGCTCTATTTCCGCCTTCGGCGTGCCGTTGATGCGCAGCGCGAAGGCCAGATTACGCTCCACGCTCATGGTCGGATAGAGCGCATACGACTGGAACACGAGCGCGACGCGCCGGTCTTTCGGATCGGCCCACGTCATGTCCTCGCCGCCAATCTCGCTGCTGCCGTCCGCCACGTCGATCAGCCCGGCGATGCTGTGCAGCAGCGTCGACTTGCCGCAACCCGATGGTCCCAGCAGCACGACGAATTCGCCCGCGCGCACGTCGAGATCGAGCGCGTCGATCACCGTGTTCGCGCCCAGCTGGATTTTCAGGTCGCGCACGGCGACGTTCGCAAGGTTCGGTACAGTTGCCATAGTCGTCCCCTCAGCCTTTGACGGCGCCCGATGCGATGCCGCGCACGAACCAGCGGCCCGAAATGAAATACACGGCGAGCGGCACCACGGAAGTCAGTATCGTCGCCGCCATGGTGACGTTGTAGATTTTCTCGCCCGTCGTGGTGTTGATGATGTTGTTGAGCTGCACCGTCATCGGCAGATTACGTGTGCCGGCGAACACGAGACCAAGCAGGTAGTCGTTCCAGATGTTCGTCACCTGCAGGATCATCGCGACCACGATGATGGGCAGCGACATCGGCAGCATCAGTTGAAAGAAGATGCGCCAGAAGCCGCCGCCGTCGATGCGCGCCGCCTTGAACAGTTCGAGCGGAATGCCCGCATAGTAGTTGCGGAACAGCAGCGTCATCACGGGCATGCCGAAGATCGTGTGAATGATCACGATGCCCGGCAGCGAACTGAACAGATGCACGCTCGCCAGCATGCGCACCATCGGATAGATCATCACCTGATACGGAATGAACGCGCCCAGCAGCAGCACGCCGAAGAACACGCCTGCGCCGCGCGGCCGCCAGAACGACAGCGCATAGCCGTTGATCGCGCCGATCACGATCGAGAACACCGTGCTCGGCACCACGATGCGCACCGAGTTCCAGAAGCCCACGCGAATGCCGTTGCAATCGAGGCCCGTGCACGCCGATTGCCATGCATCGCTCCACGGTTGCAGCGTGAAGTGCGCGGGCAGCGCGAGCAGATTGCCGAGACGGATTTCGTCCATCGGTTTGACCGACGTCACGAGCATCACGTAAAGCGGCAACAGAAAGAACAAGGCCGCGATGATCAGAAAGCCATAAATGCCGAGACGCGCCGGCGAAAAGCGCTTCCTGCGCGCGTGACGCTGACGCGCCGACTGAGCCGAAGATGGAAACGTCGTGCTCATCACACCTCCTTGCGCGACGCGGCGCGGCTGCGCGCGTACAGGAACGGCGCGAGAATCGCGAGCACCGTGGCGAGCAAAACGATCGACGCCGCCGATGCCAGCCCGATATTCGCGCGGCCAAACAGGTAGTCCATGATGAACTTCGCGGGCACTTCGCTCGCGGTGCCGGGGCCGCCCTGCGTCATCGCGACGACGGCGTCGAACAGCTTCACGACGGCCACGAACAGCAGCACGAATGCTGTCGAGACAGACGGCCCGAGCATCGGGATCACGATGCTCAGATACACACGCCAGCGCGGAATGCCGTCGATGCGTGCCGCCTTCCACAACTCTTCGTCGATGCCGCGCAAGCCCGCAAGCATCACCGCCATCACCAGCCCCGACGCCTGCCACACGGTGGCGATCACGATCGTGTAGATCACCCAGTCCTGATCGACGATCCAGTCGAAGCGTGCATGCGTGAATCCCATCTTGTGCAACACCGACTGCGCGCCGAGTTCCGGATTGAGAATCCACTGCCACACCAGACCTGTCGCGACGCACGACATCGCATACGGATACAGGAACACCGTACGCAGCACGCCCTCCGCCATCACACGCTGATCGATAAAAATCGCGAGCAGCATGCCGATCACGAGGCACGCGACGATGAAGCACACGCCATAGATAGCGATGTGCTGCAGCGACACCAGCCAGCGATCGTTATGAAACAGCCGCACGTATTGCGTCAAGCCGACGAAGTCGTTCGACGGAAACGTGCGCGAGTTGCTGACGGACACGCGTGCCGTCCACAGCATCGTGCCGAGATACGCGAAGATCACCGTCACCATCATCGGGATCAGCGCGATCCACGCAGCGACTGACCAGCGCTTGCGCGTGGGCCGCCTCCGCGTTCTGGCGGCGGGCCGTTGCGGCTTGCCGGAGCCGGCCGCCATCTCAGGCAAGGCGTGCGACTTGAGCGTGCCCATCGTGCGTCAACCCTTCAAGGCGCTGGCAAAGGCCTTTTGCGCATCGTCGACCGACTGGTTCTTGTTCCAGAAGTTCGTGATGACGTCCGTCAACGCGCCCTGCATGTCGGGCGACAGCAGCATTTCAGGGTTCGGCAACTGACGCGATTTGTCTTTCATGATCGCAATGCCCTCTTTCGCGCACATGTCCAGTTGATTCACATCGACGTCGGGCCGAATGGGGATCGAGCCTTTCTTCGCGCTGAACGCAACCTGCGCCTGCGGTGACGTCATCACGGTCGCGAGCAGATTCTGCGCCTTGATCGCAGTCGCGTTGTCCGTCTTCGGGAACACGAACACGTCGCCTGCTACGAGATACGGCGAATGCGGACCGCAGCCGGGGAAGCAGCCGAAGTCCTTGCCGGGCGCCTGCTTTGCCGCCGAGAACTCGCCCTTCGCCCAGTCGCCCATGATCTGCACGCCGGCCTTGCCGGAGATCACGAGCGCCGTTGCGTCGTTCCAGTTGCGGCCCGGCGAACCGGGATCGACGTAATCATGCAGCTTCTTGAACGATGCCAGCACCTTCTTGAAGGCAGCGGAATTCACTGCGTTCTGGTCGCGGTCGCGATAGATCTTCAGATACAGATCCGGGCCACCGACATCGGCGAACACGGCGTCGAACGTAATCTTCTCCTGCCACGGCTGACCACCGAGCGCGAGCGGAATGACGCCCGCCTTCTTCAGCTTGTCGAGATCGGTGACGAATTCATCGAAGCTCTTCGGATCGCCGTCAATGCCCGCCTTCGCAAACACCGGCTTCGAATAGAAGAACCACGCGGGCATGTGGATATCGACAGGTGCTGCGTAGTAGTGACCATTGACCTTGATGCTGTCGATAATCGATTGCGGAAAGATCGCGGCCCAGTTCTCCTTGCTGGCGACGCTATCGACGTTGTTGAGCAGGCCCTGATCGATCAGGTCGTGAAACTGCTTCGACGTATTGAACTGCGCAGCCGTGGGCGGATCGCCGCCGACAATGCGGTTGATCGCGGTCGCACGCGCCTGGTCCGCACCCGCCACGGCGTTGTCGACCCACTGGCCGCCCGCCTGGTTGTACGCGTCGGCGAACTGGCGGATCGCCGCCGATTCGCCACCCGAGGTCCACCAGTGAATCACATTGGCCTTCAACGGCTCGGCATGCGCGACGATGCCCGTGATGGCCAATGCCAATGCGATACCGCTTTTCAACGCCCACTGTTTTCTGCTGTTCATTCCGTCTCCTTCGGGCACGATGCCCGATTTATCAGGTCGACTGCTTATCAGCTTGTTGTGACTGCGTATCGGCGCCGATGCATCAGCGCTTCGTTTTGCGTGCCTCGATGAACTTCGCGATCAGTTCTCCACTGCGCTTGACGGTGCGCTGCTGCGTGCCGTAATCGACGTGCACGACGCCGAAGCGCCGCTCATAGCCATACGCCCATTCGAAATTATCGAGCAGCGACCACACGAAGTAGCCGCGAATATCGACGCCCTGCTTCACGGCCTGATCGACCGCCGCGAGATGGCGTTTGAGGAACGTGATGCGCTGCGGATCTTCGACGGCACCGTTGTGCACCTTGTCATCCGAGGCCATGCCGTTCTCGGTGATATAGATGGGCGGCAGGTTCGCATACGTGCCGTGAAAGCCCGTCAGCAGATCGCGCAGGCCATCCGGAGAGACTTCCCAGCCCATCTGCGTGCGCTCGACATCCGGCAGCGGCGACTCGATGAAACCATGCGCGCCGTCGCTCTTCACATTGGTGCGGAAATAATAGTTGATGCCGAGGAAGTCCAGCGGCGCGGCGATGGTCTGCAGGTCGCCTTCGAGCACGAGCGGCTCGGCGCCCGGCCACAGTTCCCACAGATCGGAGGGATACTCGCCTTTCAGCAACGGATCGAGAATCCACGCGTTGTGCTGCACCTCGAACAGATGCGCGGCGCGCTGGTCCGCGGCGCTCGATGTCTCGCCCGTGCCGCGCCCGACATTCGCGACGATGCCTTTCATCGACGACGGATCGTTCGCGCGCAACGCCTGGGTGCCGAGACCATGCGCGAGCAGCAGATGATGCATCGCCTGCGTCGCGTAGCGCAGGTTCGCGAGGCCCGGCGCATGATGGCCATTGCCGTAGCCGAGGAACGCCGAGCACCACGGCTCGTTGAGCGTCATCCACGCATCGACGTGACCCGACAGTTCGCGGCTCATCAGGTCCGCGTAATCGGCGAAGCGGTACGCCGTCTCGCGATTGAGCCAGCCGCCGCGATCTTCGAGATGCTGCGGCAAGTCCCAGTGATACAGCGTGACGAAGGTCTGCAGCCCCTTTTCCTTGAGCTTGCCGAGCAGCCGCTTGTAGAAATCGAGACCCTTGCGGTTCGGGCGGCCCGCTTCGTCCATCACGCGCGGCCATGCGACCGACATCCGGTACGCCTCGAAATTCAGCCGCGACAGCAGATCGAGATCGCCTTCCCAGCGGTGATAGTGATCGCAGGCCACGGCGCCCGTGTCGCCCGCCAGCACCTTGCCGGGCGTCGCCGAGAAGGTGTCCCAGATGGACGGCAGGCGGCCGTCTTCGCTGACGGCCCCTTCGATCTGATACGAAGCCGTCGCCGCGCCAAGCAGAAAGTCCTTGCGCCAGAGTACGGAATCGGACGGCGGCGTGAACGGATCGCTCTGCTGACTGCTGCCGGGTGCCACTGCATCGTATGCCACGGAACCTCCCCTCGCTGAATGTCTGGATACGTGTTTGAAACGAATCGGTCAACGGCTGGAAGCAAAGTGGAAGCGCTTCCACATGACCTGCGCACGATAGCAGTGGCGCTTTTGACGCAGCAATCAGGGTTTGTCTGGATCGGACAGAGGCTGTCCGAAATCAACATGCACGCGGCATGACGCGGCGCTGACGGTTGGCTTGCCGCGATGCCTATCCGCTGTGCATACGCAACGCGCACCGAGGGTCGCTCGGCCAATGTCTCGGTGTTTTCCGACACCTGGGCGCCCGGCTGGGAAGAAGGCATGGGTGGACCGTTACACTGAATCTCGTCGATGCGGAAACACGTGGCGCATCCCATTCAGATGAGAGTCCAATGCGAGCGACGACCATCCAGGCGAACGGTATCGTTCCTGCGCTGACGAGCATACGTTTTCTCGCCGCGCTGACCGTTGTCCTGTCGCACTACCGGGAACTCGAGCTGCTCAACACGCCTGAGTCGTTCTTCAATTTCGTCGATGGCGGGCGCTCAGCCGTCTCGCTGTTCTTCGTGCTGTCCGGCTTCATTCTCACCTACACGTATCGCGACGAACTCGCGACCCAAAGCCCGCACAACTTCTACGTCGCGCGCGTGGCGCGCATCTATCCGAACATCCTGTTCGCGCTGGCCATCGCATCGATCACGACGGCGTATCTCGTCATCTCGCACAACGAAGTGCTGATGCTCAAGTGGTTCGCGCTGAAGTCGGCGGTCAATCTGTCGCTGGTGGTGAGCTTCGTCGCTCAGGTGCTGCTGATCACGGCCTGGTTTCCGTTCGCCGCGATCAACCAGCCATGGAACGGGCCGGCATCGAGCGTGTCGTGCGAGGCGTTCTTCTATGCCCTCTTCCCGCTGATCCTCGCGCGCTTCGTGAAGATGCGCGCGAAGACGCTCGTCATCACGCTGATCGGTGTCTGGATCGCGCAGGGCTTGATGATCGAGTTCTTCATGGTCGCGTTGCCGATTTCGCGCAGTCACTTTCTGGCGGGCACGCTGCCGATCTGCCGGATCGCCGAGTTCATGCTCGGCATCGGCGCAGCACTCGCGTTTCAGGGCTTGCGCGCACGCGGCGTGTCGATGCACAAACGCGGCATGGCACTGGTGGCGGGTTCCGTCGTCGCGCTGATCATCCTCGCGCTGTGGCAACCGACCACGCCCGTGTTCTATCCGCAAAGCCCGTTCTTCGCGACGCTGATTCTCGGCCTCGCGTTGCTCGAACGTCCTGTGTTCGGTGTGTTGAATCAGCGCTGGCTGGTGCGCTTCGGCGAAGCGAGCTACGCGCTGTTCCTGATTCATGTGCCGATCGCGTATCTCGCGTGGCTCGCGGGTTTTCGCGCGAACAACGGCTGGATTCCGCTGGTCTTCACGCTGCTCTTTAGCGTCGTCGTGTTCACGTACTTCGAAGAGCCGATGCGCCGCCGCATTCGTTCGCGCTTCCGCAGCAAGGCGCTTGCACCGGCAAGCGTGGCCGCAGGGACCGGGGCCGTCGATCCGTCCGTTTCGGTTGGACCGGGCATGACGCCAGGTTGATCTATCGCCTGGCACTGAAACCGCACTGAAAACACAAACGGCGCGTAAAGCGCCGTTTGTGTTTTTGCATCTGCGGTTGCAACTCAGGCCCAGTGTGCCGGGATCCACCCGCGGCCAATCCAGTGGCCCGGCACAAAGATCACGGGGCGCGGCTTCGGCGCGACGTACACGACATGCGGAGGCGGCGGCGGAGCCATCACCACGACACGTGCGGGCGGCGGCACGACGACGGGAGCCGGTGCGACCACCACAGCGGGCGGCGGGGGCGGCGGAGTCACGACTACCGGTGCGGGAACTGGCGCTGCCACCACGACGGCCGTCGCAGGCGGCGGGACCACCACCGGCGGCGGCACGACAACTGCCGCACCGACGGTAGTCGTACCCGTTACCACCGTCGTGCCGCCCGTCGCGACCACGCCGCCGTGCACGACAGTGCCGCTCGTCGTCACCGTGTTGCCGTGCGTGCCCGGCGCGCTGCCCGACGTGACCACCACGCCCGGCGCGACGCTGGTCGCGCTGCCCGAATGCGGGACCGTGCCGCCGTTGCTGCCCGTCACCGTGCCTGAACGCGAGCAGGTCCAGCCTGCGCAATTCGTCGATGCCGAGTGGTTGTAGCTATTGCCGTTGCCACCCGTCACCGTACCCGACGACGAGTACTGCCCGGCGCCGTTGCGCGTCACTTGACCGGATGTCGAGGCCGTCTTGCCATCAGAGCCGGTCATCGAGCCGGTATGCGAGCAGGTGCCACTAGCGCAGCTGGTATCGCCCGAATGCTGGACCGAGCGGCCGTTCGGGCCGTAGGCCGTACCCGTGTTCGAGAACTGGCCGGGCGCCGTGCGCGTGACGCTGCCCGAGTTGCTCGCGATGCCGCCGTACGGGCCCGCCACGGCGCCCGCGTGATTGCAGGTGCCGCCGCTGCAGTAACCGCCGTGTGCGCCGTTGTATTCGCCGCGCGACGTGTAGGCGGTGCCGTGACCGTACCAGCCCGCAAACGCCGGCACGCTCACGAGCGACGCACTCGCACCGATCAGCGTCGCTGCCGCCGTCAGCGCCACGCGCCGCGAAATACCACGTGCAGCCGAAGCCGACGAACGATTCAACAGACCAGACAACGAAGAGAAGATGGGCGAGCGGGTTTTCACGGCAGTGTCCTGCACGGTTCGGGCCACTTCGCAGATGCAGTGTGGCGACGGATGAATCGTAGAAGAACGGACCCGCGAAGTCAGTTCAAAAACTATGTCGGAATATGTCACGGCGGGTCACGGCGACAGGCGCAAAACGCCTGCTGCCGTGGCCTCGCGAGCGAATTGCCACGACACGAAAAACCCGAAAAAACTATGACGAACGGTCGCGGCCACGCGTGCGCGTCGCGCCCGTGACGACACCGATTCCGAGCAGGATAACGGCGACAATCGCGACGTAATGCTGCGCGACGTGCATGCTGACAAGCGCCCATGCCACGCCGCCAATAAAAATCAGCCAGCCGATCAGGTAAATGGCCAAGGTCATCGGATTCTCCTTTCCGCTTCGACGTGCAAGGTTTTTGCAAGAACCGTGCCGCGGGTCGAGAGATGTCCTGAAGCTGTCGTGCCGTCTTATGCGATCACGTCGGCGCCGTCGGCGGCGGGTTCGTCTTTTTCGGCTTCACGGGCGGCTTTGCGCTGCCGGTCGCGCTCGGCCCGCACGCGCTGCATTTCGATCAGCTCGCGATACGACAGCCACGCGCCCGAACTGCCACCCGATTTTGCCGCGTACATGGCAGCGTCCGCGTTGAGCAGCAGCGTTTCGGCGGAATCGCCGTCGGCGGGGAAATGGCTGATGCCGATGCTCGCGCCCACGGCCATCGTCTGTTCGCCGATGGTCAGCTCGTCGTCGAGCGTGCGCACGATGCGCGCGGCAATCGCGGGCGCGGCGTCGGCGGAACGCTCGCCACGCACCAGCACGATGAATTCGTCGCCGCCCAGCCGCGCGACCACGTCGCCCGTGTACAGCACATGCTGCAGGCGCCGCGCGACCACGGCGAGCACATCGTCGCCGACGGAATGGCCGAACTGGTCGTTGATCTGCTTGAAGCGGTTCAGGTCGATGAACAGCACCGCGAGCCGCTCACCATGCTTGCGCGCACTGTCGATCGCTTCCTGCAGCTTCTGCATGAAGAGCATGCGGTTGGGCAGCCCCGTCAGCCCGTCGTGGCTCGCGAGATGCACGAGTTCGTGCTGCTTGCTGTGCAACTCGTCCATCTGCACGCGGATCTCGCGGCGCATCCGGTCGAAGCAGCGCGCGAGCACGCCGATTTCATCGGTGCGTTTGAGCGGCAACGCATCCATCGTATGTTCGGCGAAGAAATGCGTGGCGGCATCGGCGAGCAGATGCAGCGGACGCGTCAACGCGCGCGCGAACAGAATGGCGAGCAGGATCGCAAAACCGCTGAAAATCAGCACCATCCGCACGATGCTGTCGCCGAGCATGTTCGCGCCGACCAGCACGTCGTGCAGCGGCTTCGCAAGGCCGATCACGATGAAGCGGTTACCCTGCGATTCACCGAACGGCCTGCGCACGAACGCGTACACATGGCCCGCGGCTTCCTTCGGTTGCGACAGACCGTTCAGCAGCACGGGCTGCGTCGACTGCTCGAACAGCGGCCGGGTCGCCGCGAAGCTGTCCTGCATGAACACGCGCCGGCCCTTGTCGAAACCGAAGGTGGCGGCCGGGTCGGGATGCACGAGAAAATCGCCCCACTCGTTGGCGAGGAAGACCTGATAGTCGGTCGGCAGATCGGCTTGAGAGAGGCGCAGCAGCGCAGCCAGATCGACATCGATGACGATCACGCCGACCACGTCACCGCGCGCATCGGCGATGGGCGTGCCGATCCGCAAGGTCGGTTTGCCCTCGGCGGCGTGCGCGCCATGTTCGTGGTTGACGGCAATCGGCGAGATGTAGACGCGGCCCGGCTGCAGCGCGAGCGTATCGAATACATAGGCGAACTGGCCTTTCTCCTGCAAGGCATCGTCCCGCACGCGCACTGCGCCGCCCGATTCGCGGTCGAGCCGGATCAGCTCCAGCCCGTAGTGATTGCGCGCGATCAGCCGTACCTGCAGATACTCGGGATGCTGCACGATAAAGCTCGCGAACACCTGCGCGAGCCGGTCGCGCGGCGAGTTGTCGGGCGCGGCGCCGTTGTCGCCCGCCGCGATGGCAGCCGCCGACGGCATGGTCGACAGCACCAGCGCATCGGCGGCAATGTCGGTGATCGCCATCGTAAAGCGCTGCCCGAGCAGTTCTGTCGACGTCAGCAGGCTGCGCTCCGCTTCGTGCACCAGCATGGTCCGGTTCGCGCGATACGCGTAATACCCGGTCGTGCCCGACGCGAGCACGCCGATCAGCGCCAGCAGCACCGAGAGCTTGAAGGTGAGTCCGGGGCGCATCATCGGAAACGCTCCGGACGGTCGCCCGACACGATGCGGCTCCACAGCGCCTCGCGTTTCTGGATGTTTTCGACGGGTTCGATCCACAGGATGTGGCTCTTGTCCGTGTTTTCGGGTGCTTCCGTGAGCGTGTTGGCGAGACCCTGGCGCTGGGTCAGCAGGCGGCTGACGTCCGGCTCCAGCATGTAGTTGATCCACGCCAGCGCGAGCGGACGGTTCGCCGCCGCGCTCGTCATCGACCAGCAGTCGAGCCACGCGAGCACGCCTTCGTCAGGGATCACATAGCCGACATCGGCGCCCGCGCGGCGCAGCAGTTCGAGCTGCTGCGTGCCGTAGTTGCCGAACATCAGCGCGACATGGTGCTGCACGAAAAACGCCGCCGCTTCTTCCGGCAGGTTGTAGTACGTGAGCAGATTGCGCCGCAGGTCGATCAGTTTGCGCGTGATGGTCTGGATCTGCGCGTCGTTCAACTGAAACGGATTTTGATAGCCGAGCGCGAGCGCGGTGAACGAGAAATTGTGCTGCGCGCTGTTGTAGTCGAGCACCTTGCCGCGATAGCGCGGATTCCACAGTTCGCTCATCGAATGCGGCGCCACACTGACCTGCTTGCGGTCGTAGATGAGGCCCATCGTCGAATACGTGAACGGGATCGCGTAGACGTGGCCGCGCTGCGTCAGCCCGCCAATCGACGACAGCGCGCGAAAGCGCGGCAACTGGCGCTTCGTGTTCGGCAGGCTGCCGAGATCGAGCGGCGCGAGCAGGCTGTCGTGCGCATAACGCTGGATTTCAGCCGTATTCGCCGCGAGCACGTCGAATTGCGGCTCTTTGCCTTCGTGCATCTTGTCCCACAGCGCTTCGTCGGAATCGATCAGCGTCACTTCGACTTTCGCGTGATAGCGGGTTTCGAAACCTTTCACGACGTCGGGATCGGCATAGCCCGGCCATGCCAGCACGCGCAGCACGTTTTCGGCAGCCGATGCATGCGCAACCATCATGCAGCAGGCCGTGAACAGGATGACCGTGTCGAACAGACGCCCAGGACGAACGCGACGGACGGCCGCACGCGCGACGCGGACGGGCACGACCCGCCGCCACACACATGCATTCAGGTAGCACCACCGCATTTCGTCTGTCCTTATCGCGATCCGGCTTCAGGGCACTTCAAGGCGCACGCCGGCGCAGCGCCGCGCGTGAGCGGCCATGCAACTGGCACATGCGAGAGGAAAACGGCGTTCGGTCGCCTGCGAATGACGGGCGACGCTTTTCTTCTGGAGAATGAACTGCAGTCTAGCTGAATCGCGCGCGCCAAAATACACCCTGTCGTGGTCTACACGCTGATAACGGCGCGAATGCGTGCTTCTTTAACGATTCGCGTACGCTTTGTTTTCAGCCAGCGTTTCAGGAAATTACGGCGAAAACGGGTAGACACGGCACAGCAATTTTCAACGCGTTTCAAACCGGCGTTTTATTTTCGCGCCTGTTTTTCAGGGCTTTTATGCAAACACCGCAAAGAGTCACAGCGTGATGCATTGCGCTGCCTGCGCGCAAACGTATGCGAGGCAGAACGCGTGCGTGATCCTAACGATGCTTGATGACATTCGTTCGGCACGGCACGCTACTGCACCGATGCGATCACGCGTCCGCCCTTCTGCACACGACCTGCCGGATGCAGTTCGAAACAGAACGTCGTGCCTGCGCCTTCGCGCTCGACGAGCCGTATCTGGCTGCCGTGCAATTGCAGCATGCGCTGCACGATCAGCAGCCCCAGCCCGCCGCGATGCGCGCCGGCCGACGTGAACGCCCGCTGGAACAGGCCGGCGCGCACTTCCGCCGACATGCCCGGTCCCGTGTCGCTCACCGTCACGGACACCTTGCCGTCATGCACGGCGAGATCGACATCGACGGCGCCGTCGTCGGGCGTGTGACGGATCGCATTGTCGAGCAGATTGGTGAGCACGCGCTCGATCATGCCGAGATCGGCAGTCACGTTCGGCAAACGCGGCGGAATGCCCGCTCGCAACCGGATGCGGCGCGCTTCGGCGGACAGTTCGAATTTCTGGAACACGTCCTGCAGCAGATCGACCAGCGAAAAATCTTCCAGCGCGAGCTGCACGTTGCCATGTTCGAGCCGCGCGAGTTCGAACAGCGACTGCGCGAGCCTGCCGACCTTCACACTCTGCGCGAGCGCAATGGCGAGATAGCGTTTGCGCTCGGTGTCGGTCAGCGTATCCGACTTCATCGACAGCGTTTCGAGGTAGCCGTGCAGCGAAGTTAGCGGCGTGCGCAGATCGTGTGAAATATTGGCGACGAGTTCGCGCCGCTCCTGATCCTGGCGCGTCAGTTCGCGCCATTGCTGGCCGATGCGTTCGGCCATCTGCGCGAAGGTCGATTCGAGCGTGGCGATTTCGTCGCGCGAATTCGAAGGCGACAGACGGGCTGCGTGCGGGACATCGGCAGGAAAGCGCGGCTCGCCGTTCGCGTCGAACTTGCGCATCGCGTCGGTGAGGCGGCGCAAGGGCCGCGTGATCAGACCGAAGGCCATCAAACCCGCGACCAGTCCGAGCGCGGCGACGACGGCCATCGACCACAACGTGGTGCGCAGCACCGAACTGGCGGCGACGCGCGCCGCCAGCGCATCGTGCGCCTCGCCCTGCAGCACGACGTACAGATACTCGGGCGGCCGGCCGGCCGCTTGCGGCAGCAGCGCGGCGCTGAATACCTTGCGGCCATCGACGCTGCGCGGGTCGTCGCCGAGAATCGGCAGCGGATCGCCGGCGATGAACTGGCGCACCGGACGCACATCGACCTGCATCCGTTTGAGGTGGCCGGCAGGCGCATCGTCGCCTTCGATCCGGCCGCTCTGATCGAGCAGATACACCTCGACGCTCGGATTGACCACCATCAGTTGCCCGAAGATCTCGCGCAGCGCCGCCTTGCGCGAGCCGTCGCCGCTGTCGTCGGAGAGTGCCGGATTGTGTGCGATGTGCGACGCGAGATCGCGCGACAGGCTCTGGATCACTTCCTTTTCATGCAGGTCGCTGGAGCGGATCTGCAGCCACGCGGATGCACCGCAGCACGCAAGCAGCAGCACGGAAAACACCAGCGACAGCCGCTGCGTCAACGACAGATTCACGACGCTTCTCCCTCGTTCGCGGCGGGATCGGCGACGAACTTGTAGCCGCGTCCCCATACCGTCAGGATGCGCGCGGGCTGCGCGGGGTCGGCTTCGATCTTGGCGCGCAGCCGGTTGATGTGGGTGTTGACGGTGTGCTCGTAGCCTTCGTGCTGATAACCCCACACGGCATTGAGTAGATCCATGCGCGAGAACACCTTGCCTGGGCGGCTCGCGAAGAAATACAGCAGATCGAATTCGCGCGGCGTCAACTCGATGCGCTTGCCGTCGACACTCGCCTCGCGTGTGAGCGGATCGATAAACAGCCCGGCGAGATCGAGACTGCCCGCTTCCATGCGCGCGCCCTTCGCCATCGCATCGGCGCGGCGCAGCAGCGCTTTCACGCGCGCGACCAGTTCGAGCACGGAAAACGGCTTGGCGAGATAGTCGTCCGCACCGAGTTCGAGGCCGAGAATGCGGTGCACTTCGCTCGAACGCGCGCTGGTGATGATGATGGGCGTATAGCGCGCCATCGCGCGGGCGCGCCGACAGATTTCCAGTCCATCGACACCCGGCAGCATCAGGTCGAGGATCAGCGCGTCCCAGTTGCCCTGCTCCAGCAGCCGCAAGCCTTCGTTGCCGTCGGCGCTATGCACGACCTCGTAACGCTCGTCCCGCAGATGCAGGCTCAGCACATTCGCAATATCGACATCGTCTTCGACGATCAGTACGCGCTTCGGATGGTCCATCGGCTCGTTTGAAAAAACTGGCATGACGCGGGATTAAACGTTGGCATACAACGTTTACAGCACTGACATTGTGCAGAATTTTCCGGCGCCGGGTTATCACAAATATTTTAAGTTTCCGTGAGGACCCGGATACCACGGCGGACTTAGGCTATGGCCACGTTCAATCGAGTCGCACCAAGGAGCACACGATGAAAAGCCGCAGACGGTTCCTGTTATCGGGCGGCAGCGCGGTCGCCGCGCTGGCTGCCCTCACGCAATGGCGTGCCTTCGCGGCAGGCGGAGCCACGGCAGCGGACGCCGCGAGCGACGCGGCAGCCCGTTTCGAAGTCATGCATACCGATGCGCAGTGGCGCGCCCAACTCACGCCTGCGCAATATCACGTGCTGCGCGAGGAAGGCACCGAGCGCCCGTTCAGCAGCCCGCTGAACGACGAGCACCGCAGCGGCGTGTTCGCGTGCGCGGGTTGCGGCCTCGAGGTGTTTTCGTCGCGCACTAAGTTCGACAGCCACACGGGCTGGCCGAGCTTCTGGGCGCCGCTCGACCACGCCATTTCGACGCGCGAGGACGGATCGTGGGGGATGGTGCGGACGGAAGTGCATTGCAAGCGCTGCGGCGGCCATCTCGGCCACGTGTTCGACGACGGCCCGAAGCCGACCGGCTTGCGCTATTGCATGAACGGCCTCGCGATGACCTTCGCGCCGCGCGCGGCCTGACGCCTTCTTCAAAAGCTCACATTTCGCCCGATCCACACCACAAACGATCATGTTACTCATCGTCCTCGCTTATCTCGGCGGCGCGCTCACGATCCTGAGTCCGTGCATTCTGCCCGTGCTGCCTTTCGTCTTCGCACGCGCCGACCAGCCGTTCGTGCGCTCCGGCCTGCCGCTGCTCGGCGGCATGGCGCTGACCTTCGCGCTGGTCGCGACGCTTGCAGCCGTCGGCGGCGGCTGGGTCACCCAGGCGAACCAGTATGGCCGCTGGATCGCCATCGTGCTGCTCGGCGTGTTCGGCCTGACGCTGCTGCTGCCGCGGCTCGCCGACCGCCTGATGCACCCGCTGGTGAGCGCGGGCAACCGCCTGTCCGAACTGGCGCAGTCGGGCGGCGACACGCCGCGCGTCGGCGCCTCGTTCCTGCTTGGCATCGCGACGGGTCTGCTGTGGGCGCCGTGCGCCGGTCCCATCCTCGGTCTCGTGCTGACGGGCGCCGCGCTGCGCGGCGCGAGCGTCGGCACGACGCTGCTGCTGCTCGCTTATGCAGCGGGCGCGGCGACGTCGCTGGCTGTGGCGCTGCTGATCGGCGGACGCGTGTTCACCGCGATGAAGCGCTCGCTCGGCGCAGGCGAATGGGTGCGGCGCGGCATCGGCGCGGCGATGCTGTGCGGCGTCGCGGCGATTGCGCTCGGCCTCGCCACGGGCGTGCTGACGAAGATCTCGACGGTCGCGACGGGCGGCATCGAACAGCGCCTGGTGGACAAGCTGTCGCCTGCCAAACCGGCGGACGCGATGATGTCGGCGAACGTGGCGAAGGACGCGCCGAAGGACGCCGCGAATGACGGCCCCGCCATGATGAAAGCCTCCGACACGCAGAACGGCCAGTCGGCTGACGCGACACCGCCTGCCGGCACGATGATGCGTGCCTCGTCGGCGGCTGCCGCGCTGCCGGTCGAAGGTACGCTGCCGTCGCTCACGGGCGCCGTGCAATGGCTCAACTCGCCGCCGCTCACCAATGAGCAGTTGCGCGGCAAGGTCGTGCTGGTCGATTTCTGGACGTATTCGTGCATCAACTGCCTGCGCTCGCTCCCGTATGTGAAAGCGTGGTCGCAGAAGTACCGCGACATGGGTCTCGTCGTGATCGGCGTGCATGCGCCGGAGTTCGCGTTCGAGCGCAATGTCGGCAACGTGACGAAGGCCACGCATGATCTGGGCGTCGATTACCCCGTCGCGATCGACAACAACTACGCGATCTGGCGCGCGTTCGGCAACCAGTACTGGCCGGCGCACTACTTCGTCGATGCGCAGGGACGCGTGCGTCATCACCACTTCGGCGAAGGCGAGTACGAGCAGTCCGAGAAAGTGATCCAGCAACTGCTCGCGGAAGCGGGCCATCCCGAAGCGACGCAGGTGGCCACAGGTCTCACGCAGCGTGCGAAAGGCGTGGAAGCCGCTGCCGACGGCAACGACATGATGTCGCCCGAAACGTATATCGGTTATGCACGCGCCGAGAACTTCGCGTCGCCGGGCGGCGAGGCCGAGAACCGCGCGCACAACTACGCTGCGCCGACGAGCCCCGACGACAACGACTGGGGACTCGCGGGTACGTGGAAAGTGGGCAAGGAGCAAGCGACGCTCGCCGCACCGAATGGCCGCATCGTCTATCGCTTCCATGCGCGCGACCTGCATCTGGTGCTCGGTCCGGGCGCGAGCGGCAAGCCCGTCCACTTCCGCGTGACGATCGACGGCGCTGCGCCGGGCGATGCACGCGGCACCGACGTGGGCGCCGACGGAACGGGCATCGTCACTGAACAGCGTCTTTATCAACTCGTGCGGCAGACGGGCGACGTATCCGATCACACCTTCACGATCGAGTTTCTCGATCCGGGTGTCGAGGCGTACGCATTCACGTTCGGCTGATCGCGTTTCGGCCAACCGGACATCACCCAGTTTTTCGAGGATCTATCACCGTGAACAAGAATCTCATCGCAAGCGCATTGGGCTGGAGCCGCACGTCGGCGGGCAGGATTGCAGCGTTCGTCGCCATCGGCGCGGGCGCGATTGCATGGCAGCATGTGGCATCGGCGGAACAGGCGGTCAAGATTCCGCCGCCCGCGCAGGACGAAAAAGCGGCGAGCGTGCATACGGAAACGGCTGTCTTTGCGGGCGGCTGTTTCTGGGGCGTGCAAGGTGTGTACGAGCACGTGAAAGGCGTGAAGCAGGTTGCGTCGGGTTATGCGGGCGGCGCGGCGAATACCGCGCAGTACGAGACCGTGAGCGAAGGCGATACGGGGCACGCGGAATCGGTGCGCATCACGTATGACCCGACGCAGATCACCTATGGCCGCCTGCTGCAGATTTTCTTTTCGGTCGCGCACAATCCGACGCAACTGAACTATCAGGGCCCGGATCATGGCACGCAGTATCGTTCCGCGGTGTTCCCGCAGAGTGCCGAGCAGCGCAGTATTGCGCAGGCGTATATCGCGCAGTTGAACGGCGCGAAGGTGTTTTCCACGCCGATCGTTACCAAGGTCGAGGACTTCAAGGGCTTTTATCAGGCGGAGCAGTATCACCAGAACTATCTGGTGCTGCATCCCGAGTCGCCTTACATCGCGATCAACGATCTGCCGAAGATCGATTATCTGAAGCAGATGTTTCCGGATGTCTATCGCAGCGATCCTGTGTTGCTGAAGGCTTCGGCTTCGGCATCGGCTTCATGAGGTTGCCGCGCGTTCGCGTTCAGGCTGGCGGTGTTCAACCGCCGACGGCGTCGACAATGCGTTTGCACATTGCCTTGTCGGGATACGGACCGACGCCGGCCTGAACGTTATCGGCCATGTACTCGGGGCGCCCCGTACCGGGAATCACGACGGTCCCGGCCGGTTGCGCGAGCACGAATTTGAGCAGCAGTTGCGCCCACGTCGTGCAGCCGAGGTCGGCGGCCCAGGCGGGCAGTGGCCGCTTGCTCACGCGCGACAGCAGCCCGCCGCCGCCGAACGGCTGATTGACGACGACACCGATGCCGAGATCGTGCGCGAGCGGCAGGATGCGCTGTTCGGCGTCGCGGTCATCGGCGGCGTAGTTGATCTGCACGAAGTCGGGCTTTTCGCTGCGCATCACGCTTGCCACTTCATCGAACGCACTCGACGTGTAATGCGTGATGCCGATATAGCGCACGCGTTTTTGCGCTTTCCAGTCGCGCAGCGTGGCGATCTGCGTGCGCCAGTCGACGAGGTTATGCACCTGCATCAGATCGATGCGCGGCTGTTGCAGGCGTCGCATCGATTCTTCCATTTGCGCGATGCCGGCTGCCTTGCCCTGAGTCCAGACCTTGGTCGCGACGAATGCCTTGCTGTGCGCGTCGAGCCTCGTAAGCAGGGTTCCTGCGACAGCTTCGGATGAGCCATACATCGGCGATGAATCGATCGCCGAACCGCCAGCGGCGAAGAGGACTTTCAACACTTCGGCGAGCCGCGCCTGACCGTTCGGATCGTCGCCGACGTCGAAGGTGCGCCACGTGCCGCAGCCGACTACCGGCAACGGTTCACCCGTCGATGGAATTGCGCGGCGCTCCATGCGGGGCATGGGCTTGTCGTCGGCACGTGCCAGGGATGGCAGCGACATCGCGAGCGGCATCGCTAGCGCCCGGTGCAGGAAATCGCGGCGCGTTTTGGGGCGATGATTGTCGGGCATTGGCTTGACCGCCGGCGTGCGTGTGTGGCGTCGATGCGTTTGTGCATTCCGTCAGCCGGGACGGCGCGCGATGAAGTCGATTTCGACCAATGCGTCGCGGGCCAGACCCGTTACGCCTACGCAGGTTCGTGCGGGTAACTTTCCTGGCGGGAAGTGCGCGGCGTAGATGGCGTTCATCGTCGCGTAGTCGCGCTTGAATTCGGTCAGAAAGATGCGGGCCGAGACGCCGTGCTCCAGGCCGAGGCCTATCCCTTTCAGAACCAGCACCAGATTGTCCATGACTCTTTTGGTTTGCGCGGCGACGCCTTCAGGCAGCGGTGCCGTGTCGTCGTCGGGGTAGGTTGGCATCTGGCCCGTTACGAAGACCCAGCCGTTCGATTCCGTGGCATGCGAGAACGGACCCACAGGGGTCGGGGCTGCTTCGATCATGTGGAACAGGGTGAGGTCGGTCATTTGGGGGTTGTGGCTGCGCCTTGGATGGTGGGAATGTCGTACCTTAGCGTGGATTTTTTTGTTTTGCAGGGTTTGGTTTTGAATTTGGGTTTGGTCTGGTTTTGGTGTTGGTTTCGCTGGCATCCGCGATTTGGTGTTTGTGCTTCAAGCGTCGCCCCTGTGCGGGGCGGCACCTACTTTTCTTTGCCGCCGCAAAGAAAAGTAGGCAAAAGAAAGCGGGCTAACACCGC
>NZ_QBUY01000067.1 GCF_003121405.1 Paraburkholderia sp. C35 | reverse complement strand
AGCGGCTTTCTTTTGCCTACTTTTCTTTGCCGCGGCAAAGAAAAGTAGGTGCTGCCCCGCACAGGGGCGACGCGTGAAGTGCGAAGGCAAATCGCGGATGCCAGCGAAACCAAACCCCGCGCAGCGAAAAGACCCCTTACCTCAAAGACCTCGGCGTAGGATCCCCAGCCGCCGCATCCCGTCTAACGCCCCGGCGCGCGCTAGCCGCCGTCCGCGTAGCACCAAATTCAGGCAAAATCCGTGACCTCGCGCGACTGGCAAACACGAGAAAACCGAACCCGTCGGCCTCATACCAGTAACCGCCGTTCTCCAGTCCATCGAGCGGCTGCTCCAGCGCATTGGCGATCGATTCGATACAGCGCCGCCGCAATTCGGCAACAGCGGGATAGGGCGGCTGCGCGCCCCTCACACTGCATAGCAGAACGTCGAGTCCCGGCAGCACATGCGCATACAGCACAGGCTCATCCTGCGCGCGGGCGCGCGCAATCTTGGTGTCGAGCTGACCGAACGGCTTGAAATGTCGCAGCACAGCGAGGAACGACTCATCGCCGTCCACCTTCGCGCGTCTGCGCTTTTTCGGGAAGGACATAGATACTCGCCTGAAAAAGAATTGCAAGAAACGCAGCGTCCTCATGCGACCACTCCCGGCTTCGCGCGCCGCACGTCGATCTTTTATAGCATACGAAACTGCCGGATACACGGTGATTCGTCTGTCTCACTCCATCGTCCGTGCGAACCCGGCCGAATCGCGTCGCCGTGCGCTTTCGCATCCCCTGTGCATCTGGTCTCAATAATAGACTCACACGCGCTGCGCGTGTTTCCGGACCCGTAAAAAAAGACATTTTTATGTGCGCCACCCCTTCCTCGGCGCGCATTGAAATATCCGCTGCACCCGTCGATAATGGCCGCGTCCCAGTCGTGGTGCGGCTTTCAGCAATATCGGTCCAGCCTCTGGACCGCCGGGCGCGCGGCCGGCCGTGGCATATGAGTGAAAATATTGATAGCGTTTGCCACGCGGCGACGTTAGACACGCGCCGCACGGCGGCCATGCATGCGCATCGCGCATGACTGCGCCGTCGTCCAGGAGAACGGAAGCGGCGCGGGTCGCGCCGGACGTTCGTGCCGCATAGCGCCAGCCATTCATGAAACTGTTCTCAAAAGGACTATTGCTGATCGCGTTGCCGAGCGCCATCGAACTGGTGCTGCTCGGCGTCGTCTTCGACATGCAGGCGCAAACCACGCGTGCCGTCGAACGTTCGGCGGACAGCAAGCAGATCCTGTATCAGGCGGCCGCACTCGAAAACCCCGTGCTCCGGCAGGTCGCGCGGGTGCGCACGGGCATCGCCACGGGCGATCCGTCCTTCATGGACCGGCATGCGGCGTGGGTCGATATCGGTGACCGGCTCGGGCGGCTCGAAGAGGGCGTTGCCGACACGCCCGAGCAGATCCTGCGCGTGCAGCGCATGCGCGAAGAGGTGGACAGCTACCGCCAGCAGACACTGTCCGTCGCGCAATCGTTGCGCATGGGCGCGACCATGAAGCCGTTCGCCACGCTTGAAGGCGGCGATCTGCCCGCGCAGGTGGTGCGCTTTCGCGAACAGTTGACGGCTTTCATCGACGCAGCCTCGCGGCTCGAAACCGAACGCAACGCCACGCTTGCCAGAACGCGCCAGCGCCAGCAATACGCATTGATCGGCGCGGTGATCGGCTCGATGCTGCTGTGGGCGGGCACGGCCTTCGCATTCGCACGCGGGAGCGGCCGGCGGCTCGATGTGCTCGCCGAGAACGCGCAGCGTCTTGCCCACGCGCAGCCGCTGCCGGCGCCGCTGGCGGGCAACGACGAAATCGCCGCGCTCGATTCGGCACTGCATCGCACGAGCGAGTTGCTGCGTACGGCCGACCAGAATCAGGCCGCGCTGAAGGCCTCGCTGCAAACACGCGCGGCGGAGCTGGCGAGCGTCAACGAGACGCTGCGCCAGGAGACGCAGGACAACGAGATGTTCATCTACAGCGTGTCGCACGATCTGCGCTCGCCGCTGGTCAACATGCAGGGCTTCTCGAAAGAACTGCAGGTTTCGTGCGATGAACTGCGCGCGACCGTGGTCGGCGCGAATCTGCCCGCCGACGAACACAACCGGCTCGCGCACGTGCTCGATGGCGACGTGCAGGAATCGCTGCGCTTCGTGCGCTCGTCGGTGACGCGCGCCGCGGCGATCATCGAGGCGCTGTTGCGCATCTCGCGCGCAGGCCGGCTCGAATATCAATGGCAGCGCGTGAGCGGGGGCCGCCTGGTCGCGCGCGCCGTCGACGCGCTGCAGTCGCGCATCGAGGCGCGCCATGCCGAGGTCGTCGTGCGCGAGTTGCCGACCGCGTGGGGCGATCCGTCCGCTATCGAGCAGCTGTTTGGCCAGTTGCTGTCTAACGCGATCAATTTTCTGGATCCGGCGCGGCCGGGGCACATCGAAATCGGCGCGCTGGACGGCGGTCACGACGAGAGTCCGCAGTCGTCGGCGCCGCGCACGCGCACCTACTTTGTGCGCGACAATGGCCTCGGCATTCCGGCCGCGTACATGTCGAAAGTGTTTCGCGCCTTCCAGCGGCTGCATGGCGATGTCGCGCAGGGCGATGGCGTTGGGCTTGCACTCGTGCGGCGCACTGTCGAGCGGCATGGCGGGCGCGTGTGGGTCGAATCGGCGGAGGGCGCGGGATCGACCTTCTTCGTCACGCTGCCCGACCAGCCGATGCGCCACTGAGACGCATGCCAGACGGCTGCCGGCATGTGTAAAGGTGCAAGAAGCCGTAAGCCAACAGCCGCATAATAGCGGGCAGCGAGTCGTACCATTCACGCAGTCGCAGCTCACGCGCAACGCATCGTCCAGATGCGGCGCAAGGGCGCCGGAGGAAACATGTCACACGGGGAAGCGGTCGGCAAGTCGGTCGGCATCGTGCTGATCGAGGACGATGACGGGCATGCCACGCTCGTCGAGCGCAATCTGCGGCGCGCGGGCATTTCAAACGGTTTTATCCGCTTTGCCGACGGCCAGGAAGCGCTCGATTATTTCTTCGGCGAACCGCATGCAGGCGGGCACACGAACGGCCGTCCGGCGCGCGATGAACTGGCGAACTACGTCGTGCTGCTGGATCTGAAGATGCCGCGTGTCGATGGCTTCGAGGTGCTGCGGCGGCTGAAGGAGTCGTCGGCGACGGCGTCGATGCCCGTCATCGTGCTGACCACCACCGACGATCCGCGTGAGATCGAGCGCTGCTACGAACTGGGCTGCAACGTGTATATCACCAAGCCGGTCGAATACGATGCGTTTATCGAAGCCGTGCGGCGGCTGGGTTTTTTCCTGCAGGTAGTCAAGCTGCCGCCGGGACAGCGTTACGCGCCCGCAGCATAATCGGGCGTACGCCGTGCTGCGCTGAAGCAGGCATGCGGCGATGCATCCGGCATGACGGCCGCGCTGCCGCAGTCTCCGATCCGTTTCATTGACCGACTCATCTGGCATGACAGAAGACGCAACCTCGCTACCCGCCGCTCTCGTGCTCGTCGTCGACGACGACGAAGGTATCTTGCGCCTTGCGCGCAAGTCGCTGGAGCGCGCCGGCTGCCGGGTCGAACTGAGCAGCAGCCTGGAGGCCGCGCACCGCTCGATCGTCGCGAATCCGCCCGACCTGATCGTGCTCGACTATCAGCTCGACGGCGCGGAAACGGGGCTCGATTTCTTCCGTCGCCTGCGCAGTGAAGGCGTGCGCATTCCCGCCATTCTCGTCACCGGCTTTACCGACGAATCGCGCGTGATCGAAGCGCTGCGTTCGGGCGTGTCCGACGTCGTGCCCAAAGCGGGCGACTATCTCGACTATCTGCCCGAAGCCGTCGAACGGGTGCTGGCGCAGACGCGGCTGCAACGGGCATCGGCGGAAGCGCTGCTGCTGCGCGAGCGTGAAGCGCATTACCGGATGCTGTCGGAAGCGCTGCCGCACCTCGTTTTCCCGTGCGCGGCGAACGGCGATTGCGAGTTCGTTTCGAAGCAATGGGTCGAATACACGGGGCACGACGACAGGCAGGCGCTGGGCCTCGCGTGGCTCGACGCCGTGCATCCCGACGATCGCGAAGCCACGCGCCGCAGCTGGCTCAGAACGGTGCGCGGCGATGGCGGCGACTATCGCAGTGAATTCCGTATCCGTCGCCATGACGGTGCGTATCGCTGGGTCGACGCGCGCATTGCCGCGATGCGTGACGCGAACGGCGCCGTTAGCAAATGGTTCGGCAGTTGCACGGACATCCATTCGCAACGTGAAGCCATCGAGGAGCGCGACCGCCTGCTCGCGTCGGAGCAGGCCGCGCGCCAGACAGCCGAAGAGGCGAACCGCGCCAAAGACCGTTTTCTTGCGATGCTGTCGCACGAGTTGCGCACGCCGCTCACGCCCGTGCTGGCGGGCGCGCGCATGCTCGAGATGATGCAGGACGTGCCCGATGCGGTGCGCGCGGGCGTCGTGATGATCCGCCGCAACGTCGAACTGGAAGCGCGCCTGATCGACGATCTGCTCGATCTGACGCGGGTGGCGAACGGCAAGCTGCGTCTGTCGCTGGAAACCGTGGATGTGCATGACGTGATCGAAAGCGTGCTCGAACTGTTCCGCAGCGAGATTCAGACCAAGCAGCAGGACGTGCATGTCAGCAAGAGCGCACAGCATCATTTCGTGATCGCCGACCGCGCGCGGCTCCAGCAGATGCTGTGGAACCTGATCCGCAATGCCGCGAAGTTCACGCCGGACGGCGGCCACATCTATGTGCGCACCCGCGATGAACGGATGCACGTGCAGATTTCCATTGAAGACACGGGCGTGGGCATCGAGCCTGAGCAGATCGGCAAGCTCTTCAATGCGTTCGAGCAGGGCAGCCAGAACATGTCGCGGCAGTTCGGCGGGCTCGGGCTGGGGCTGGCCATCACGAAGGCGCTGACGGACGCGCATGGCGGCACGGTGACAGCGCAAAGCCCCGGCGCGCATTGCGGCGCGACCTTCACGATCACGCTGCCCACCGCCGAAGAGCCGCTCGCCGAACCCGTCGCGCCCGTGGCGGCGATCACGCAGTCTTCGGGCGGCCTGACGATCCTGCTGATCGAAGACCACGCGGATACGGCGGAAGTGATGGCGCAACTGATGCGCACGCTCGGCCATGAAGTGGAAGGCGTGGGCCGCGTCGCCGATGCGATCGCCGCCACGCAAAGCGCCACGTTCGATCTGATCGTCAGCGACGTGGGCTTGCCCGACGGCACGGGCCTCGACTTCATCTAGGTTTTCCGCGAACGCGACGATTCGCCCGCTGTGGCGCTGACGGGCTTCGGCAGCGACGAAGACATCCGGCGCTGCCTGGAGGCGGGTTTCACATCGCACCTGACCAAGCCCGTCAACTTCTCGCAACTCGAGCAGGTGATCGAAGGCGCGGCAGTGGTGAAGACGCAGAAAAGCGCGGGCGAGGCGAGAACGAACTAATGGCGCTCGGAAGACGCCATCCGCTCGAAGTTATCCGGTGAAAGCACGAAGGGTCTGTTGCGCGCGTGGCGCAACAGACCCTTCGTGTTGTGTGCTCGCTGACTGCGCGGCGCGCGGGCGCCGCGTCGATGCCGTCAGACCCGCGGCTGTTTCAGCGAATCGCGGATCTCACGCAGCAGCAGCACGTCTTCCGGCGTGGGCGCCGGCGGTGCCGGCGGCGCAGCGGGTTCGAGCGTGCGCAGCTTGTTGATGAACTTGACCATCATGAAGATGATGAAGGCAAGAATCACGAAGTTGATTGCGACGGTAATGAACGAGCCGTAGCCGAACGCGGCGACGCCTGCCGTCTGCAGGTCTTTGTAGGATTCGGGGTTGCCTTTGAAGTTGTCGGGTATGTGCCCGAGCAGGATGAACTTGTTGGAGAAGTCGAGGCCACCCGTCGCCACGCCGACGACGGGCATGATCAGATCCTTCACGACGGAATTGACGATCGTCGAGAACGCGCCGCCGATGATCACACCGACTGCGAGGTCCATGACGTTGCCTTTGAGGGCAAATTCCTTGAATTCCTTGACGATGCTCATCGGGCAGTTCTCCTTGAAGTCGATGGCGACATGATAGCCAACGATCGGCGCAGCGTGAAATGATTTGGCGCCCGATCGCAGTGAACCTTCAGATGCGAGCCTGATCTGGCCGCCATGTCGCAGAAGTGAAAAGGAACCGTCGGGGATTGCAAACGGCGGGCCTGCCATGCATGCAGCGAGTGTTCGTGTGCAATAGCGTGCCGTCCTTGTAACGGCAAGGTGTTGTAAGAATGCGTGGCGCGTGGCGCCTAGACTTCGGCGGCGCGCGCCTGCTCGATGTGCGCAGCGAACGTGACAGGGTCCGTATTGGTCCCGCATAGCAGCACGCCGACGCGTTTGCCTTGCAACTGCTCGCGCAACGGGCCGAGCAGGGCCGCCGTGGCTGCCGCGCATGCCGGTTCGACGGCCAGCTTCAGTTGCGTGAACAGTGTCAGCATGGCTGCACGCAAGGCATCGTCGGTGACCGTGACGATGCGGTCGACATGGCGGCGGCACAACTCGTAGCTGTATTGCTCCGTGTGCGGCGCCTTCAGCGAATCGGCGATCGAATGCATATGGCTCATGCTGAGCGTGTGATTCGCGGCGAAGCTGCGGCTCATCACGTCGGCGCCTTCCGGCTCGACGCCATACACATGCACGCGCGGATTGGCGAGACGCAGTGCTGTCGAAACGCCCGCCGCCAGACCGCCGCCGCCAATCGGCACGATCACGGCATCGAGATCGGGCGTCTGCGTCGCCCATTCGTAGCCGAGCGTCGCCGTGCCGAGCACGGTACGGTAACCAGTGAACGGATGCACGAAATAGCGGCCTTCCTCGGCCTCGATACGGCGCACGATCTCGAATGCAGCTTCGACGTTGTCGGCCATCACGACTTCGGCACGATACTGGCGGCACAGCGCGACGCGCGCGGGGTTCGCCGCATGCATCACGACCACCTTTGCACTGACACCCATGCGCATCGCCGCATAGGCAACCGCCACGGCATGATTGCCGCCCGACACGCAGGTCACGCCCGCGCTGCGCTGGGCTTCGTCGAGTGCGAGCAGATTCGAAAACGCGCCGCGCGCCTTGAAGCTGCCGCCTGCCTGCAATAGCTCGAACTTGAAATTGACCAGCGTGCCTTCGAGCGTCGGAAAATCCAGCCGGTCGAACACGGGGGTTCGCACCACCCACGGCGTCAGCGCGAAATGCTGCGAAGCGATGTCGTCGAGGGTGGGGATCGGCTCGCCGTCGATCGTGTGGTCAGTGTGCTGCGGCGTGGCGGTGGACATGGCGTGCGTCGTCGGTAGGTGAGGTCCGCGTGTTATGCCTTGTTGTTGTGATGTTGTTATGTCGTGCGTCGATCAATGCGCGTGCGCATCGACCGACATGCTGTGAATGAACTTGCCAAGGAACTGCTCGCACTGCGCGAGCTGATCGAGCGTGACGAATTCGTTCGCCTTGTGGGCCTGCACAATGTCGCCGGGACCGCACACGATGGCGGGAATGCCCGCCAGCGAGAACAGCCCCGCTTCCGTGCCGTAGGCGACCTTGCGCTTGTCCTGATCGCCGGTCAGCGCGCGCACCAGTTGCGTGATGGCCGCCTGTTCCGTGGCATCGAGGCCGGGCGCGGCGGCGATTTTCGTAAATTCGATGGCAGCGGCTTCGTGCTCGCGCTTCATCTTCGGCAACAGCGTCTCGCGCGCGTACTGGTCGATGCGCGCGAAGATCGGCTCGGGATCGAGCGTCGGCAGATTGCGGAACTCGAATTCGAAGCTGCATTCGGCGGGCACGGTGTTGATCGCGTTGCCGCCCTTGATCGTGCTGGTTTGCGCCGTGGTAAATGGCACATCGTAGAGCTGATCGAACGGGCCGTGCTCGCGGAACTGGTCGGCCATATCGCGGATGTAGCAGATCAGCCGCGCCGCGTATTCGATGGCGTTCAGTCCTTTCGGCGTCAGCGACGAATGTGCCGCGAAGCCACGCACGCAACATTGATACGCATTGATGCCCTTGTGCGCGATGATAGGACGCATGCTGGTCGGCTCGCCGACGATGCAGCCATCCGGCTTCACACCGCGCTTCATCAGATCGGCGATCATCAGCGGCGCGCCGACACAACCCACTTCTTCGTCGAAGGAAAAGGCCAGATGGATCGGCTTGGCGAGTCTGGTCTGCTGCATTTGCGGCACGAGCGTCAGCGCCGCGCCGATAAAGCCTTTCATGTCGCAGGTGCCGCGCCCATAGAGCTTGTCGCCGCGCACTTCGGGCTTGAACGGGTCGCTGTCCCAGTTCTGGCCGTCCACCGGCACCACGTCCGTGTGGCCCGATAGCACGATCCCGCCATTGGTCTCGCCGTCATGCGCCGGAATGGTCGCGAACAGGGTCGCCCATTTGCCGCTTTCGTCGTGGGTGAGCGTGGCGTCGATGCCGCGTTCACGCAGCGCGTCGCGCACCGTTTCGATCAGGCCGAGATTCGGATTGCGGCTGACGGTATCGAACGATACGAGGCGGTTGACCCAGGGAAGCGAAGCGGGAGAAGACGTACCGGCGGAAGCTGCGGAAGAGGAAGACGTTTGGGCAGATAGCGCTTGGTCAGCGACCTGAGACATGACTTTGGCTCCAGCTTGTGTGTCTTTCGATCATCCCCAAATAACGCTTAATTAGCCAAAGCTCATAAAGCCCGGTGGCTTGCGGGACGGGGCTTTGCGCGATGCAGCAATCGGCGGCCCGGGTTGAAAACGCTGGCTGACGCGGGTCACGAAGGGCCGTTTTCGGGCGCGAGCAGCATCGTCAAGGCGCGTTCATAGATGCGATAGACAGGCACGATGCTGGCGAGTTCGATACGTTCGTCGGCGGCATGGATGCCTTCGCAGCGCACACCGAAGCCGCATAGCGCGGGCACACCGAGCGACGCGAGGTAATTCCCGATATTCGACGGTCCCGCGACGGCCAGCGGTAGATCCGCGCTTAGTTCACTGCGCGCGGCACGCCGCAGCGCATCTGTCATCGGATGCGAATCCGGTACGCGGTACGCGGGCCAGCCCGGCATCCATTCGATCGACGTTGCGAGTTCGGGAGCGATGTGCACGTCCTGATCGCGAACGATACGTTCGATCAGCCGCTTTGCTTCATCCGCGTCGAAGGCAGGGGTGAGGCGGCAATCAAGATTGAGTTCGCAACGATCCGGCACGCTGGTGTAAGTGCCGTCGCCCGCGCGCAGTCCGGTGACGGTCAACTGCGCGGGACGGCCGAATGCGGGATCGGCGGGCAGGGTGCATCCGTCCAATGCAGCGGCGAGCGTCGCGCCGCGTATGGCTGCATTGATGCCGCGCGTGCTGCTCGCGCCCGAGTGCGCCGCCACGCCGTGCACGATCAGCTTCGCGCGCAGGAAGCCGCGTGCGCCGGCCATGATCCGGTCGATGCCGGGATAGCCGATCAGTACGCCGTCGGGTCTGGGCGCATCGGGTGCATCGAAGAAGGCGCGCGCGCCGCCGAAACGGCCCGTGTGTTCATCGAGATCGAACAGCACGCCGAGCGTGCCTTCGAGCGCCGCTGCACGTTGCGAGAACGCCGCGGCGAGATGCGCGAAGATCGCGACGGCCGCCTTGCTGTCGGCGCTGCCGCGCCCGTATAGCCAGCCGTTTTCGATGTGCGCGCTCAACGGCGGCCAGGTCCACGTCGCTTCGTCGCCGAAGCCGGCCGTGTCCAAGGTTGCGTTGAGCAGATAGTGCGGACCCGCGCCCGCGCCGCCGCGTATCGCTACGTGCAGGGCGAGCGGCTCGCCTGTAGCGGAAACGATCCGGCGCGAACGCACGTCATGCGCGTCGAGCCACGCTTCGATGCATGCCAGCACAGGCGTGCGCGCATCGATCCGGCCACGGCTCGGCACGCGCACCAGCGCCGTCAGCAGGTCGACGATCGATGCCGTATCAGGCACGCCCGTCATGCGGCAGCGTTACGAAGCGACGCGCTGACCTGCCGCGCCTTTCGCCGGCGCGCCGAGCGCGCGCAGCGTTTCCTTCACGGTCGCGACACGCACCGTGAAGTCCGGGCTGCGCGATTCGATACGCAGCTTGTCCTGGCCCGCGAGCTTGATGTGCTTGTGCTTCTGGACCATTTCGATGATGCGCATCGCGTCGATGGGCGGATTCGGGATGAACTGCAAGCCGATCACTGCTTCGCCCGCATCGATCTTGGAGATGCCGAGCGGCTTCGCAGCCAGCCGCAAGCGATGCGTCTCGACCAGCGCATGCGCCTGCGGCGGCATTTTGCCGAAACGGTCGATCAGCTCTTCCTGGATGCCATCGATAGCGTCGCTGTGTTCGCAGTTCGCGAGCCGCTTGTAGAGCGACAGACGCTCCTGCACGTCGCCGCAGTAATCGGCGGGCAGGATCGCGGGCGTATGCAGGTTGATCTCGGTCGTGGCAGCCAGCGGCGACGTGAGGTCCGGCTCCTTGCCGTTCTTCAGTGCCTTGACGGCGTCGTTGAGCATGTCGGTATAAAGCTGGAAACCGATCTCGTGGATTTCGCCCGACTGCTTGTCGCCGAGCACTTCGCCCGTGCCGCGGATTTCGAGGTCGTGCATCGCCAGATAGAAGCCCGCGCCGAGTTCTTCCATCTGCTGAATGGCTTCGAGCCGACGCTGCGCCTGCTTGGTCAGCCCTTGCGGATCGTGCACCAGCAGATACGAGTACGCCTGGTGATGCGAGCGCCCGACGCGGCCACGCAACTGGTGAAGCTGCGCGAGACCAAACTTGTCTGAGCGATGGATCAGGATCGTGTTCGCGCTCGGCACGTCGATGCCGGTTTCGATAATCGTCGTACACAGCAGCACGTTGGCGCGCTGCGCGACGAAATCGCGCATCACCCGTTCCAGTTCGCGTTCGTGCATCTGGCCGTGCGCCACGGCAATGCGCGCTTCCGGCACCAGCGCTTCGAGCATCTGCCGGCGATTCTCGATGGTCTCGACTTCGTTGTGCAGGAAGTACACCTGGCCGCCGCGCTTCAGTTCGCGCAGCATCGCTTCGCGGATCACGCCATCTTCCTCGCGACGCACGAAGGTCTTGATCGCGAGCCGCTTTTGCGGCGCGGTGGCGATCACCGAGAAGTCGCGCAGACCTTCCAGTGCCATGCCGAGCGTACGCGGAATCGGTGTCGCGGTAAGCGTGAGCACATCGACTTCGGCGCGCAGCGCTTTCAACGCTTCCTTCTGGCGCACGCCGAAACGGTGTTCCTCGTCGATGATCACGAGCCCGAGCCGCTTGAACTGCACATCCGACGACAGCAGCTTGTGCGTGCCGATCACGATATCGACGCTGCCTTCGTTGATCTGCTGGATCGACGCGCTGACTTCCTTGCCCGTCTTGAAGCGCGACAGTTCCGCGATACGCACCGGCCAGTCGGAGAAGCGGTCGGTGAAGGTCTGCGTATGCTGTTCGGCGAGCAGCGTGGTAGGCGAGAGCAGCGCGACCTGCTTGCCGCCCATCACGGCGATAAAGGCCGCGCGCAACGCCACTTCTGTCTTGCCGAAACCGACGTCGCCGCACACGAGGCGGTCCATCGGCTTGCCGCTCGTCATGTCGCCGATCACGGCGGCAATCGCGGCGGCCTGATCGGGTGTTTCCTCGAAGCCGAAGCTTTCGGCGAATTTCACGTAGTCGCGCGGTTCGAGCGCGAACGCGTGGCCCTCGCGCGCGGCACGGCGGGCGTACAGGTTCAGCAGTTCGGCGGCGGTATCGCGGATCTGCTGCGCGGCCTTGCGCTTGGCTTTTTCCCACTGTCCCGAACCGAGCGCATGCAACGGCGCGCTTTCAGGGTCGGCGCCGCTGTAGCGCGAGATCACATGCAATTGCGCGACGGGCACGTAGAGCTTGCTGTCGCCCTGGTATTCGAGGTGCAGGAACTCGGTTTCGCCTTCGCCGAGATCCATCGTCACGAGGCCCATGTAGCGGCCGATGCCATGCTGCGAATGCACGACGGGATCGCCGACCTTCAGTTCGGACAGGTCGCGCACCATCGAATCGACGTTGCTCGCCTGTTCCTGGCGGCGGCGTCCCGCGCGACGCGCAAGCGGGCCGTACAGTTCCGTCTCGGTGAGGATCGCGACGCCTTCGGCGGGCACGGCGAAGCCATTCGCGAGCGGCGCGACGCCGAGCGCGAAGCGCGCGTCGGAGGTCAGCCAGTCGGCGTAGCTGTCGGCGGAAGCGGGGCGCAGTTCGTTGTCCGCGAGCAGTTGCGCGATCGTCTCGCGACGGCCCGCCGATTCCGCCGCGAACAGCACGCGGTTCGGCGTGGTGGCGAGCCACGCGCGCAAGGCGGCGACGGGATCGTCGGCATGGCGGTCGATGGCCAGATTCGGCAGCGGCACGGCCCAGCCGCCGCCCGCATTACCCGGCAGCGACAGGCGCGCGAACGGCTTGGCAAACGTATAGAAATCTTCGTCCGACAGGAACAGGCGCTTCGGTTCGAGAATCGGCCGGTCGCGGTCATGCGACAGAAAACCGTGGCGCTGCTTCGTATCCGCTGTGAAGCGCCGGATAGCGGCATCCAGATCGCCGACGAACACCAGTTGCGCGTTGTCGGGCAGATAGTGAAAGAGGGTGGCCGTCTCTTCGAAGAACAGCGGCAGATAGTATTCGATACCCGCCGACGGCACGCCGTTGCCGATGTCCTTGTAGATCGACGCGCGGCTCGGGTCGCCCTCGAACACTTCGCGCCAGCGGCTGCGAAATGCCGTGCGCGCGGCTTCGTCGAACGGGAACTCGCGGCCGGGCAACAGGCGCACGTCCTTCACGGGATACAGGCTGCGCTGCGAATCGGGATCGAACGCCCGGATCGAATCGACCTGATCGTCGAACAGGTCGATCCGGTACGGCAGCGGCGAACCCATCGGGAACAGGTCGATCAGCGAGCCGCGCACGCAGTATTCGCCGGGACGCACGACCTGGCTTACATGCTCATAGCCGGCCAGCGTCAGCTGTGCTCTCAGCTTCGCTTCGTCGAGACGCGCGCCCTGCGAGAAGGAAAACGTATACGCGGCCATGAAGGACGCGGGCGGCATGCGGTACAAGGCCGTCGTGGCGGGCACCAGCAGGATGTCGCAGCGGCCTTCGCCGAGATCGTGCAGCGTGGCCAGACGCTCGGACACGAGATCCTGGTGCGGCGAGAACGAGTCGTAGGGCAGCGTTTCGCAGTCGGGCAGCAGACGCACCCGCGCTTCCGGCGCGAAGAACGCGAGTTCCTGCGTGAGCCGCTGCGCATCGACAGCGCTCGCACAGACCACCGCCAGCAGCGGCATCTGCGCCTTGTGCGCGAGGTGATAGCGCGCGATCAGCAGCGCGTCGGACGACCCGTGCGGGCCATCGAACACGAAACGTTGGCCGGCCTTGACCAGCGCGACGGGCGTTGAGGAGGAAGACTGCGTGGATGCGGCGATGTCGGGCATAAAAGGGAAACGGCCTTTGGGTGGCGCCAATGAACGACGATTCAACGGTCTACTGCATCAATCTGCAGCACAAAAGCTGCAGCACAAGCGCTGCGGGACACAACTGCGAAAACCAATGAAAACCCCCAGCGGACGCCGCGTGGACGTGACGCTGAAAGTGCGTAATCGGCAAGTTTACGCGTGCTCGGCTATGCGTGCCGGAGACCTATTATAAAATCCGTCCTTTACTTTCACCTGCAACGCGTCTGTTCCGTGACTTCCCGCCTTTTTGCACTGATCCCTTGCGCCGGCACCGGCAGCCGTTCGGGCGCGCCGATGCCCAAGCAATATCGCACCGTCGCGGGACGCGACATGTTGCACTATTCGCTCGCCGCCTTCGACGCCTGCAGTGAGTTCACGCAGACGCTCGTCGTGCTCGCGCCCGACGACCAGCACTTCGACGCGCGCCGCTTCGCCGGCTTGCGCTTTGCCGTGCAGCGTTGCGGCGGCGCGTCGCGGCAGGCTTCCGTGCTCAACGGGCTGCACGCGCTGTCCGAATTCAACGCCCACGACGACGACTGGGTGCTGGTGCACGACGCCGCGCGTCCCGGCATCACGCCGGGGCTGATCCGCGCGCTGGGCGGCGCGCTGAAGGACGATCCCGTGGGCGGCATCATGGCGCTGCCCGTCGCGGATACGCTCTAGCGCGTGACGCCGAACACCGACACCCGCAGCGACCACACCGAGCCGCGCGACGGCCTGTGGCAGGCGCAGACGCCGCAGATGTTCCGCATCGGCATGTTGCGCGAGGCGATCCTGCGCGCCCAGAGCGACGGCCACGATCTCACCGACGAAGCCAGCGCGATTGAATGGTCGGGACACGCGCCTAAACTGGTGCAGGGCAGTTTGCGCAATTTCAAGGTCACATATCCCGAAGATTTCGAACTGGCCGAAGCGATTCTCGCGCGCGGCACGTCGAGCTGACGGGCATGCCGTCCGTGTCACGCGGGCAGGCAGCCTGTGCGGCGGCAGCATCATCACAACGCTTTCACGAAACAACGGAACCCCACGCATATGGATTTGAGAATCGGACAAGGCTATGACGTTCACGCACTGGTGCCGGGACGCCCGCTGATTATCGGCGGCGTGACGATTCCGTACGAGCGCGGGCTGCTCGGCCACTCGGATGCCGACGTGCTGCTGCACGCGATCACCGACGCGCTGTTCGGTGCCGCCGCGCTCGGCGACATCGGCCGCCACTTTCCCGATACGGCGACGGAGTTCAAAGGCGCCAACAGCCGCGTGCTGCTGCGCGAATGCGCGGCGCGCATCGCCAAGGCGGGCTTCACGATCCAGAACGTCGACAGCACCGTGATCGCGCAGGCGCCGAAGCTTGCGCCGCATATCGAAGGCATGCGCGCAAATATCGCCGAAGACCTCGGTTTGCCCATCGAGCGCGTCAACGTGAAGGCGAAGACCAACGAAAAGCTCGGCTATCTCGGCCGTGGCGAAGGCATCGAAGCGCAGGCCGCGGCGCTGTTGCTGCGCGCTTGAGCGTCTCGTTGTAGCGGGTCAGATTTGCCTGGCCCGCGCGTGAACATGCATCATTTGCCGGTTTCGCGCGCGAAAATGCGTTAAAAAACCCGAATTCGGCCGCTGCGAATTTTTGTCGATATTTGTCCGTTTACAGTGGGCCGCATGAAGTCAAGCGGACGGACAAGGGCGGCGGTCGATACGCACGTCGAACATGCGGGACACGCGAAGCGCCACGTGCGTGGCCTCGATGGGCTCAGAGCGCTGGCTGTCGTGCTGGTGTTCCTGTCGCACAAGGCGCACGTCGAAGCCATCGACGTCGGCAAGCTCGGTGTGTGGATTTTCTTTCTGATCAGCGGTTTTCTGATCATCGGCGAACTGCATCGCGACCGTCTGCGCATCGAGGCGGGCAGCGCGCGGCGCCAGGCCGTGATGTGCGTGTTTTTCATGAAGCGCGCACTGCGCATTTTCCCCATCTACTATCTGTTGCTGATCGCGCTGTCGATCGCGCATGCGTTGTTCTATCAGCGCGATGTCGATCTTGGACTCGCGTGGCACTTCGCTTTTCTGTCGATCTACTGGATCGGTGTCGTGAAGGACGGCTGGCCGGGGTCGGTCTCGCTCTTCTGGAGTCTCGCCGTCGAGCAGCAGTTCTATCTCGTCGCGCCATTTTTGCTGGTGTTGACGCCGGCCTCGAAGCAGCGGAGGGTGTGTGTGCTGATGGTCGTAGCCGGCGTCATAGGTCATCTTGCGATGCATGCCGCCGATGCCAGCGAGCCTTTGCTTTACGCGTTCTCGCCGTTGAACGCCGCGCTGCTTGCGCTAGGTGGATTGTGCGGCGTGATGAGGCGGCAGGGGATCGCCGGTGGGCGTTCGTCGATCGGGAGCGCCGGCGCGCTCGGTATGCTGCTGTTTGCGACGCTGCCGATCTGGGATCAATGGACGTTGCCAGTGCGCATGCTTAATTCCGCATGGATCGAGATTGGCCTCGCGCTGTCGCTGTGCATGCTGTTCGCGTGGATCGTCGGCGGTCCTGGCGGCTTTGTCGTGAGAGCGCTGGAGTGCGAGCCGCTCGCTTATCTCGGCAAGATCAGTTACGGCTTCTATCTGTTTCACAACCTGATTCCGGCGAAGTTCGGTCACGTGCCATCCTGGTTTGCCTGGCTGCATGCGCCGTCGTGGATGCCAACGCTATTCGCACTCACGCTGCAATTCGCGCTCGCCGTGCTGCTCGCACATCTGTCGTGGCATCTGATCGAAAAGCCCCTGCTCGAACTGAAAAAGCCGCTCGAGGCAGCGATTGCACGCAGATTGCCCGCTGTGAGGACGCAAACGCAAACGCAAACTCAGTCTCGCTAACTACATCGCGACCAATGCAAAACGCCACGCATGGCGTGGCGTGTTTGATCGTGCGGGAGAGGCGAGCGCCAGGCTTACTTGCCTTCAGCGACGATCACTTGTGCCGCCGCATTGACGACGGCCGCGATACGGCCGACGTCGCGCAGTTGCGTCGAGCTCATGCCTTCGGCGACGAGCGTCTCGAAGTGCGACTTCACGCAATGAGGGCACTTGCCGATGATCGATGCCGAGAGCGCAAACATCTCGAAGCGGCGCTTGTCGACGCCGCCATGCGACGCATACGCGTTCATGCGCAAGCCAGCCGGCTGCGACTTGAGATCGGCGCTGTCCGCCATGTCGAGGTACGGATACCAGACGTTGTTCATGCCCATCAGCGAGGCCGCCGTCAGCGCGCCGTTGACTTCTTCCGGCGACAGCACACCGGATTCGCGGATCGCGGCGATGATCTTCGGGCTTTTCGCAGCGAACGCGGCGGCGAGCGCGACGCCGACGGCATCGTTGCCTTCCAGCGATGAGCGCGCAATCGTGCCGTCCAGATTCAGGCGAATGTCTTTCGCGTAATCGGGGATCCACTCCTTAATCGCGGCGATGAATTCCATTGATATCTCCTATCAAATAACCGATAAAAAAGCCCGCTGGCCTTTTCAAGCTTAGCGGGCTTTCAGCTGCACGGTATTACAGCGTCGCGCCGCCGACTGCGCGGTTGCACGGGCACAGTTCGTCCGTTTGCAGACCGTCCAGGATACGCAGGACTTCTTCCGGGTTACGACCGACGTTCAGGTTGTTCACCGAAACGTGCTGGATCGTGTTGTCCGGATCGACGACGAAGGTGGCGCGCAGCGCGACGCCAGCTTCCTTGTCGCGCACGCCGAGCTGGTCGATCAGCTCGCCCTTGACGTCGCCGAACGCGTAGTGGTTCAGCTTGCTCAGGTCCTTGTGCTCGCGGCGCCATGCGAGCTTGACGAATTCGTTGTCGACGCTGCCGCCGAGCAGAATCGCGTCACGCTCTTCGAAGTCCTTCGCCAGCTTGCCGAATTCGACGATTTCCGTCGGGCAAACAAACGTGAAGTCCTTCGGGTAGAAATAGATGATCTTCCACTTGCCCGGGAACGACGATTCGGTGATTTCTTCGAACGCCGACACGCCGTTCTCTTCGTGGTTGTTGAAACCCGGCTTCGCAGCGGTGACGGTAAAGGCTTCGAGCTTATCGCCGACAGTTTTCATGCGTTGACTCCTTGAGAAGTGGCAAAGAAGATTCAAAACAGCCCGCTCAAACTACACGCTGGCTATAACGAACGCGTGTCACGAAGAAAACTATAACTCTATTAGTCAATCGACTCAATAGTTTTTATCTAACAACGTAGATAGATTTTCTCGAACACATCGATAGTGCATTTTAGAACGATCGTTTTTGCACAGATGCGGGGAATAATTTGCTCAAAAATGTGGCAGATGAAAATGCGAGGCGGATATTTCCGCCGGCTATCTGCTCATTTCAGACGCTTCGGGCGAGCGGGAACTCAATCGTGACTTCGAGGCCGGGCAGCGGCGTGCGATTACGCAACCGCAATGCACCACGATAACGCCCGACCAGCCGCTGCACGATCGCCATGCCAAGGCCCGTTCCGTTCGCTTGCGTGCGTGCCGAATTCACGCGATAGAACGGTCGCGTGACGAGCGCGAGTTGATCTTCCGGAATGCCCGGACCTTCATCGACGACGGATAGCTCAACGCGAGAATGCGAGACACGCGGCTCAAGAATCACATGCGGGCTACCATCCGATTCAGATAGACCGTACTTGCGTGCGTTCTCAATCAGATTGCCGACGACGCGTCTGATGTCCGTCTCGTCTGCTTCGATCACGGCGGAGGGTGCAAGGCGCGTGACCAGTCGCATGCCGTCTTCGCTCGACATGCGTGCGGCCAGTTCGCCGGCGATCACCGAGAGATCCACCGGTTCAGGGTTTCGCGAAACCGGGCGCGCGTAGTCGAGGAAGCGCCCGATGATCATGTCCATCTGTTCGATGTCGTCGATCATCGCGTCCTTGGTCGCCTGATCCGACGGACTCATTTCCGTCTCCAGGCGCAGACGCGCGAGTGGCGTGCGCAGATCGTGCGAGATACCGGCGAGCATCAGCGCGCGATCGGCTTCGAGTTGCTCGAGATCCTGCACCATCTGGTTGAAGCTTCGATTGGTTTCCGCCGCGACGCCCATGCCACGCTCGGGCAGTTTCTCGGGCGCCTGGCCCGAGCCGACCTTGCGCGCGGCCATCGCCAGCCGCGCGAACGGACGGTTCACGAGACTCGTGATGAATGCCGCGCCGAATAGCGACAGCGCCAACGCGAAAATACCCCAGCCGGCCCACTGCAAACCCGTGACGCTATCGAGTTGATCGCGGTCGAGGGCGACCCAGTAATCGTCGTCGTCGATCTTGAAGCTGATCCACACGCCGGGAATATCGTTCACCGACTGCGCGATGATCGTGTCGTCGCCGAGACGCCCGCGAATGTCATGTTCGATCAAACGATTGAGCGATTCGTCGGGCTGGAGCTTGTACTTGTCGGTGGTTTCGCGCGGATACACGCGCACGCCTTCATTGCTCTCCAGATCCTGCAGCAGTGCGCGCCGCAGATCGGGATCGGAATAGAGGAGTGCGGTGCGCGTGAGCTTGACGATCGCGACGAGCTGCAGCGCGACGCGTTGTGCACGCGGCTCGCGCTCGATCACGCGAAAGCTCTGGAACCATGCGGCGAGGCTGACCGCGATGAGGAGCGCGATCAGCAGAAACGTTCGCCAGAACAGGCCGCCGAACGCGAGCGTCAGGAGGCGCCGGTCGATCCGCATGCGGCCTTCTTATTGAAGAGAGACAACTGGAACGGCAAACTCAGGCTGCGCCGTCGGGAATGAACACGTAGCCCAGACCCCACACGGTCTGGATGAAACGCGGGCTGCCCGGATCCGGTTCGATCAGCTTGCGCAGACGCGAAATCTGCACGTCGAGACTGCGATCGAACACTTCGTATTCACGACCGCGCGCGAGTTCCATCAGCTTTTCGCGCGACAGCGGTTGACGTGGATGGCGCGCGAATACCTTGAGCACCGAGAATTCGCCCGTGGTCAACGGGATTTCCTGGCCCGCCTTGGTGAGCGTGCGCGTGGCGAGGGTCAGCGCGAATTCGCCGAACTCGAAGACTTCCGACGTTTCCGACGGTGCGCCCGGCAATTCGGACGGCGACTGACGGCGCAACACGGCGTGAATGCGCGCGACCAGCTCACGCGGATTGAATGGCTTGGGCAGGTAATCGTCGGCGCCCATTTCGAGGCCCACGATGCGATCGACATCCTCACCCTTGGCGGTGAGCATGATGATCGGCGTGCGATCGTTGCTGCCGCGCAGACGCCGGCAGATGGAGAGACCGTCTTCGCCCGGCAGCATCAGGTCGAGCACGAGCAGATCGAAACGTTCACGCACCCACAGCTTGTTCATCGAGGGCGCATTCTCTGCGACATAAACGTTGAAGCCCTGCTCGCCGAGGTAACGGCGCAGCAGATCGCGTAGGCGCGGGTCGTCATCGACGACGAGGATTTTCGAAGGGTTTTTGGTTTCCATGGTCGGCATCTTAGCGCGATTAGAAAGGGGTGCGCGTTTGCACCAATTATCACGTAACAGTCAGTTACAAAATTTACCCGGCCTGTGGCACGACGTAAAGCCTTGGCGCTTACACTCCTTTACTGTTTGCGCCAGTTCGGTAGATACTTCACTCGAATAAAGCTCTCGCACCCGGTTTCGAGAACCGGAGTCAATACACGTATCTGAGGTTGCCGGTTGCCGCGCCACGAAGGGAACAAGATGAAGGGAGGGGTCTGGCCGACTATGCGCCTGAGCGTGATCGCAGTAGCAGTGGCGATCGTGTTCGCGAGCGCGTTGAGCCCGGCCTCCGCCTATGCCGATTCCTCGACGGAACGCAGCACAGATACGCGCCCGCCTCAGCGTCCGCATATGCGCTCGAGCCGCCAGCCGCACAATCCCAACGCCGACAACCCGGCGTCCGACACGATCATGCGAGCAACTGCCGTGCCGCCTGATCTCGACCAGCGCCGACGCGACGGACACATGACGCCCGAAGAACGGCGTCTCTTGCGTCAGCATATCGAAGACGCCGTTCGCGAACTCTACAAGCGCTGACACCTGGGGGTTTTGCATTTCACTTTTGATCGTCCGTTGACGCTTTCGCGCGACGGCGGTGCGCTAGCCGTTGCCGTTGCGCGCAGTCGTTGATTCCCGAGGTCGTCCCGACGTGTTTTCGAGTCTGTTTCGTGAGGCATCGATGAAGCGACGCGAGTTTCTGACGATGGCGGCCGCAGCGGGCGCTTCAATCTCGATGCCACGCGTGTTCGCTGCGCCACAGATGAGCGGCGGCATATCGTCGCAAGTGGATGCGGGCGCAACGGGTCGCGAGCCTGCCCGCAAACTGCTGATCCTGATCGAACTGAAGGGCGGCAACGACGGGTTGAACACTGTCATTCCTTTTACCGATCCACAGTACTACGCACTGCGCGAGCGCATCGCGATACCGCGCGAGCAGGTGTTGCCGCTGACTGGGCGAGCGGCGCTGCATCCCGCGATGCGCCCATTGCTGCCGTTATGGCGCGAAGGGCAACTGGCGATCGTTCAGGGTGTGGGCTGCGGGCAGGAGCAGGCATCGCATTTCCGCTCGATGCAGATCTGGGACACGGCATCCTCTGCCGAGGTCTATCGGCGCGACGGCTGGCTGAGCCGCGCGAAGGGCCAGTGGGCTGTCACACATCCGGATGTGACGATGGCCTCGCTCGGCAGCGCGGAGGCGGGGCCGTTCGCAGGTGCCGGGATGTCGCGCGACGAGGCTGAAATCGCGTGGTCGCGTGTCGACGATCCCGACACGGCGCCGCACGTTGATTCCGCCGATACCGACGAACGCCAGGTCGCGTCGACTCGAACATTCGACGTTGGCAACTCGCCCACCTTTCGCGATTCGATCGACGAGGTGTTGCGCAGCATTTGGCTTGGCAGAACACCTCGCCTGAACGGGGCGATCCGGCTGACGCTCGATGGTTTCGATACGCATAGCAATCAACCCGAACGGCATGCAGCCTTGCTCGCACAACTCGCCGACGGCTGTGCGGCGCTTCGAGCCGCACTGACGCAACGCGGCCACTGGCGCGATACGCTGATTCTGACGTATTCGGAATTTGGCCGGTCGGCGCGTGAGAACCTGCATCGTGGAACCGAGCATGGCGCCGCCGCCGCGCATTTCGTGATGGGCGGCGCAGTGCGGGGCGGTCTGTATGGTCGCGCGCCCGATCTGTCGCGACTCGATGCCGCCGGCAATCTTCCCGTCGCGGTAGATTTCAGGCGGCTCTACGCAACCGTACTGGGTGGGTTTCTGAAACTGGATGCACGTGCCGTCCTGCAGGACGATGTGCAGCCATTACCGCTGCTGCGCGCGTAAGGGTCGATGCCTGTGCGGGTCAGTGCTTGCGCGCGGCGCGCCACGCGACCCACAACTTGCGGATCGGCGTGAGCGCAATGCGCTGATGCAGCACGTGATACCCGTCGCGCTCGATTTCGTCGAGCAGCGCCAGTGCCAGCGCCGCCAGCGCACGCAAGGTGCGCTGCGAGTGACGCTCGCCGACGGGCAGGGCGGCGAGCGCGGTGCGGATCGCATCGCGGGCGCGCGTGGTCTGAAAGCGCATCAACTCGGTGAACGCATCCGTGTATTTGCGGTTGATCAGATCCGCGGCGGTCACGTTGTAGCGCTGCATCTCGTCGATGGGAATATAGATGCGACCGTGCCGCGCATCGTTGCCCAGTTCGACGACGATCTGCGCCAGCATCAACGCTTCGCCGAGCGGCTCGGCCCAGGCTTGCGCCTGCGCGGGATCACGCGCCGTCGCACGCGCGACCACCGACGCGAAGTTGCCGCCAACGCCCGTCATATAGCGGCGCAGGTTGGGATAGTCGAGATAGCGCGCCTGGTCGAGATCCATCTCGAATCCCGCGAGCAAGGCCTGCAGCGCGGGATATTCGGCCTGCACGTCAGGCAGATGTGCAGCCAGCGCCTGTGATACGGGATGGGTCGGCTCGCCTGCTGCGAGCGCGGCCGCTTCCTTTTGCCACCACGCGAGCTTGGTGCGTCCGATGGTGGGATCGGAGGTTTCCTTGACGGTTTCTTCGAACTCGCGACGCAGCGCGAACAGCGCGGTGAGCAGCGGCTGCCGGGCGGCGGGCGCCTGGCGCAGTGCATAGTAGGTGCTCGAGCCGGGAGGCGCTGCTTTCTGCAGGCAGTATTCGTCGAAATTCACGGGTTTGGCTTGTGGGGAGGCGGTCGCGCACGGCTGTGCACGCAAGACCGAAAATTGTAGCATCGACAGTATTCGACAGATGCAGACAAGCGCAGACCAATCGGTTAGAATCTCGCGCTTACGCTTTCGGCGGTGCCGCGTTCGACGTGCTTTAAGGTGCGTCTGACCACGGTGGCGGCAGGTTTGATCCTACAGGCTCAGATTTGCCCACGCAGATGACATCGCGATGAAACCGCGACGTCTGACGCCGACGAGACATCGGATGCTGCTTCCATGCGGCGCCCGGCTGCGAGGGTGGCGAAATTGGTAGACGCACCAGGTTTAGGTCCTGACGCCCGCAAGGGTGTAGGGGTTCGAGTCCCCTCCCTCGCACCAACTATGTTGTAGAGCAGTACTGGCTGTAAATGAGACCCCGCCTGTCATCGACTCGCGGGGTTTTTTGTTTTGCGCGTCGTTCATGCCGTTTCCGCAGCATGGCGAAATCATGCGCACAAAAAACCCCGCTCTGTGGCGGGGTTTGTCGCATCTCACTGACGCTGCGCGGCCGGCTTAGTGGCAGCGCTTTTCCCAGTGGTGATGCACGCGCACCTTGTGGCACTCGTGGTGATGCGGCGGGTTTGCAAACGCCGACGACATGCTCACGAAACCCGCAGCAGCGGCGACCAGTGCCAGAACAACCTTCTTCATTTTCGATCCTTGGAGTCAGAGAAAAACCGCGAGCGGGAATCGTAGCAAGCAAGGTTTACGATTTCCTTCAGGTTGCGCATTCGACGCTTCTACGCAACGTTTTTTCTGTTTCCTGCGCTTCGCGATCTGGTTGCACGCGCAACGAGATTCTCCTATTCTGCGCTGACCCGCTATACGAGCGTTTGCATCGTTTGCATCGCCGGATTGTGCGAAGGGGAGAGTGCAATGTCCGTGACCGACGTGAGACAAACCTCAGAGACCGGCACGCATGCCGATGCCGAACGCGCCTTGCGTGTGAGGCTGGCGGGCACGTATCGCGTGTTCGCGATGCTCGGCTGGACCGAACTCATCTATAACCACATCACCGTGCGCGTGCCGGGCACGGACAGTCACTTTCTGATCAATCCGTTTGGTCTGCACTACACGGAAGTGACGGCGTCGAACCTGGTGAAGATCGATGTGGACGGCAAGGTGCTCGATGGTTCGACGCATCCCGTGAATCCCGCTGGCTTTGTCGTGCATGCCGCGATTCATCGCGCGCTGCCTGATGCGCATTGCGTGATGCATACGCATACGACAGCGGGGCTAGCCGTTGCGTGCTCGCAAACCGGGCTGGTCAACAACAACTTCTATTCGGCGCAATTGCATGAGATGGTTGCGTATCACGATTTCGAAGGCATCACCATTCGCGCCGATGAAGGGCCGCGCCTGCTTGCCAATCTGGGTGACAGGGGCCTGCTGATCTTGCGCAACCACGGTCTGCTCGCGATCGGCGAGACCATTGCGCAAGCCTTCGCGCGTCTCTGGACGCTCAATCGTGCCTGCGAAATCCAGCTGGCGACGGCCGCACTCGGCCCGGCGCGCATGATCGGCGACGACATTGCCGCGCGCTGCACGCGTGACTCGCTGCAACTCGATCCGCGTCACGGCGCGGGCGATGATGTGCTGAATGCGTTGCTGCGTCAGGTGGATGCAATCGATCCGACCTATCGCGACTAGTTGGACACACTCAGGCACGCAAAGCCAAACGCACGCAAGCATGCGAAACAGCGATGCGAGCCAACTTGTGAATGAGTGTTTAAGGAATTAGGCAACGACGGTTTCGACGGCGCAGCGCGAGCGCCGTTCGATGCACGACCCGGACTTCGTCTGATCTGACCGTTACGCTGTACTGCGTGCGATCGCGTTGTCGATCACCTTGTCGAGTGCTTCGCTGAGCGCGACCTTCTCGCGTTCGTCGAGGCAATCGAACAGATCGGTGTTCCACTTGCGCGCGATGGGCATGATCTTCCTGTAGAGCGCACGGCCTTCCGTGGTCAGCGAAACGAGCACCACGCGGCCATCTTCCGCGCTCGCTTCGCGTTGCACGAGGCCTTGTCTGATCAACGCTTCGGCTGCGCGGCTCGCCTGACTTTTGTCGAGGTTCGCGTGGCGCGCGAGGTCCATGATCGAGAATGGCCCGAACGATCCGACCGATGCAATCACGCGCGCTTCGGGAAGCGTCACGTCGAGCTTGGCCATATACCGTTCGCTGATGCCCCGCTCGGAAAGTTTATTCAGCACGTGCAGACGATACGTCAGAAACTGTTCGAGTCCGGCTTTGTCGGAGGCCTTCATGGTCTTCCTGTTGTGAGTGGATGCAGTCCCGCGATGTGATTGTTCCCGCATCCGCTCGCAAGGTCAACGCGGACCAAACCTGAGTCGCGTCATCTGTTCGGCTTCGTTCGCAAGCAGGGTGGCGGCGTCGCGTATCGCGACCTCGAGCGTGATCGGACCTGGCGCGGGCGAAAAACATCCACTGAAATGCTCAGCGAGTTTCGGCAACGCGGAAGGATCGACTGCGCCCGACAGCAGCGTGGCGGGCACACCCGCAGCACGCGCATGCCGGCAGGCGATGAAGGGCGCCTTGCCATGCAGCGTTTGCACGTCGGAGCGGCCTTCGCCCGTGATGAGCCAGTTGGCGCCTTCGAGCGCCGCGTCGAGCCCGACCTCGCGCGCGACCACTTCCGCGCCCGGTTCGAATTCGGCACCCAGCATATGCAGCGCGAAGCCGAGACCGCCCGCTGCACCCGCGCCGGGCTGGTTGCGCGCGACACGGTTCATGGCCGGCTCGACGAAATCGGCGAAGTGGGCGAGGGCGGCGTCGATGGTCGCAACCTGTTCCGGCTTCACGCCTTTTTGCGCACCGAAGATTGCGGTCGCACCGTGCTCGCCAGTCAGCGGATTGTCGACGTCCGACATGCCGACAAAGGTGGTCTCGCGCAGACGCGCATCGAGGCCCGACGCATCGACGCGCGCCAACTGCGCAAGCTGTTCGGGTGTGGGAGCGAGTTCGTGGCCTTGCGCATCGAACAGCTTGAGGCCGAGGCCGACCAGCAGGCCGGCGCCGCCATCGTTCGTGCTGCTGCCGCCGAGCGCGACGAAGAATCGGCGCACGCCCGCATCCATGAGCGAGCGGATCGCTTCGCCCATGCCGCGCGTGCTGCGCTTTTCGACGGGCACACCCATGCCGACAGGATCTGTGATGCCGACCACTTCCGCCGTCTCGACGATCGCGCTGCCGTCTGCGAGCAGGCCCGTTGCGGCTTCGCGCGACGGGCCCGCGGCGCCCGTCACCGTCAGCCTGCGGCGTTCGCCGCCGCGCGTCAGCATGGCGTCGAGCGTACCTTCGCCGCCGTCGGCCATCGCGCAGACGCGGATCGTCGCGGCGGCGCGTGCGCGCTGAAGGCCCGTTGCAATGGATTGCGCGACCTGCTCCGCGGAGAGCGAGCCTTTGAACGAGTCAGGGGCGATGACGACGATGGGCGCGGACGACGTATTCGGCATGATGTCTCGGGTGATTGGTATGAGAAGGCATCGCCAGCTGGCCGCGATGCGGTGAAGCGCCCGCCATGCCCATGCACACGGCACGGACGTATCAGGATGTGGTGAAGCTTATCAGCATGCGGCGCGCGACTGAATATAACGGAAGGTATAGGCAGAATTGACTTTGATTCACAGCTGGCGCGCGCAAGAGCACGACGAAAGCGCGTTGCTGCCCCTCTTTGCGATGCATTCAGACGCGCATCTCACGCGATAAGCGTGTGCAGAAAAGCGAATCCGGCTAGTCGCGCAAATAGTTTGCTAAAATATTTGGCTCTCTGACCCAAACTGTGCTGCCGGCGGCCTCACAGCCCGTGGCGAGAGGTACGCGATCGATGTCACATGTGAGTGAGCGAAGCGTAGCGGCGGTCCTGCGAAAGCGCATGCAAAGCAGGGTCGGGCGCACGACGCAAAGCGGACATCGACAGGCGGCACACACAAGATAACTGATTCGCTCGAATAATTTTAGGACGATTGAAGCCATGGCTAACGTTGTTGAAAACCTCGGCAAGCTCGAACGCCGCGTGACGATTTCCCTGCCGAAAGACACGGTGCAGAAGGAAGTGGACGCGCGTATCCGTCAACTCGCGAAGAACGTGCGCATGCCGGGTTTCCGCCCGGGCAAGGTGCCGCTCAAGATGGTCACGCAGCAGTACGCGGGTCAGGTGGAAGCCGAAGTGCTGAGCGACAAGGTTGGCAAGGAATTCTTCGACATCAGCCGCGCTGAAAACCTGCGCGTCGCTGGCCAGCCGAGCTTCAGCCCGAAGGCTGAAGCAACCGAAGGCGACTACGCTTTCGACGCGACCTTCGAGGTGTACCCCGAAGTGAAGCTGGGCGACGTTGCCACGGCTGAAATCGAACGCACGAAGACCACCATCAGCGACGCGGAAATCGACCGCACGCAGGACATCCTGCGCAAGCAGCGCGTGCACTTCCACGCTCGCGGCGAAGCCGGCGAGCACGGTGACGGCGGCGCGGACCCGGCTGCGAAAGACGGCGACCGCGTGACGGTCGACTTCGTCGGCAAGATCGACGGTGAAGCATTCCAGGGCGGCAGCGCGGACGACTTCGCGTTTGTCCTGGGTGAAGGCCGCATGCTGCCGGAAATCGAAAAGGCAGCGCTGGGCCTGAAGGTTGTCGAGTCGAAGGAATTCGACCTGGCCTTCCCCGAGGACTATCACGGCAAGGAAGTCGCGGGCAAGACGGCACAATTCACGATCACGATGAAGCAGATCGAGTGGCCGCATCTGCCGGAAATCGACGGTGAGTTCGCGAAGTCGCTCGGCATCGAAGACGGTGACCTGACCAAGATGCGCGCTGAAATCCGCGACAACCTCGAGCGCGAAGCGAAGCGCCGCACGCAGGCTGTCGTGAAGAACCAGGTGATGGACGCGCTGCTGAAGATCTCCGAACTCGACGTGCCGAAGGCGCTGATCGAGCAGGACCAGCAACGCCTCGTCGAAATGGCGCGTCAGGATTTGACGCAACGTGGCGTGCCGAACGCGAAGGATGCACCCATCCCCGCAGAAATGTTCGCCGAGCAGGCAGAGCGCCGCGTCAAGCTGGGCCTCGTGCTGGCCGAGCTGGTGAAGGCCAACGAACTGCAGGCCAAGCCGGAACAGATCCGCGCAGAAGTCGACGAATTCGCGAAGAGCTACGAAGACCCGAAGGAAGTCGTGCGCTGGTATTATTCGAACCAGCAGCGTCTTGCCGAGATGGAAGCGTATGTCGTTGAGTCCAACGTCGTCGATTTCGTCCTGAGCAAGGCGAAGGTGACGGACAAGGAAGTGAGCTTCGAAGAGCTGGCAAGCGCAACGGCGCAAGCGTAATAGCATCGCTGTAACGGCGTGCCGGCTGTCCGAACGACGGCCCGCACGCCGTTTTTCCGTCTGCGCGGCCGATTCTGTAAAAGATCGTATGTCGGCCGTTCGGGCTCTTGAAGATGCGCGCGGCCGCACCCACTTGGTCAGAACCGATTATCAGAACATTTCCTGACAAGGATCCATTGCATGACCTTTCGCGCTCAAATGCTGGACACGTTGACCTCGCAGTCGTCGCGGGATCGGGATCTCGAAGCGCAAGCGCTCGGCCTCGTGCCGATCGTGGTCGAAACGAGCGGCCGTGGCGAACGTTCGTATGACATCTACTCGCGCCTGCTGAAGGAGCGCGTAGTGTTCCTGGTGGGCGAGGTGAACGATCAGACTGCAAACCTCGTGATCGCGCAGTTGCTGTTCCTCGAAAGCGAAAATCCGGACAAGGACATCAGCTTCTACATCAACAGCCCGGGCGGCTCGGTGTCGGCTGGCATGGCGATCTACGACACGATGCAGTTCATCAAGCCGGACGTGTCGACGCTGTGCATGGGTCTCGCGGCCAGCATGGGCGCGTTCCTGCTGGCGGCGGGTGCAAAGGGCAAGCGTTTTGCGCTGCCGAACGCACGCGTGATGATTCACCAGCCGCTGGGCGGCGCACGCGGCCAGGCATCGGACATCGAAATTCAGGCACGCGAAATCCTGTACCTGAAGGAACGTCTGAACCAGTTGCTGTCACACCACACGGGTCAACCCGTAGAGCGCATCCAGCGCGACACGGACCGCGACAACTTCATGTCGGGCGACGATGCACAGGCTTACGGCCTCGTCGACCAGGTGCTGCACAAGCGCCCGTAAAACAATCGCTGGAACATGGCTGATCCGGAGCGCTTTTTCCCTGAATTGGGGGAAGAGCGCCGGCGCAAAACCTTGTGAAATAATAAGACCCGTCTGAACGCCTGCGGCAAACGCCGTCACAGCTTTTGCGCATCCGTCCCACCCCTGACTGAACGAGGTGGGCAAACGGCGTATCATGTCATTCGAGTGTCCGGAGGCTCACACATCTATGGCGGACAAAAAAGGTTCTAACAGCGAAAAGCTGTTGTATTGCTCGTTTTGCGGCAAAAGCCAGCACGAAGTCAAAAAACTGATTGCTGGCCCGTCGGTATTCATCTGCGATGAATGTATCGACCTGTGCAACGAAATCATTCGCGACGAAGCGGCGGGCGCCGGTCTGGAAACAGGCCTGTCCAAGTCCGACCTGCCTAGTCCTCAGGAAATCCGCGATATTCTCGATCAATACGTGATCGGGCAAGAGCGCGCGAAGAAAATTCTCGCCGTTGCGGTTTACAACCACTACAAGCGCCTGAAGCATCTCGACAAGAAAGACGACGTCGAGCTGTCGAAGAGCAACATCCTGCTGATCGGGCCGACCGGCTCGGGCAAGACGCTGCTCGCGCAGACGCTTGCGCGCCTTCTGAACGTGCCATTCGTGATCGCGGACGCGACCACGCTGACGGAAGCCGGCTATGTCGGTGAAGACGTCGAAAACATCATTCAGAAGCTGCTGCAGAACTGCAACTACGAAGTCGACAAGGCGCAGCGCGGCATTGTCTACATCGATGAAATCGACAAGATCAGCCGTAAGTCGGACAACCCGTCCATTACGCGCGACGTGTCGGGCGAAGGCGTTCAGCAGGCACTGCTGAAGCTGGTGGAAGGCACGATGGCTTCGGTGCCGCCGCAAGGTGGCCGTAAGCATCCGAACCAGGATTTCATCCAGGTCGACACGACCAACATCCTGTTTATCTGCGGCGGCGCGTTCGATGGCCTCGAAAAGGTGATCGTCGACCGTACGGAAAAAACGGGGATCGGTTTCGGTGCGAGCGTCAAGAGCAAGCAGGATCGCGATGCCGGCGAAGTGCTGCGTGAAACCGAGCCGGAAGACCTCATCAAATTCGGTCTGATCCCCGAACTGATCGGCCGTTTGCCCGTGGTGGCGACGCTCGGCAAGCTGGATGAAGCCGCGCTGATGAAGATCCTGGTCGAGCCGAAAAACGCGTTGATCAAGCAGTATCACAAGCTGTTCAACATGGAACGCGTCGAGCTGGAGATCCGCCCGGCGGCTTTGCAAGCCATCGCCCGCAAGGCGATCCGTCGCAAGACGGGCGCGCGCGGTCTGCGTTCGATCCTCGAACAGGCACTGCTCGACGTCATGTACGAGTTGCCGGCAATGAAGGGCGTGAGCAAAGTCATTATTGACGACAATGTCATTGATGGTGACGGAAAGCCGCTTCTGATCTACGAAGACGCACCTAAGGTTGCGGGTTCGAATTGATCGGCTGCCCGGTTTTTTGAAAAAAAGCCGTTCATGGCGACGTGAACGGCTTTTTTCGTTTATCGTGTCGTCAGGATGGACCGTTTTTCTGGAGTCACTGAACTTTTTCCCACACGCGAAGGCTTGCAATCTTTTTTGTCGGCCTCAACTATCGAACAAACTGATTCCACTCATGGGGAAATGAAATGTCAGGAACCCAACTCCTCCCGCCGGAACGCATCACGCTGCCGCTGCTCCCGCTGCGCGACGTAGTCGTTTTCCCGCATATGGTGATCCCGCTCTTCGTGGGGCGCCCGAAGTCGATCAAGGCGTTGGAAGCCGCAATGGAAGGTGGCAAGCACATCATGCTTGTTGCCCAGAAGACGGCGGCCAAAGACGAGCCGACTGAAAAAGACATGTACGAAGTTGGCTGTATCGCCAACATCCTGCAGATGCTCAAGCTGCCTGACGGCACCGTGAAGGTGCTGGTCGAAGGCCTGCAGCGCGCAAAGACACTGTCGATCGAAGAGCAGGAAACGCAGTTCTCGTGCGAAGTCATGCCGCTCGAACCCGACCACGCCGATAGCGCTGAAACGGAAGCGCTGCGTCGCGCGATCGTGTCGCAGTTTGACCAGTACGTGAAGCTGAACAAGAAGATCCCGCCGGAGATCCTCACGTCGCTGTCGGGCATCGATGAAGCTGGCCGTCTGGCCGATACCATCGCTGCGCATCTGCCGCTCAAGCTCGACCAGAAACAGCAGATTCTCGAAATGTTCCCGGTCATCGAGCGCCTCGAGCATCTGCTCGCGCAACTCGAAGCCGAGATCGACATCCTGCAGGTTGAAAAGCGCATCCGTGGACGCGTCAAGCGTCAGATGGAGAAGAGCCAGCGCGAGTACTACCTGAACGAACAGGTCAAGGCAATCCAGAAGGAACTGGGCGAAGGCGAAGAGGGTGCCGATCTCGAAGAACTCGAGAAACGCATCACGGCTGCGCGCATGCCGAAGGAAGCCAAGAAGAAGGCCGACGCCGAGCTGAAGAAGCTCAAGCTGATGTCGCCGATGTCGGCGGAAGCGACGGTCGTACGCAACTACATCGACACGCTGATCGGCCTGCCGTGGCGCAAGAAGAGCAAGGTCAACAACGACCTCTCGAATGCAGAACGCGTGCTGGACGAAGACCACTTCGGTCTCGAGAAGGTCAAGGAACGCATTCTCGAGTATCTCGCTGTGCAACAGCGCGTGGACAAGGTGAAGGCGCCGATCCTGTGCCTGGGTGGGCCTCCGGGTGTCGGTAAGACGTCGCTGGGCCAGTCGATTGCGCGCGCAACGAACCGCAAGTTCGTGCGCATGGCACTGGGTGGTGTGCGTGACGAGGCTGAGATTCGCGGCCACCGTCGTACGTACATCGGTTCGATGCCGGGCAAGATCCTGCAGAGCCTGACCAAGGTTGGCGTGCGCAATCCGCTCTTCCTGCTCGACGAAGTCGACAAGATGGGTATGGATTTCCGCGGCGATCCGTCGTCGGCGCTGCTCGAAGTGCTCGACCCCGAACAGAACCACACGTTTGCGGACCACTATGTCGAAGTGGACTTCGACCTGTCGGACGTGATGTTCGTGGCAACGTCGAACTCGCTGAACATTCCGCCGCCGCTGCTCGACCGTATGGAAGTGATCCGTCTGTCGGGTTACACGGAAGACGAGAAGGTCAGCATTGCGCAACGTTACCTGCTGCCGAAGCAGAAGAAGAACAACGGCCTGAAGCAAGGCGAGATCGAAGTCACGGGAGCAGCCATCCGCGACATCATTCGCTACTACACGCGTGAAGCGGGCGTCCGTTCGCTCGAGCGTGAAGTGTCGAAGATCTGCCGCAAGGTCGTGAAGATGCTTCTGCTGAAGAAGGCAGATAAGGCGGTCACGGTCGACGCCGCCAACCTCGATACGTTCCTCGGCGTGCGCAAGTACGACTTCGGTCTGGCCGCGAAGGAAAACCAGATTGGTCAGGTGACGGGGCTGGCGTGGACGGAAGTCGGCGGCGATCTGCTGACGATCGAAGCAGCCGTGATGCCGGGCAAGGGCAATGTGATCCGCACGGGTTCGCTCGGCGACGTGATGAAGGAATCCGTCGAAGCTGCGCGCTCGGTGGTGCGGTCGCGTTCGCGCCGTCTCGGTATCAAGGACGAAGCGTTCGAGAAGCAGGACATCCACATCCACGTGCCGGAAGGCGCGACGCCGAAGGACGGTCCGTCGGCGGGCGGTGCGATGACCACGGCGCTGGTGTCGGTGCTCACGGGCATTCCCGTGCGTGCGGATGTCGCGATGACGGGTGAAATCACGCTGCGCGGCGAAGTACTGCCGATCGGCGGGCTGAAGGAAAAGCTGCTGGCAGCGCATCGCGGCGGCATCAAGCTCGTGCTGATTCCGGAAGAGAACGTCAAGGATCTGACGGAGATTCCGGACAACGTGAAGAACGCGATCGAGATCGTGCCTGTGCGCTGGATCGACAAGGTGCTGGAACTGGCGCTGGAACGCGCGCCGACGGCCTTGCCGGAAGAAGAGCCGAAGGCAGCCGCGCCCGTTGGTGAGTCGAAAGACTCGGGCGCAAGCGATGTCGTGAAGCACTAATCACTTCGCATGAAACCCAACGCCATGTACTGAACGCCTCATCCGGTTCAGTCTTCAGCGATCAAAAAACCCGCGGCTAGTCCGCGGGTTTTTTATTGTCCGCGCGAAGCAAACGTTTGATCGACAGTGCCGTCGATCGAGTCATTTGCCCGCTATCCAGGAGACCTTGCAGCGCGCGGTAAACTGGTTGCATCCGCATCCATCGCTTGCAAGATTTCGTCATCGAAAGCGCTTCGACAAGCCCCTCGAATCAGGCGCAATCCCGCTTGACACAAGGGTTTCGGCCCATTCTAATGAGTGGCCGGCAAATTCTGCCGCGCCGTATATAACCGGGCGCACAAGCGCTTTCATGATTTGCCCAACTACATTCTCGGGGGCTTGGAATGAATAAAACGGAATTGATCGATCACATCGCGCAACAAGCCGACATTTCGAAAGCGGCAGCAGGTCGCGCGCTGGATGCAGTGATCGGTGGCGTCAAAGGCACGTTGAAGAAGGGCGGTTCGGTCACGCTGGTCGGCTTCGGTACATTTGCAGTGGGCAAGCGCACGGCGCGCACCGGTCGCAATCCGCGCACGGGCGCAGCGATCAAGATCAAGGCAGCCAAGGTTCCTAAATTTAGGCCTGGCAAAGCACTAAAGGATGCGTTAAACTAACGGGCTCGCTGCTTGATGAATGTGTCGATGCAAATCGATCTCTGCAATCAGGCAGCAGCGGTCTCGGAGCGGGTGCTTAGCTCAGTTGGTAGAGCGGCGCCCTTACAAGGCGTAGGTCGGGAGTTCGAGCCTCTCAGCACCCACCAGTTCCAGATCGAAGTGACGCGCTGCGCAGCATAAGCAGCAATAAGGAGTGGTAGTTCAGTCGGTTAGAATACCGGCCTGTCACGCCGGGGGTCGCGGGTTCGAGTCCCGTCCACTCCGCCAGTATCCTAGAAAGGCGAACTCCGGTTCGCCTTTTTTATTGCCCGCTGATGTAACATCGGGCGTTCCGTTTTTGGCACCTCAAGCATGCTCGATTTCTTCCGCAATCACCAACGTCTGATGATGTTCATGCTCATCCTGGTCATCCTGCCGGGTTTGGGTTTTGTGGGTATCCAGGGCTTCCGCGGTTTCTTTGACGAGAGCGCGAATGTCGCGAGCGTCAACGGTCACAAGATCACGCGCGCCGAATTCGATAACGGCTGGCGTCAGCAGATGGACCGCGCGCGTCAGATGCTCGGCGCGCAGTTCGACGCGAAGATGTTCGACACACCGGATCGCCGCAAGGACATGCTCGACGGCCTGATCCAGCAGCGCGTGCTCGCCGACGAGACGCAGCGTCTGCATCTGACGGCGTCCGATGACGCGCTGCGCCGCGCGTTGATGGCAGACCCGATCATCGGTTCGCTGAAGAACCCCGACGGCTCTATCGACCTGAACAAATACAAAGAACTCCTTGCGATGCAGGGCATCACGCCCGAGCAGTACCAGGAGCAGGTGCGCTATAGCATGGCCATGCAACAGCTGCCGGCCGCCATCACGCAGACGGCCTTCACGCCGAAGACGCTTGCGCAGCATCTGACTGAGCTTGCCGAGCAGCAGCGTGAAGTGCAGGGCCTCGCGTTCCGCGCGAAGGAGTACGAGTCGAAAGTGCAGCCGACCGACGCGCAAATTCAGTCGTACTACGATGCGCATCGCGACGAATTCTCCACGCCGGCAACGGCCACGATCCAGTATCTCGTGCTGTCGCCGGCTACGCTCGCGGCATCGGCAACACCGGGCGATGCTGATCTCAAGAAGTACTACGACGACAACATCGCGCACTACAGCACGCAGGGCGAAGTGCGCGCGAGCCACATCCTGATCACGGTGTCGAAGGACGCGAGCGCTGCCGACAAGGACAAGGCGAAGCAGAAAGCGCAGGAAGGGCTGGCACAGGTGAAGGCGCATCCTGATCAGTTCGCGCAACTCGCGCAGCAGAATTCGCAGGATCCGGGCTCGGCTTCGAAGGGCGGCGATCTGGGCTACTTCAGCCCGGGCATGATCGCGGGCGGCAAGGCTTTCGACGACGCCGTCTTCAAGATGAAGAAGGACGAGATCAGCGATCTGATCCAGTCGGACTTCGGCTATCACATCGTCAAGGTGACGGACGTGAAGCCGTCGGTGACCAAACCGTTCGATGAAGTGAAGGATTCGATCGCCAAAGACCTGAAGACGCAACTCGCGACCAAGGCATTCAGCGACGATTCCGAAGGCTTCACGTCGACGGTGTACGAACAGGCAAAGAGCCTGCAACCGGCCGCCGACAAGTACAAGCTGCAGATCCAGACTGCGACGGTCACGCCGCAGCCCAATAGCGCGCTGCCGCCGGATAGCCCGTTGAACAACGCGAAGTTCCTCGCCGCCGTGTTTGCGAACGATTCGGCCAAGGACCGCAACAACACGCAGGCCATCGACGTCGGCAACAACACGCTGATCGCAGCGCACGTGACGGACTACAAGCCGGCGGCTGTCCCTGCGCTGGCCGCCGTCAAGGATGCCGTGCGCCAGAAGGTGGTCGCACAGCAGGCAGCCGATCTCGCGCGTAAGGAAGGCGAGGCGAAGCTGGCGGATCTGCAGAAATCGAAGTCGACGGACGGGTTCTCGTCGGCGCTGAAGGTATCGCGCAACGACGCGCAAGGCGTGCCGCCTGCCGCATTGAGTGCAATTTACAAGGTCGATGCGCAAAAGTTGCCGGCCTACGTCGGCGTCGATCTGGGCGCAGACGGCTATGCGATCTATCGCGTGAATGCGGTCGTGCAACCGGCTGCGACCGATGCGCAGCGTCTCGCATCGGCCCAGCAGCAGATTGCGTCGGTGAACGCGCAGGCCGAAGCGGAAGCGTATCTGGATGCGCTGCGGGCGCGCTCGAAGGTGAAGATGTACGGTTCGCTCGACACCCAGCAATCGGGCGAATAAGCCATCGCCTGGCGGCTGCAACACAAGCCGCCTCTGCAAACAGAAAAGCCCCGCATAAGCGGGGCTTTTTTTCTCGCGAGGAGCGTCAGGAAGCGTTACAGGCAGGCGCTGATGTCGCCCGTTGCGTCGCTGCCCGCACCACCCGCGGCGCGGAAGCCGACCCACGTACCCGAACCCTGATAGTTCGGGCGCACAACGGCAGCTGCGCCGTTCGGCGGTTGCTGGCCAGGGACATACACGTCCATCGCTGCGTCATTAGCCAATGTGTCTTGTGCGACGACCTGCTGCTGGGTCTTGTCAGCCCACTTCTTGGCGATGCACTGGCCGACGACCTTCGGCGGCTGCTGGCTGGTGCCAACGGACTGCACGCCGGCAGGCGGTTGTGCAGCACAAGCGGAAATGGCAATAGTCATAGCGATAATCGGTAAGTATTTCACGTTATCTCCTTCCAGAAATCGCTCACATGGAGCCGGTTGTCGAATTCAGGCGAATGTGTCTGATCGACCGTGCCTGGGCACGTTCCCCATTATTCGGAAACAAGTTGTTAGCGCGCTGTAACATCCTGGCGCCGGGTTTACTGCGACGTGGTGTGGAGCAACGGCTTCAGCGTTGGCCACACGTTGTCCAGTAGCAGGGGCTGTGCCCGTTGCGTCGGATGAATCTGATCCGACTGGAACATGTCAGGCTTGTCTTCGATTCCAGCAAGGAGAAATGGAACGAGCGGCACGCTCAACTGCTTCGACAACTGGCCGTACAGACCGTGGAACTTTTGGGTGTAGTCGGGGCCGTAATTAGGCGGTACATACATGCCGACGAGCAGTACCTTCGCGTGACCTTGCTGCGCCTGTTCAATGATAGTGCGCAGATTGTCTTCTGTCGTATTGAGTGGCACACCGCGTAAGGCATCGTTGGCGCCCAGCTCGATGATGACGACAGCGGGCTTGAGCCGCTGCAACAGCGCGGGCAGACGGGCGCGCCCGCCACTGGTGGTGTCGCCGCTGATGCTGGCATTGGCAACGTTATAATCGATTCGCTCACTCGACAGACGCTGACGCATCAGTGAAACCCAGCCGGTGTCGCGGGGCAGGCCGTACTCGGCGGAGAGGCTGTCGCCGAGCACGACGATGGTCGGCTTCGACTGTTGCGCAGTGCTGCCGGCTGTGGTCGCCATGGCAGCGGCCGCGTTGGTGTTGCTGGCAGCCTGGGCAGTTGCAGAAAAAGTCGCGGCGAACACGATGGGGAAACAGGCCGCAGTCAGCGCCGTGAACGACATCAGGGCGCGCACTTTCAACCTACGCTTCACCATGCAAAAGAAAACCGATCCAGTCATCGAAGTGCGGGGTTTGTGCAAGAGGGTTAAGGATGCGACGGGCGAGTTGACGATCCTCGACAACATCGACCTGTCGATTCAGGCGAGCAGCCGCGTGGCGATCGTCGGCGCGTCGGGCTCTGGCAAGTCTACGCTGCTCGGCTTGCTTGCCGGTTTGGACAGCGCGACCTCCGGGTCGGTTCGTCTGCTTGGCCGCGAACTCACCGCACTCGACGAAGACGGCCGCGCGGCGCTTCGCAACGGTTCGGTCGGTTTCGTGTTCCAGTCTTTCCAGTTGATGCCGCATCTGACCGCGCTCGAGAATGTCACGCTTCCGCTCGAGCTGCAAGGCGGGTTGCCGGCCAGAGAGGTTCATGCGCGTGCGCGTACGCTGCTGACCCAGGTCGGACTCGGCGAGCGCATGCGGCACTATCCGATGCTCCTGTCGGGCGGCGAGCAGCAGCGCGTGGCGTTGGCCCGCGCATTCGCAACCCATCCCGCGATTCTCTTCGCCGATGAACCGACAGGCAGCCTCGATGCCGCGACCGGGCATGCCGTGATCGATCTGATGTTCGATATGAACCGCGCAAACGGTGCGACGCTGGTGCTCGTCACACATGACGTCGAGCTGGCGCGGCGCTGCGATACGACGGTGACGATCGAAGCAGGGCGTCTGATCTGATAGCACGCAGCGCATAAAAAAACGGGCCTTCCAGTGGAAGGCCCGTTTTGCATTCAGACGAACGGCTAAGCGATCAACGCTTGAGCGCCGCGCGGGCACGCGCGCTCAATGCCGAGGTCGACGAGTCGTGCTTCTTCTCCTCGACGCTGGCTGCCGTGATATCCGCCTCGACGACCTTGCCGAGAATCTTGCCCAGCTCGACACCCCATTGGTCGAACGAGTTGATGTTCCAGACCGTGCCTTGCACCAGCACCTTGTGTTCGTACAGCGCGATCAGCGCGCCGAGCGAGCGGGCGGTGAGGGCGTCGACGAGCAGCGTCGTGGTGGGGCGATTGCCGGGGAACATGATGTGCGGCACGAGTTCCGGCTTGTTCGGCCCAGCGACCTTTTCGGCTTCTTCACGCGTGCGGCCGAGCATCAGCGCTTCGCTTTGCGCGAAGCAGTTCGCCAGCAGCTTCGGATGATGCGAGACGAGGGGATGTTCCGGCGTCAGCACCGCGACGAAGTCGATCGGCACGATGGTCGGCCCCTGATGCAGCATCTGGAAGAAAGCGTGCTGGCCGTTCGTGCCCGGCTCGCCCCACGTGACGGCCGACGTGTCATAGGTGACGAAACTGCCGTCGAGGCACGCCTGCTTGCCGTTGCTCTCCATTTCGAGCTGCTGCAGGTACGACGGCAGGAAGTGCAACGCCTCGGAGTACGGCGCGACCAGGTAGCTCTGCGAGCCGAAGAAATTGCGATACCAGATGCCGATCATGCCCATCAGCACAGGCAGATTGCGTTCGAGCGGCGCCGTGCGGAAATGCTCGTCCATCTCGTTGGCGCCCGCGAGCAGTTCGTCGAACTGCTTGGGACCGATCGAGATCATGATGGAGAGACCCACGGCCGACCACAGCGAATAGCGGCCGCCGACCCAGTCCCACATCTCGAACACGTTGTCCTGCGCGATGCCGAACTTGACGACTTCAGCCGGGTTCGCCGACACGCCGACAAAGTGCTTCGCCAGTTCATTCTCCGGGCAGCCTTTTTCGATGAACCAGTCGCGCAGCGAATTGGCGTTGGTCATCGTTTCGAGCGTCGTGAAGGTCTTCGACACGATGATGGCCAGCGTTTCTTCCGGATCGATCTGCTGCATCACGCGATACAGATCCGCGCCGTCGACGTTCGATACGAAGTGCGTGGTGATGTCGGGCGTTGCGAGATGCTGGAGTGCATGCACGACCATCTTCGGTCCGAGGTCCGAGCCGCCGATGCCGATGTTCACCACATAACGGATGCGCTTGCCCGTGTAGCCCTTCCATTCGCCGCTGCGGACCTTGTCGGCGAACGCCGCCATCTTCGCGCGCTCGGCCTGGATCTTGCCGTAGAACGGCGCATTCGGATTGCTGGCGCGCAGCGCCGTGTGCAGCACCGCGCGGCCTTCCGTCGGATTGACGATATCGCCTGCGAACATGGCGTCGCGGCGCTTCTCGACATTGGCCTCGCGCGCGAGTTGCACGAGCAGCTTGAGCGTTTCGTCGGTGACGCGGTTTTTCGAAAAGTCGGCCGCGAGACCGCCGCCGGCGAGCGTCAAGCGTTCGGCGCGCGTCGGCGCGGGATCGTTCTCGGGTGCAAACCAGTCGCGCAGGCGCGCATCGCGAATCTGATCGTAGTGTGTTTGCAGCGAGTTCCAGGCTGGGAGCGAGTTGAGAGTCATAACCGTCCGTCTAACGAAGGAAAACGAATGGCCGGCCGCGCATCGGGCGTACCGGGGGAAACAGCAGACACGCGGTTGGCTGAGCGGTACGGTCGCCGGATGCGCGGCGGCGTGTCTCGTGCCCCGTCAGCGGGTGTCTGCCGTTTGCGTCGGGGCCGTTGGCCGGTTCCACGACGCAGTCAAACAGTATAGCGGGCCAGGATGACAGCCGGCATAGATGGGATGGGGCGCCAGATAGCGGGATGTCCGCGCCGGCGCGGGCCGGCCATCAATCCCGTCGCGGATAGCCGAGCCGGTTCAACAGCTTGCGCACCATCGGCGCGAGTTCGCCCGCCGTCAGCCCCGCTGGCCCTTTGCCGCGCGCAGTGCGCATGTCGGCGGCGAGGCCGGGCAGAAACACGCCTGCAAGCGCCGCCTCGTAGCGCGGGATGCCTTGCCCGAGCAACGCGCCGATCAGGCCGCCGAGCACGTCACCTGTGCCGCCCGTTGCGAGCGCCGCGTTACCCGTGGCGTTGACGACGAGGCGTCCGTCCGGCGCCGCGATCACCGTGCCCGTGCCTTTCAGCACGATGATGCTCGCATAGCGGTTGGCCAGCGCACGTGCAGCGGCCAGCCGGTCGTGCTGGACGCTTTTCGCGTCCGTGCCGAGCAGCCGTGCCGCTTCGAGTGGATGAGGCGTGAGCACGCATGGATCGTCGGCGGATTCGCCGCGTTGCTTCACGGCAGCAGCGAGATCGGCATGATCCGCGATCAGGTTGAGCGCATCGGCATCGAGCAGTTTGGGCATGCTCAGCGGCAGCACGTCGCGCAATACGCCGACGGCGCGCTCGCGCTTGCCCATTCCACAACCGATCGATAGCGCATCCATGGAGGCGAGCGGCAGGTCGTCGAGTGGATGCAGCATCAGCTCAGGGTGCGGCGGATCGTACGGCGGCGCGCCCGCGCCGAGAAACGCGACGTGAACCTTGCCCGCGCCCGCGTACAGCGCCGCGCGTGCCGCGAGGATGGGCGCGCCGCACATGCCCGTGTCTCCGCCCACGACGGCGAGGCTGCCGAACGTGCCCTTGTGGGTCGAATAATCACGCGGCGGGAAATGCGGGGCGAACAGATCGGGGCTGTTGAGCCGAACGGGCGCATCATGCGCTGGTTCGAGACCGATGGGCGCGACGGTCACATCGCCTGCCAGATCGCGTCCCATCGCCATGTAGAGGCCCGGTTTCGCGCCGATAAAGCTGACCGTGTGCGTCGCCCGCACGGCCACGCCGCCTGCGACGACATTCCCTGTGTCGCTGTCCAGCCCGCTCGGGACGTCGAGTGCGAGCACGCGTCCGCGCGTTCTGGCTCGCGCCGAGAGCCGCCCGGCAATCGACGCGAACACGCCTTCCAGCGGTCGCGACAGCCCGATGCCGAACATGCCGTCGACGACCCAGCTGAAGTCGTCGAAAGAGTCCGGCACGGTGTCCGAAATGGGCACGCCCGCGGCGCGTGCTTCCGCGAGCGCCCAGCGGGCATCGTCGGGTTTGACCTCGACAGGCATGCAGACTTCGACGGCGACGCCCATGCGCCGCAATTCAGTCGCGACGACGAGCGCATCGCCGCCGTTATTGCCGGGTCCGGCGACAAGCCACACGGGCAGGTGCGGATCGCCAGATCCGTCGAAAGCGAGGTGCTCGCGGAGAAAGCGGGCGCCTGCGTGTCCCGCCCGGCCCATCAACGTATGGGCAGGCAGGCTGGATTCGGCATTTTTTTCGAGCGCGCGAAGTTCGGCGACGCTCAGTAGCGGGAACGGCCGGTCATACGGTTTGACGAGATCGGCGTGGCTGAACGGCAGGGAAGGGTCGGTCATGGCAGCGTACGAGAGCAACAGGGTACGCCCATGGTAGTGGCATTGCGCGTGCTGCCGCCAGCACGCGCAACGGCATAGGACAAATGACAGGTTTCAGGCGTTGAAGCGCTCGGGGCGCAGCGCCGCGATCGTGTCGGGCGGCAGTTCCGAGGGCGTGCTGGACACGAGGCTGGCGATCAGCTTGCCTGAGCCGCACGCAAGCGCCCAGCCGACGGGGCCGTGCGCCGCGTTCACGAAGAGTCGCGGATGCAGCGCATTGCCCGTCACGGGCAGGCCATCCGGCGACAGCAGCTTGACGCCTTCCCACGGCAGCGCCGCCGAGATACGCGCGGAACCCGGCACCCAGTCGTGCGTCGCCTGGCTGAGGAGCGCCAGCGCTTCCTTGGTCAGCGGTTCGGGCAGCGGCTGCTTCGTCTGGCTCGCGCTTTGCAGCACGGCGCCGCCCGCAATGCGCAGCCGGTGGTTACTGCGCGTGATGGTGATGCGTTTGACGGCATCGATCACGGTGGTATGCGGCGCGAATTCTTCGCGTGCGATAGGCGCAACAAGATTGTGCAGCCGCAGTGGATGCAGCGGCAGATTCAGCCCGAGCTTCTCCAGCAATGCGAGGCTGCCGACACCCGCCGCGACCACCACGGCATCTGCGCTGATCACTTCGACGTCGCGTGAACGCGACGATTCGCCGTTGGCAGGCGCCAGTTCGACGGCTGCGCGCTGGTTGTCGAGGCGGATGCCCGTCACTTCGCGGCCACACTGGAACTGCACGCCGCCTTGCGTATCGAGCGTCTGCTTGATGAGCTTGGCGAACAGCGGGCAATTCGCGGTGCCTTCGTCGTCGAACATGACGCCGCCTGCAAACGGCGGTTCGAGCGGAATCGAATGCTCGATGGTCTGGCATTCGCGCGGGCTGAGCACGTGGTGCGGCACTTCGAACTGCCGCAACAGATCGAGCGCGGGCTGCGTGTGCTCCCAATCCTGCGGGCTGCGCACGAGGTAAAGCTGGCCCTTCGTCTGTTCGAAATCCAGATTGAAGTGATGCTCGATATCGGCCAGCGACTCGCGCGCCGATTCGATCAGCGGACGCAGCAGCGCGAACTGCTTCTTGAAGGCTTCCGGTTCAGCCAACGTAGTCAGTTTGCGCACGAAATCGCGCACCTGGCCGTTGAAGCCCGTTTTCTTGATGATGCCGCTTTTGGTGGCCTGACGGTGCTGCATGAAGGTCGGGCCGAACCAGACATCGAGCGGGGTGGGCAGCAGCGTGCCGCCGTGGCCGTAAGTGGCGCCTTGCGCGACGGTGGCGTGCCGTTCGACGACGCACACCCGATGACCGGCCGCACGAAGCTGATAGGCGGTAGCGACGCCGACGATCCCGCCGCCAATGACAATGACATCCATGGTTAATTCGTGTTGCCCGCGGCACGCGTGGGGCCAGGCGTATTTCGTGACATGCGGCGCGGTGTGACTGCCAAGGCTGCGCCGATCTGATGAAAGGCCGAATGATAGCAGCCAAACGACCCGCACGGCACGCTGTCGCTCGGCGCGGGAAGCATCGCCCGGCCTTGACTTGCCGGACGCGACGCCCACGCCGTGCATATGCATTTTTGCCTACCACAAATGGTCAAAAAAGCATCCCAAAAAGGCCAATCGCCCGGTGGGCGCGGTTCGCCGGCGTCGAGCGCGCATCGCCGGTGCATGCGGAACGTCACGCAGGTCAGGTCTGCCGGGCCTTCCCGGGTTATAATCTCGGACTTCCTTACGCCTCACGTCGCCCCACGCGCGACTGTCCTTGCGATTGTCGAAGCAATCAAAGCAATCACGCGCGGCACCCAGCGACGCAACCGATCGACGCAACGTCAAGTCCATGGCTCACTTCTCGTGTTTCCCCGGCGCTGCGGCCCTCTCCGATTTCCGTCTAACCCGTCTGCTCGACACGTTGTCGCGCATCGACGCCAGCATCGTCGGCGTGCGCGGCCAGTATCTGCACTTCGTGAACTCGCAGACGCCGCTGTCAGCAGAAGACAGCGCGAAGATCGAAGCGCTGATGCACTACGGCGATCCGTTCGACGCGGGTAAAGACAAGGGCGCCGTCGAAACCTTCCTCGTCGTGCCGCGCTTCGGCACCGTGTCACCGTGGGCGAGCAAGGCCACCGACATCGCGCTGCACTGCGGCCTGACCCAGGTGCGCCGTATCGAGCGTGGCGTCGAATACACGGTGGTGCTCAAGAGCGGGCTGCTCGGCGGCAAGAAGGCGCTGTCGGACGAGGCGCGTGCTGCCGTCGTCGCCGCGCTGCATGACCGCATGACGGAAAGCGTCGCGCCGTCGCGCGATCACGCCATGCACCTGTTCGACGAACTGCCCGCCAAGCCGCTGCAAACGGTCGGCGTGCTGACGGACGGCCGCAAGGCGCTGGAAAAGGCCAACTCGGAACTGGGCCTCGCGCTCGCCGAAGACGAAATCGACTATCTCGTCGACGCCTTCACGAAGCTCGGCCGCAATCCGACCGACGTCGAACTGATGATGTTCGCGCAGGCAAACAGCGAGCACTGCCGCCACAAGATCTTCAACGCCAGCTGGACCATCGACGGCGAGGCGCAGGACATGTCGCTGTTCAACATGATCCGCAACACCGAAAAGCTCAATCCGCAAGGCACGATCGTCGCGTACTCGGACAACTCGTCGATCATGGTGGGCGGCATGGCCGAGCGCTGGTTCCCGCGCAAGGCAGGCGACGCCACCGAGCCGGGCGAACGCTATGGCCGTCACACCGAATTGACGCACACGCTGATGAAGGTGGAGACGCACAACCACCCCACAGCTATCTCGCCGTTCCCGGGCGCTGCGACGGGCGCAGGCGGCGAAATCCGCGACGAAGGCGCGACGGGTCGTGGCGCACGTCCGAAGGCGGGTCTGACGGGCTTCACGGTGTCGAACCTCGAACTGCCCGACGCACGCGAGTCGTGGGAAAACGCCCGCGACACGACGCAGCCCGTCGGCCACCGCAACGCCGCTGACCAGTTCGACGTCTATGGCCGTCCGGACCGCATCGCATCGCCGCTGCAGATCATGATCGACGGGCCGCTCGGCGGCGCCGCGTTCAACAACGAATTCGGCCGTCCGAACCTCGGCGGTTACTTCCGTACTTACGAGCAAAACGTGGCGGGCCTCGTGCGCGGCTATCACAAGCCGATCATGATCGCGGGCGGCCTCGGCAACATCTCCGACCAGCACACGCACAAGCACGATCTGCCCGCGGGCTCGCTGCTGATCCAGATCGGCGGTCCCGGCATGCGCATCGGCATGGGTGGCGGCGCGGCGAGCTCGATGGCAACGGGCACCAACACGGCCGAGCTCGATTTCGACTCGGTCCAGCGCGGCAATCCGGAAATCGAGCGCCGTGCACAGGAAGTGATCAACTCGTGCTGGCAGCTTGGCGAGTGCAATCCCATCCTGAGCATTCACGACGTCGGCGCGGGTGGTCTGTCGAACGCGTTCCCGGAACTGGTGGATGGCGCGGACAAGGGTGCGCTGTTCGAACTGCGCAAGGTCCAACTGGAAGAAAGCGGCCTGTCGCCGCGCGAAATCTGGTCGAACGAAGCGCAAGAACGTTACGTGCTGGCCATTCCGCCGGCACGCCTCGAAGAATTCGCGGCGATCTGCGAACGCGAGCGCTGCCCGTTCGCGGTGGTCGGCACGGCAACGGCCGAGCGTCAGCTGAAACTGATCGACGCCGAGCTGACGGAAGCGGGCGCGCACGAACCCGTCGACATGCCGATGGAAGTCCTGCTCGGCAAGCCGCCGCGCATGCATCGCGATGTGAAGCGCGTGTCGACGCCGCTGCAACCCGTCGATGTCACGCATATCGCGTTGCATGAAGCGGCTGTCAACGTGTTGCGTCATCCGACTGTCGCGAGCAAGTCGTTCCTGATCACCATCGGCGACCGTTCGGTAGGTGGCACGACGGCGCGCGACCAGATGGTCGGTCCGTGGCAGGTGCCCGTCGCCGACTGCGCAATCACAACGGTCGATTACGCGGGCTTCCGCGGCGAAGCCATGACGATGGCCGAGCGCACGCCGCTCGCTGTCATCAACGCACCGGCGTCGGGCCGCATGGCGGTCGGCGAAGCGGTGACGAACATTGCGTCCGCACCGATCGAATCGCTCGACAAGCTCAAGCTGTCGGCGAACTGGATGGCCGCTTGCGGCAGCCCTGGCGAAGACGCCGCGCTGTACGACACGGTGAAGGCGATCGGCATGGAGCTGTGCCCGGCGCTGGGTATCGGCATTCCCGTCGGCAAGGATTCGCTGTCGATGCGCACCAAGTGGGCGGACAACAACGTTCAGAAGGAAGTGGTCGCGCCGGTATCGCTGATCATTTCCGCTTTCGCTCCCGTAGAAGACGTGCGCCGCCACCTGACGCCGCAACTGGTCAGCCAGAAGGACGCGGGCGAAACCGTGCTGATCGCGATCGATCTCGGCCGCGGCAAGCATCGTCTGGGCGGCAGCATTCTGGCGCAAGTCACGCAGCAGGTCGGCGACACGGTGCCTGACGTCGACGATCCGGAAGACCTGAAGCGTTTCTTCGCGGCCATCCAGGCGCTGAACGCAGACGGCAAGCTGCTCGCGTACCACGACCGCTCGGACGGCGGCCTGTGGGCGACGGTCTGCGAAATGGCGTTCGCGGGCCACGTGGGCGTGACGATGAACGTCGACATGCTCACACTCGACCCGGATCACGAATCCGATTACGGCGACGCGAAGGACTGGGCGAAGCAAACCAGTGGCCGTCGCGAAGATCGCACGATCCGCGCGCTGTTCAACGAAGAACTGGGCGCCGTGGTGCAGGTGCGTGCGTCGGATCGTGACGTCGTGCTGGCTGCGCTGCGCGAACATGGTCTGTCCGCGTGCTCGCATGTGATCGGCAAGCCGAATGATCGCGACGTGCTCGAAATCTATCGCGACGCCAAGAAGATTTTCGATGCGCCGCGTGCCGAACTGCATCGTACGTGGAGCGAAGTGAGCTGGCGCATTTCGCGTCTGCGCGACAACCCGGCGTGTGCTGACTCGGAATTCGATGCATTGCTCGACGCATCGGATCCTGGCATCCAGCCGCATCTGTCGTTCGATCCTGTCGAAGACGTGGCGGCGCCGTTCATCGGCAAGGGTGCGCGTCCGCGCGTGGCGATCCTGCGGGAGCAGGGCGTGAACTCGCATCTCGAAACGGCGTATGCGTTTGACCGCGCAGGCTTCGATGCGCACGACGTGCATATGAGCGATCTGCTGTCCGGCCGCGCGACGCTGGCGGATTTTGCCGGCGCGGTTGCTTGCGGCGGCTTCTCGTATGGCGACGTGCTCGGTGCAGGCGAGGGCTGGGCGAAGACGATCCGCTTCAACGCCGAGCTTGCCGATATGTTCGCGGCGTTCTTCGGCCGTAGCGACACGTTTGCGCTCGGCATCTGCAACGGCTGCCAGATGATGAGCAGTCTCGCGTCGATGATTCCTGGTGCCGAGGCCTGGCCGAAGTTCACACGCAACAAATCGGAGAAGTTCGAAGCACGCTTCTCACTGGTCGAAGTGCAACCGTCGCCGTCTATCTTCTTCGCCGGCATGGAAGGTTCGCGGATTCCTGTTGCCGTGGCGCACGGTGAAGGTTTTGCGGACTTCTCGCAGCAGGGCGATATGTCGCGGGTGGCGGTGGCGATGAAGTATGTTGATCATCGCGGGCAGGCTACGGAACAGTATCCGTTCAATCCGAATGGCTCGCCGGCTGGTATTACTTCTGTGACGACGGCCGATGGTCGGTTCACTGTGCTGATGCCGCACACTGAGCGTGTTCATCGGAATGTGCAGATGAGCTGGCATCCTGATGCGTGGAAGAATAGCGCCACCGATGGCAGTCCGTGGATGCGGGTGTTTCAGAATGCGCGTAAGTGGTTAGGGTAAGGGTTTTTTTGCCCTGGGCGGGCGGCGGGGTGGGTTGCTTTGTCGCTCGTTGGTTGGTATCTGCGGTTTGTTTTTTTGCTTTGGCATCCGCGGGTTGCTTTTTTGCTGGCGTCCGCGTTTTGTTAGTGGTGCTTCATGCGTTGCCCCTGTGCGGGGCGGCACCTACTTTTCTTTGCCGCGGCAAAGAAAAGTAGGCAAAAGAA
>NZ_QBUY01000066.1 GCF_003121405.1 Paraburkholderia sp. C35 | reverse complement strand
AACTCTTCAGTTCAAACCTGTTACTGTTTTTCGGTTTCGTTAGAAACCGGTCGCTCACTCAAAATCACTGACGAAAGATCTGATTACTCAAACCTTCCTCAATTACTTCTGTGTGAGACTCGATTACTTTCGCTATCTCGGCGACCCGAAGATCACCGCGCGTCGCCATCGAGCACCCACACTTATCGGCTGTTGATTTTTAAAGAACATTCGCGGGAAGCGCCTTGCTTTCACCGCGTTGCTGCGTCAGCAGCAGAGAAACGAGATTATGAAGAACCTTTTTCGTTTCGTCAACCGGTTTTTTAACTTCTTAACCCGTCGACTCCACTGGAAAGCTTGTCAATACTGGCTTTCCGGCCTTCCCCGTCTCTTTCGCACCGCGTTGTCCGCAGCGCGAAAGACCGGAATTCTAGACACTCAAGGCATCACTTGCAAGCGGTTTTTTGAGCAATGTCATCAACGATGCTTAAAGAGAGGTTTGCGCTTCTCGACGAAAGCGGCCATCCCTTCTTTCTGATCTTCCGTCGCGAACAGCGAATGGAACAGTCGACGCTCGAAATGCACGCCTTCCGCCAATGTCGACTCGTACGCGCGGTTGACCGACTCCTTCACCATCATTACCGCGGGCATAGGGAACTCGGCGATAGTTGCCGCCGCTGTGATTGCCTCGCCGATCAGATCCGCTGCAGGAATCACGCGCGATACCAATCCAGATCGCTCGGCCTCCGCAGCATCCATGAAACGTGCGGTCAGGCACATGTCCATCGCCTTGGCTTTCGAGACCGCACGTGGCAAACGCTGCGTACCACCGGCGCCGGGCATGACGCCCAGCTTGATCTCTGGCTGACCGAACTTCGCGGTGTCCGCGGCAAAAATGATGTCGCACATCATCGCGAGTTCACAGCCGCCGCCCAGGGCGAAACCGGCTACCGCCGCGATGATCGGTTTGCGAACTGATCGGATAGCTTCCCAGTTTCGGGTGATGTAGTCGCCCTTATATACATCCATATAAGAGTAGGTCGCCATCATTCCGATATCTGCGCCCGCTGCGAACGCTTTTTCGCTCCCGGTGATGACTATCGCGCCAATGCCCTCATCCGAATCGAAAGTTCGCAGCGCCTCACCCAGCTCATCCATCAGAGCGTCATTGAGCGCATTCAGCGCCTTCGGACGATTCAACGTGATCAGACCGACGCGGCCCCGCGTCTCAACCAGAATGTTCTCGAATGCCATCCACTCCTCCTAAGTGTTTACCAGCAGGCGCAAGGGACTCGCGCCACATCCCAATAATGCTAACATTCACCAACCAACCGGTCGGTCAATAAATCGACAAGGTTTTCTCTAACGTTCAGTGAGCCTTTTGCCCGCCATGACCCATCCACTCTTTACGAAGCACGAAGACACGCTGCAGAAAGCCCTCGCCGCCATCGAGACCCGCGGCTACTGGAGCCCGTTCTCCGAAATGCCGAGTCCCAAAGTGTACGGGGAAACTGCAAACGCAGACGGCGAATCGGCGTTCAAGACCCATCTGAACAATAACTTCGAACTCGATCAGCCGAGCACAGGCGAGACCGTCGGAACGGAGCAATCTCCTTTCGGCTTCCCCCTCGGCATTCGCTATCCTCAATCGACGCCCGACGCGCTGATCACGGCGGCGGCGCAAGCCCAACGCGGATGGTGCGAAGCAGGCCCGCAAGCCTGGATCGGCGTGAGCCTCGAGATCCTCGCGCGTCTCAACCGCCTGAGTTTCGAGATCGCCTACGCGGTGATGCACACCACAGGCCAGGCTTTCATGATGGCTTTCCAGGCAGGCGGTCCTCATGCTCAGGATCGCGCCCTCGAAGCCGTCGCTTACGCCTGGGATCAGCTGCGACGCATTCCCGCCGACGCTCATTGGGAAAAGCCGCAAGGTAAGAACCCTCCGCTCGCGATGCAAAAGCGTTTCAACATCGTGCCGCGCGGCACGGGCCTCGTTCTCGGATGCTGCACGTTCCCGACGTGGAACGGCTACCCCGGCCTGTTCGCGGACCTGGCAACGGGCAATACCGTCATCGTCAAGCCCCATCCGGGCGCGATCCTCCCGCTCGCGATCACCGTGCGTGTCGCCCGCGACGTCCTACGCGAAGCAGGCTTCGACCCGAATGTCGTGACGTTGCTCGCGACTGAGCCGAACGACGGCGAACTCGTCCAGAACCTCGCAAAGCGCCCGGAAATCAAACTGATTGACTTCACCGGCAGCACGCAAAACGGCACCTGGCTGGAACGCAATGCGCACCAGGCGCAGGTGTTCACTGAGAAAGCCGGCGTCAACCAGATCGTGATCGACTCCGTCGATGACATCAAAGCGGCCGCACGCAACATCGCTTTCTCGCTGGCGCTGTATTCCGGCCAGATGTGCACAGCGCCACAAAACATCTACGTTCCGCGTGACGGCATCCGCACAGCCGAAGGCACGATTCCGTTCCAGGCCGTCGCGGACGCAATTGGCAGCGCTGTCCAGAAGCTTGGCTCGGATGCCGCTCGCGCTGTCGAACTGCTGGGCGCAATCCAGAACGAAGGTGTCGCGCAGCGCATCGACGAAGCGCGCAAACTTGGCCCTGTTCTCGCAGATAGCCAGTCGCTCGAACATCCGGCATTCGCGGGCGCCCGTGTGCGTACACCGCTGGTGTTGCAACTCGATGCCGCGAAGGACGAAACCAAATTCACGAAGGAATGGTTCGGCCCGATCTCATTTGTGATCGCGACCGACTCCACCGAACACTCCCTCGACCTCGCAGGCAGCATCGCCGCGGAGCATGGGGCGCTGACGTTCTCCGTCTACAGCACAGACGACAAGGTGATCGAAGCAGCAACGCAAGCCTCGATTCGAGGTGGTGTAGCACTCTCCATCAACCTGACGGGCGGTGTATTCGTCAATCAGTCTGCCGCGTTCTCGGACTTCCACGGCACGGGCGCCAACCCCGCGGCAAATGCAGCACTCGCCGATGCCGCTTTCGTCGCCAACCGCTTCCGCGTCGTTCAAAGCCGGGTTCATGTTGAACCGAAGGCCGTTGCCGCGTAAGTCGACCGAACGGCATAGGACGTTTGACCGACGTTTTGGCCTATAACTTCTGGCCGACTCAACGTGCGTCAGACGTCGAACTAATATGCAGTCCAAGGGCCGGCACGCTTGCCGGTCCGCTCTTCGCAGGAACTCCGACATGACCGACGCTTTTATCTGCGACGCGATTCGCACTCCCTTCGGCCGCTACGGCGGCGCTTTGAAAGACGTCCGCGCCGACGATCTCGGCGCCGTCCCGATCAAGGCGCTAATCGAACGTAATCCGGGCGTGGATTGGCGTGCGCTCGACGACGTGATCTATGGCTGCGCCAACCAAGCCGGTGAAGACAACCGGAACGTCGCCCGCATGTCAGCGCTGCTCGCCGGCTTGCCGACTGACGCGTCCGGCACGACGATCAACCGCCTTTGCGGCTCCGGCATGGATGCCGTCGGCACCGCGGCCCGCGCTATCAAGGCGGGCGAAGCGAGCCTGATGATCGCGGGCGGCGTCGAGAGCATGACGCGAGCCCCGTTCGTGATGGGTAAAGCGACGTCGGCGTTCTCGCGTCAGTCGGAGATTTACGACACGACGATCGGTTGGCGCTTCGTCAACGCACAGATGAAGCGTCAATATGGTGTGGATTCGATGCCCGAGACAGCCGAAAACGTCGCTGTCGACTTCAACATCAGCCGCGCAGATCAGGATGCGTTTGCGCTGCGTAGTCAGGAGAAGGCTGCACGCGCTCAACGCGATGGCACGCTCGCGCCCGAAATCGTCGCTGTCGAGATTCCGCAGAAAAAGGGCGAGCCTGTTCGAGTGATGCTCGACGAGCATCCCCGCGAAACGTCGCTCGAAGCGCTCGGCAAATTGAAGGGCGTTGTTCGTCCGGATGGCTCGGTGACGGCAGGCAACGCATCGGGCGTCAATGACGGTGCTTGCGCGCTGCTCATCGCCAGCCGCGCAGCGTCGGAGCAATACGGCCTGCGGCGCCGCGCTCGCGTGCTCGGCATGGCGACGGCAGGTGTCGAGCCCCGCATCATGGGTATCGGGCCGGCGCCCGCTACGCAAAAGCTGCTGAAGCAACTCAACATGACGCTCGAGCAGTTCGATGTGATCGAACTGAACGAAGCATTCGCATCGCAAGGTCTGGCCGTTCTGCGTCAACTCGGCTTGCGCGATGACGACCCGCGCGTCAATCCGAACGGCGGCGCCATCGCGCTGGGACACCCGCTCGGCGCATCCGGTGCGCGTCTGATCACGACGGCGCTATATCAGCTCGAACGCATCAGTGGCCGCTATGCATTGTGCACGATGTGTATCGGCGTCGGGCAAGGTATTGCACTCGCCATCGAGCGCGTCTGAACAAGACGACATACGAAACCGCAGGAGACGAGGAGACAACCGATGTCCTATGAAGCGATTCGCGTCGACATCGACGCCGCCGCGCACGTCGCTACCGTGACGCTGAACCGCCCTGACAAGCTGAACAGCTTCACGCGTGCGATGCATCAGGAGCTGAGCGCAGCGCTCGACGAAGTCGAAGCTGCGGGCGCACGGGCGCTCGTGCTGACAGGTGCCGGCCGCGGCTTCTGCGCCGGACAGGATCTGGCCGATCTCGATTTCACGCCGGGCGCCATGACGGATCTCGGCGACCTGATCGACCAGTACTTCAATCCGTTGATCCGTCGTCTGCAAGCCCTTCCGCTGCCCGTCATCGCTGCCGTGAACGGTACGGCTGCGGGCGCGGGCGCAAATCTGGCGCTCGCCTGCGACCTCGTGCTGGCCGCACGCTCTGCGAACTTTATTCAGGCCTTCGTGAAGATCGGGCTTGTGCCCGATTCAGGTGGCACGTGGTTCCTGCCGCAGCGGGTCGGGATGGCTCGCGCATTGGGACTGGCGATCACGGGAGACAAGCTGGGCGCCGAAAAAGCGGAAAGCTGGGGACTTATCTGGCAAGCGATCGACGACGCCGACCTCCAGGGCGCAGCGGCTCAGCTTGCAGCGCAACTGGCACAGCAGCCCACGCACGCCATCGCCGCCATCAAGCAAGCGATGCGCTCGAGCGCAACACAAACGCTCGATCAGCAACTCGATCTCGAACGCGACATGCAGCGCCAACTCGGCGCATCGCATGACTACGCGGAAGGGGTCCGTGCATTCATCGAAAAGCGCGCACCACGCTTCGAAGGCCGCTGATATGTCCACGCAACCCAACCCGAGCAACGCAATGACGCCCGACGAACTCGCCCGCGCAACCGCTGAAGCCATGTATGCGAACGACGCGTGCAGCAAGGCACTCGGCATCGAAATTCTCGAAGTTCGTGCGGGCTACGCGCGCCTTTGCATGAGCGTACGGCCCGACTTCCTGAATGGACACGAGATCTGTCACGGCGGTCTGATGTTCACGCTGGCCGACTCTGCATTCGCGTTCGCCTGCAACTCGTACAACATCAATACCGTCGCCGCCGGCTGCTCGATCGAGTTTCTGCGCCCGGTGCAAGGCGGTGACGTCCTGACGGCGGAAGCCGTCGAACAGACATTGAGCGGTCGCAACGGCATCTACGATATTCGCGTGACGAATCGCGCGAACGAAACCGTTGCGATGTTCCGCGGCAAGTCCGCGCAGATCAAAGGCACGGTGATCCCGGTCGACGACTGACGGGCAACCTCACCCTATCAAGCAATTGCGTCGCCTTTCGCGCGGCATCCTATTCTGAAAGCAAGGAGACATTCGATGACTAACCCGCTTCCGCTCGATCCAATCGAAAAGGCGAGCCGCGACGAACTCGCTGCACTTCAGCTCGAACGGCTGAAATGGTCGCTCACGCACGCGTATGAAAATTCGCCCGTCTATCGCCGCAAGTTCGATGAAGCTGGCGTGCATCCGTCGGAAGTGAAGACGTTGTCCGACCTGTCGCGCTTCCCCTTCACCACGAAAAAAGATCTGCGCGACAACTATCCATTCGGTCTGTTCGCCGTGCCGCAAGACCAGATTTCGCGGATTCACGCGTCATCGGGCACGACTGGCAAGCCGACTGTGGTTGGCTATACCGCGCGAGATATCGACAACTGGGCAAACCTCGTCGCACGTTCGATCCGCGCAGCAGGGGCACGGCGTGGCGACAAGGTGCACATCAGCTACGGCTACGGCCTCTTCACGGGCGGTCTCGGCGCGCATTACGGTGCGGAACGCGCGGGTCTCACGGTCATCCCGTTCGGTGGCGGCCAGACCGAAAAGCAGGTTCAGCTGATCCAGGACTTCCGCCCGGACATCATCATGGTGACGCCGAGCTACATGCTGTCGATCGCCGATGAACTGGAGCGCCAGGGCATCGATCCCAAGACGTGCTCGCTGCGCATCGGCATCTTCGGCGCTGAGCCGTGGACCAACGACATGCGCCGCGCGATTGAAGAACGCATGGGCATCGACGCTGTCGACATCTACGGCTTGTCCGAAGTCATGGGTCCAGGCGTTGCGTCGGAATGCGTCGAAACCAAAGACGGCCCGACCATCTGGGAAGACCACTTCTATCCCGAGATCATCGATCCCGAAACGGGCGAAGTACTGCCCGACGGTGAACTCGGTGAACTCGTCTTCACGTCGCTGACCAAGGAAGCGCTGCCCATCATTCGTTATCGCACGCGCGATCTCACTCGTCTGTTGCCCGGCACTGCCCGCACGATGCGTCGGATGGAAAAGATCACGGGCCGCTCGGACGACATGATGATCATTCGCGGCGTCAACGTCTTCCCGACGCAGATCGAAGAACTGCTGCTCAAACAGCATGCGCTCGCGCCGCACTATCAGATCGTGCTGACCAAAGAGGGTCCGCTCGATGTCATGACGCTGAACGTCGAACCGTGCCCGGAGACGGCACCGGACAAGACCGCGCTCGAAACCGCAAAACAGGCGCTTGCTTACGACATCAAGGCGTTGATCGGTGTGACGGCGAATGTGGTGCTGCAAGGCGTGAACGGCATCGAGCGCTCAGTGGGCAAGGCCCGCCGCGTGATCGATAAACGCAAGGCTGGCGCATAAAAGCAAACAGCCCGACGGCAATCAATCAAACCGTCGGGCTGTTCAGCCTGACTTAAAGTCAGGCCGAAATCACACAGATCAGGAGTTTGGCAGCAGCAGCCACATCCGGCCACCTTGCTTCATCTTGCCGGCGAGATCGCCCGCTTCGGCGCCGAGGCCCCAGAAGTAATCGGCTCGCACCCCGCCCTTGATTGCCGATCCGGTGTCCTGTGCGAAAACGAGACGATTCATCGGCGAATTGGTCAACGGGCGCGGGGTCTGAAGGAAGACGGGCGTGCCGAGCGGAATCGACGCCGGATCCACGGCGATCGAACGCTCTGGCGTAAGCGGAACACCCAGTGCGCCGATCGGGCCATCGGCCCCGCCGGATGGCGCAGCCTCGTTAGACGGCATTTCGCGGAAGAACACGAAGCGCGGATTCGTATCCAGCAGGCCGTCCACACGCGTCGGGTTCGCCCGAGCCCAAGCCTTGATGCCTTGCATGGTCGCCTGTGCCGGCGTCAGTTCACCGCGATCGAGCAGCCAACGACCAATCGACTTGTATGGCTGGTTGTTCGTGCCGCCAAAGCCAACCCGCATCACGCTGCCGTCTTCCATCACGACGCGTCCCGAGCCTTGCACCTGGAGGAAGAAAGCCTCGATTGGATCGTCGACCCATACGAGTTCGTTGCCATTCAATGCACCCGAGCGCTCGAGTTGCGCCCGCGCCGGCATCGCGGAACCCGGACGGTACGCCGAAGGCCAACGATACAAAGCCGTCTGATACACGCCATGCCGCACGCGAGACCCGCGCAGCAGCGGCTCGTAGTAGCCTGTCACGAGTCCGTCGAGGGTGCCGTCGGTGTTCGCGAACTGGAATGGCGTGAAGTACGTTTCGAAGAAGGTGCGCGCGCTTGCTACGTCCAGGTCATCCAGCATCAGCGCGGCCGCGCAGGCGCGCCGCCACGTCGGCTGGCTGGCGAGGCGCACGCAATTCTGGCGCAGCGCCGCAGCCGCGCCGATCAGCGAATCGTCCTGCCAGCCGGGCACCTGCTGCCACGCGACAGGCGTGAGCCGCTGCGCGGCCATCTGACCGGGAATAACGGCAGCCCCGGTCGGCGGCGAAACGGTCGGTCTTACAACACCGCCGCCTCCGCACGACGCCAGCAGCACAGCAAGCGACAGCGCTCCCGCCCAGCCCACAGCCCGGCTGGCGAAACGCATACAATGTTTGTTCTCGATGGAAACTGCCATGTCTGATCTGTTCGACGAATACCCGATGCTCATCTTCGCGCTGGAATCGCTCGTAGCGCTTTTCCTGCTGATTTTCATCGTTGTGTGGACGGCGTCCGGCAAGAAAAAGAATGCCGCGCGCCAGAAGCAGGATGCAAAACCGGTCCCGCCGCAGCAACCGCGTGGCTGACTGACCCGCCGCGGCAGCCTAGGTTCAATACGCTTTCAATGCAGCGTACGCGGCATGCGCAGAACGAATTCGGGCACTGGCGCGTCCCAGCGCTCGCCATCTTCCGCGACGCAGAAGTATTCGCCACGCATTGTCCCGACGGGCGTCGCGATCACGGCGTAACTCGTGTACTCGAACTGCTCGCCCGGCTTCAGCAACGGCTGATGCCCGACCACGCCGAGTCCTTTCACTTCCTGAACACGGTTTTCGCTATCCGTGATAACCCAGTGCCGCGCGATCAGCTGCGCAGTCACCTGACCGGTATTGCGGATAGTGAGCGTGTAGGCAAAAGCGTATTTCCGATGCTCCGGGTCCGACTCTTCGGCGATGTAGCGAACCTGTGAAGACACGCTGAATTCGTACTGACTCATGCTGATTCCGATGGTGAGCGAAGCGCGCAATCGATTCACGCGAGGCCGCATGCAGGCGATTCGGCGCGAATAGCGGCACGCCGCGGCACAGGCGTTGACATGGTTTGGCATTCTGCTTGATGCAGCGCGGCCCCGCAACCGCTAAGGCTTGCGGGACAAGACCCCGACGATCCCGAAAGCCCGGCAGCACCCGTGCCGCGTCCAGGGCCACGCCACGCCTACCAGCGCTAAAATAGCGCTTTTCCGTCTCCTGCCCCCCCCCACGCCATGACTCAATTCCGCATCGCTCCCAGCATTCTGTCTGCCGATTTCTCGCGGCTCGGCGAAGAAGTCCGCAACGTCGTCGCCGCAGGCGCCGACTGGATTCACTTCGACGTGATGGACAACCATTACGTGCCGAACCTGACCATCGGTCCGCTCGTGTGCGAAGCCATCCGTCCGCACGTGCAGGTGCCCATCGACGTGCATCTGATGGTGCGCCCCGTCGATCGCATCATCCCCGACTTCGCGCAGGCCGGCGCGAACGTGATCAGCTTCCATCCGGAAGGCTCGGACCACATCGACCGCTCGCTGTCGCTGATTCGCGATCACGGTTGCAAGGCGGGCCTCGTGTTCAATCCCGCCACGTCGCTGAACTATCTCGACCACGTGATGGACAAGGTCGATCTCGTGCTGATCATGTCGGTGAATCCAGGCTTTGGCGGCCAATCGTTCATTCCCGAGGCGCTGAACAAGCTGCGCGAAGCGCGCGCGCGCATCGACGCGTACAAGGAAAAGACCGGCCGCGAGATTCATCTCGAAGTGGACGGCGGCGTGAAGATCGACAACATCGCGGAAATTGCAGCGGCGGGCGCGGATACGTTCGTGGCCGGCTCGGCGATTTTCGGCCACCCGGACTACAAGACGATCATCGATCAGATGCGCGGCAAGCTGGCATCGGTTGGACGCTGAGATGGAAACGACGCCTCATTACCCCGCTCCCGCGTTCACGACCGGGAAGATTCGCGCAGCCATCGTCGATCTCGACGGCACGATGGTCGATACCGCTGACGACTTCACGGCATCGCTGAACGGCATGCTCGCCCAGCTCGACGCGGACGAAACCACGCGCGAAGAAGTGATGGACTATGTCGGCAAAGGCTCCGAGCATCTGATCCGCAGCGTGCTCGCGCCGCGTTTCGAGGCGGAGCTGGCGCAGTCGCGCTTCGACGAGGCGCTCGCGATCTATCAGGAGGAGTACGCGAAGATCAATGGTCTGCACACGCGGCTCTATCCTGACGTCGAAGCGGGTCTGATCGCCTTGCGCGATGCCGGAGTCAAGCTAGCCTGCGTGACCAATAAGCCGCATCGCTTTGCCACGCAGCTGCTCGAACACCACGGACTGCTGCAGTACTTCAGCGTGGTGCTGGGCGGCGACAGCGTCGCGGCAAAAAAGCCCGATCCGCTGCCGATGCTCACCGCCTGCAAGGCGCTAGACGTGCCGCCGCAGGAAGCCGTCGCAATCGGCGATTCGCAGAACGATGCGTTCGCGGGCCGCGCGGCCGGCATGGCGACACTGACCGTACCGTATGGCTACAATCACGGCGAGTCTGTGCAAACCATAAAATCGGATGGTATAGTTGTGTCGCTGTTGGGCGCCGCCAAGGCGATCGCAGCGCACAATGCAGTAGAATGAGCGCTACCCAAGTAGTAACCAAATCACCGACTTAACTAAAAGTCTTCTCTCATGTTTCTGAATAAAAAACGGAGTCTGAGCACGATCGACCGGGGAGCCTGGCCCTGGCGTCGCTGGTCGCGCTGATACCTCGCCCGAGGTACGCTGAAGCTCGTCTTTGGCACCCGTTTTTTACTTCGCTGCGCTCACGCGCTTTTCCGAAACGCCGGTTTGACCGGCACGATACCGCTGCACTCAGTTTCAGCTAGCCGTCGTGTACCTTGCGTACTATCGTCGTGCTGTGAAGCCGTGCATGCGTTCGGGAAAGCGCGCGCCGGTCTCCCAACCTGTGACGAGCACATTCGACCGGTAACGCAGCCCCGCTTTGTCCGACGCACCATGGCGCCAGGACGCACGAACAGGATCGGAACATGACCGAACTCGAATTTCAGTCCCTCGCGAACGAGGGCTTCAATCGCATCCCGCTGATCGCCGAAGCGCTGGCCGACCTCGAAACGCCGCTGTCGCTGTATCTCAAGCTCGCGCAAGCCGAGCGCAACGGCGCGAACTCGTTTCTGCTCGAATCGGTGGTGGGCGGCGAACGGTTTGGCCGCTATTCGTTCATCGGTCTGCCGGCCCGCACGCTGATCCGCACCACGAACGGCGTGACGGAAGTCGTCAAGGACGGCAAGGTCACCGAGACGCACGAAGGCGATCCGCTCGAATTCATCCAGCAGTTCCAGGGCCGTTTCAAGGTGGCGCTGCGTCCGGGCCTGCCGCGTTTCGCAGGCGGTCTGGCCGGTTACTTCGGTTATGACGCGGTGCGTTACATCGAGAAGAAGCTCGCGCACTCCGCCCCGCCGGACGATCTGAACCTGCCCGACATCCAGCTTCTGCTGACGGAAGAAGTCGCCGTCATCGACAACCTCGCGGGCAAGCTGTATCTCGTGATCTACGCCGATCCGACGGCGCCTGAAGCGTACACGCGCGCCAAGCAGCGTCTGCGTGAACTGAAGCAGCGCCTGCGCACCACCGTTCAGCCGCCCGTCACGTCGGCGAGCGTGCGCACTGAAATTTTCCGCGAGTTCAAGAAAGACGATTACCTCGCCGCCGTGCGCAAGGCCAAGGAATACATCGCCGCGGGCGAACTGATGCAGGTGCAGGTCGGCCAGCGTCTGACCAAACCGTATCGCGACAATCCGCTGTCGCTGTATCGCGCGCTGCGTTCGCTGAATCCGTCGCCGTATATGTATTACTACAACTTCGGCGAATTCCATGTGGTCGGTGCGTCGCCGGAAATTCTGGTGCGTCAGGAAAAGCGCAACGAAGACCGCATCGTCACGATCCGTCCGCTCGCCGGCACGCGCCCACGCGGCAATACGCCCGAGCGCGACGCCGAACTCGCGACCGAACTGCTGAACGATCCGAAGGAAATCGCCGAACACGTGATGCTGATCGACCTCGCGCGCAACGACGTGGGCCGCATCGCGCAGATCGGTTCGGTTTCCGTGACCGACAAGATGGTGATCGAGAAGTACTCGCACGTGCAGCACATCGTCAGTTCAGTGGAAGGCAAGTTGAAGCCGGGCGTGACCAACTTCGACGTGCTGCGCGCGACGTTCCCGGCGGGCACGCTGTCGGGCGCACCGAAAGTCCGCGCGATGGAACTGATCGACGAACTCGAACCGGTGAAGCGCGGCCTGTACGGCGGCGCGGTCGGCTACCTGTCGTTCACCGGCGAAATGGACCTCGCGATCACGATCCGCACGGGCGTGATCTGCAACGGCAATCTGTATGTACAGGCAGCAGCGGGTGTGGTCGCCGATTCGGTGCCTGAATCCGAATGGCAAGAGACCGAAAACAAGGCACGCGCGGTGATGCGCGCCGCCGAGCAGGTGCAAGACGGCCTCGATAGCGACTTTTGATCCGGAGAAAGACCATGCTGCTGATGATCGAAAATCAGCACATGCATTTTCCCTCACTCGCGCTCACACGGGTTTCCTTGCTGGACGGGGGTTTGGCGCACGTTTCGCCCGCTGCGCTTGCCCCCCAGTGAGGGAAAAACGGGGGAAAATTGGTGGAAATTCTGGTGTCCACGGAGGGACAGCAAACCATGAAAACCACCAAAGCCCTGACAGCCAAAGTCATCAACGATGCCAAGCCAGCGGGCAAGCCGTACAAGCTCGCTGATTTGAACCGGCTGTACATTCTCGTTTCCGTTGCTGGGTCTAAAACTTGGTACTGGAATTACCGGCTAGACGGAAAAGACCTGAGTTATGCAATCGGAAAATGGCCGGAAATCACGATTGCTGATGCGCGTGCAGCGCGGGCAGCGGCTGAAAAACTGGTCGAACAGGGTATTAATCCCACGGCCAGTAAAAAACAGGCTGTGCAGCAAACCAAGGTAGAACAGGCCACCACGTTTGGGGGTATTGCCCAAGAGTGGATTGACCAGAATGCGGCTGATCCCGCAAATCCGGTAGATAAACAGCCCGGAAAATGGTCCCGGTATTACAGCCAGCAAGTGCGCAACTTCATGGGCCGATACGTGATTAATGCACCCATCGGCCAGCGCCCTATCAAGAGCATCACCAGCGCCGATATTTTCCAGCTAGTCAAAAGCGTGGGGACGCGTGATAAAGCGCAAGGCGATGAACGGAAAGCCAACGGCGCGCCCTCCATCGCGGTATTAATCAAGCAATGGTCATCGGCGGTTTTCGCTCTTGCTGTCGCCACCCAGCCGGCAGACAGTAATCCGGCAGAGGGTTTCAAAGTCTCGCTGGCTGTCAAGAAACCCAAGTCCCGGCCAAACAAGGCGCTAGACGAAAATGAATTGCGGGCTGTCCTTTCAGCACTGAGCCAGTACACGGTGAAAAAGGACGGACGTAAATACGCGGGCCAGCGTGACACTTGCATTGCCATTGAACTGCTGTTACTCACGGCTGTTCGTACTGTCGAATTACGAAAGGCCCGCTGGTCTGAATTCAACTTCCTCAAAGCCGAGTGGACCATCCCCGGTGAGCGCATGAAAATGGGTCTGCCGCATGTCGTGCCGTTATCTACCCAAGCCATCGCGCTATTGCAGGAATTGCGGCTGATTAATCCCCCGGCCAAAGCCGATGGTGACGGCTGGTTATTTCCGAATCGCAGAAGGGGGAGCGCCGATTGCATGAGCGCCACCACGATTAATCGTGCGCTGGGCAATATGGGTTTCAACGGCGAGCGGGCATTCAGGGCGCACGGTGCGCGTGGGACTGCCAGCACGACTCTGCACGGTCAAGATTATGACCCGTTGATTGTCGATTCAGCGCTGGCGCACAAACAGAAAGGCGTGGCCGGGATTTACAACCAAGGGAAGTACCTGAAACAACGGCGGGCCATGATGCAAGCCTATGCCGATCATCTGGACAGCCTGAAAACCGTTTCTGACGAACCTTACACAGTGTTAAGTTTGTAACGCTTGTCGTCTGAAACTCTATTGCACTTCGTCTCACTCGCGCTCACTATATCAATCAGGCAAGGCAAACAACCTTGCTTGTGCACCCCCGGAATGGAGTCCGATCTACCTAGCCACGGCTGGGGCGGACTCCATTTTTGTTTGTCCGCGTGATCGGCTCCCCGGAATCGTTCTTTAATACGACTAATGGAGTAAATCATGACGGTTCAAATCATCCCGGCTCAGCCGGGTATCAGGGTTTTGAATCTCGCTCTTGACGAGTTGCCCCCCGATTGGCAGACGGCATTGTCAAATGCCGATCATGTTATCGGCTGGCGCGTTGATACCGATAAAGATTCGTTTCCCACTCCGATTACTCAGCAAAGTGGATTCGGCTTCAATCGTGACATGCTTGACGATTGCATCCTGACATGGCGAAGGGTGCTTATCTATCCCAGTGGATATGTTGAGGTTTACGGCTGGCCTAATCACGAAAGTTTTGAAGCGTTCTATACGTCGCTGCTGAAAGAGATTGCAGACGAAAAACGGCACGACAAAAAGCTGGCAGCGGACAGGGCGCGACGCGAACAGAAGCGGGCAGAGAAAGCGGCTCAGCAAGCAATCGACAAGGCAGCAGCATAAGCACGTGCGCCCTCACGCGGGGGCGCTTTTTTCTACATTTAGGAGTACATCATGGTTCAGGAAAATCCCGACTACAGCAATCCTCTGGTGAGCATCCCTCAGCGGGCCATCATCAGAAGCCTTGAATACACGATAGGGATTATCAGGCAGTCCATCAACGAAATCAGCGCGTGTGCAGACGCGCCCGCAAAAGCGGAAACACTGTCTGTGATGAAAACCGCGCTAAAAGACCTGAAAGACATTCAGAGCAAACACACTTTCTGATGTGCGTGCGCCCTTGCGGGGGCGCTTTCTACCACCTACGCAATGGAGTGCGGCATGTGCAACAGGACGGCCAATCATGGGAGTCACGATCAACAAACCACCCCGGCGAACGATGAAAGGCCACCGGGCCACCAGCGGTAACACCCGGCCCTTGCCAGTTCTGCTGTCGCTCGATCAACCGGGCAGACTGCGTGTAGGTCACTTGCTGACCCTGTTGAGCATCAGCAGTCCAGTGCTGTACGCACGCCTCAAAAACGGGCTGATACCCAAGGCCGATGGTGACGATGGACGGCCTTACTGGAATACGTCAACCGTGCGGGACTACCTAGCCGGGGGCAACAAATGAGCGGCCTAGTGATGTTCCTGTGTTGGTGCGTGCTGCTGCCCCTGTCATACCGGCTGATCGGCATATGCGCGGCTGTGCTGGCGCGGCTGGGGGGAGGCTAGCATGGGCATTCAAATCAACGGCAAGCGCTTAGACAGCGCCAGCAAGCCCCAGCGAGAGCCACCGGAAAAGCGACGGCATAAGCGCACGGGCAGCGCACGCGCTAGGCCAGTGAATCAGACGATGCTAGACAGCGATGGACGGCTCAGGGCGGGCCATATGCTGGCCTTGCTGGGCATCAGCAGTCCCACGCTGTACGCACGCCTCAGACGGGGTGAAGTGCCGCCAGTGGACGGCCATGATGGTACAGGCCACCCCTACTGGCTGGCGTCAACAGTGCGGGCGTGGCTGGAAAGCCTCAGCAGTTGATTGCAAATGCACTAAGGCTGGCGGGGGCAGGGCATCACTTGCGCTGTACCCTGTGTGGTGCCCATTCATGCCAATGCGGGCTTTTTTCGTCAATCCACGTGCGGGCCTCTTGTTCGTCAGCAAAGTCGTTTATCTGCTGCTCGTATCCATCGGGCCACGTCACGCGCACGAAGTACCCGGAACCATCTTTCAGTTCTACAGGCTCGAATACAGGCTCTTGCTGCTGATCATCGCTGCTCATATCACCCCCGGTTAGTCCGCCAGCGCCGATCATAGCCCAAAACCGCACCAGCACTACATACAACGCTCTCCAAGGGTCATGCTCTGGTCTAGCGTCATGTTGTTGCTCAGTTCCATGTACGTGCGCGGTACGCTCGCCCCCGGCCTCCAGCTAATCAACACCGGCTGTCCTGCACTGCCTTGCACTTCGTATGTCACCTTGCCCCCACGGTGTACGCATTCACCACGTATCTGCACGCCAGCACTCTCCAGCGCCTGTTCGATGTTCGCCGCGCACACCTCAGAGCCACTAGGGCAATCAGCGGTGTTAAAGCCTAGCTGTACCAGCGCCCCCATTGAATCCATGTTCGTGCGAATCATGGCCGTACTACTGGCAAACACCAGAATGCCGTCCTGATGTTCGCTATCGACACGCACCCATTTGACGGGCAATCCAGCGGTGTTAGACAGTGCTGCGCTGGTGTTGAGTGTGGGCAGCAACGCCGCCACCAGACGGCCTATCTTGATATTGGGCGTGCCGCACGTATAGCTGTTGGCATCGTCGGTTCTGCCAGTGCATATGTACGGGTCATGGTGCGCCTGTACAGCCTGTGCAATACGCTGTGTGAGGTCGGGACTAGCAGAATGGGCAGCAGCGGCCACCAATAGGCCAGCGCTGCATAACATGCGCGATATGCGTCTAAACATGGTCTCACTCCTTATAGGCTCTGCGGGGCTACTGCGTGTGTTGTCACTACAGGCGTATGTGTGGGCGGGGCGCTGGACATGCAAGGCCACACGAAGTAAATCATAGCCTGTGCGATTGCGAGTTAACAGCCCTAAAAACAGGGCTTTTCCTGCGTGTGCCGTGCGTGGTGCTGATTGGCAATAACTAACACTCATCGCGCCCAGCCTTGTGCTGTCTGGTTTTGGCGGGTGATGTACTGCGCACTTGCGGGTTTTTCCCCCAGTTTTTCCCTCAAAAAGCCTGTGCAACAAATGTTGTCAGGCGCGTGAGCATGTGTGCGTGGGAGGCCACACGCGGGGGCCAGCGCGTGATTGCCAGCGAAGTACAAAAACGCACTTGCATGGTTTCGCCGGGAAAACTTCCAAAATTTCGCAGTCCGCACGGACGGCCATCGCCGAATAATCCGGGCTTTGAGCAACGGCGAACTATGGTGGACTATGGTGTTTGAGTACTAGCTAGGTGATGCGCCAGCATCGTATTGGGCCTATATGCTGGTCTACAGCCCATAGGACGGGATTCTGCTGGGTGCTGATATGTGTTTGCACTGTGTACGTGTTTGCACGTCCCTACAGGCTTCTAATACGCTCTTATACCGTCTATAGGTCTACTCTGTTTGATACTTCAAAATCTCTCTCGCGGCTTCGCCGCCCCCGCCAAAAAAATTGCGAAAGGGGGTCTATAGTGGACGTTTCAGGTCATTTCCTTCACGACGGTTTTTCTGTACGTGCGGTGTCCCCCGCTGCATGCGAGTGAATCGTCCATGTTCTCCAGCGCCTCTAACGCGGTCTGCATGGTATTGAGTTTTTCCTTCTGAATTGCTGGTTCCAGTGCGGCCTTACGTGCGTGATACCCGGCTTTACCCAATCGGCTCACACAGGCTTTACATCTACTCTGCAAGCCGTCCCGCATCGCCCGGTTGGGGTAAAACGCTGATGCTTCTAATATCTGCTTACAGGCGGAACATCGCTTTTTTTCCGTCTCTAGTTGCTCGGGCGCTGTGTGGACTACCTGTGGCTTGTTCAGGATGCCGTAGACCGTTTGATAGCTCTTGCCCATGCTCTTGCTTATCTGCTTTACACTCTCGCCCGCATCAGCGCGTTTGTGCATTTCCTGTACTGCATCGGGCGCTGTTGTCCACTTGCGGCCACCATCGCGAGCGATTAAAAGCGCCTGTCCGCGTAATAGCTTCTCTTTGGCCTTCTGCTCTGCCGTCTTTTCCGGCTTGGGCTTATCAGGCGCTGGCGGTAGTGATTCGTTTGTGCCGTGCTGCCAGTGTGCTACGGGCGGACCATCGAATAGCGGCTGGCGCTGGTTGAGAAAATGCATACGCGGCTTTTCCACGTGTCTCTCCTACTGCTGCTGCTGTTGCAATTGCGTCAGAATCTGCTTTGCCTGTGTCTCTGTTATGGGCATGTGGTCCACGTCCCATTTGTAGACCCCCCACCAGTGTTTGCAGCGGATAACCGTGTTATTCGGCCCTACCTCTACCTCTGCGCGGTGATGGCGGTCTGTGCGTGCGCGTTCCTGCAAATATCCAATGGTGTAGTACATGCTGGCCTCCTACGGCGGTTATTCGCTGTATTGCTGTTCGCGCTTCATGCGCAAGCGAAATTGCCGCACACGCTGGGTAGACACACCTAGTGATGCACTGATTGCTTTGGTGGACAGTCCACGGTCGATCATCTGTCGTATCTGTGTGGCCTGTTCGTACCGTTGATTGTTTGGCGCTTCCCGCTCTACAGGCTTGCCCTCAAAGACAATACGGGCTGTGCGCTCTTGCCATTCGACTACGTGTAGCCGTTCGCTCATGATCTAGCCTCTCTGTATGCACGCTAGCGCGTGTACTACCTGATGTACTGCGGCTGGTTGTCCATCTAATGTCCATCTGAATTCATCGCCAGCAACAGCGCATTCAATGCGGGTGTTGGCGCTTCCCAGTATTACTGTGATATGTCCGCTGCGCCTAGCGGCATCAGCTATTGAAAGTACGCTCTCTTTTCTCATGGTCCTTAGTGCATTTGCAATTGAATGCTCGCTCAGTATTCCTAAACTATGTGATCAAGTTAAAAACAATGATCCTTCCATTGCCACCAGCACGCCATAGGAAAAACAATCACTTAAGTCATCAGCCCGCTTATAGGCTTTCTTGTCGCCTAAGCTAAAGCTGGTGACTTGCGATAACAGGTGATTACGTACTATGCCCTTGTACTCTGTTGTCTTGTCGAATGCGTATTGACTGAGTTTCACCCGCTGCTGAAACACTGGCCCGCTGGCAAGGCTCGCACGCCCGCTCTTACCCATTTGAGTGAGATTCGCATCAATGGCTATTACGTCCCAGCCCGCTTTTTCCCCATGCTGTAGCAGCATGCTGCCGCTGGCCTTGTCTTCGATGTACACCCCGCCTGATCCATAGCGGGCTTTTGTTGCTCGCGCTAGCTCCTCCAGACGGATGAAAATGCTGGGCATCCACGCTACCTGCAAATCGCTGGTGATCTGCCGTATATCCCAATCCAGTACAGTGAGTGGCGCACCAGCGCCGTACACGTTCTTTGCCCAGAAAACCACGCCCGTACCATCGTTCTCCGCACCATCTTTTACAGCAGTGTCTACGGTCGCAAACACGTACTCAACATTCTGCGGGACTTGTGCGCCGTGACCGTCCACCAGCAAATCAGGTGTTTTGAACAGCGATTCGCCCGCCCAATTCACAAACTCCGCTTCATATTCCTGCAAGTACACCAGCGGTGCGTACTGGGTCTTTAGCAACACCACTGCTTGCGGGTCGAGTATCGGGTTATCGGCTGTGCGCTTGTGAAACTCCTTCCATATAACCGGCCACTTTCCAGACGGTTCCTTGATCGTGCATGCTTTATAGAAAAATGCGGTGTCATCTGCTCCCAGCGGCGTACCGGCCAGAATTGCATCCCCATTGCGGTCTAGCAACGTGGGGGCAATGGACAGATTGAATTTGTTTTCGAGGTCATCAACCAACGATGCCTCATCAATAAGCGCCTTGTGATACCAGCGGCTACGGCCAGCATGTTCATCCTGCAAAGACCACATTTCAATCTGACCGCCGCTTACTAGCTCGATCATCAAATCTGTTTTGTTACTGGATTTAATGACCGGCTTGAGCGTGCTAACGATGCTCTGATAGACAGGCAGTGCGCGTGTGAGGTCGGGAAAGAAAAATCCTATGCGCTGGCCTTGGCATGCCCAGTTCTCTGCGGCCACCTCCAGTAATGCGGTCTTTCCGAATCGACGGCCAATGCGTAATACCGTGCGCTTGCCCAAGCCCGCATACACTTCACGCTGGCCCGCATGTAGCGGCATGAGTCGGACATTGCGCCCGTTCATGATTGGCCCTCATTCGGTTCTACGTCCTGCACGTCTGAATGATTCGCGCCACCAACAATTTTTAGAACAGGCTGGCCCGCTGGTACAAATGGCAATGCCACACCCGGTAATGCCGCTGGTGCATCGGGGCTGTTGATAAGATTGATTGTGATGTTTTGCTGATTGTCTTCACCATCGCCCGCAAATTCAGCGAGACCCTTGGTGATCAAAAATTTGATGCTGTCGCCCTTCTGTTTGGCCGCGTTAAGACGGTCTGCGGGGCTTACCTTGGTGTATCCCTCAAGCGCTTCGTCTGGTAGGCGTACAAGCGAATCAGCAAGGCCATGCAAGCGGATTCTATTGGCCTTCAAGTACTGATCATTCAGTGCATCATCAACAGCCAGACGGCGGCGTACCGTCCACGGCGTGGGCATCCCCTGATGCTTGCATGCGGTCGTGAGGTCTTCACCCGATGCCACCCATGCAAAAAGTTTGTCGTATGTCTCTTGCGGGTAAGCCTTGTTGGTAATGCGCTTACCACGTGGTGATGCTTTGGCCTTCCCCGTTGTTACTGCAACTGCCTTCTGCTGCGGCTTGTTCGTAAAATTCACGGCCACGATTGCACCTGTTCATCTGCTGGCCTCCATGCCTGTTGTTGATTGGATTGCTGCTCTTACTCGCGTTCGCGTTCGCGTGGCTTGGGGCATCGCTCAGCCAGCACATCCATATGTGTTGCTGCTGCCCTCAACCATGCTGCAATAGTCACGTAGTTACCCCGTTTTTCTTCGCCATATCTGGCGCGTCCCAGTAACTTTAATGCACCCACTAGCACGCCCTCTACAAAGTCCAGGCGTTCTTTAACCGAATGTTCCCGGCCTTCGTACTTCACCTCTGTCTCATCCATGATCGTGCCTTAGTGCATTTGCAATTGTGTGCGTAGCTCACACCAGTACTGCCAGAGCCAAGCGCCGTTCTTCGTCCAGAAACTGCTCTGCAATTCGAAATAGTCCTTTCTCTGTGTGCTCACGCTTGTCACGCAAAAACTTGTCTTTCGTCATGTCTAGCAGGTCGTTCAACATCTGTGTGTTTCTCAGCCATCCATCGCGGCCAGCGTATAGCTCTGTCCACTGCTGGCTAAGCCATAGCAAGCGCTGGCAATCGGCTGGTGATGCACTCACTGCCTGAATCTGGGTTTGGCGGTATGCGTCAAACTTAGCTAGTGCTTCCTCTGTGCTTACCTCTGGTACTCGTACCGGGTAATCGACGTGCAGGAATTCAGCCACTACCGGCTCATTCACAAACTGCCCGCCCATGATCCACAAGTGTTCATCGCACTCCGGTACGTACAGTGCGGTGATAGCCGTGTTCTCTACTCGCACAGCCACACCATGTACACGCTGGTGACCTAGCTCTATCCAGCCTGTGCGTGCCCGGCTCTTGAGTCCTTCCAATGTATGGTTTTTCATCACTAAATCCTTTTCCGCCCTATGGACGGCATTTCCTCATCGGTGGCGCACCCGCTTGCGCGGTCACTCAGGTCCAGCATGTGCTCATCACTACAGGGCGTGCCGTTATCCCACCACTTGTATTCACCATCGGCTACTTTCTGGCAGTCGATACGATGAAATTGCCCGTCCACTATCAACGTAATCAACGTCTGAGGCTTTGCCCGAAATAACCGAATCACGATGTACTCCCTACTCCTGCACTAGATGCATGGTCGGTGCGCGTTGCAGCATAAACAGCGAGCGCAAACAATGTAGTTCTCTTGCGACTCGCGCACATGCGGCGTCTACTAGATCATCGTTGCCCATGATGTTGTTAGCCCTAGCGCGTGCAAAAGCTGCGTGTGCGGCCTCCAGTACTTCTAGGGCTTCCAGCATTTCACGATACTGGCGCGGCGTGAGTGCTGGTGCGCTAAATACATCGCTCATGATGCTTTCTTGCCGGGTGCTACTGATACCACCTGTGTGGGTTCTACAGGCTCTTGCGCGGCCTCCGCTTCCGGTTGATCATCTGGTACGCCCAGTGAAGCGCGATAGGCGTCAGCGCGTTCGTTAAGACCGTGCATCAGCGTTGTCATGTGCTCCTGCCGTTTGTACACAGGCGAAACACTTTCAATGATTCGATGCACTTTTTGCATTTCCAGTTCGCGGAAACACGAAACGTGGTTTTCAATATCAGCGGCTTTCATGGCTGCTCCTTAGCTCTTGACTGCGCTGCGTTCATCGGACTTGGGCGGCTTGTCGTTCCCTACTGCGCCATTGGGGTGAGTGTTGGTCACTCGTTCCGATCTGTTCGTGTCGGGGATACGCGAATACTGCTCATGCGCGGTGCCTGTATGGTGCTTTGCGCTGTCACTGCCCGCGTTGTATTCGTTACGCCCGCTAGACTTGTCGCTCATGATGGTCTCCTATGCAAAGGTCAACACAATGTCTGATCCGCTCTTGCTATTCATGTACAGCAGTTGCGAACTGGTGTACGCGATAGACAGGCCGGTGGCGGCATACGCGGCATTGTTGACCGGGTAGTTAACAGGTACAGCGCCAGCTACTGGCGGTCGGCTGCTTTGCTTGCCGCTGTAGATCAAAGTGCTACCGCTATATAGCTGCACGTCCCACGGACGGCTGCTGCTGATGCCGGTAATCGTTGCGGCTGGCGGTGCGCTGATAACAACTTTCGGAACACCCCCACCTGTATAACCCGTTCCAATCACTGTCAAAGTGCTGCTCATGATGATCTCCAAAGTAGTCCTAAAGTCTGTGTACGAAAAAATTATTGTGGCAATCCACCAGAAGTAATTGAAGTGTTACTGCCCGCTGGTGCCGTGACAGTGACATGAATGTTATACGGTGCATACGGCACTGGATTGGCGTTAGTTGAACGTGTCGGCTGCTGTGGATCGGGCGAACGATAACGCGCACCCCCACCCTCCATTGCAAAGACTTTAGCTTGCTCTATTGCGGCTTTGAGTTTCGCGTTATCTGCCATCCACTTGTCTTTGTCGGCTTTTGCTTCTGCCTTGGGGTCATGTACTACCGGCATGTACGGGTTCGCGTTCGCCTGTTCCTTAGCATCTGACGCGGCCTTGGCTCGCTCATCATCTGCCGTGTACGGTTCGATGGTTGGCGCGTTCTCAAATGCACTCGCTTGCTGCTGTGCTGGCTGTTGCGTCGCTTGGGCCTTGTCCATCTTTGCGAGATAGCTTTTCACGCTATCGGGCAAGCCCTGCTCATCCCACACACCACCATGCTTTTTCAGGTACTTATCGACATTGCCTTCACCCCAGTTATAGGCGGCTTCCCGTTCGTGCAGGTTACTGCCGTACTTCTTTTCGAGGTCTTTGTACTTACGGCGTGCTGCGTCCCGTTCCTGTTGTTCGTTATCGGGATCGGCCACGCCGTACCGCTTGAGGTCGGCGGGTGAAAACTGATAAGGCCCGCGTGCTTGCCATCCCTCTGCTGTCACAGGACCAGTCAAGTTTTTACCGTTGCTGCTCTCTACTGCGCGTGTGGCATCCAACAGCCGTTTTTCATCGTCGCTCTCAGGCGTACCGGGCGTGCTGGGTTTGCTCTGTGGCGGTCCATAGAGAAAGTCGTGAATGTCGTGAGAGCTCTGTTTGAATCCATCCACCAGACGCCCGCCAAAATCAATCACGGCCTTGTCATCCGGGGCCATCTTTTTCGGGGCGGTCGTGACTTTTGGAAGGAATGGCGCAATGTACTTATCAACAAAGGCTGTTACTGATTTGAAGTCGTCTGTGAGTTCCTTAATAGCCTTGTCGATCTCATCAGGTTTGATGCTATCTACTAGGTCTGCGAAGTCGTCCGCTGCATCCTCAACCATCGGCGCAAAGCGCAAAAACGCTTTCTCTAGGTCCAGCTCTACCCGGCCAATATCGGCCTCAATCTTTTGACGCGTGGCCGTTGCATCATCAAGAATCTTTTGATCGGCTGCGAGTTTGGGGACCAGTGCCGTGTATTGCTTGAGCATGTCCGAGTAGTCACCAGCGCCATATGAACCGGCTTGCCTTAGCTGGTTCTCATCGGCAAAGCGGGTGATGCCCATAGCCTCTGCCCATTGCCCACCCTGCGGCCCCATAGCCTTGAATCGTGCGCCAGCCTTCTGCAAAAACTCTGCTGCAAGCTCGCTAGGCGATTCGGATTGAATCTCCTGCGGGGTGATACCAGCGGCTTGCAGGTACTGCCATTGCGATTGATTGGTCTTTGCTGTTGCCATCTTAGCCAGCAAATCGGAATCACCCCCGGCCTTTTCAAAGACCGTATCGAACGCCTTAGCCTCACCCGGTTTCAATCCCAGCTTGCGGTTAAGGATGTTCTGGTTCGCAAGGTCATCAGCGCCGCCCTTCACGCCCGCATAGATGCCACCCGCTACCGCGCCCACTGCGCCAACAGTCGCGCCAAAGATACCCAGCGAGTTAAAGCTAAGGCCAGTGCGTGCGATGTTGCCGAATGTACGCGATGACTTCTCAAGCTCACGCGAGATGCTGCGCCAGCTACGGTCTGTTTTCTCTGCTTCTTTGCTCACGCGAACAAACACGCCGGATGACTGGCTGCTAAATTTCGGGTCGGTCACGCCTTTGCTTAGCTTTTCAAAAGTACCCTCAAGGTCTTCGAATGCATCGCCCGCTTGACGGATGCCCGAATTGGTTTCAGCCCATGCGTTACCCTGTTCGGATAGTTCTTTCTGGTACTGCTGAAAACTCGCAACGAACGCAAACCAATCCTCTGCATCAATTGGAATCTCTAAAATCTTCTTCCCTTCGGTCATGATGCGCTCTCCGGTCTATTAGATACTGCCCGCTGTCAGGCCATAGGGGTTGGCTGCGGTGACCGTGGGGATGGTCCCGGCTACGAGATTGCTGGCGCTGGGCAACAACGTAGACCCGCCCGAACTGCCCGCCACTACCGCGCCTACTGTTGCACTCGGACCACTCCATACAGGCGGGTTAGGAGTCGGCAATCCATTTGCAATTTTGTTCATCAGCGAGTTATAGACCTGTTGCGCTTCGTTGATGGTGATAAGCGGCTGGAGAAAATCAAATTGCCAAGTGTGTTGCACCTGATGACTCTCGCCCCCCGATATGTCACGTACACGCAAGAGCAAACAATTGGAGAACACTTGACCGGGGGTGACAATCACGTAGGTTCCACCAGCGTTGTTATGCTGCAAAAGCGTTTGTTGCAGTACAGTGAGTGTGGCGAGTTTGGCCGGATAGCCCCCGGCTGTCTGCACAGGGCAATTCATCTGCATCGAAATTTGCAACGGCTGGGCAATCACTGCGTTCGCGGCAGTGGCAGCATTTGCAAACGGGTACTGTCCAATCTGGTTTTCAATCAGTGTAGTACCGGGCAAGGGCTTCCAGTGTGCAAAGAACTGGTCGAGCGCTGGCAGAGCATTGCCACTGCTCAGCAAGCCCTCTGTGTAGTCTGCGGCCTGAGTGACAGCGACAATGGGCAGCATCTGGCCGGGGATTTGAGAGGCAACACCATTCACCAGCATGATTGGGCTGATCTGGTAACCCAGCTTGAAAACCTCGTATGCGAGACTAGGCATTGTGGCCTCCAGTCGCCCATTCCTGCGGCCCCAAGAGTCTTTCCACGTGCTGGCGCAAGCCCTCACACACAGGGTTATGCGGGTCGGCGTTGATAAGGTCGCGCACCTCCAGCACTGCCCGCATTGCCAGCGGGTCGGCTAGCTGGTCACGCTTCATGTTCGCCACTGCCATGAGTCGCATGTACTGCGCGAACTGCTCACCAAAACTGATTTCCATCGCTCACCCGCTCTGTAGTCCTGAAAGTTGCGCAAGCAATTGCGTGGACTTCATGTAACTTCTCAACTGCTGCTAGTGCTTCACGGCTCCCGCTGCCTCTGCCTGTGCCGCTTGTACTTCCTGCTCTTGCTCAATCGCTATGCATTGGCTGGTTACATCGTTGATACACCACAACATACGCTTACGCTCTACTTCAAGCGTTACCCATGTTTCACGGTCACCAATGGCAAGGTCACGCGCTTCCGCAAGGGCATCAGTAGCACGCTTCAGCCGTCGAATAATCGCGTGCCGGATTTCCAGCGGGTTACCCGGCTGCGCGTGTATCTCTGTAACTTCCTCGCCAATGCGAGTCACCACGCCCATTAGGGTGCTGATGCGCTGGGCTTCATGCTCTTTCATGTCGGGCCTCTGCGGCTAGCTCAGAATCAATGCGGGACAGCTAGTGATTGCGCCGCTGCCGTTACGGCTCACTGCCGGTTGCGTGACCGTGCGTGTCACGTTGCCGTACACGTAGGTGCATGCGAATGAATCGACTACCCCATAACGTGCATTTGCAATCAGCGTAGTCCACTGGCCTTGCGCACCAGACGGCCACAAAATGGACGCGCTGGCAATGATGCCGTTAGCGTCATACGTGACTGCTGACAGGCTGTAGCTGCCGCTGTTGGTCCAGTCGATCAACGACCAGTTACGCATGGCCTGTTCTACCTGCGGACGACCAATTGCAAACTCATTGAATTGGGCATCGGCCATTTCAGCCCCCGTACAGTTTGCGCAAGCGGTCACGCTCTAGCTCTTGCCTGAGTTTGTATTCCTTAAGAGACAAACCACGCGCTGGCGCTTTCTGCAACTTGTTCGGATGACTGCGACTCATGCCGTTGGTTTTCATGTTCTTAAGATTGCTGCTCATGATGCGCTCCCCTTGCTGCTCTCGCCCTGCCTAGAAACGTTGTGGCTTACCGTCAACAGCAATACAAGTACCTTGAATCTGGCCTTTTAGTGGATTCATCCATAGCGACTTAGGACCAACAAATTCCGTCCATTCGCGGCCAGACTGATCCACGGTTTTAATTTCCTTCATGATGCCCTTGCGGTGCGGCTCTGCCAGTACTTCGTCAAGAATGCCCGGTGTCTTCAATCTGCCCATTCCATCGCGTACACCATCGCGCATGATCTGCAATTGCTCATCACTTGCACGCAAACAGTCCGCACGCGTGTAATTAACCGTGTGCTCTGTCAGCACGTCCAGCAAGGCCCGTTCATACGTGGCGGGTGTCTGGTGAGACTGCGGAAAGACCGGGCAAATACCGGCTACCTGCATTGCACGGTCCAGCCTGTCACGTTTGGCCTGAAAGGCTTCACGCTCGCCGGGTGCGAAAACCTCTTTGGGCTGTTGATAGTTGTATCCAACAGGGTCGGCCTCAATAGTCCCGCGTCGCGTCACAAACGGACCACCTTGCATGTAGCCCACGTGGTTTGCGCGCTCTGCGTCAAGCTGCTGACGCGCCCGGTACAATTCTTCTTCGGACTTAAAGCTGTGAATGGCGTTCATAGCTTGATAGCCTCCGGGTGATCAACAAAGTACTCATCCATCTTTCGCTTGGCATAGGCCGGGTCTTTGTTGAGATTAACCATCAGGCCCGCCGTGGCGCGGTACGGGTCCATCCAACGCTTCCTGCCGTCCACGGACCTAAAAGTACTGACTTCACGGCCAGTGCGGTCAATCGTGATCGTCTCAACCAGTCCGTCACGTGATACCGAGTCGGTACGTGCGTTCTCTGGCGGGATGGTTCCATGCTTAACCGCATAGTCCACACCCGCTGCCGTGAGGCTCTTACGGTCGGCTTCCCAGTAGCGTCCAACAATGCTGTCAATCTGCATATCGGTTTCCCGATCAACACCAACGGGGCGGACGGCATCGGCTCGCGCTGCTGCATCTGCACGGGCTTGCTCAAGCCTCTGGGCTTTAAAGTAATCGTCCACACGCTTTAGGTCCGCTGCGCGTCGATCAATCTCTCGAATGTCCATATCCCATGAGGGTTTTTTGATAGCCATGATCTGCTAGCCTCCCTTTAAATTCACTTCGACCAGAAAGCCTGTCTGATTGCGCAAGGTCTGCTCTACTTCCGCTGCGGCTACGCGGTGTCCGTTTCCGATCCAGAAAACATTGTTCGTGAGTCGGTCCAGTTTCGCGTAGATACCGTTATTGATAGGGCAAAGAGCAATACCGCATTGCCTTGCCTGTTTTTCCATCAAGTGCATCATTGTCTGTACGTCGATCATGGCTTAGCCCTTTGCAAATCGGTTCTGTGTCTGCTGCTGCTTTGCCTGTGCAAACTGCTCTACCAGTTGCGGCTCATCGCGTAGCCAGTAGTAAAAGCTCTGGCGGGTGATACCTGCGTTCTTACACGCGCTATCCAGCGTCATACCCGTTGATACCTCTGCCAGAATCCCGCTAACTACTGAGTCGGATACGCTTCTGCGGGGTGTCGTCATGTTCGCGCGTCCACTTCAATTGACATTTGTTAAACGCTAGTGTGCGCGTGACACAATTCAGCGAACGACTATTTTCGACGGAGTGTTAGGTACGTTACACAGAATAGGAGTCCTACACGCAATCATCTGCAAATGCACTAAGGCTCTATGCGGGCTTGGTGCTGGCCGTACTGCTGTTGGTATTGGCCGATGCTCACCAAGCCAGCCAGCGCAATCCTAGTGGGCTACGGCCATCAATTCGAGTACTCGGGAAAGGATCGGCTCATTGTCCAGCCAGCTTTCCATTTCGGGCTGGTACTTCGAGTACTTGCGTAGATGTTCCAGCCGGGTACGCCCGCCCCATTGCCCGCCCTCCTGATGGTCTAGCCAGTGTTGATCCCAGCTAAACAGGCCAATGGCCGTCTGTAGGTCACGCTCATACAGCGGAATATCCAGCTTCATGCCAGCGGGGGCCATCGCTATCAACTTCATTTGCTGCGCACTGGTCGGCGTGAATGTCCGCTCGTTGTCCAGGTGCTTCCGGTACTTGTCGATGAACGTCTGACGGTGACTCATGATCATGGACAGCGACCAATCGCCAGCGCTCCACATGTCAATCAGCACAATGTGCTGGTATCGCGGATTGGTGAGCCACGCCATGAACGCCAGCGGGTCTATCCCGGCATTCTTCAATTCATGTTCAAGGCGCTGGGCTGTCCGCTCATCATCGGCTGTTAACTCGCCTTTCACACAGGGGGTGTTTTCCCCGTTGTCATTCAGGGTGATGAATTCCAGCTTTCTTTCCAGACAGATTTTCAGGAAAGGTTCTGATGCGCGTTCTTTCTTTTGGGTTTTGACTTTCCCTGCTCCCTTGCTGGCGTATTCAGAGAGGGATTCAGGGGTGAGCGTCAGCGAATCCCCGTTTTGTATATTTAGTTCTTCTGTATCTAAACCTTCTACTGCATCTGGTAGTAATGGTTGGGCTTTGTCCCAGTTGATCAACTGGGCTTTATCCCATCCAAGAATGATTCTCATCTGGGATGAACTGGGCCAGCCGTCGAGACCATTAGAACGACCGGCTAGAATCAGCCGGATATGCAACACGGTTTTAGCCCGGTACTTGATAACCTGTCCATTAACCGGGTGACGGCCCCTGTGCATTTCGACCTGATTCAGCCGTTCGAGAATTTGCAATGCCGTGCGAGTCTGATCAACAGAAAGCGCACATGCGCTGGCTATTTCCTCATAGGTAGTCAGCCACCAGAAAGCACGATTACCCCAGCGCCCGCCCTCTCGCTGCACTTCTAAACGCGCTGGATTATCGCCGGATTTGTTGCGCTGGTTGCGCATTACCAAGTGAGAAAAGACTTTCGCCACGTTATACGGCACGCGGCAATGTTGGGAGAATAATTCGAGATATTCAGACTTTGGACGGATGCACTTGTCCGGCTTGTCTACCTGACTTAGTGCATTTGCAATTGAGTGCTGCGCGGCTTCTACGGCTTGATGTTCTACGAGCGAATTATTCATTTTTGCCACCTGCGACCAAGGTTAAAAATACTTTGCCTTCGTCTGTGTTTAGTGGCTATAATCAAGCCACGAGCTTTTATTTTTAAGCCACTCGAATCTATCTCACTTGGATTCGGTGGCTTTTTTCTTTACCGAATAACTTTCTCAAAGCGCCTTAGAGGGAATGACCGGCTGTGTTAGGTCCACGATTCGATTTCCAAAGGTAAAAACCGAATCGCTGTCATTCCCTCTAAAACGCCTCACTACCTAAAGCACTTGAGTGGGGGCGGGCCAGTGTTAAACCTAGTGAATCCGTCCCCTCGAAAGACAGACTCAACGCCCCCAATCAAATGCTCTACAAAGCAAAAACCCGCATAAAGTACTTTAGAGGGGCAGGCTGGCATAGCCACAAGCCCAAACCCCCAACCAAGGTTTAAGCCTGTACATGCCCCTCTGAAACACTTTAATGCGGGTTCTGTTCGGTTGGAATCTGTCGGTTTGCCGTCCGACAAACAAAATCTTACTGCCGTCTCAAAAATCGCACCTGATAAAAAATTGCCCCTACTGAGAGGGGCGAATAAACTAAATCAGCAAAGGTGCGCTGGTGTATCAGGCCAGCGCGATTACAGAATAGACCTGTTTGACAAACGCGCAAAATCAGTCGAAAAACGCACTTGCATAAAAAACGGCATATTTCGACCCAAAAACCCCTCTATATCGGCGGGCTTATATAAAACCGGTTGAATATTGTTTTGCCATATACCGGCCTTAGTGCATTTGCAAACGACTGCGCCAGCAAGAGCCAGCGCCCCCGGCCAGCGGTTTACGATATGATCGGGCCATGCGACTCACAGCACATTTCCCCTTCGGTCTGATCCTCCACGGTTGGCGTTGATCGTCTAACCGGGCGCTTGCGCGTCCCCGTCTTTCCCCCACGGTTTCCCCCATGAGCATGCACAGCCCCTTTTCCCCCGGCTGTGGCGTAGCCTGTTTTGGCCTTTGCTGGCGGGCCTTCCCGGCTTTTGGTGGAAAAACGGTGGAAAAACGGCCCTGATGGCGGTGGAAAAAACCCGCTCTACCCTATTTTTCAAGGCTTAGGAGGCAAAAATGCTGCTGATGATCGACAACTACGACTCGTTCACCTATAACCTGGTCCAGTACTTCGGCGAACTCGGCGAAGACGTGCGGACCTATCGCAACGACGAAATCACCCTCGACGACATCGCGAAGCTCAACCCCGAGCGCATCTGTCTGTCGCCGGGACCGAGCAATCCGCAACATGCGGGCATCACGCTCGACGTGCTGCGCGAGTTTTCCGGCAAGTATCCGATTCTCGGCGTCTGCCTCGGCCATCAGGCAATCGGCGAAGCGTTCGGCGGCCGAGTGGTGCGCGCGCAGACCATCATGCACGGCAAGGTGAGCCAGATCGAAACCGACTGCAAAGGCGTGTTCGCCGACCTGCCGAAGCATTTCACCGTCACCCGCTATCACTCGCTCGCCATCGAACGTGAGTCGCTGCCCGATTGCCTCGAAGTGTCCGCATGGACCGACGACGGCGAGATCATGGGCGTGCGCCACAAGACACTGCCCGTGGAAGGCGTGCAGTTCCATCCGGAATCGATCCTGTCGGAACATGGCCACGCGTTGCTCGAAAACTTCGTGAAGCAGTCGAAGGCTGCCGCACGCAGCGCATAACAAGGAGACGTGACCATGATTACGCCGCAAGAAGCGCTGCAACGCACGATCGAGCATCGCGAGATTTTCCACGACGAAATGCTGCACCTGATGCGCCTGATCATGCGCGGCGACATGTCGCCCGTGATGGCAGCGGCGATCATTACCGGTCTGCGCGTCAAAAAAGAGACCATCGGCGAAATCACCGCGGCCGCCACGGTGATGCGCGAGTTCGCACGTCACGTCGAGGTGCAGGACAACTCGAACTTCGTCGATATCGTCGGCACGGGCGGCGACGGTTCACACACGTTCAATATCTCGACGGCAACGATGTTCGTGACGGCCGCGGCCGGCGCGAAGGTCGCGAAGCACGGCAATCGCGGTGTGTCGAGCAAGTCGGGCAGCGCGGATGTGCTCGAAGCGCTCGGCGTGAATATCGATTTGCAGCCGGAACAGGTGGCGGCATCGATCGCCGAAACGGGCATGGGTTTCATGTTCGCGCCGAACCATCACCCGGCGATGAAGAACATCGCGCCCGTGCGCCGCGAACTCGGCGTGCGGACCATCTTCAATATTCTCGGGCCGCTGACCAATCCTGCCGGCGCGCCGAACCAGTTGCAGGGCGTGTTCCACCCGGATCTCGTCGGCATTCAGGTTCGCGTGATGCAGCGTCTCGGCGCGAAGCACGTGCTGGTCGTGTATGGTAGGGACGGCATGGATGAAGTGTCGCTCGGCGCGGCCACGCAGGTCGGCGAACTGCGCGACGGCCAGGTGCGCGAGTACGAGATTCACCCCGAGGACTTCGGCATGCAGATGGTGTCGAACCGTACGCTGAAAGTGGCGGACGCGACGGAATCGAAAGTGCTGCTGCTCGAAGCGCTCGACAACAAGCCGGGCGTCGCGCGCGAAATCGTCACGCTGAACGCGGGCACGGCATTGTACGCAGCGGACGTGGTGGATTCGATCGCGAGCGGCATTGAGCTGGCGCGCGAAGCCATCGCCAGCGGCAAGGCGCGTGCGAAGGTCGACGACCTCGTCCGCTTCACGCAGCAATTCAAGAAATAACGGGATTCAAATGAGCGATATTCTCGACCGCATCATCGGCGTCAAGCGCGAAGAAGTGCGCGCCGCGCAGCAAAGCGCGCCGCTCCAAGAACTGCGTCTGCAGGCATCGACGCGTGATCTGCGCGATTTCGTCGGCGCGATTCGCGCGAAACATGAAGCGGGTCTCGCCGCTGTGATCGCCGAAGTCAAGAAAGCCAGCCCGTCGAAAGGCGTGCTGCGCGACCACTTCGTGCCTGCGGACATCGCGCGTTCTTACGCGAAACACGGCGCGGCGTGTCTGTCCGTGCTGACCGACGTGCAGTTCTTCCAGGGCAGCGCGGCGTATCTGGAGGAAGCGCGCGCCGCCTGCGAACTGCCCGTGCTGCGCAAGGATTTCATCGTCGATCCGTATCAGATTCTGGAAGCGCGCGCGATGGGCGCCGACGCGATCCTGCTGATCGTCGCCGCGCTCGAAACCTCGCAGATGCAGGATCTCGAAGCGTACGCGCATTCGCTGGGTCTCGCGGTGCTGGTCGAAGTGCACGACAAGGACGAACTGGTCGAAGCGCTGACGCTGAAAACACCGCTGATGGGCGTGAACAATCGCAATCTGCGTACGTTCGAAACGTCGATCGACACAACGCTCGGCCTGCTGGACATGATGCCGGACGACCGCATCGTCGTGACGGAATCGGGCATTCTGTCGCGCAGCGACGTCGAGCGACTGCGTGCGATGGACGTGAACTCGTTCCTCGTCGGCGAAGCGTTCATGCGTGCGGAAGAGCCGGGCGCTGAACTCGCGCGCATGTTCTTCTGATTCTTTCGACTTCAGAAAGCGAGCCGCACGATGGGCATGGAGCAGGAAATCAAGCTGGCGTTGCCGCCCGATCAGGTCGGTGCAGCAACGCAATGGTTCATCCAGCGCACGGGCGGCGCGGGCCGCACGATCACGCTGGAAAACAGCTACTACGATACGCCGTCGCTGACGCTCGCGCGCGCCAAAAGCGCGGTGCGCGTGCGCCGCACGCCGGATGGCTGGCTGCAGACGTACAAGACCGTCGGCACGTCGAGCGGCGGCTTGCATAGCCGGCACGAGTGGGAAATGCCCGTCAAAGGCAACGCGCTCGAAATCGACGCACTGCTCGAAGCATGCGACGACGCACCGTCGAAAGCGGCACTCAGCAGCGCGCGTGACGAACTGATTCCGCTTTTCAGCACGAATTTTTCGCGCACGATCTGGCATGTAACGATTGACGGCACGGACATCGAAGCCGCAATCGACCAGGGCGAAATCCTCGCGGAAGTGAACGGCGAAACGCGCCATGCGCCGATCTGCGAAGTCGAACTGGAATTGAAGCATGGCGACGCAGGGGCATTGCACACGTTGTCGGCGGAACTGGCGCAAGCCGTGCAAGGCTTGCGTCCCGACGATGTGAGCAAGGCGCAACGCGGTTATCGGCTGCGTGAAATGTAATCACGGCGCAGCGCAGACGTCGCTTGCGCGAGAGCAGCGCGCGGCAAGCGACAAAGGCAGCAAATAGCGAACACAACCGCTCCGAACCTTGAGCGCGCCCGCGTTTGCTGCCACACTAGCCCGCCATGAATTCCGCAAAACGCTCCCAGACTCCGCCGACGCAAACTTCGCTCTTCGCAGACGAGCAAGCCGCGCCCTCTGCCGCCGCCAGCTTCCAGACGCTCGAATCGCAATTCGACGCGCTGCCGTCCGCATGGCGCACGCATCTGAAACCGTTCACCGATAGCGACGCCTATGCGCCGTTGTGCCGTTTCGTCGATGGCGAGCGCGCGGCAGGCAAAACCGTCTATCCCGCCGATGTCTTCCGCGCGCTGCGGCTCACGAGTCCCGACGACGTGAAGGTCGTGATTCTTGGCCAGGACCCGTATCACGGCGAAGACCGCGGGACGCCGCAGGCGCACGGTCTGGCGTTTTCGGTACCGCCTTCTGTCCGCCCGCCGCCGTCGCTGCGCAATATCTTCAAGGAAATCGCCGCGAGCTTGGGCCATGAAGCGCCGCAACACGGCTGCCTCGATGCGTGGGCGCGCCAGGGCGTGCTGCTGCTCAATACGGTGCTGACGGTCGAACGCGATCACGCCGCGAGCCACGCAAAACGCGGCTGGGAAAAATGCACCGACACGCTGATCCACGAACTCGCCAAGCGTCACGACGGCCTCGTTTTCATGCTGTGGGGCGCGCACGCGCAGGCCAAACGCGCGCTGCTCGAAGGCAAGTCGCATTACGTGCTGGAAGCGCCGCATCCTTCGCCGCTGTCCGCGCATCGCGGGTTTCTCGGCTGCGGACATTTCGCGCTCGCCAACGAATTCCTCGACAAGCACGGCCGTCCGGCCATCGACTGGCGTTTGCCTGAAACGGGTGAAGTGTTCGCCTGAGCGGCATCACGCAGTCGCGCGTCGACACACGCCGCCAGGCAAAAAGCCAAAAGCAAAAACGCCACGGAATTGTGTTCCGTGGCGTTTTTTCGTTTGTCCGCACGACGCAGCCGATAGCTGCATCGCGCTGACGAACCTTGAATCGCTTACGCTGCGGCGATCGCTTCGCGCGCACCGGCCAGTGCCGCGCTTGCTGCGTCCGGGCCCATGTTCAGGCCTTCAGCGTAGATGAAGTTCACGTCGGTCATGCCGAGGAAGCCGAGGAACGTCTTCAGGTAAGGCGTCTGCGAGTCGCCCGGCGTGCCGAGGTAGACGCCGCCGCGTGCCGACACCACGAACACCTTCTTGCCCTTCACCAGACCTTCGGGGCCGTTTGCGCCGTACTTGAACGTGATGCCAGCGCGTGCGATGAAGTCGAAGTACGTCTTCAGTTGCGACGAGATGCCGAAGTTGTACAGCGGCGCGCCGATCACGACGAAGTCGGCGGCTTGCAGTTCGGCGATCAGCGCTTCGCTGCGTGCTGCGATGGCTTGCTGTTCAGCCGTACGTTGTTCAGCCGGCGTGAAGAATGCGCCGAGAATCGCGTCGTCGAGGTGCGGCAGCGCGTCTTCGTGCAGGTTGCGGACAACGACTTGCGCGCCCGGATTCGATTGTTGCAGCTTTGCCGTCAGTTCGTTGGCCAGCAGCGTCGATTGAGCGCCTTGCGAGCGAGCCGACGAGTTGATTTGCAGGATCGTGGTCATTCTGTGACTCCAGTGAGGGGCGCGCTGTGTTGCGCGAATGGAGCCATTGTGTTTTTTTACCCGACCGGGAAAAAGTAGCGCGGCAGCGAAGGATTGTTGCAACGGTAGAACAATCCACTGCCGCGCTTTTATCGTACGGATCGCGGCGCAGGCGCTTTGATCGACGATTCATGACCAACTTATTTGCTGCCGAGCCAGCGCTTGCGCGCCGTTACGGCGGACGCCCGCTTGTCATTGGGCGTGAGTTTGTAGCGCGAGACTTCCGGGCCGTCCAGCTTGACCTGCGCGACACGCAGTTCGTCGCGCCGGAACGCGTGCACTTCGACCTTCGCGCCGGGCTGGTAGCGCGACAGCAGCGCGTCGAGATTCGAACCCGTGACGCGCAGGCCGTCGACGGCGATCAGCACGTCGCCCGCCGAGAGTCCTGCCTTCTGCGCAGCGCTGTTGTCGTGCACCGCCGCCAGCGTGCAGTCCGCGCCGCCGCGCACGCGCGCGCCGAGCGACGGCTTGCCCTTCGGATCGAGCTCAGGCTCGAGCGTCACACCGAACGACGCCAGCATCGTATCGAGCGGCAGATCGCGCGTGCCGCGCACGCCTTCCGCGAAAATCTCCGACAGATCCGCGCCCGTGGCTTCGGCAAACAGCGCCTCGACTTCGTCTTCCGCGATGCCCTGGCTCTTGCCCTTGTAGAAATCGCGTCCGTAGCGCTGCCACAGCAGACGCATCACGTCGTCGAGCGATTTGCGGTTCTGTGTCTGCGCGCGGATCGTGAGGTCAAACGCGAGCGCCACCAGCGAGCCCTTCGTGTAGTAGCTGACGATCGCGTTCGGTGCGTTCTCGTCCTGACGGTAGTACTTGACCCACGTATCGAACGAACTTTCGGCGACCGTCTGCTTCAGGCGTCCGCTGCCGCGCAGCACGCCGCCGATCGTCTTGCCAAGCAGCGTGAAGTAGTCGGCTTCCTTGATCAGGCCGCTGCGCACCAGCATCAGGTCGTCGTAGTAAGACGTGAAGCCCTCGAACAGCCACAGTAGCGTGGTGTAGTTTTCCTGCTTGAGATCGTACGGCGCGAACACGGCCGGCTTGATCCGCTTCACGTTCCAGGTGTGGAAGTATTCGTGGCTGCAGAGGCCAAGATACGTGCGATAGCCGTCCGTCGTCTCGTCACGGCCCACCACGGGCAAATCCGAGCGGTTGCAGATCAGTGCCGTCGACGCGCGATGCTCCAGCCCGCCATAACCATCCGAAACAGCTTGCGTCATGAACACGTAGCGGTCCATCGGCGCCTTCTTCGTGCGCGGCTCGAACAGCGCGATCTGCGCTTCGCACACGCGCTGCAAATCGGCTGACAGCCTCGGCATATCGAGTCCGACCACGCGCCCGGCGATCACGATATCGTGCGGCACGCCATGTGCCTTGAAGGTGCCGAGCGCGAATTCGCCGAGCGTAACGGGATGGTCGATCAGTTCGTCGTAATTCTGCGCTGTGTACTCACCGAAGCCATAACGCTTCGTGCCGCGCCCTTCCGTGAGCGCCGTGGCGACACGCCAGTCGCGGAACTGCGGGCCGGCCGGCTTCTGAATATCGACGACGCACGCTGCGTCCTCGAAACCCTGCGGCGAAAGAAACACGCTCGTGCCGTTGAAGAAGCCCGTCGTATCGTCGAGATGCGCGGCGCGCACCGACATGTCCCACGCGTACACCTCGTAGCGCAAGGTGAGCGCGCCCTTGACGGGCGCTGCCTGCCACGCGTGCTTGTCGGTCTTTTCGACCCGCACCTTGCGGCCCGCGTCGTTGAAGGCGCGCAGCGTGACGATGTTGCGCGCGAACTCGCGGATCATGTAGCTGCCGGGAATCCACACGGGCAGCATGAAGCGCTGGCCTGCGGGATCAGGCTCGGCGACAGTCACGGTGACTTAGAAAATATGGGCGGCGGGTTGCTTCGGTACGATGGTGTAGCGAATCGGCTTCATCGGCGCTTGTGTGTGAAAACTCGTGAAGAAAAGACAAGAGGCGCCACGCGCCTCCTTTCAAACCGCTTTAACCAGTGCGGACGGATCAGCGCACCGACGACAGCGCCTTGTCCAGTTCGTCCGCAGGCACGGCGCCCGGCAGGCGGCGGCCATCGGCGAGGAAGACGGTAGGCGTGCCGCTGACGTTCATCGACTGGCCGAGCGCCAGGTTCTTGTCGAGTGCGGCCGTATCACAGGTGCCCGGTGCCGTCGGCGCGCGGTGATCCTGCATCCATGCTTCCCAGGCCTTCGCGCGGTCGGCGGAACACCAGATCGACTTCGACTTCACCGTCGAATCCGGCGACAGCACCGGATACAGGAACGTGTAGATGGTGATGTTATCCATCGACTTCAGCGTCGTTTCCAGCTGCTTGCAGTACGGGCAGTTCGGATCCGAGAACACGGCGATCTTGCGGCTGCCGTTGCCCTTCACCACTTTTACAGCGTTCGCGAACGGCAGGCTCGCGAAATCGATGCGATTGGTTTCGGACAGGCGCGCTTCCGTCAGGTTCTTGCGCGTTTTCGCGTCGATCATGTCGCCGAGAATCAGGTGGTCGCCCGTTGCGTCGCTGTAGACGATCTGCGAACCGAGGTTGACCTCGTACAGCCCGTCGATCGGCGACTTCGACACGCTCTTGATCGTCGCTTCGCTCAGACGCGACTGCAGGGTGGACTTGAGCTTGTCGGTGGTCTGGTCGGCCTGTGCCGAACAGCCGAGGCCGAGGGTCGCGACGGCCAGCGCCAGCGCGGCGATACGGATGCGATTCTTCATGCTGCTGCTCCTGATTCGATTCGGCGCGCGGCCCGTTTGCCGCTCGATTGCGCCTGTGTTCAAGTTCTGCGCGGGGTGCTTTCCGGCTGCCGGCTGTATTGCCGGCGTGGTTTCGTTGGCAACGATGCGCGTCGGACGCATCGTGCAGTGCTTCGCAAATGGTATGCCTTGCGTTCGATCCTGTCAGTCGTGCGCGCCGCCCGGCGTGAGCACCGCCGAATCGTCAGCCCAGCGCCGCCGACACCAGCCAGCGCTTGACCAGCGGCTGCGCGCCGACGAACGCCATGCCCGTGTTTCGCACGGCGCGCGCAACATTGCCCGGCAGCGCGAACAGCTTTTGCAGGCCATCGGTGGCGACGGTCAGCGCGCGGATGTCTTCGCTGCGCGAGCGCTCATAGCGGCGCAACAGCACGGTATCGCCGATGTCACGGAACGCCTCTTTCTTCGCGATCACGTCCACCAGCGACGCCACGTCGCGCAAGCCCAGATTCATGCCCTGTCCGGCGAGCGGATGGATCAGATGCGCGGCATCGCCGATCAGCGCGACGCGCGGCGCGACCAGTTTGTCGACGGTTTGCAGCGCTAGCGGGAAGCCTTGCGGCGGCGTAACGCATTCGAGCGCGCCGAGCGCGCCCATCGTCACGCGTTCGACTTCGGCAGCGAGTTGCGCCGGATCGAGCTTGATGAGCGTATTGGCGTGATCCGCCAGCGCCGACCAGACCAGCGACACATGGCCATTGGGCAGCGGCAGCAACGCGATGATCTCACCATCGCGGAACCACTGGTACGCCGTCTCGCCGTGCGGGCGCTCAGCCTTGAAGTTCGCGACGACGCCCGTTTGCCGGTAGTCGCGCCGATTCACCTTCGAGCCGATCTGCGCACGCACCCACGAATGCGCGCCGTCCGCGCCGACCACGAGATCCGCTTCGAGCACATTGCCGTTTGCAAGGCCGATGGTCGCGCCGGAGGTCTTCACGTCGAGCCCCTGAGCACGCGTGTCGAGCCAGGTGAGGTTAGGCTGGAAGCGCAACGCGGCATCGAGCGCCTGCTCGATCAGCGACGATTCCGCGATCCACGCCAGTTGCGGCACGGAAGCCTGGAACGCCGAGAAATGCAGTTCGGCGTGGGCGTCGCCGTAGACACGCATGTCGTAGACGGGCGCGAGCCGCGATGCATCGAGCGCCTGCCACACGCGCAGGCGTTCGAGCAGCGCCTGCGAACTCGCGGAGAGCGCGTAGACGCGCGAGTCGAACACGGCGTCGGCGGGCAGCGGCTGGCAGTGCTGCGCCAGCAGCGCGACGCGCAGCCCGCTTTGCGTGAGCGCCAGCGCCGCCGTCTTGCCGACGAGCCCGCCGCCGATCACGGCGACGTCGAAGGACTGATGGTGAGCATTCATCCGGCCATTATAGCCGCGAGGGGTGCCGGGGACGGATCGGCGCGGCGGGCTTTCGGCGCCGTTTGGGCGTTGTTTGCGCGGAGATTGATGCAGGTCGGACACACATGTCACGGATCGCCGGTTTCGCGCGCAGGCCGCGTCGTGGGCGCTGGCGTGCGCTGCCATTCTTCGGCTGCCGCGAAAGCGCCGCCGGACGGGGTTACAATTGCGGTTTTCGGTTATCCGGCACCCCGGCACGCATTTGCGGCGCGGCGGTGTCTGACGACAGTCCGCCTGTGCTGCCTGTTTTCAGTGTGTGCTTTGAGCACGCGCCTGGCGCCAGCGGACTTGCGGGCCGCGCCCAGCTTCGTGCAGCGCCTTGTGTAGCCTGTAGCCCGCACTCTGTTCGCCGAAGCCCGTCACCACCTGATTTGTAGAGAACCTTCATGAGCCTCAAATGCGGCATCGTCGGCCTGCCTAACGTCGGCAAGTCCACTCTGTTCAACGCGCTGACCAAGGCGGGCATCGCCGCCGAAAACTATCCGTTCTGCACGATCGAGCCGAACGTCGGCGTGGTCGAAGTGCCGGACCAGCGTCTGACGGCGCTCGCCGAGATCGTCAAGCCGGAGCGCATCGTGCCCGCCGTGGTCGAATTCGTCGATATCGCCGGTCTCGTGGCGGGTGCCAGCAAGGGTGAAGGGCTCGGCAACCAGTTTCTCGCGAACATCCGCGAAACGGACGCGATCACGCACGTCGTGCGCTGCTTCGAAGACGAGAACGTGATTCACGTCGCGGGCAAGGTCGATCCGATTTCGGACATTGAAGTGATCAACACGGAACTCGCACTCGCCGACCTCGCAACGGTCGAAAAGGCGCTGACGCGCTACGCGAAGGCCGCGAAGTCCGGCAACGACAAGGAAGCGGTGAAACTTGCCGCCGTTCTGGAAAAGGTTCGCGTGCAGCTGGATCAGGCCAAGCCGGTTCGCGGCCTGGGTCTGACGGAAGAAGAAGCGCTGCTGATCAAGCCGTTCTGCCTGATCACGGCCAAGCCGGCGATGTACGTGGCGAACGTCAAGGACGACGGCTTCGAGAACAATCCGCATCTCGACGCGGTGCGCAAGTACGCTGAATCGGAAAACGCGCCGGTGGTTGCTGTGTGCGCAGCGATCGAAGCGGAAATCGCCGATCTCGCCGACGAAGACAAGGAAGTGTTCCTCGCCGACATGGGCATGGAAGAGCCGGGCCTGAACCGCGTGATCCGCGCGGGCTTCAAGCTGCTCGGCCTGCAGACGTACTTCACGGCAGGCGTGAAGGAAGTGCGCGCGTGGACGATTCATATCGGCGATACGGCGCCGCAGGCAGCGGGCGCGATTCACACGGACTTCGAGCGCGGCTTCATTCGCGCGCAGACGATCGGCTTTGATGATTACATCGCGTTCAAGGGCGAGCAAGGCGCGAAGGAAGCGGGCAAGATGCGCGCGGAAGGGAAGGAATACGTCGTGCATGATGGCGACGTGATGAACTTTTTGTTCAACGTTTGAAGCGGCTTCGACGAAAGTTGAACAAAGGGCGCGGCCATTCGCGCCCTTTGCCACCGCGAGAGTATCGCTACCAGAAGCGACCCGCCGGGCGCTTCATAACACATCCAGACTTTCGACATCGATCAGCACGGGCACCTTCGTTCCTGGTTGATGCTGAACCGTCGCCCTGACCGATTGCCCCCAGAGAGGGCGGACGATGTCGTCGATATATCCACCCGGCACCTTGATGCGCATGCTGTCGACTTTAACCGTGTTTGATGGCCGATCAGCCCCGCTCAGCACCCCTTCCACCATTTCCAGCATTCGATCCGCCCCGGCAGACTGCTCGCCGGACAATTCTCATCGGGTTCGCCGAAACGGAACCTGATGCGCCTAGCCCTTCTGGATCACGGTAAAGCCAACCAGACTCACGTTTGCACCGTCGGGCGCAATCTGCCTCAGCAAACCGACGAAGTTGCTCATGTACGCGTCGTCGTTGATACGGTTGCGCAATTCAAGCCAATCGCAGTTATCGGCAGTTCGTATGTCGTCGAGCAGCGTCGGCAAAATGTCATCGGGACCACGCAGTCCCTCCAGCGAAGCTTGAACTCCCAAACGATAGTTCAATGTGAAGCTGCCAGCACGTGGCGCGGTCATGTACAAGCCCGGATAGTCTTTCCCGCGCCCTGGCCTGTTCTGAAAAGGAAGGCCCATCAAACGCTCCGTCGTACGCCGCACCAGATTGCCGATGTTTTTCGCGCGATCGAGATAATGCCTGACGGCAATCACGCCGAAGGACACTCCCTTTCCAGACAAGGAAACCTGTAATTCGTTTCCAAGCAAGGCGTCTCCTCGTACAGCCAGATGCCGGTCAAAGTGGACCTGTTCGAGCACGTCTCGCACTTCATCCAGAAGTGCTTCGGGTCCAGATCCAAGCAGTGCCTGCGCAACCAGCCGCTCGGCGCGCCTGAGTTGTCTGCATCGCAATGCGAGCGTCGCGGCACTGCGGAGCAGCACCGTGCGAGTGGGTTCCGACGAGTCGGCACACGGCAGCATCCCGGCCGCGCGCTCCTCGAGATCGAGAGCGAGTTCCGTTTCCGCGAGAAAGCGCGCTTCGTCGCCATGCGACTGAAAATACATTGCTGCGTCAGCGTGCTCCATCGCCTGCCTATGAAGTGACGCAACCTGCTCATGCATCTCCATCAGGGGATTTCCTCTTCCCTACCGCGACTATTGGTTTGCCAAACTCCGCAACGACAGCCAGACCTTCACCGCGTCCATCACTTGGCGCCATCTGCTTCAGCTTGCTCTTGAGCCGTGAACTGACGCGCGATTGTCCCTCAAAGATACCGGAGACCTCCAGGCGCATCGTGCTCTGGAACGGTAGATCTCCTTGTGCCATACCGATCCAGAAGTCAAAACCCGTACCCTTTGCTGACCGCTCGACGACCTTATAGCCATGAACATGATTGAGCACGGCAATGGCGACCGCGTACGCGCCATTTTCAGCGGCGACGTCCTTGTCACGATAGGTCGCCGTGGCCTGCACTGGCGGCGACGACCAATGGAAGTGCGCATGCGGCGCCTCACAACCGCTCAATGCCGCCCGAGTCGGAACTGGGTGCCCATTCTGTTCAAAACAGAACGACGCGGCCTCACAACACATCGCGCCGAAATATGGCGTCAATGCCTCGAATGCCCGATTGTCTGCATCTAGCCGAATTGCTGCACCCTTCTCTGCCATCGACACCACCTGCGAAAAAAGACGGTCATTGATTCTTGCATGCCACCAAAGCTCGAAGGCAAGCGCCAGATTCCAGGAGTGTGTCGAATCCTTTCGAAAACATGCTCGGTGAGTCAAACCGCTTCACCAGACCAAGCGATGCTACATTTCAGCTTTCACCGGACTGTTTGCACCAACAACTAGCACGCATCTGACAATTTCGACGCTTTCCTGTCATCGACCACAACTAGAATCGCGCGACCGTTCAACGCGCATTCCCGCGCAACTTCGTTGCATGGGATCAGAGTAAGGCGCTAAAGCGCCAACTCTGATCGACAAAGGAGACTCTCGATGCATTGCAAGCCGCTCTTCCGTTCGCTTTCCGTCGCAGCCGTTCTATCGCTTGGTGCATATCAAAATGCCCAGGCAGCCACCGAAATCCAGTTCTGGCACGCGATGGAAGCTGCACTCGGCGAACGCCTGAACACGATCGCCAACGACTTCAATGCATCGCAGAGCGACTACAAGATCGTTCCCGTCTTCAAGGGCAGCTACGATCAAACCCTGGCAGCCGGCATCGCCGCCTATCGCAGCGGCAACGCGCCCGCAATCCTGCAGGTCTACGAAGTCGGCACGGCAACGATGATGCAGGCGAAGAAGGCCATCGTCCCCGTCTCAGACGTGTTCAAACAAGCCGGCATGACGCTCGACGAAAAAGCGTTCGTGCCGACCATCGCCAGCTATTACAGCGACTCGAAGACCGGCCATCTGATCTCGATGCCGTTCAACAGCTCGACGCCCGTCCTCTACTACAACAAGGACGCCTTCAAGAAGGCCGGCCTCGATCCGAACTCGCCGCCCAAAACGTGGGCCGAGGTCGAGCAGGACGCGCAAAAGCTGAAGGCAGCAGGCATGTCGTGCGGCTACTCATCGGGCTGGCAAAGCTGGATCCAGCTTGAAAACTACAGCGCGTGGCACGGCGCACCGTTCGCGACGAAGAACAACGGCTTCGATGGCGCCGACGCGCAACTCGAATTCAACAAGCCGCTGCAGATCGCGCACATCACGTTCCTGCAGAAAATGGCGAAGGAAGGCACCTTCACCTACGCAGGCCGCAAGGACGAACCGGTGTCGAAGTTCTATAGCGGCGACTGCGGCATCATCACGAACTCGTCGGGCTCGCTTGCGACGATCCGCAAATACGCCAAGTTCGATTTCGGCACGGGCATGATGCCGTACGACGCAAGCGTCAAGGGCGCGCCGCAGAATGCGATCATCGGTGGCGCGAGTCTTTGGGTGCTGTCGGGCAAGGATCCGGCCGTCTACAAGGGCGTCGCGAAGTTCCTCGCCTATCTCAGCTCGCCGCCCGTCGCCGCCAAGTGGCATCAGGACACGGGTTATCTGCCCGTCACCACGGCCGCTTATCAGCTGACGCAGCAACAGGGCTTCTACGAGAAGAATCCCGGCAGCGACACGGCTATCAAGCAGATGCTGAACAAGCCGCCTCTGCCCTACACGAAGGGCCTGCGTCTGGACAACATGCCGCAGATCCGCACGATCATCGACGAAGAACTCGAACAGGTCTGGGCCGACAAGAAGACGCCGAAGGATGCGCTCGATTCGTCAGTGTCGCGTGGCGACGAACTGCTGCGCCGCTTCGAGAAAGCCGGTAGCTGATCCGCAAAGCAGGCGCGCGCTCGCCGCACTGGCGTGAGGCGCGCCTCATCCGCTCACTGTTGGGAAGGACGTCGATGGACAAGCGTTCCCGCTTCGGCACCAGCTTTCTGCCCTATCTGCTCGTCGCGCCGCAGCTTGTCATCACGCTGCTGTTCTTTCTGCTGCCCGCAGGCGAAGCACTCTGGCAATCCACCCAGACGCAGGACGCGTTCGGCACGTCGAGCGAATTCGTCGGTCTGGGCAACTTCAAGCAATTATTCGGCGATCCGCTGTATCTCGCCTCATTCGAAACGACGCTGATATTCTGCGCGCTCGTCACCGTATCGGGCCTCGTGATCTCGCTGTTGTTCGCCGCCTGCGCAGATCGCGTGACGCGCGGCGCAAAGGCGTACCAGACGCTGTTGATCTGGCCGTACGCCGTCGCGCCCGCGATTGCCGCCGTGCTGTGGTCGTTCCTGTTCAACCCGAGCATCGGCCTCGTGACCTATTCGCTCGGCAAGGCGGGGATCGTCTGGAACCATGCGCTCACTCCCGGACAGGCGATGTTCCTCGTCGTGCTCGCGTCCGTCTGGAAGCAGGTCAGCTACAACTTCCTGTTCTTCTATGCCGGCCTGCAAGCCATTCCGCGCTCGCTGATCGAAGCGGCTGCCATCGACGGCGCCGGCCCCGTGCGGCGCTTTTTCGGCGTCGCCCTGCCACTGCTGTCGCCGACCACGTTCTTCCTGCTCATCGTCAATCTCGTCTACGCGTTCTTCGATACCTTCCCGATCATCGACGCCGCAACGGGCGGCGGCCCCGGCCAATCGACGCGCACGCTGATCTACAAGATCTTTGCCGAGGGTTTCCAGGGACTCGACATCGGCAGTTCGGGCGCGCAATCGGTGGTGCTGATGGTGATCGTCGTCGGGCTGACCGTGGTGCAGTTCCGCTTTATCGAGCGGAGGGTTCAATACTCATGATCGAGAATCGCCGCGGCTTCGATATTTTCTGTCACGTCGTGTTGATCATCGGCGTGCTGCTGGTCGTGTTTCCCGTCTACGTCGCGTTCTGCGCGGCCACGATGAACGAGCACGAAGTGTTCAACGTGCCGCTGTCGCTCGTGCCGAGCACGCATCTGTTCGAAAACATCGCGAACATCTGGACGCACGGCACGGGCAATGCGGCCAGTCCGTTCGGCACGATGCTGATCAACAGTCTCGTGATGGCGCTGGTGATCGCGATCGGCAAGATCGCCGTGTCGATCATCTCGGCTTTCGCGATCGTGTTCTTCCGCTTTCCGGGCCGCAATGTCGCGTTCTGGCTCATTTTCATCACGCTGATGCTGCCTGTCGAAGTGCGCATCTTTCCGACCGTGCAGGTCGTGTCGTCGATGCATCTGAGCAATACCTACGCCGGCCTCACGCTGCCGCTGATCGCGTCGGCCACCGCGACGTTCCTGTTCCGCCAGTTCTTCCTCACGCTGCCGGACGAACTGATGGAAGCGGCGCGTATCGACGGTGCCGGTCCGCTGCGCTTCTTCTGGGACGTGGTGTTGCCGCTGTCGAAGACGAATCTCGCGGCGCTGTTCGTGATCACCTTCATCTACGGCTGGAATCAGTATCTGTGGCCGATCCTGATCACGAATGAGCAGTCGCTGACGACGGCCGTGGTCGGCATCAAGAGCATGATCGCTTCGGGCGATACCGCCACCGAATGGCATCTCGTGATGGCGGCGACGCTGCTCGCGATGTTGCCGCCGCTCGTCGTCGTGCTGGCCATGCAGCGCTGGTTCGTGCGCGGTCTCGTGGATGCGGAAAAATAAGGATAAAGAGTCATGTCAGCACTGACGCTCAAGGGCGTAAAGAAATCGTACGACGGCAAGCAGAACGTTCTGCACGGGATCAACGCGGACGTCGTGGATGGCGAGTTCGTCGTGATGGTCGGGCCGTCTGGCTGCGGCAAATCGACATTGCTGCGCATGGTCGCGGGGCTCGAAGCAATCACCGAGGGCGAGATTTCGATCGACGGCAAGGTCGTGAACAACCTGGAGCCGAAGGATCGCAACATCGCGATGGTGTTCCAGAACTACGCGCTCTATCCGCATATGACGGTTGCGGAGAACATGGGCTACGCGCTGAAGATCGCGGGCTTGCCGAAAACGAAGATCGAATCGCGCGTGCTGACGGCTGCGAAGATTCTCGAACTGGAGCCGTTGCTGTCGAGAAAGCCGCGCGAACTGTCGGGCGGCCAGCGGCAGCGCGTCGCGATGGGTCGCGCGATCGTGCGCGAACCGGCGGTGTTTCTGTTCGACGAGCCGCTGTCGAATCTCGATGCGCGGCTGCGCGTGCAGATGCGGCTTGAAATCCAGCGGCTGCATGGGCGGCTCAAGACGACGAGTCTCTATGTGACACACGACCAGATCGAAGCGATGACGCTGGCGCAGCGCGTGATCGTGATGAATCGCGGGCATGCTGAGCAGATTGGCGCACCTACTGAAGTGTATGAACGGCCGGCGACGACGTTCGTGGCGAGTTTTATCGGCTCGCCGGGGATGAATCTGCTGAGCGGCTGGGTGACCGACGACGGTGCATTCTTTGAAGTAGCGGGCGAGGGGCCGAAGTTACCGTTGTCGAACGTGCCGTGCATTGGCCGCGAAGTCGCAGCCGGACGTGGATGCATGCTCGGTATCCGGCCTGAGCATATGACGCCCTCTTCCGATCCCGCTGTGGCGACGGCCACGCTTGCCGTCGATTCGTGTGAATTGCTCGGCGCGGATAATCTCGCGCATGGGCGCTGGGGGAAGCACGATGTTACGGTGCGCTTGCCGCATGGGCATCGGCCGCAAGCGGGCGAACGGCTTGAGGTTGCGCTGCCCGTGCAGCATCTGCATTTCTTTGATGAGGAGACGGGGAGGCGGATTAGTTGAGGTTTGGTTTTGGTTTTGGTTTTGGTTTTGGTTTTGGTTTTGGTTTTGGTTTTGCTTTTGTTGGCATCCGCGTTTTCGTGTCGGTCTGCATGCGTCGCCCCTGTGCGGGGCAGCACCTACTTTTCTTTGCCGCGG
>NZ_QBUY01000065.1 GCF_003121405.1 Paraburkholderia sp. C35 | reverse complement strand
GCGGTGTTAGCCCGCTTTCTTTGCTTACTTTCTTTGCGGCGGCAAAGAAAGTAAGTGCCGCCCCGCACAGGGGCAACCCTGGCAGACCACTAACAAAAAGCGGATGCCAGCGAAAAACACCCACAAAATGCCGGCGACGCATAAGCAAACCACGTCCCACGCGCCGCAGGCAAAAAACAAAAAAACAAAAACCTCAGAATGAGTAAATAAACTGCGTCGCCAGCAAATCATTCGACTTGCTATAAGACCCATCATTCCGCAGGAACACATTCTGATTCGCCCAGTCATGGCGATATTCCACCTTGACGGTAATCTGCTGGGTCGGGAAGAACAACAGATCCAGCGCAACATCCTGACGATTCGCACCCTTACACTCGAACCCAAGGCCACCATTGGACAGCGAATTCGCGCGGCAATCGGCGCCGATACCGAACCCGTTATTCACATCCATGCCATTGGAATTGAGCGCAATACCACCACCGCCGCCGCCGTTCTTGCTATTGACGAGCAGGTCATAGCGCACAGTCGCACCCATGCGGCCAACAACCGGCATGTTGAACTTGCGGTGCGCCAGCAGCGACAGACCATACCATTGCGCCTGGCCGCCGTTATACGCCGCGTGCTGCTGCTGACCATAGTCCAGTTCCGCGTTGTACTGGATATCCGCAAGCGTATAAGTCGCATCCACTTCGCCGAAGAAGAACGTGCCACCCGATCTCGGCGACTGGCCGCCTATGCCATAGCTGACGTTACCCGTCGTAGGATCGACCGAGCTCGGCAGTGTCTGACGTCCAATGTTGAACGAGCCGCCAATATCCAGCGCGCTCGACCACGTGTAGTCGGCACGCGCCGTGAACGTCGGAATTTTGTTGCTTGCCGTGATCGGGTCGCCCAGCGCGTTCGTGCCCGTCTGCGTGACGGCACCATACGTGCGGTACTGTTCGTTGCCAACGAAGAACTTCCACGCCCAGTTGCCCGCCGTGTAGTTCGCACCCACGCCGACGTAGCTGCCCGGATCGGAGAAGTCATACAGCAGGTTGTGCGTGAGCGTCAGCATCTGGTTCGATTGCTGGACTTCATAACCGCCGAAGCTCGGAATCAAACCCGCAACGAACGTCGTCGAACCCGTCAACGGCACGTTGATCACAGCCGTATTCAGGATGTTGTTGCCAATGTCGCCGTGCGAGTTCTGCAACAGCGTAATGCCGTTGCCACGGTTCGGCATCAACGTGATTTCCGCCGACGGCGCCATCGGGCCGACACCAAATGTCTTCTTGATGTCGAGGTACAGATCGCCGAAGGTACTGTTGTAGTAGTTGTAGACGTTTTCGTGGTTCGCGAACAGGAACGACGAAGAACTTTGTGCGCGGTTATAGATGTACGTCGGATCGATATAACCCGTCACCGAAAGACCCGCAATCGGGCCCGTCTGCGCTGCATCTTCAAGCGAATCCACCTTCAACTGCTGGTTCGCGATCTGTTGCTTGATCGTGGTCAGGTCGTCGTTGGAAATCGATGCGGGCGCCTTGCCGTAATCGGGCGAACTGATATCGACAGGCGCGGCGGCCACTGCAGGTGCTGCCGCCGTACCCGCTAACGCCGTTCCCGTCTTCGCATTCGGATTAGCCGCAACCTGCGAGCGCAGTTCCTTCACTTCCTTCTGCAGCGCGTTGAGTTGCTGCTGAAGCGCCTTGATCTGTGCACTGGTCGAATCCGCAAAAGCGGCTCCCGGCAGCGCCCCCGCTACCAGTAGACAGATAAGTTTCTTTCTCATGCAATTTTCTCCTTGTTTGTCGTATTGCGAAGAACTTCTTATGCGTTGGCCGTATCGAGCGTGCTGGTCGCCACGGCAGGGCGTGTGGTGGAAGAAGGCGCATCGGCGATGGCGAACGCCATCTGCATGTCGCGCGTACGCTTGCGGTCACGCATCAGCATCCATTGATTGACGGCGATCACGCCGATCGTCACGGCTGAAATAAAGAGCGTGGCAAGTGCGTTCATTTCCGGATTCAGGCCAAGACGCACGCGCGAGAACACCACGAGCGGCAGCGTCGTCGAACCGGGGCCCGACAGGAAGGCGGACAGCACGAGATCGTCGATGGAGAGCGTGAACGAGAGCAGCCAGCCCGACAGCAAGGCCTGCGAGATCAGCGGCAGCGTGATGACGAAGAACACCTTGAACGGTGTCGCGCCGAGATCGAGTGCGGCTTCTTCAAGCGATTTGTTCATCTCCTTGACGCGCGACTGCACGATGATCGCTACATACGACACGCATAGCATCACGTGGCCAATCCACATCGTCAGCACACCACGCCCCTTGGGCCAGCCGATCATCTGCTCAAGTGCAACGAACAGCAGCAGCAGCGAAATGCCCTGGATCACTTCGGGAATCACCAGCGGCGCGTTGATCATGCCGGCGAAGAACGTGAAGCCACGAAAGCGCCCAAAGCGCGCGAGTACATAGCCCGCCCACGTGCCGATCACGACTGACGCGCACGCCGTCATCAGGCCGATCTTCAGCGACAGCCACGCGGCCGTGAGCAATTCGTCGTCGTGCAGCAGCGCGGCATACCACTTCAGCGAAAAGCCGGACCAGATAGTGACGAGCTTCGACTCGTTGAACGAGAACACGACGAGGCTGATGATCGGAATGTAGAGAAAGAGAAATCCGAGTGTCAGCACTGTCGCCGACAAAGGCTTATTCGGCTTGATCATTTCGCGCCCTCCAGTTCCTTGACCTGGTAGTACTGGAATACGGCCATCGGCACCAGCAACAGCAGCACCATCGCTACCGTTACGGCAGACGCCATCGGCCAGTCCATATCGTGGAAGAATTCATCCCACATGACACGGCCGATCATCAGCGTGTCCGCGCCGCCAAGCAGTTCGGGAATCACGTACTCGCCCACGGCAGGAATGAACACCAGCAGAGAGCCCGCGATGATGCCGTTCTTCGACAGCGGCAAGGTGATGCGCGTGAAGGCCGTCCACGGCTTTGCGCCGAGGTCATAGGCAGCTTCGAGCAGCGTGAGATCCATCTTCACGAGGTGCGCATAGAGCGGCATCACCATGAACGGCAGATACGAGTAGACCATGCCGATATAGACGCCAATATCCGTGTGATAGAGACGGAAAGGCGAATGGATCAGGCCGAGTGCCATCAGTGTGTGATTGAGCAGGCCGTCGTCCTTGAGAATGCCGATCCATGCATAGACGCGGATCAGGAACGATGTCCAGAACGGCAGCATCACGCCCATCATCAGCAGGTTGCGCGTAGCGGGTGCCGAGCGCGCGATGTAGTACGCAATCGGATAGCCGATCACCAGACAGCAAAGCGTCGAGATCGCCGCCATCTTCAGCGAGCTGAGATACGTCGCGACGTACAGGCTGTCCTGCAACAGGAACGCGTAGTGGCCCAGTTGCAGCGCGAAATGCACGACGCCGTCCTTGACGCTGACGAGTTCCGTATAAGGTGGAATGCCCAGTCGCAGATCGGCAAAGCTGATCTTGAACACCAGTACGAATGGCAGTGCAAAGAAGACGGTGAGCCAGATAAAGGGAATGCCGATCACAGTGCTGCGGCCCGAAGGCAGCAGCTTCGCGAGGCTCTGTTTGATCGAGGCGAGCGCGGAGCTGCCATTCGATGCGGCGCCCATCTGCGCCGCCGTGGTTTGGGCAGGATTTCTCATTGCGTCAGCACCACGCCGCTCGAGGGCGACCAGGAGACGAACACGTCGTCGTTATAGACGGGCGCACCTTCGCTCATCAGGTGCGAGCTGGAGAGATTCGACATCACGGTCTTGCCGCTCGGCAGACGCACGTGATACAGCGAATAGCTGCCCATGTACGCGACATCCGTGACGACGCCACGCGCCCAGTTGTGCGACGCTCCCGGCTTTTCGCGCGACACGCGCACACGTTCTGGTCGCACCGAAATGCCGACGGGCATGCCAAGCGGTCCTGTGACGCCGTGGCTCACATACATACGCGCTTCGAGATCTTCGCTTTCGACAAAGATGTGATCCGGTTCGTCTTCGACGACGACACCTTCGAACAGATTGGTCGAGCCGATGAATTCGGCAGAGAAGCGGCTATTCGGAAACTCGTACACCTGCGTCGGCGAACCGATCTGCACGATGCGGCCTTCGCTCATCACAGCGAGACGGCTTGCCATCGTCATCGCTTCTTCCTGATCGTGCGTGACCATCACACAGGTGACATCAACTTTCTCGATGATGTTCACCAGTTCGAGTTGCGTCTTCTGGCGGATCTTCTTGTCGAGCGCGGACATCGGCTCATCGAGCAGCAACAGCTTCGGGCGCTTGACGAGCGAACGCGCGAGCGCGACGCGCTGCTGCTGACCACCCGAAAGCTGATGCGGTTTGCGTTGCGCGTACTTGCTCATCTGCACGAGATTCAACGCATCGGCGACGCGCTCCTTGATCTCGTTCTTCGGCGTGCCTTCCTGCTTGAGGCCGAACGCAACATTCGACTCGACCGACATATGCGGAAAGAGCGCATACGACTGGAACATCATGTTCACGGGGCGTCGATAGGGCGGCAGGCTCGCGAGGTCTTCGCCGTCGACATAGATCTTGCCGGACGTGGCCGTCTCCAGGCCTGCCAGCATGCGCAACAGCGTGGACTTGCCGCAGCCCGAGCTGCCGAGCAGCGCGAAAAGCTCGTTCTTCGCAATGCTCAGGTTGACGTTGTCGACAGCCGTGCTGTCGCCGAACTTCTTCACGACGTTTTCGATGCGAACGAACTCGTTCGTCTTCGTCGTCTGGGGCTGCGTAGCCGCTTTCGCTGCTTGCGTGTTATGCGTCGTATTCATGTGTACCGTTCTTTACGGATCGCGGGCACGAACGGGCCCTTACGAGGCGCGCGAAGCGCTCGCAGGCGTCATGCTGCAATCGGGGAAACAGGGGGCTGCGCACAAGGCGCAGACTGACTGCGCTACTGCTTCACGACGAGGGATCGAGCGATCCCTCGTCGTCTCATTCAGTTCCCTTTTATGTCCCTGAAAACCGGCTTTGAATCACCAATCAATGGCCGGTCTTCAGCTGTGCCCACAGGCGGTTTTCGAGCCGCAGAATATCTGTCGGCATCGGTTTCATCAGTGTCATCTTCGAGAGCACGTCGTCGGCCGGGTAGACCGTCTGATCCTGCACGACAGCCGGGGTGACGAACTGGCGCGCGGCGCGATTGGCAGTGGGGTAGAAGACTTCGTTGGTAATCTCTGCGTTGTTCTTTGCATCCGAAATGAAGTTGATCCATTTCATGGCGGCTTCAGGATGCGGTGCGTCCTTCGGTACGACCATCACGTCGAACCACAGCAGGCCGCCTTCCTTCACGTTCGAGAACTTGATCTCGTACGAACGTTTCGCTTCCAGCGTGCGGCGGCGTGCAATGCCGACGTCGCCCGACCAGCCCACTGCGACGCACACGTCGTTATTCGCGAGGTCGTTGATGTAACCCGACGAGTTGAACTGCGTGATGTACGGGCGGACTTTCTTCAGCACTTCGAAGGCGGCCTGGTAGTCGGCCGGGTTCGTGCTGTTGGGATCCTTGTGCATGTACTGCAGCGTGGCTGCAAACACGTCCACAGCCTGATCGAGGAACGACACGCCGCAGCTTTTCAGCTTGGAAAGATTGGCGGGATCGAACACGAGCGCCCAGCTATCCACGGGCGCATTCGCGCCGAGTGCTTTCTGCACGGCCTGCACGTTGTAGCCGATACCGTCCGTGCCGTACGCCCAAGGCACGCCGTACTGGTTGCCCGGATCGGCGTCGGCGATCATCTTCATCAGCGTCGGGTCGAGGTTCTTCAGATTCGGCATCTGCGACTTGTCGAGCTTCTGGTACACGCCAGCCTGAATCTGCTTGGCCATGTAGTTCGACGTCGGCACGACGATGTCGTAGCCCGAGCTGCCTGCAAGCAACTTGGCCTGCAGCGTGTCATCACTGTCGTAGTTGTCGTACTTGACGTGAATGCCCGTCTGTTTCTCGAAGTTCGGGATCGTGTCCTTCGCAATGTAGTCGGACCAGTTGTAGACGTTCAGCTCGGTATCGGCCGCTTGCGCTGCCGTGCCCGACAGCGCGGTAATGCCTGTCACGGCAACCAGCGCGGCCCCCGCGACCGCATGACGAAGATGACAAACGCTCATGTTGATTTTCCCTTGGTGGTAAAAGTCCGGCATGAGCGTGTGTCGCGTTGTCGATGCGTCACGGCGCCCGCGCCGGTGGTCTGACTGCCGTTACAAAAGTCCTAACTGTTGTGCGGTTGCGTCGATGGCCTTTTTGGCCTTCGCGACGATCTCGTCGATCTCGTTCTTCGTGACGACGAGCGGCGGCGAGAGCAGCATGCGGTCGCCCGTCGCACGCATGATCAGGTTGCCGTTGAAGCAGAAGTCGCGGCAGATCGTGCCGACGTCACCGCCGTTCGCGAAGCGCTTGCGCGTCTTCGGGTTCTCGGAAAGCTGGATACCCGCGACCAGACCCGCGCCCGCGATTTCACCGACAATCGGATGATTCGCGAAGGTCTCGCGCAGCAGCTTCTGGAAGTACGGGCCCGTTTCGTTCTTCACGCGCTCGATGATCTTTTCGTCGCGCAACAGCTTGAGATTGGCGACGGCCACGGCAGCGGCAACGGGATGTCCCGAGTACGTGAGACCGTGATTAAACTCGCCGTTCTCGATGATCGCTTTCGCCACGCGGTCATGCAGGCCAACCGCGCCCATCGGGATATAACCGCTCGTCAGGCCCTTGGCCATCGTGATGAGATCGGGTTCGAAGCCGAAGTGCTGATGCGCGAACCATTCTCCCGTGCGGCCAAAGCCGCCGATCACTTCATCGGCTACGAGTAGCACATCGTATTTGCGGCAGATGCGCTGGATTTCCGGCCAGTACGTCGACGGCGGGAAGATCACGCCACCCGCTCCCTGGAAAGGCTCACCAATAAACGCGGCGACGTTCTCCGGACCGAGTTCGAGAATTTCCGTTTCGAGCTGGCGTGCACGTGCAAGGCCGAATTCTTCCGGCGACATATCGCCGCCTTCGCCAAACCAGTAGGGCTGCTCGATATGCACGATGTGTTCGACCTGCGAAGGCATCTGCTCATGCATATAGCCCATGCCGCCAAGCGTGCCACCTGCAATCGTCGAACCGTGGTAACCGTTCTTGCGCGAAATGACGAACTTCTTCAGCTTCTGGCCTTGCGTCGCCCAGTACTGGTGGACGATGCGAAGTACTGTGTCGTTACCTTCCGAACCACTGTTGCAATAGAAGAAGTGGTTGAACGGCGCAGGCGTCAATTCAGCGAGCAACGCCGACAGTTCGATCACGGGCGGGTGTGTTGTCTTGAAGAACGTGTTGTAGAACGGCAGTTCCTGCAATTGCTGATAGGCAGCGTCCGCGAGTTCCTTGCGGCCATAGCCGACATTCACGCACCACAGGCCCTCCATGCCGTCGATGATCTTGTTGCCGTCCGAATCCCACAGATAGACGCCTTCCGCTTTCTCGATCACGCGGCTGCCGGTGCGATTGAGCGCGCCCATATCCGAGAACGGATGAATGTGATGCGCGGCGTCCATTGCGCGGTATTCGGCCGTGCTGCGTTGCTGTTGCGATGCTTTCGCGGCCGGTTGCGCGGGCTGCACGTAAGCGACTTCTTCTGTTCTGAAACTCATGTTGCCTCCATTTGTTTTGCGGATGACGCCAGGTTTTAGACGTGCAGCAGCAAATGCTTGCGTTCCCACGAACTGATCACGCGGAAAAACGCTTCATATTCGGTTTCCTTCAGCGCGAGATAGGCCTTGATGAACTTCTCACCCATGATTTCGGAGAGCGGTTCGGATGCGCCCATCAACGTGAGGCCTTCTTCGAGGTTGCGCGGCAACTGGTACGGCAGTTCATAGCCGTCGCTGGTGAGCGGCTCGGTCGGCGTGAGACGCTGCGTCATGCCGAGATAACCCGCTGCGAGCGTGCCTGCAATCGCCAGATACGGATTGCAATCGACACCCGGTATGCGGTTCTCGATGCGGCGTGCCTGCGGACCCGAATGCGGAATACGGAAGCCGACCGTGCGGTTGTCATAACCCCATTGCACGTTGATCGGCGCAGCCATGAAGCGCGACAGCCGGCGATACGAGTTGATGTACGGCGCAAAAATCGGCATCAATGCGGGCGTGTACTTTTGCAGACCGGCGAGATAGCCATCGAACAGTGGCGTCGGCATGCCGTCCGGGCCCGTGAACAGGTTCTGGCCCGTCTCTTCATCGACGAGACTTTGATGCACGTGCATGGCCGAACCCGGTTCGTTCTCCATCGGCTTCGCCATGAAGGTCGCGTACATGTGATGACGCAATGCCGCTTCGCGCACCGTGCGCTTGAAGAGAAAGACCTGGTCCGCGAGCTTGAGCGGGTCGCCATGCAGGAAGTTGATTTCCATCTGCGCGGCGCCGACTTCGTGAATCAGCGTGTCGACTTCGAGTTCCTGAATGTCGCAGTACTCGTAGATGTCTTCGAACAGCGGATCGAACTCGTTCACCGCTTCGATCGAATAGGCCTGGCGTCCCGTTTCCGGACGGCCTGTACGGCCTACAGGCGGCTGCAAGGGCAGGTCCGGGTCCTTGTTCATGTCGACCAGATAGAACTCCAGTTCCGGTGCGATGACGGGCTTCCAGCCCTTGGCCTTGTACAGATCGAGCACCTGGCGCAGCACGCGGCGTGGCGAGATCGCGACGGGCGTGCCGTCGAAATGCACGCAATCGTGAATCACCTGCGCGGTCGGATCGACGGCCCACGGAATGATGCGGATCGTCGACGGATCGGGGACGCACACCATGTCGGGGTCGGTGACGCCCGTGAGTGTGCCGTCTTCAGGGTATTCGCCCGTCACCGTCTGGATCATCACGGCCTGGGGCAGGCGCATCGATTCGCCCGATTCGAACTTGCTGCGCGGAATGATCTTGCCGCGTGCGATGCCCGACATGTCGGGGATGATCGCTTCGATTTCGGTGATGCGGTGTTTTTTCAGAAACTCGTCAATGTCATGCATGATCGTTCTCTCTGTTTTATTGCGCAGGACGGGGATCAGACATGTGCGCTTGCAGCCGCTGTTGAACCCATCCTCGTGCGCATTCGATCGCGGCACGCTGCGCCGAACGCACTGAAAATCGCTGTCGATAGCGCATCGTTCGCGTGCTTCCATTCCGGGTGCCATTGCACACCCAGTGCGAAGGCACGCGCGTGCGTCGCGCTGATCGCTTCGATCAGGCCGTCCGGTGCGCGGGCTTCGACCGTGAGGCCGTCGCCGAGCCGCTCGACGCCCTGTCCATGCAGGGAATTCACGCGCACTTCGCTCGCGCCGCCGGCGAGCTTCTGCAACAGCCCGCCTTGCACGAGATGCAGCGCATGCGAAGGCGCGTACTGCACGTCGAGGTTGTCTTCCTTGTTCTCGCGGTGGTCGTCGTAACCGTCCACCGTTTGAACGCTTTGATGCAGCGTCCCACCGAAAACCACGTTCATTTCCTGAAAGCCACGGCAAATCGCGAGCACGGGCACGCCTGCGTCGATGGCAGCACGCATCAGCGGCAATGTGGTCGCATCGCGTGCGGCATCGTGCAGCGTGCCAGGCGCGCTTGCATGACCGCCATAACGATGCGGTTCGACATTCGAATAGCTGCCCGTAAAGAGCAGGCCATCGATATGCACGAACAGTTCTGCGGGTGTTTGACGCTCGCCGAGTGCGGGCAGCAGCATCGCCAGCGCCTGCGCGCCGTCGACCACGGCAGCGATGTACTTCTCGCCCGTCACGTGCGACGCATGCGCACCCATCATCGTTCTGTCGGCCGTGACACCGACCAAAGGTTTCATTTGCATGACTAACTGGTATTCGTCGTTGACTGCGGGAACGCGGCAAATGTCGCTGTATGTATGCGCGGCACGATTCCGCAGCTTTGCGAAAGCGCAAAGCTGCTGGAAGGGTGCGTGCGTGGCAGCGTCGTCAGCGGATCGCGCCGCGCGTCGCAAACAGATAAGCGGTCCGGGTAGCTCCGCTGCGCTCGATCGCAGGCGTGCAACGGCGCGCGTCCAGCGTAGGGACGAGCGTGACCGAAGACGCGGCGCGACAAGGCGCGCGAAGCCATGACCCGCAAGCGGGCCGGACTGCAGCAGGAGGAGAGGCGCTAGGGCAAGAGCGATGCGACTTCGTCGGTATGAACCGCGATGAACGCACGCGCTGAAATGGCGTTATGACGACGGACGGAACGGCGCGACAGGATCGTGAAGACGGACAGAAAGCGGCGAAACGCAAGCCTGCCGTTGCTGCCGTCGGCGATGGCGTTGTCAGCGCGAAGACACCTCGCGAACTGACTACGATCCCACCTAACCAAAGGGCCTCGGACTCTCACGATTACACTCGACTGGCACGTTGAAAGTATTGAACACCTCGTTCAGGAAAACGCACGGGGCGTTTAAAGAAACGAGACGCCAGGTTGAGATTCGAATTACATTCTTTATCGGTTACAGCGCACTGAATTGAATCAGGCTGCATGCAAACGAATCAGGAAACATCAACCTGTAGGTCAGCATATACGAGTCAAAAAGGCCGTCAAAGTCTTTTTACGAATCTTTGATGAGGGCTTTCCCTGAGCTATCTATACCCATTCAAGTCCACTTTGAAGCAGATCGATGCGTAAGAATTTCGTTTGCCTTTCAGGGTTTTCCCCAGAAGCCGCCAAATTAAAGTGATTAGAATATTCAACACACGCGCGTACTATTCGAAAGACGCTTCTTTTATGAAGTTCTGCCCGTTCTCATGAGTGCATCGATGTCAATTGAAGTGGCAACCCGCCTGCAGTACATCCGCAAAAAGCACGGTCTTTCGCAGCGCGAGCTGGCGAAACGGGCGGGCGTGACGAACGGCACGATTTCGCTGATCGAACAGAACCGCGTGAGTCCTTCCGTCGGCTCGCTGAAGAAGCTGCTCGAATGTATTCCGATGAGTCTCGCCGAATTCTTCACATTTGAAATCGAGGCCGACCGCAACGTGGTATCGCGCCGCGCGGAGATGCCGAATCTCGGCAACGAGCAGATCGAGTTCTATCTGGCGGGCGCGAGTGTGAAGGATCGCAATATGGGCATCATGCGCGAGGTGTATCAGCCACTCGCGGATACCGGCCCCGAAATGCTGCAGCACGCAGGGCACGAGGGCGGCGTCGTCGTCAGCGGTCAGCTCGAATTGACTGTCGATGGCACGACGTGGCTGCTCGACCCCGGCGACAGTTACTACTTCGAAAGTCGCTTACCGCATCGTTTTCGCAATCCCAGCGCGCAGCAGGTGTGCGAAGTCGTGTCGGCCAATTCGCCGCCCACTTTCTGATTCTTCGCACATCGCTTCGCGTCAACGCGTCGGGTGCAGCACGGCATCGCACATGCGCCGATGCACTGCGCCCGACACACAACATTGAGGCATCCTGATGGACAAGACGACCCTGGCTTACTGGCAAGACAAGGCAGCGACGCTCGCAATCGAAGGGCGCGCATTTATCGGCGGCGAGTATCGGACGGCTGAAAGCGGGCGCACGTTCGATTGTGTGAGTCCTATTGACGGCAAGGTACTCGCGAAAGTCGCCGATTGCGGCGAAGCGGATGTGAATGCCGCTGTGCGCGCAGCGCGCGATGCGTTCAACACAGGCGTATGGGCTGGCCTGAATCCACGTCAGCGCAAAGCGAAGCTGCTCAAATGGGCGGCGCTGATGCGCGAGCATCTCGACGAACTCGCGCTGCTCGAAACACTCGACGCAGGCAAGCCGATCGGCGATACGACCAGCGTCGATGTGCCGGGTGCGGCGTATTGCGTCGAATGGTTTGCGGAAGCGATCGACAAGGTAGGGGGCGAAGTCGCGCCCGCCGATCATCACCTCGTCGGTCTCGTCACGCGCGAGCCGCTGGGTGTCGTCGCAGCAGTCGTGCCGTGGAATTTCCCGATCCTGATGGCATCGTGGAAATTCGGACCTGCGCTCGCGGCAGGTAACAGCGTCGTGCTGAAACCGTCGGAGAAGTCGCCGCTCACGGCCATTCGCGTCGCACAACTCGCGCACGAAGCGGGCATTCCTGCCGGCGTGTTCAACGTCGTGCCAGGTGGCGGCGAGCCGGGCAAACTGCTCGCGCTGCATCACGACGTGGATTGTCTTGCGTTCACGGGCTCGACGAATGTCGGCAAGCTCATCATGCAATACGCCGGGCAGTCGAATCTGAAACGCGTATGGCTGGAACTGGGCGGCAAGTCGCCGAATATCGTGCTACCCGATTGTCCCGACCTCGACCGCGCCGCGAAAACAGCGGCGGGCGCGATCTTCTACAACATGGGCGAGATGTGCACGGCAGGCTCGCGCCTGCTCGTGCATCGCGACATCAAGGACGTGTTCCTCGACAAGCTCGTCGCCGCGGCGCGCAGTTATGCGCCGGGCAATCCACTCGATCCGAACACATCGATGGGCGCAATCGTCGATCAGGTGCAACTCGACCGCGTGCTCGGCTATATCGAAGCAGGGCGCGCCGAAGCGAAGCTGTTGCATGGCGGCGCGCGCGTGCAGCAGGAAAGCGGCGGCTTCTATATCGAGCCGACCGTATTCGATGTACCGAAGCATGACGCGAAGATCGCGCGTGAAGAGATCTTCGGGCCGGTGCTGTCCGTGATTACGTTCGACACGATCGACGAAGCCGTGCAGATCGCCAACGACAGCGATTATGGCCTCGCCGCCGCTGTCTGGACCGGCAACCTGACTACCGCGCACGAAGTATCGCGGCGTCTGCGTGCAGGCACGGTGTGGGTCAATTGCTACGACGAAGGCGGCGACATGAACTTCCCGTTCGGCGGCTACAAGCAGTCGGGCAATGGTCGCGACAAATCGTTGCACGCGCTGGAGAAGTACACGGAGTTGAAGTCGACGCTGGTGCGCTTGCGTTGATGCGAATGCGGCGCGCGGAATAAAACATTCGCGCGCCGCACGATCATATAGACGGAGCCGAAGGCGCGCGTTGCCGCGCCTGCCGGTGTCCTTCGCGCATGCCGAGTGTGTAGATCATCAGCGCGCCGCTGATGATCGCGAGTTGCCACATCAACATGTCGTTGCCGAGTGCCTTCATGGCGGTCCCTGCAAACAGAGGACCGACGATCGAACACGCCGTGAACGCGAGTGACAGCAGCCGCATGTTGCGCGTGATTGCCTGCTTGTCGCTGCAAGCTGCGGCATACATGCCGAGCGTGATGTACGCGCTGTTCATGCCGCCGAGCAGCAGCGCCGCGCCGACATAAGCAAGCGATGCCGTAGGCGCGCACGAAAACGCGACAATCGCCACCGTGCTCGCCAACGCGCAGACGATCACCGTCGATGCAAGGCCGCAGCGATCCGCGAGCCATCCAACGGGAAACTGCAACACCATCCCGCCGATGCCGAAGCACGCGAGCATCGTGGCCGTTTGTGCGGCCGTGAGTCCGCGGCTCTCGGCGAACAGCGGAAAGAGTCCATACAGCGCGCCATCGCCGATACCGCCAGCTGCAATGGTGACGAGGCCGAGGCACACGATTGGCCCAGGCTCGAGCCGCTTGCCGTTCGTCGAGACAGGCGTGGAGACGGGCAGGGACGGCGACGAGCGCGTGAGCCACAACGGCAGCGCGGCAGCGAACGTCATCAGCGAGCCTGCGACGAACACCAGTGACCCGCTGGCATCACCATAGACAGCAAGCGCGGGCGCAAGCACACCTGCCGATGCAATCAGCGTTTCGTGCACGCCGACCACCTTGCCGCTCTTGTCTGCAGGCACGAGGCTGTAGAGCCAGGTTTCATTCGCGATCCAGCGTAAGCCGATACCGAGCCCCGTCAACATGCCGGGCAGCATCCACGCGGGCCACGACACGGCGCCGAACGACGCGTACGCAACCAGCGACGCAGCCAGCCCCAGCGTCACCGTCAGCTTCGCACCGATGCGTCCCATCAGCCGCGGCGCGACCAGCAACCCGATGAACATGCCCGCCCATTGCGCGGCAGCGAAAAGACCGGCGCGCGGCGCATCGAGTCCCTGATGCGCGAGCCACACGGGCAGCACCATGAAGCCAAAGCCGAACTGGCCGATCTGTGCGAATGTCGATACGGCAGTCAACGCGGCCACCGCACGCCAGCGCACGGGCGGCGCCGTTGCGTGCGGCGTGTTCATGTCGCACTCCGTTCGGGCATCGGCAGCCCCTGTTCGCGGCATTCGACAGGACAGCCCGCTTTCAGGCATGGCTTGTCGTCGCAGAAGCGGCAAAGCTGCATCGCGTGCGGCGCGTCGCGCGTTTCGTTCCAGAGGATCTTGATCAGCAGACTTTCGAGCACGTCGCGTTCGCCTGCATCGAGTTGCGCGGCGATACGTTCGAGCATGCGCCCGCGCGCGGCGCGCAAGCGGTTCGCTTCGCGGCGGCCCGCAGCAGTGAGCGCCAGTGCAACCGAGCGTTTGTCGCTGCCCGCCTTCTTTTCAATGAGGCCGGCATCGACCAGACCCGCGACGGCACGCACGGCGGCCGGGTGCGAAAGATCGACGGCGTCGCGCAGCAGTTCGATTGATGAGTCAGGATACTGGCCGATCGCGTTGAGCATCGCGCGTGCCGTCGATCCGGCCAGCGCGGGAATGCTGGGTTGCGCGTTCAGCTCGTCCGTTACCAGCAGGGCGAGCACGCCGAGCAGATTTTCCAGGCGCTGCGTCATCGCTTCACCTCGATATGTGCATCATGCACATATGCATGGTGCACATATCGGACGACGATTTCAAGGCAAATCCCGCTGGCCCTTTTTTAACCTTTTTCAGCGATTTGCACAGACGCAGGGTGTAGAAATATCCAGTAACGCATTCGTAACTCAAGCCTAAGTCTGTTGGACTATTGTTCTCTTATTGGACATTGGCATTTTTCATTGGCAGGTCGACGAACATGGACAAGACACAAGTCGCAAGAAAATTTGCAATGCCGACGTTGGCCGTCGGGGTGCTGCTCGCATTGGGCGGTTGTGCGGTGATGCCGCCGAGCGGGCCGAGCGTCGTGGCGTTGCCGCCCAAGGGCATGCCGCTCGAGCAGTTCCAGCAGGAAGATTATCAATGCCGCGATTACGCGTACCGCAGCACGGATCCGAACGCCGCATCGCAGGCGGCGACCAACAGTGCGGTGGGCAGCGCGGCGATCGGCACGCTCGGCGGCGCGGCGGTGGGCGCGCTGATCGGTGCGGCGGCGGGCAATCCTGGCGCAGGTGCAGCCATCGGCGCGGGCAGCGGTTTGCTGGTTGGCGGCGCGGCGGGTGCGATCGGCGCGTCGTAGTCGGCGTATGGCTTGCAGGGGCGCTATGACGCGGCGTACGCGCAGTGCATGACGGCCAAGGGCAACACCATCCAGCAGCCGCCTGCGCCTGTCTACGCAACGCCGCCGGCCTACTACGCGCCAGGCCCCGTGTACTACGCGCCGCGTCCGTATTACTACGGTCCGCCGGGTGCCGTGTACTCGCCGTATCCGTACTACTGATATAGATCGACAGCCGGAAAAAGCGTGCGCGCGTCACCCGCGCTCACGCGTTTTTGTATCAATCTGTGCATTGCGCACATGTCGTCGCCGGCACTTCTTCGCGTTGAGAATCCTTGAGCCTTGTCATGGCGCCGAAGGTGACGAAGCTGGCAGCCGCGAGCAGCCACACACCAACGCCTCCATAGAGCATCATCCACCCGAAGCCGTGCACGAGCGCATCGTGGGCGAGCTTGCTGTCGAGCGCCACCGCATGGCCGGCCGCAATCGCTGCACTGCTCGCGTGCAGTTGCGCGGTGCCTTGCGCGCCTGACAACGCGCGCGCCAGATACGCTTCCACACCCGCCACCAGCACGAAGCCCATCAACGCGATGTTGATGGCGAGCGAGATCATCCGCGCGCTCATGTCGATGCCCGAAGCCATGCCCGCGCGCGCCGCCGATACCGCGCCCGTGGTCGTGTTGGTGACGGTGGTATTGGTCAGCCCCAGTCCGACGCCCGCGACGATGCAACCCGGCACCATCGTCATCCAGCTGGCCGGTTCGGCGCTGCTGCCTATCCGCATCAGCATGACGCCGAGGCCGATCGTGAACAGCCCAGCCGGAATCACGAAGCCCGGCTGATAGCGGTGCGCGAGCCGTTCCGCGACGGGCGGCACGACCAGCGTCGGCAGCGTGTAGGCGAGCAGCGCGAGGCCCGCATGCAGATCGTCGTTTCCGAGTGCGTTGTGGAAGTACACAGGCAGATAGATCATGAAAGGCCAGAAGCTGAAGTTCATCGCTGCCGAGCCGATCAGCGCGCCCGAAAACTTGCGGATGCGAAACACGGAGAAGTCGAACATCGGGTGTGCGCTGAGATGTTCGGCGACGAAGAAGGCGATCAGGCACAGCGCACTCGCCGCGAGGATGCCTAGCGCCGGCACGCTGGCGAAGCCGAGATCGGGGCCTTGCGTGATATAGAGCGCCACGCCGAACACAGCCAGCGACAGACTCAGCACGCCCCACACATCGAGCCTCTGCTCATGCGGATCGCGCGATTCGCCTACGCCGCTGACGGCAAGCGCGATGGTCGCGAGCGCGAGCGGCGCATGGACGAGAAACACCCATTGCCAGCCCGTGAGCGCCACCGTCGCGCTGCCGATGATCGGCCCGAACCCCAGCCCGATGCCGAAGATGATGCCCCACGCGGCGAACGCCTTCACGCGTTCGTGTCCCTGCTGGAACTGATGCGACAGCACGGCCACCTGGCAGATCAGCATGGCGCCACCGCTTGCGCCTTGCAGGAAGCGACCCGCAATCAGCACCGCCATGTTGGTGGCCAGGCCGCACAGCAACGACGTGACGCCGAACAGCGCAATGCTGACGATAAACACCCGCTTTCTGCCGAAGCGGTCAGCAAGCGTGCCCGTCGCCATCAACACGGTCGTGCACGCGATCGTGTAGGCATTCATCACCCATTGCAGATCCTTGAAATCGCCATGCAGCAGTTGTTCGAGGGTTGGCAGGATCGCGGGCACGCTGGAAATTTCGAGGCCGAACATCAGTGACGAAAGACAGGCGGCGAGTAGTGCAAGCGTGTTCTTGCGCGGGTGAAGCAGTGGCATGGCGTGCCCCGATGGAAGGAGGTGCGGCTAATATATCGGGAACTACAGTCCCGATTGACGCGATGAATTCCCATGAGTGAATCCATAAAGGAACCAATGAGGCGTGCCCATGACTGACAGCCTCGACGGCGTGGCGACCTTCGTGCAGGTCGTCGAAGCGGGCAGTTTTGCGCTTGCGGCGGAACGCCTGAATCTGACGCGGTCGGCCGTCGGCAAGGTGATTGCGCGGCTCGAAACGCGGCTAGGCGTACGATTGATCCAGCGCACGACACGCAGCCAGTGCCTCACGGAAGACGGTCAGGCGTACTACGAACGCTGCGTGCGTGCGCTCGCCGAACTGGAAGCAGCGGAGGCCGAACTCGAAGGCGGGCGGCGCGCGCCGCGCGGCAGGCTGCGCGTGAGTTTGCCGCTCGCGTTCGGGCAGTTATGCGTGGCGCCCGTGCTGATGAAACTGGCGCGCAAGCATCCGAAGTTGCAGATCGACATGTCGTTCAGTGACCGCATGGTCGATCTCGTCGAAGAAGGTTTCGACCTTGCGGTGCGGATCGGCGAGTTGCGCGACAGCACGAGTCTCGCCGCGCGGCGGCTCGGCGTGCAGTACACGAGTATCGGCGCGGCGCCGTCGTATCTCGCGCAGCACGGCATGCCCGTTTCCCTCGACGATATGAACGGCCGCGAAGGCATCGTCTATGCGCGCGGCGGGGCACTCGTTCCGTGGGATCTGAACGATGAAGACGGCGAGGTGAAGCGCGTGAAGATCAACCCGCAACTGAGCATGGACGATGTACAGGCGATTGCCGCGGCGGCCATTGCGGGCTTCGGGCTGGCGCGTATTCCGTCGTGGCTGCTGGCCCGCTATGTGAAGACGGGCGAACTCGTGCTCGTGAAAGGGCGCTGCAGTCTGCCGCCGCAGGAGATCAACGTCGTGTGGGCGCAAACGCGGTATATGACGTCGAAGGTGCGCTGCGCGATCGATGCGCTGGTCGCGGAGATTCCTGCTTTAATCGAAGACTGAAACGTGAAGGGCCGCTTCGCATGTGACGCGAAGCGGCATGCAGCAATGCGGCGCTGCGCGGCCTTCAGTCTGGTGCGTACTTGAATTCCGGCAAGGCTTCGAGCGACGACTTCGTCGCATCGGGCATGGTCACCTGTTTTGCGTTGATCTGCAGATCGCCGAACGGCACAGCCACATAATGCTTGCCCATGCCGAGAAAGCCGCCCACAGAAAGAATCGCAAACGCAGTGTGATCCGATGGCGAGACGACCAGATCGTCGATGGTGCCGATCTTGTCCTTGTCGCGGTTATAGACGTTCGCGCCCGACAGCTTCGATGCTCGAAAACCGCTGCCCGTCTGCATGACTTCCGTGTGCCGCTCGGTGATGGATTGCGGCGCGCCCTGCGCGAGCACTGCCGTTGAAACGAGCGCGGCCAGCAAACCCGCGACGCCGATCCGGCAGCTTCTATTGATTGCCTGTTGCACGATGATCCTCCCTCCCTGCTATTGGATGCTGATGACGGACGGCGCTTGCCCTACAGCTTGTCGTCCTCGTAATCGGGATTGACGTCGGGATCGAGTGGCGGCGCGTCCGGATCCTGTGGCGGACCGACATCGGGCAGATCGGTCTGCACGACGTCGGACTGGTCGGGGCGGATCGGGTTTTCGCCTGTGTTTGGCGTGGTCGACATGGCCGGTCCTCCTTGGGTTGCGTTGCTGATAGCCGTATCGTCAGCAAGTTGCGCACCCGGCCGGCGCGCGGAGGCGGTGAAGTGTGCTCAGGCGTCCTCGCCGGTATGAAGCCGCACGGGCACGGCCTGCTTCTGCGCCGCCTCGGCTTCGGCGAGACGCCGCGCGGCCTCGCTCACTTCCTGGCGGAACTGCACCAGCGCGCTCAGCGACGCGTCGGGCGGCTGCAAAGCCGACCACAATACGTCGATCAGACGATCGGCGGTGGCATCGATGTCAGTGCGGCGATTGCCGAGCGTCGCGTCCCACAGCACGTGCTCCATCGGCCCGAACACCAGCGAGCGCAACAGGCGCAGCGGCATGTCCGAGCGGATCTGGCCCATCTGCTGGCCTTGCGACAGCACGCGCATCAACGGCGCGGTATAGCGCCGCTGCAGCGCAGTGAGTTCTTCGCTGAGTTCGTGTTGGCGCGTACGGCCTTCGGACAGCACCAGCGCGCACAGCCCCGTGCCGTTCACCAGCATCAGCCGCAAATGCGTGCGGACGATAAACGCAAACTGCTGACGGATACTGCCGTCGCGCGGCAAACCCGATTCGATCGCTTCGATGATTTCGTCGTACCAGTCGCCGATCACGCGCGCGCACAGCTCCCGCTTGCCGCGAAAGTAGCTGAACACGGTGGCCTCGGAAATGCCGAGCCGCTGCGCGATTTCGGAAGTCGTCGCCCGGGCGTAGCCTTTTTCGGAGAAAACGTCGCGGCCCGCCTGAAGGATTTCCTTCACGCGCTGCTGCGACTTGCGGCCCGCCGGCTGGCGGCGCGAACCCGGCACCTCGGCCCTTGCTACGCCCATCATATGAGTCCAGTTCAGATTTCGGAGCAGGAAAGCTCCCATTGCGGCCGATACTACCACGCTACAAGGCCATTCAGCGCGCACTTCACGGTTTTGAGTGGCACTCAAAAATACTGATTGACGCTTACGTAAATCTGGAGTGAAATGCGCTCTGTGCTGCCGCGTAAACGTGCATGCCGGCTGAATCGCCGGATATGTGAATGGCGCGGCTGGCGAGCCGGCTGAGTCCGGCTCAGAAAAATTGCCCGATGTGGCGCGGCACCTGACCTGGAAAGCCGCCCGCCGCACCCGACGAACTCCTGGAGACACACACAATGAGCAACTTGCCCGGTTTGCAATTCCCGCTTGGTGAAGAGATCGAGATGCTGCGCGACAGCCTGACGTCGTTTGCCGCCAGGGAAATCGCGCCGCGCGCGGGCGAGATCGACCGCACCGACCAGTTCCCGATGGACCTGTGGAAGAAATTCGGCGATCTGGGCGTGCTCGGTATGACGGTTTCCGAGGAATACGGCGGCGCAAACATGGGCTACACGGCCCACATGGTCGCGATGGAGGAGATTTCGCGGGCGTCGGCATCGGTAGGGCTGTCGTATGGCGCGCATTCGAATCTGTGCGTGAACCAGATTCACCGCAATGGCACCAAGGCGCAAAAAGAAAAGTACCTGCCGAAGCTGGTGTCGGGCGAACACGTCGGCGCGCTGGCGATGAGCGAGCCGAACGCCGGTTCCGACGTAGTCAGCATGAAGCTGCGCGCCGAGAAGAAGGGCGACCGCTATGTGCTGAACGGCACGAAGATGTGGATCACCAACGGCCCGGATTGCGACACGCTGGTCGTGTACGCGAAGACCGATATCGAAGCTGCTTCGCGTGGCATCACGGCGTTTATCGTCGAGAAGGGCATGAAGGGTTTCTCCGTTGCGCAGAAGCTCGACAAGCTCGGCATGCGCGGCTCGCATACGGGCGAACTGGTGTTCGAGAACGTGGAAGTGCCGGAAGAGAACATCCTCGGCGAACTGAACGGCGGCGTGAAGGTGCTGATGAGCGGCCTCGATTACGAGCGCGCGGTGCTCGCAGGTGGTCCGACGGGCATCATGCTGGCCGTGATGGATTCTGTCGTGCCGTATATCCATGATCGCAAGCAGTTCGGCCAGTCGATCGGTGAGTTCCAGTTGATCCAGGGCAAGGTCGCGGATCTTTACACGACGTTGCAGGCTTGCCGCGCGTATCTGTACGCGGTGGGCCGCCAGCTCGATACACTCGGCACGGCGCATGTGCGCCAGGTGCGCAAGGACTGCGCGGGCGTGATTCTGTACACGGCTGAGAAGGCGACGTGGATGGCGGGCGAGGCGATCCAGATTCTCGGCGGCAATGGCTATATCAACGAGTATCCCGTTGGACGCCTGTGGCGCGATGCGAAGCTGTATGAGATCGGCGCGGGCACGAGCGAGATTCGCCGGATGCTGATTGGCCGCGAACTGTTTGCGGAAACGATGTAAGAGGCAAGGGACGAACATGCCGATCATCGAATCAAAACTGAACCCCCGTTCCGACGACTTCCGCACCAACGCGGCGGCGCTCGAAGCCCTCGTCGAAGACCTGAAAGCGAAGATCAGCAAGCTCGCGCAAGGCGGCGGTCCTGCTGCGCGCGACAAGCATGTATCGCGTGGCAAGCTGCTGCCGCGCGACCGCATCGCGCAACTGCTCGATCCCGGCACGCCGTTTCTCGAACTGTCGCAACTCGCGGCCTACGGCATGTACAACGACGATGCGCCGGGCGCGGGCGTCATCACGGGCATCGGGCGCATTGCGGGCCAGGAATGCGTGATCGTCTGCAATGACGCAACGGTGAAGGGCGGCACGTACTATCCCGTGACCGTGAAGAAGCACGTGCGCGCGCAGGAAATCGCCGAAGAAAACCGCTTGCCATGCGTGTATCTCGTCGATTCGGGCGGCGCGAACCTGCCGAATCAGGACGATGTGTTCCCCGACCGCGATCACTTCGGCCGCATCTTCTACAACCAGGCGAACATGTCGGCGCAGGGCATTCCGCAGATCGCCGTGGTGATGGGTTCGTGCACGGCAGGCGGCGCGTATGTTCCCGCGATGAGCGACGAATCGATCATCGTCAAGAATCAAGGCACGATCTTTCTGGGCGGCCCGCCGCTGGTAAAGGCAGCAACAGGCGAAGAAGTCAGCGCGGAAGACCTGGGCGGCGGCGACGTGCATACGCGTCTGTCGGGTGTCGCCGATCATCTGGCGCAGAACGATCCGCATGCACTGGCGATTGCGCGCAGCATCGTCGGCAATCTGAACCGGCGCAAGGACGTGCCCGTCACGATGCAGGAACCGAAGCCGCCGCGCTACGACGTGAAGAGCCTCTACGGCGTGATTCCCGTCGATACGCGCAAGCCCTTCGATATCCGCGAAGTGATCGCGCGTATCGTCGACGATTCCGCCTTCGATGAATTCAAGGCGCGTTACGGCACCACACTGGTATGCGGCTTCGCGCATATCTGGGGCCACCCGGTCGGCATCGTCGCGAACAACGGCATTCTGTTTTCCGAGTCGGCATTGAAGGGCGCGCACTTCATCGAACTGTGCGCGCAGCGCAAGATCCCGCTCGTGTTCCTGCAGAACATCACGGGCTTCATGGTGGGCCGCAAGTACGAGAACGAAGGCATCGCGCGTAACGGCGCGAAGATGGTGACGGCTGTCGCGACGGCGAAGGTGCCGAAGTTCACGGTGATCATCGGCGGGTCGTTTGGTGCGGGCAATTACGGCATGTGCGGACGCGCGTATTCGCCGCGCTTCCTGTGGATGTGGCCGAACGCGCGCATCTCGGTGATGGGCGGTGAACAGGCGGCGTCGGTGCTGGCAACGGTGAAGCGCGACGGCATCGAAGCGAAGGGCGGCACATGGACGCCCGAGCAGGAAGACGCATTCAAGCAGCCGATCCGCGAGCAATACGAACATCAAGGCCATCCGTACTATGCAAGCGCGCGTCTTTGGGACGACGGCGTGATCGATCCCGCGCAAACGCGCGACGTGCTGGGTCTCGGTTTGTCGGCGGCGATGAATGCACCGATCGAAGACACGCGCTTCGGCGTGTTCCGCATGTAACGTCGACGCAGCGAAAGGAGCTTCGGCTATGCAATACGAGAACCTCACCGTCGCGTTCGACAACCAGATCGCCACTGTCACGCTGAATCGCCCGGACGTGCGCAACGCGTTCAACGAAGCGATGATCGCGGAACTCACGTCGGCATTCAACGCGCTGAACGAACGCGACGACGTGCGCGCCGTCGTGCTCGCGGCAAACGGCAAGGCATTCTGCGCAGGCGCGGACCTGAACTGGATGAAGAAAATGGCCGGTTACTCGGATGACGAGAACCGTGCCGACGCGCTGCGTCTTGCCGACATGCTCGCGTCGATCTATCGCTGCAACAAGCCGGTGATCGCGCGTGTGAACGGCGATGCGTACGCGGGCGGCATGGGCCTGCTGTCGGCGTGCGATATCGTGGTTGCCGTGGATAGCGCGAAATTCTGCCTGTCCGAAGCGCGCCTCGGCCTGATTCCCGCGACGATCGCGCCGTACGTGATTCGCGCGCTCGGCGAGCAGGCGTCGCGCCGCTATTTCATGACGGCAGAAGCGTTCGACTGCGCGACGGCGCATCGGCTGGGCTTTGTTGCCGAATGCGTGAGCGCCGACAAGCTCGACGAAACCGTGCAGCAACTCGCCGCGACGCTGTGCGCGAACGGCCCGCAAGCGGTGAAGGCGTGCAAGCAGCTCGTGCATGACATCGGCGGACGCGAGATCAGCGCGGCGCTGATCGAAGACACGGCGGTGCGCATCGCGAAGACGCGTGCGGGCGCGGAAGGGCGCGAAGGCGTCGCGTCGTTCCTCGACAAGCGCTCGCCTTCGTGGCGCGTCTGAACCCTGCGTCCGCACAGAACAATATCCATCGAGACACTTCATGTTCAACAAGATCCTGATTGCGAACCGTGGCGAGATTGCCTGCCGTGTCGCGGCGACCTGCAAGCGGCTCGGCATCACTAGCGTCGCGGTCTATTCCGACGCCGACGCGAATGCGAAGCACGTCGCGGCATGCGACGAGGCGGTTCACATTGGCGGTTCGACGGCGGCGGAAAGCTATCTGCGCGTCGAACGCATCATCGAAGCGGCGATTGCGACGGGCGCGCAAGCCGTGCATCCGGGCTACGGCTTTCTGTCGGAGAACGAGGACTTCGCGCAGGCTTGCGAAAAGGCCGGCATCGCGTTCATCGGGCCGCCCGTCGAAGCGATTGCTGCGATGGGTTCGAAGGCCGCTGCGAAGGCGCTGATGCATTCGGCTGCCGTGCCGCTCGTGCCGGGCTATCACGGCGACGATCAGAACGCGGATCTGCTGCATCGCCAGGCCGATGAGATCGGCTACCCGGTGTTGCTGAAGGCGAGCGCGGGTGGCGGCGGCAAGGGCATGCGCGTGGTCACGCGCACGGAAGAATTCGCGGCCGCGCTTGCATCGTGCAAGCGCGAAGCGGCGAGCAGCTTCGGCAACGATCGCGTGCTGATCGAAAAGTATCTGACGCGTCCGCGTCACGTCGAAGTGCAGGTGTTTGCGGATAAGCATGGCGGCGCGGTTTATCTGTTCGACCGCGACTGCTCGGTGCAGCGTCGCCATCAGAAAGTGCTCGAAGAGGCGCCCGCGCCGGGCTTGCAGCCGCACGTGCGCCGCGCGATGGGCGAAGCGGCCGTCGCGGCGGCACGCGCAGTGAACTACGAGGGCGCGGGCACCGTCGAGTTCATCATGACGGAAGGCGGCGAGTTCTACTTCATGGAGATGAACACGCGCCTGCAGGTCGAGCATCCTGTGACGGAAATGGTGACGGGGCTTGATCTTGTCGAATGGCAGTTGCGGGTTGCTGCGGGCGAGCCGTTGCCGCTCGCGCAGGACCAGTTGAAGATCGAAGGCCATGCGATCGAGGCGCGTATCTATGCCGAGCATCCCGCGCGCGGTTTTCTGCCGTCGACGGGCACGCTCAAGCATTTGCGCATGCCGGCAGGCGTGGAATTCACGATCGGCACAGGCGGCGACCGCGCACCGGTACGCATCGACAGCGGCGTGCGCGAAGGCGATACGATCACGCCGTTCTACGATCCGATGATCGCGAAGCTGATCGTGCGCGGCGCAAGCCGCGAAGAAGCGTTGAAGCGCATGAGCCAGGCGTTGCGTGGCTGCGAAGTGGTCGGGCCGCATACGAACGTCGAGTTCCTGCAGCGTATCGTTGCGAGCGTGCCGTTTTCGACGGGCGATCTCGATACGGGCCTGATCGAGCGTCATCACGATGCGCTGTTCGCGCCCGTGAAGAAGCCGTTTGCCGAAGCGCTGGCGCTTGCGTGCGGCGCGTTGATGACGCGTGAAGGCGGCGTCGCGCATGGCGCGTCGCCGTGGGATGCGCTGTCGCACTGGCGTCTGAATGGCGGCTATACGCAGACGCTCAACTGGCGCGATGTCGAGAAAGAGTCTGCTTTTACAGCGGTTTTCTCGCGCGACGGCGACGCACAGACGCTTACGCACGATGGCAAGACCGAGCCGTTCAAGTGGTGGTGCGGCGCGGGTGAACATGAGTACGGCGCGACCATTGGCGATGCACATGTGACAGGCCGCGTGTTTATCGATGGCGATACGTTTTACGTGTTCTGCCGCGGCGAGGCGCTCGCGTTCGAATGGCAGAACCTGCTCGCGCATGCAGCGGACTCGGAGCATGGCGAAGGGCGGCTCACGGCGCCGATGCCGGGCAAGGTGATCGCGGTGCTGGTCGAGCAGGGTGCGGTGGTGGAGAAAGGGCAGCCGCTGATCGTGATGGAAGCGATGAAGATGGAGCACACGATCGGTGCGCCCGCAGCGGGTAAGGTGGCGGAGGTGCTGTATGGCGTCGGCGATCAGGTCGCCGATGGTGCGCAGCTGTTGGTGCTCGACGTCGAATAAGACGCAGCGTTTTTAAAAGCGTCCGATGTCATGCGAGGCGCGCGTAGTTCGCTACGCGCGCCTCGTTTTCCATTTGACGGATGCTCTCGTACGCTTGCGGCGGTAGATGCGAAAAGCCCTTGAGTTTGAGCCTCGAGGCGCGCTCGGGTTGTGCGGCGAGGGCTTCGCTCAGGGCGTCGCGTAACGCTTCTGCAGTGTCAGGTGATATGAGCTTCGAAGCAATCAACGGCAATCCCGGCGATGAACGCGTATAGCCGATTTCGCGCAGAAGGTCTGTGAGTTCCGGATACGCTTCAGTTGCGAAAGCCCAGGTCACGCAGTCGATAGCCGCCACATCCGCGCGATCGTCTGCAACCGCTCGCATCGAGCCAAGATGCGAGCCAGTTTCGAGTGTCGTGCTGAAGAAGCGACCGTGTTGCGCATGCGGTGCAACCATGTGACGCAATGCGTTGTAGCCGCTATTCGAATCGGTGGAATTGAAGGCAACGCGTGCGCCACGACATGCTTCGATCGAATCGAGCGGTGCCTCTTTGCGCACGATCACCACGCTCGAATAGTTCGCGCCATCGCAGCCGGGCGCTTCGAAGTGCGGCGTCGCGATCAGTTGGACGTGTTCGTGCAGACCGAGTACATACGGATAGCCGCAAGTCTGAGAGAGCAGTAGCTCGGGACGCCGCCAGAACGCGTGCAGATCGTCGGGTTCCGTGATGATGGCGGCCGGATCGACACGGCGCAGCACGTCCGCGAGCAGCGCGTGCCAGTCGGCTGCGAGCGCGGGCGAGACGTTGTACATCGGCAGGGCGGCGATTCTCTTCATGCGTGTGATTCTAATCGCGAATCAACCTGCCCATATCTACGTTGTCACGCCGCCGCGCCGAGACGCGAGTCCGGTTCACCAACGGCAGCGACGGACTGCAACACGGCTTCTACCACACGCGCGCCGTCCGGCCATTCCGTTAGCCGCTGGCCATCGGCGGATTTCGCGGGCGCGATGCTGACGTAGGACGCCGGATAACCCCAGATCGCGTCGTGCACTTCCGGCCTGCTGATGCTGCCGCCGAGCACGGCCACCGTCGGACGGCGGAACGCGGCGGCGACGTGCATCAACATCGTCGAGTTCGTCAGCACGGTATCGGCCTGTTCGACGAGGGCGAACATCACGCGCATCGGTATGTCGCCTGCGAGCGAGCGCACGGGCACACTGCTGCCGGCGGCGGCGATCGCCTCGGCGGCGCGCGCCCGGTCCGCATCGCTGCCGACGATCACGATCTCGCACGCGCGCCCTTGCTGTTCCAGCGATTGCGCGACTTGCGCAAGAGCGGCACCCACTTCGCGAGCGGGCCACGCCTTGGTCGGTACGCCCGCTCCGACACCCGCGACGATACGCACCACGGGTCTTGCTGGCGTGGCGTTCACGGTCCATAGCTGCGCAGCGCGCGCACGCTCGTCGCCAGTCAGAAAGAGTTGTGGACGCACTTCCGGTAACGCTGTCGCACCGAGCAATTCGCCTTGCGCAAGCGCAGCGCGTCCCGCTTGCCGCCTCGCGTACTCGATATAAGCCTGGCATCCGCTCCAGCCGCCGCGATAGCCGCGCACGCCGACGCGGTAGCGTGCGCCGAGCCGCATCATCAGCAGCGCGCCCATATAACTGCCGAGCACGTCGATTGCGACATCGAATCCGCCTCGCGCGCGCAACGCGGCAACCTGTGGAGACGCACGCAGAAAGCGCAACACATTCTTCTGCGAGCGGTCCGCGATGATCTTGTTGTTCCAGGGCGCATCGAGTTCGACGATTTCGTCGATATACGGATTGTTCTCGAGAATCGGCCTGCCCCAACTGCCGATACCGGCGATCAGCTTCGTCGCCGGAAACTGCTTGCGCAGCGATTCGAACAGCGGCGTGGTGCTGAGCAGTTCGCCGAAGTCGTTGGGCCGCAGCACGAGGATTTCGCGCGGTGCGCCGCGACGCGGATCGAAGCGCGCTGGATGGAACCGGCTCAACAACCAGACAGGTGTTTCGACCAGCAGATTCTTCCATCCCATGGATCGCTCCCTCTGGCCGGACAGGGCTGCCGGCATGCGTTCGATTGTGCCGGGTTGCTGCCGTGCAAAAACGCCGAGGTTCCGCTCTTTTCCGTCATTGCGCATGCAAACGACGCGCGTGCGGCTGCCTTCAGCGGCTGCGCGAGTAATGAACGGGCTTGCGCTGCACGGCGAGTGTGCCGCGTTCCGGGATGGGTTCGAAGCCGGAGCGCTCCCCATGCATCGGGCTGGCCACGGAAGCGAACGCATAGCGCTTCGCCCATTCGCCATAGCCTTTCACCACGAAGCCGCCGGAACGTTCGCGATACTGCTGCGCCGACGCCTCATAGACCGCGCGCAACGCAAACCACGGCACATGCGGCAAGTCATGATGCACGAGATGATAGTTGTTGTTCAGAAACAGCAACCGCCAGATCGCACCAGCTTCATTGATAACCGACCGGTGCTCATGCAACGCCGCCGCCCGATGCTCATGAAACGAGCGCACCGCACTCAGCGCCAGCGCCGGATAGCCGACCCCGGCGATGAACAGCCACGGTGCGATGCCACACGCGCGGTCCAGCCACACAATCAGCAAAGCCAGCGCCACGATATGCGCAACCCACGCAGGAACATCCGACAGATCGCCGCGCAGGATCTTGCGCGACCCTTGAGTCGCGGTGGCGGCAATTGAAAACGCAGGACCAAGCAGCAGACGTCCAGCAAACGTATTGCGCGCGATCAGCAATACACGCGTCAGCATGCCCGCCTGCTGCCAGGCGTCACGGCTGACGAAATAGCTCTCGGGATCGATCTCGGGATGCGTCAGATGCGGATCGTCGTGATGCTGCAGATGCAGATCGCGATACACGCGATACGGAAACCACACCGCGAGCGGCGCAAAACCAATCAGGCCATTGACGAAAGCAGATCGCGTCGGATGCCCATGCAACAGCTCGTGCTGCAACGACATGTACCACGCGCTGAACACGGCCAGCAGCGGAATCGCGATGCTAAGGCCGAGCGCGCGTGCGTGACTCGCGAAAAAGAACCAGCCGCCGTAAATGGTGCCGATCAGCAGCCACGTCGGCCATTCAGTGCGCCACGTAAAACGGGTACGCCGTTGCGAAAGGGTGTGGCGTTGTGCGTCGTCGAGATAGAAGGACATCGGCGGATCGGTTCTCATGCAGTTCACCGATCCTAAAGGCGCGCGCGCCGCCGCCGAACCAATTTGTTCGGCAAAGCATGTGAGTAAAGCGGATTTGGCGCCGGTTATGCGTACGGACTGAACAAATGCCCCGCACGTTTACCGATGCATGCCGATCTCGCACGCGTGATCGAGCATCGGTTCCGCCGTGCCGCTGCCGTTGTCCAGTTCGAGGCCGCTGTTGACGATCAGCCAGCCGTCGGCGTCGGTTGGCCCTGCGCCCGTCACGAGGATGGTCTGCTGCGCCATCGCGTCACTGCCCCGATGGTCGCGCGCGACGACGCGGAACGGATTGTCATCGCCCGTCAGCGACAGCACGCGCATCACGCGGTATGAATCGCCGTCGAGCCTGGTCCAGTGCCACTGACCGGGTTCCACCGCGCGAAAAGGCGCGAGCGCCTTGATGATGCTGTCGTGCATGCAATCCATATGGATATGCAACTGGTTCTGCGTGCGGCGGAATTCCGAATTGATTTCGAGGCCAAGCTGGTTCGGCGGAAACGTCAGACCAATACGCGAGCCGACGTCCTGCCGCTGCGACCATGCATCGGCCCAATAGTCGGGCGCATCGGCGGCGAGCACGCTGGGGCTTTCGATGCCCGTTACGCGGTCGGTCGGAATCAGCAGATATTGCGTGTTGCCGTTGATGTCCTTGAGGATCGCGTAGTGCTTCGAAAGATCCACCGACGTGCAGAAGCCCGCGCCGCCCGTCGCGCGCGCGGCGGGCACGCATTGGTGGTCGACGATTTTCCACAGGGCGTTGGGGTCGGCGGTGGCGATGAGCGCGCAGCCTGACGTGCACAGCGCGACGGCTATCGCCGCGAGGTGCCTGATGCGTGGTCGGATCATGAAGTGTCAGATAGTTGGGGCGGGAACGGAGCCTAGCAGTCCTTCGATCGCGATGCCAATGGCGAGCAGCCGCCGGTCGCTGCCGAGCGGCCCGTCCAGTTCGAGGCCGACCGGCACGCCGTCCTGCGTCAGCCCGGCGGGCAGCGAGAGGCCCGGAATGCCGGCGTTGCTGGCGGGATCGGTGTTGCGCAGATAGGCCGTCATTTCGTCGAGTGCGGGCGCGCCGTCGATCGATACGACCGATGAGCCGTTCACTTCGTCGATCGGCACGGCCACGAGGCGCGTGGTCGGAAACAGCAGCGCATCGAGGCGCTCGGCGGCGAAGGTGTCGGCGTAATGCTGCTGCAGTTGCGGTCGCCACGTGTTCATGGCGGCCGGATAGTGCTGCGCGAGCGCGGCCGCCAGCACCACGTCGTAGATTTCGCGCACGTCCGGACTGGCGATGCGCGCGGCCAGTTCGCCGACTGTCTGCACGGGTGCATCGTTGGCGACGAGATAGTCGCGCACGTCGTCGAGTGCTTCGTGAATCGCGATCGGGCCGCCCGTTGCTTCGTTCAGGCGCAGCAGATCGGGCATCGCGACGGGCACGAAGGTCACGCCCGCGGCTTCGAGCCGGGTCAGCGCGGCGCGCGCGACGTCTTCCGTGGCGCGTTCGAGATCGGCCCACAGCGGCTCGGGCAAGCCGATGCGCAACGCGGGCAGTTGCACGACGGGCAGTGTGGCATCGCCCGCGATCACGCCGTCGAGCAGTGCAATGTCCGCCACCGTGCGCGCCATCGGCCCGACGGTATCGCGTGTGTGGCTGATCGGCACCACGGCATGCGGATCGTGATAGCGCCGCTCGGCGCCGCCGTTGCCTACGGATGGGCGGAAGCCCGCAATGCCCGTCAGCGCAGCGGGAATGCGCGTGGAGCCGCCCGTGTCGCTGCCGAGCCCGGTTGGCGCGACGCGCGCGGCCACGGCCACGGCGGTGCCGCCCGACGAGCCGCCCGCGATCAGCGCAGGATCATAAGGATTGCGCACCACGCCCGCGTGCGGGGCCAGATTCGCACTCGTGATGCCGAACGCCAGTTCGTGCATGTTGGTCTTGCCGAGCACGATCGCGCCTGCCTCGAGCAGCTTGCGCACCGAGGGTGCGTCGGTCTTCGGCTTGAAGCCGTCGAGCGCGGGCGTGCCGGCGGACGTCAGCAGCCCCGCGGTGTTGATGTTGTCCTTGATGACGACGGGCAGGCCCGCGAGCGGCAGGCGGGCCTTTTCGTCGGCGGAAAGGGCGTCGATGCGTTTTGCGGCGGCGAGCGCGCCTTCCATGTCGATCGCCGTGAACGCGTTGAGCGTGGCGAGCGCGGCGGCGCGGGCGAGCAGGGTCGCGACGTAGTCGGTTGCGCTGAGTCGCTCCGACTGGATGGCGGCCACGGCTTGTGTGGCGGTCAGCGCGAGTTGCTCATCGACGGTCCATTGCATGTGATCTGTCTCCCTGGATCGAACGCGTGGTGACGTTTTGTGACGTGTCGTGGAAATGCCCGCCTGCGCGGGCGCGCGGTCCGTCCATGCGTGCGCTGCATGCACGCTCGCTGCTGGCTTATTTGCCGATGAACCGCAGCGCAAGGCGCGCCAGCTTCGGCACGAGCGTCGGACGAACCAGCCGCTTGTCGTAGCCGGCCATCCGTTGGTCGTTTTCCTGGAGGCAGAGTTCGATCAGTTGACGTGTCGAGAGCGCCTGGCCGATGGTCGCGCTGTTGGCGGGCAGGAAGTTCGAGTCGTGTGCGACGCCGTTCGAGTCGATGCCTTTGGCAATCGCGACGCGGTCCCAGATCAGTTTGATCCAGATCGCGCCAACCCGCAGCGAGTGCCAGGGACGACGCCACCACGGCATATTGCGGCGATACCACGCAACCCAGTTGATGAAGAACAGGATATGACGCGCTTCTTCCTGGATGACGGGCTCGAAGGTTTCGACGAGTTCTTCAGGGAAGTAGCCCGACAGTTGCGCCGAGCGGAACAGCCCAAAAGCGAAGAAGCTGTCGATACATTCGCTATAGCCGGTGAACATCCACGCCCATTCGGCATCGCGCGGTGCGGGGTAGTCGGGTTCGGGTGCGAGTTCGATGCCGTATGCGGCGACAAGGCGCGACAAAACGTGCTTGTGGCGCGCTTCTTCGGCGGCATCCATTTCGATCGCTTCGCGCACCAGCGGGTCTTGCAGTTGCGCTGCGTAGGTGGACACGCGGATCGACGCGCGGCCTTCCGTCTGCACGGCGATGTCCCAGATAGGCAGGGACGTGATGCGCTTCAATGCGTCGGGCGGCAACTGTGGCCAGTCGATCACGGCTGGCTTGTACGGGTTATGCGTTTCGAGCAGCATCCGGCAGAACATCTGCTTGTGCGCATCGGAGCCAACCCGCATGCGTGCGTGACTGGCAAAGGTCCAGTTGCGCAATGCATGATCGTGAGCAGCTTCTACATCTGTTATCAGGGTGTCTGACATGTCAGGCGGAAACTTTGGCTAGTTATTCCGGCCATTCTGTCATAACCCGTCATTTTGTGGCGTCGAGCGGGCATGTGCCGTGCTGCCGCACGCACGTTTCGCGCCGCCTTCGTCAAAAATTGCAATAGCGTGCTGCGTTTACTGATGGCTGTCGATCCACAGGCGTCCCCATCGGAACGCATACGCAAGCGCGTGTTCTTCGTCGAAGAAGTAGTCGAGCGCGTCGAATGAATACGCGTGCCCGCCCTCATGCGATCCATTCGAGGCGGACGCTTTCTCGATGGTGAGATTCGCGGCGAACAGCCCATTGGGCAGACGCTGCGCAGCGGGCGCCACTTCGTAGCCCTTGTAGCGGATATGCTGCATGGCCCGCAGTGATTTGTCGGGCTTCGGGTGATCGGAATGGTTCCGATATCTGTTTTGTGTGGCCATCGTGACTGCTCCCTGCTGCTTGATCGTCCCGCAAAGCGTAAGCGACCCCGTTCGACGACTGAACCAACGATTCGTCGAAAGCAAATCAGACCGGGGTATCTTTATGTTTTTGCGGGAGAGTCTGCTTCAGCGAACCGTCAGGTACAGCCCGATTCTGCCGCGCGCGAGTGCGATGCGTCGTGCGGTTTCGTACAGTGCGCGCGAAGATTTCCGGCCGCGCCGGTTCGATGACTGCCTGATCGCATGCCTGCCGTGTGCACTGCGCGCCCCTTCTGCAGACCAATGCGCGAACGCTGACTACACTGATGCCCGGTGTGCCCGTTTCGCGAACGCACGCCGCCGCCGGGCGCTCTCGCAATACAGCTTTCCGTCACGCGCCTACACTGCCACGTCGGTCATGACGCAGGTGGTCTGAATCGACGTCTTCGTGAAACTGCCCTCACGTCAGGAAGGAAACGATCATGTCCACACCGGCCTATGGCTATGACGTCCTGCACAATCCGCGTCTCAATCAGGGTTCCGCGTTCTCGCTCGAACAGCGAAAGACTTACCGGCTCGAAGGCTTGTTGCCGCCTGGCGTCAATACGCTGGAACTGCAGATTGCGCGCACGCACGCGGAACTCGCGCATCTCGACAATGATCTGCAGCGGTATCTGTTTCTGTCGGACTTGCAGGCGCGCAACGAGACGTTGTTCTACGCGCTCTTGATGTCCGATCCGGCGACCTACATGCCGATTGTCTACACGCCGACGGTCGGCGAGGCATGCCAGAAATTCGATCACGTGTTCCGCGCCACGCGCGGCATGTATATCCCCATCGACGCGCGCGGCCGCGTCAAGGAACTGCTGCGCAACTGGCCCGAAGCGGACGTGCGTTTCATCGTCGTCACGGATGGCGAGCGCATTCTGGGACTGGGCGATCTCGGCGTGGGCGGCATGGGCATTCCCATCGGCAAGCTGGCGCTCTACACGGCGTGTGCCGGCGTGCCGCCGATGCATTGTCTGCCTGTCACGCTGGATGTCGGCACGAACAACGTGGCCTTGCTCGAAGACCCCTTGTATCTGGGGCTGAAGCATGAGCGCGTGCGCGGCGATGCGTATCACGCGTTCGTGGACGAATTCGTCGATGCCGTGCAGGACGTGTATCCGAAGTGCTGCATCCAGTGGGAGGATTTCGCCAACTTCAATGCGGTGCCGTTGCTCGCGCGCTTTCGGGACAAGGTCTGCACCTATAACGACGATATTCAGGGCACGGCGGCCGTTGCGCTGGCAGGCATCTATGCCGCGCTGCGCATCTCGAAGCAGAAGCTGACCGACCAGCGGTTTCTGTTTCTTGGCGGTGGATCGGCCGCGACGGGCATCGCGGAGTTGATCAGCGAGGCGATGGTGCTGGAGGGGCTCGATATCGATACGGCCCGCGCGCGCAACAGTCTGTTCGACGTCAATGGACTGATGGTGAAGTCGCGCACCGATCTCGCCGACTTCCAGAAAATCTTCGCGATCGATCACGAACCGGTCGATGTCTTCGTCGATGCGGTGAAAGCGTTGAAGCCGACGGGCATCATCGGCGTCAGTACGGTGCCGCAGCTTTTCAGTCAGCCGGTGATCGAAGCGATGAGCGAACTCAACGAGCGGCCCATCATCTTTCCGTATTCCAATCCGACTTCACGCTCCGAATGCACGGCTGAAGAGGCATACCGATGGTCCAAAGGACAAGCCATTTTCGCAAGCGGCAGTCCGTTCCCGCCGGTGCAGATCGATGGGCGTCAGTTCGTGCCGGGGCAGGGCAACAACGTCTATATTTTCCCCGCGATGGGGATGGCGGTGTTCGCGACAGAGGCGACGCGTGTGACGCAGGCGATGTTCATCGTGGCGGCTAAAGCGGTGGCCGAGCAGGTGAGCGGCGAGAGTCTCGATAAGGGGTTGATCTATCCGCCGCAGAGCAGCATCTTCGAGGCATCGATGCATGTGGCGGGTGCCGTGGCCCAATATATTTTCGATCATCAATTGGCGCGGGTCGAGCGGCCAGCGGATCTCGTCGCGCATATCAGGTCGGCGGCGTACTCGCCTGTGTATCGATAGATCGCGTGCAGCCCGCGTTAGCTGCGCGGGTGGCAAGTGACGTGCGCCAACGCCGTGCAGCCCTGACCCCGGCAGATCCGTCGACTCGACAACACGATGGTCATGGGCACATTCGACTGCGTGTCGAAGCTCACGGCGTTACCCATTTTCTGCGACTGGCAAAACGTGTCGGCTGCGGGCGCACCGCAATTGGCGGCCCAGTCGTGGCATGCGTCGACGCGAATGCTTTCGCCATCGGGAAAGACGAATGATGGCGAGGAATAGTTGACGCTGCCGTCGGCATTCCGGACTTGCGACATCGCCGACTGGACGAAAGGTGCACGGCCACAAGTCAGCTTGACCTCGGTGACGAAGCGCTGATCGTGACTGACCCATCCATGTACACCCGTAGCGAGTTGTCCGGGCGAGCAGCTTTCGCGCGGTTGTGGGTGCGCTGCCGGACCGCCTCCGCCTGCGTAGCGCACCTGCGTCCCCGTCAGTGCGTGTGCCGGCAATAGCGAGCCGCATTGAGAGACCACGGCAGACGCATACGTGGCTTCGTTGACGACGACTTTATCCACTTGCCACGACATCAGCGCGGTGCCGTCGGGACAGGTCTGCTGATTCCGTGCGCCGCCCCGACCACCCGCGTGTACGCGTGGTGTCGTGATCATCACGGACTGGAACGTTCGCTCGTCCCACTTTGCGCAAACGGGCGCGATGGAATCGATCCAGGCGCCCGTGTTGCCCATCAGACCCACTACATACTCGCCGTTGCGGCAATCCATCGTGATTGGCGCCATCAGCTCGGCGCTGGCGGACAGCGGCCACGCGCATGTCAGAACACTCATCCAGATCGCGAGACGTTTCCACATGATTGCGCTCCCGTGTCGATACGGTGCCGCCCGCTCAAGCACTCATGCGGAAAGGCCTTTTGCACGAGTGCCGCGTCACGTTCATGAGTGTCGGGTGGATATCAGGAAGACGCTACTGGAACCTTGCAATTTCAATCCAGAGTGAAGGCCGCAGGTGGCATTCAGAAAGACGTTGCACAGGCTGCTGCAGGGTTGTGTCGAGCGCCGCGCGCCGACACAACCCTGCAGATGATCGCGTCGCAGCGCGTCATTGCCCCTTGCCGAGATCGCGCAGACGTTTGCCAGACATCAGATCATTGCCGAGCTTCTCGAGCGACACGCCGCGCGTCTCCGGCACATAGAAGAACACGACGGCCGCGAATACCACGTTGAGGACGGCATACAGCACGAACGTATTCGCTTCGCCCACCGTCGACAGCAGGCTGAGGAAGGTGGCTGCGACAGCCATGTTGGCCACCCAGTTGACCAGCGTCGATACGGCGATGCCGAAGTCGCGTCCCTGTTGCGGCTGGATCTCCGAGCAGAGAATCCACACCAGCGGACCAGCGGACATCGCGAAACCGGCGATAAACAGCAGCAGCGCAGCAACGGCCAGCATCTGGGCGGTAAGACCCGCCACGCCGACATGCAGCAGAACACCGAGCGAGCACCTGCCGCACGCCATCACTGCACAGCCGGCGTAGAGGATCGGCTTACGGCCCCAGCGATCGACGAATGCAATTGCACCGAATGTGGCCAACACGTTGACGAGGCCCACGATCACCGTCGCCCACAGTTGCTGCTCATGCGTCGCATAGCCGGCCAGCTCGAAAATCCGCGGCGCGTAATACATCACGACGTTGATGCCCGTGAGTTGCTGAAACACTTGCAGCACGACGCCGAGCAGCACCGAACGGCGGAAATTCGAATTCTTCCGCAGCAGGCTCCAGCCTTTCTGAGGACGCGTGTTGTCTTCGTTGACCTGGTCCAGTTCGGCCTGAACGTCAGCGGAATTGCCGTAGAGGCGTTGCAGTACCGAGCGCGCTTCCGCTGCGCGGTTGCGCTGCAGCAGCCAGCGCGGGCTGTCGGGAAGGGCGAGCACGCCTGCCAGGAAAAACACGGCGGGAATCGCGATCACGCCCAGCATCCAGCGCCAGTCGGCGATATACGACAGGCCGATGTTCGACAGGAACGCCGCCAGGATGCCGACGGTAATCATCAGTTGATAGGTGGAGATCATCGCGCCTCGCACATGACGCGGCGCCACCTCCGACAGATACAGCGGCGCCGTGAAGGACGCCATGCCGACCGCAAGGCCCAGCACCAGACGTGCGCCGATCAGGTGCACCGGACTGCCCGCGACCCCCGAATACAGCGACCCGACGATAAACAGTACGGCCGCCAGCACGAGCGCATTGCGGCGCCCGAGACGCCACGACAGCCAGCCGGCGCCCAGCGCGCCGATTGCCGCGCCGACCATCATCGAACTGACGATCCATTCCTGATAGCGGTCGCTCAGCACGAAGTGCTTCGCGATAAAGGGCAGCGCGCCTGAAATCACGCCGATGTCGAGGCCGAACAGCAGTCCGGCGAGTGCGGCCATCAGGCAGACGAACAGACCATAGCGTCTGGCCTGCGAGTGGGTGGGAATGCTGCGATCGGTGAGGGTGCTCATTTGCTGTGTCTCCATGTTGCTTTTACATACCAGTCACGGTCACGTTGCGGCGATGGCGCATCCATCGCTCAACTGCATACATGATCGGACGGGAGAATTAGCGAGAGATGAGGGCGCACGGCACGTAAGGCACTCGCACCATTGAAGAAGATGGATTCAGTCTTGCGCCGCAACATCAGCAGCTTCACTGCATTGGCGATGCGTTTCGCCACGCTCATTTATCGCTAATTCACGGGCGTTAATCTGCTTCACATCGGCGGTGCATGTGAAGCGGATTCACCAGCCTCAGTCACATGCGCTGCGTTCACACGACAAGGAGCACATCATGTTTGCACGTCTTTCCAACTTCTTCGAAAAAATGGTATCCGGTAACGACGTTTCTGTCTGCAACGCGTACCTTGCGTCGTCGAGCGATCTGGCGGATCTCGAACGCCGCATGCGGCAGGTCGACGAAGAAGATCACGCCTATCGCATGCCGTTTTGTGGCTCGGTATCGCGTGACCAGGGTTCGTTCACCTCGCATCACTAAGCGCTAACAACAGCGCATCGCGGTGCTGCGGAGTTTGCGCGGGTTACTGGCATCCCGTTGGGACGCAACCTGTGCAGGCTCCCGGCCTGAAACCGCTCATGCCATTCATGGTGTAGTTCTTCACGCAGTTCATCTGCTATCGGGAAGCTGACGGTCACGCTTACAAAGCGCCTGTCACGTCGTCTTAATCTCCCGACAATTCACCTCTCTCTTACCTGACACAGCAAATTAGCAACACTCCGTAACATGCCGCTAGGCTTCAACGAAGTGACACGCTATGCTGCCGTTCACGGTCTTGCCTGTTCGATCCCGCGGAAGAATTGATCCTGTCGGCTCACCACTTACTGTGGATCGCTAATGAAAAAAATCGTCCTTTCCAGTGCGGCTGGCGCGCTCGTCGTGGCCGCCACCTCGTCGGCATACGCACAAAGTTCGGTCACGCTCTACGGCATCGTCGATGAAGCGGTCCGCTATCAGACCAACGCGGGACCAGGCGGCAAAGATCAGGTCGCCATGACCTCCGGTCCTGAAACACATAGCCGATGGGGCTTGAAGGGCAGCGAGGATCTGGGCGGCGGCTGGGCGGCTGTCTTCCACCTCGAAAACGGCTTTGAAGCCTTCGACGGTCAGCTGCACGTTCCCGACACATTGTTCAGCCGGCAGGCCTATGTCGGACTGTCGAACGAGACGTGGGGCGCGCTGACGTTCGGCAGGCAATACGCACCCGCCTACGACACGCTCGGCGATATCTTCGACCCGTTGACAGTTGGCAACTACTGGCAGAACAGTTGGCCGTACAACGGCATCGGCAGTTACCTGGAAATCAATAACGCGGTCAAGTACAAGGGCACCTTCTACAACCTGGCCATCGATGCCGCTTATGGCTTCAGCAACCAGGCAGGTGCACTGGGCATCGGCTCGATCTACGCGGTGGAACTGACCTACACGCTCGGACCGGGCATGCTCAACGCGGGCTATCAGCAGGTCTCCGTGCCGACCTCGGCACTCGGCTCGGCGACGGGCACGAGCGTGGGCAGCGCGATCAACGGCGCGAAAAATACCTTCCTGCACGTGAGCGGCGCGTATCAGGTGACGCAGGAGATTCGCCTGCTGGCCGGCTGGCTGCACGCGCAGGATCAGACGGGTTTGACCGACAGCAACATGCAGCAGTCCGGCGCACCCAAACTGCCGGGCGCGAGTCCGAACCGTATCGACGATACGTATTACGTCGGTGCGAACTGGAAAGTGATGCCGCCGTTGCTGCTCACGTTCGCGTACTACTACGGGCATGCGCGCAATGCCGAACGGCTCGACGGCTCGCTCGGCGTGGGCGTGAACCAGTCGGCGACGGTGCTGGCTGAATACTCGTTCTCGAAGCAGTCGGAGGTGTATGCGATCACGGACTGGGCGCGCGGCACGGGTGCCTTCTCCGCCGATTACCCCGGCGGCGCCACCTCGGAAGGCGTGCCGACCAACACCGTGGGCCGCACCAACAATCTCGGCGTGGCCGTCGGTCTGCGCAAGATGTTCTGACGATGCGTGATGCGCGCCGCGGCGGACTTCGCCGCGGCATGCGCGTCAGTTGGCCAGCGCGAGAATCCGGCGCGGGCGTGATTGATCGGCGTCGCTGGCTTCGTTTGCTTCATGGGCCAATGCGCCGCCCGAATGCAGCGAACGAAACGCCAGCGCAAACTGTGCGGCCTGCTGCCCGACCATCGCCAGTTGCTCGACCACCTTCTGGTCGGAGCACGAATCAGCCGATTCGAACTTCGTTTCCAGCGTGTTGATGCCGGCACCGAACGGCGTCGGCCAGCCGCGCAGCGCATGCACGATCGAGCGCAGCGACGTAAGGACGGATCCCGCCGCCTGCCATCCATATGCCGTGACGATGCAACCGACTGCGCGTCCGTCGAGATACGGACGTTCATCGGCGCGCAGTTCTTCGAGCGTGTCGAGTGCGTTTTTCACGAGTCCTGACACGCCGCCGTGATAACCCGGTGTAGCGATGATGAGGGCGTCCGCATGGCGCACGGCCTCGATCAGTTCCGTTTGCTCCGGGGTGCGTTGCGCGCTTTCAGGCGCGTAGTGCGGCAGGCTGTGCAGGAATGTGCCGCCAAACAGACGGGTGCGTGCGCCTGCCTGTTCTGCGCCGCGCAGCGCGAAACCGAGCGCGCGTTCAGTGGACGACGCAGCGCGCGTGGTGCCGCCGATGCCGATCACGAGCGGACGGCGGTTCTGGTCGAAACGGGTCAACTTCAAGCTCCTTGCTGCAGTGGCGGCCAGCCGGATGCGGGTTGGACAGGCGCAGCCTGTTTTCCACGCGAACGGCCTGTAGACCTGAACCGCCATGTTAGTGACCGATCGTACCAGCGGGAAACGACTTTTTGTTCTAACGATATAACGCTGGAAGGGGTATTGGCTGCGCGTGCCGGCGTGGATTGCTTGTGCGAAAGGCTTGGTTGGAGTCGGCCGGGAGCGGCGCTAGCATGGAGCCGTCTCCTCCATGAAAACTCCTTGACATGGGATTGGCCCCGGATTCGGGTGGATCCGGGGCTTTTTTTGTCTATTGCGCGGCCTGATCGGTGGCTTCCTTCGGTAACGGCACGATTCTCTTCGGCCCGAGCAGGTTGTCATCGGCGGTCAACTGCCGCGACTCCGGCGTCACACACACGGTATCGCCCGGAAACGCATTGCGCCACACGCACCCCGTCTTGCAGGTATCGGGCCCATACGGCCCGCCCGTCGGCGAGCGATTCTCACTGGCCTTGCTGTTTTCGTCGAGTATGCGTTGCTGCGTATCAGGCATCACGCACACCTTGTCGCGCGGTTGCGCCTGACGCCATACGAACGGCTTCACACAGGCGCCGCGCTCGTGCGCAGCCCGCTGCAAGTCCTTCTTCGACACCATCTGGTTGCCGCTCGCGGCCTGATTCTCTGCCGACGATGGCACGGCAGCCGGCACAGGCTGCGAAGCAAACGACGTATCGGCCTTCGCCTCATGCGCAGGCTCCGACATCTTCAGCGCGACCGCGCCCATCAGCGCAACGGCTGCGACTGCGCCGCCTATCGTCCACATGCGCTTGTGACTGACGCCGTCCGCTTTCGCGTTGCGTCGACCGCGCGTCGTGATGGGCGTATCGCCTTCCTGCGAGTCTTCGCCGGCCGACTCGCGCAGCGCGTTGATCAGCAACTGCACATCGCTATCCCAGCGTGCGTGAGTCAACTCGACGGAATTGCGGTAGGCGAGATCCTTGATATCGACGGGCAGATCGGCTTCCTGCGGCATCGACGCACCTTGCACCAGCACGGGTATCACTTTCACGCCGCGCTTGAGCGCCGACGATGTTTCGAGCCGCACGAAATCATTCGGATTGTCGAGCCGCCGCTTGCCTTCGCGATCCGTGACAGTGAGCCACGTGCGTCCGATCAGCGACAGCAGCACCGCGCATCGGTCGATGTTGGTCTCGATGGCGCGCCGGAAATCGGCACCCGGCTCGATGTTCGCTACGTCCATGAACACCATGTGCTCGCCAAATATTTCGCGTAGCGATTCGAACAGGCGCCCCGCCTGGCCTTCCGTATCCTCGCGCCGGTAACTGATGAAAATGGGCCGCATCGAACGCATCCTCCTTCATCGGGTTGAACGGCGAGCCGGACCTGCAATTCAAAGCGCTCTTTCATTAAAGCAGAGCGAAGCCCGTCCTGTTAGCGTCGCCTCGCGCATGTGGCTCGCGCGGGATGGCGGCACGTCGCCGCATAACTGAAACAACGCAGTCCATTCTTGCGAACGATGCAACGCACGCCTCGTGTGCTCACCGGGATCGTTCCACACGAGCGAAGCAGGCACCATCGACAGACGACGCTTTCTGTTCGGCAACACGCAGAACGCACAAACTCGCCTTGGCATTGAGATGTGCTTTGCTATCCTCATTGAAGCCTGGACGAACCCGCCTATCTGTCAGGCGCCTATCCGCTGGCGCATGCGCGCCTGATTGCCCGCGATCACGCGGGCTTGTCCGGAGTCCTCCATGAGTGCATTCGACACATTGCTGGCGCAGACCATCCAGTCTGCTGAACTGCTTTCCGATAGCGGCTCGAACGACGAGCGCAAGGCTTATGACGAAGCGAACCCCGTCGTGCTGCCCGTGCGCCGCGCTGCATTGCCCGCGATTTCCGACAAGGCCGTCGAGTTGATCGTCACCTTCGAGGTCACGAGCGAAGCGCTATACAACCGGCTTTACGTGCATCCCGTGTGGCCGCAAGGGCAGTCGGGCTGCACCATCGGCATCGGCTTCGATCTCGGTTATGTGAGCGCGCAGGACATGAGCACCGACTGGAGCAGCGCGCAACTCGCACCCGCCGATCTTGCGTTGCTGCAGGGAGTCTGCGGACTCAAGGGAACGGCTGCACAGCAGGCGTTGCCGCGCGTGAAATCGGTGAGCGTGCCGTTCGCGGCTGCCAATACGGTGTTCCGGCAGGTCACGCTGCAACGCACGGTGGCGCAGACCATCAACGCGCTGCCTAAAGCTGCACAGCTCGCACCTGATTGCCTAGGTGCACTGGTGTCGCTGGTCTACAACCGCGGGCCATCGTTCGGCGCGCAAGGCGACCGATACACCGAAATGCGGGCGATCGCCGCGGACGTCGCCAGCGGCAATCTCGCCGATATCCCACAGCAGTTCCGCTCGATGAAGCGGCTATGGGAGAACCAGCCGAACATGGCGGGACTCGTGCGCCGCCGCGAACTCGAAGCGTTGCTGTTCGAAGAAGGGTTGGGCTGATTCGTTTATCGGGTCCATCTGGCTGAGCGGCTATCGGTGCGTTTTCTCGAGCGCCGTGCCTGACGGAGTGAAGCGTGCAACGCATCGAAACGACCGTGGCGCCCGACGTGCTCGCCGGGCTTCCGCAGCCGCCGCAGGCCGGGGCGGCTGCGAGCAGTGCCGACGCCAATGCCGTCCGTGCCGACGAACCCTGTGACGCGAAGCCGCTAAAGGTCAGCGTCGTGAACGGCAATCTGCAGTTCGAGCAGGAAGCGCTGCTGCTCGGCCACTATCGCGATGCGTCGCTGACGGGTGTCGAACGCGTGGTCGACGATCTGATCGGCGGCGCGCTCAGCACGTCAATCCGGCTCGGGCGCTATCCGCAGCATATCGGCACACAGCAGGTGTTCGTCAACTCGGGCTTCCGTTCGCCGCATCCGTTTCGCTTGCCGCGTCCTGCCGGGCTGATCGTCGTGGGTCTGGGCAGCGAAGGGCAGTTGCGCGCCGCCGATCTCATCACCACGGTGCGGCTCGGCGTGATCGCGTGGTCGCAGCGGCTCGCGGAAAGCGTGCCGGGCGGCGCTGCACCGTTCGTGCTCTCGGCGACGCTGATCGGCAGCGGCGGTTCGGGCATCGCCGCGGGGCAGGCGGCGCGGCTGGTTGCCGAAGGCGTGCGCGATGCGAGCCTGCGGCTTGCCGTCACCGACTGGCCGTGCGTCGCCCATCTGCGGCTGATCGAGTTGTACATGGACCGTTCGACGGAAGCGTGGCGCTCGTTGAAACTGCTCGAACAGGCGAATCCCGATTGCTATGCCATCGACGACATCGTGAACGACGGCACGGGCGGACTGAAGCGACCGCTCGACAGCAGCTATCGCGGCGCGGACTACGACCTGATCAGCGCCGTCACGCAGATCGATGCGTCGGGCGAGACCAATATCGTCTACACGCTCGACACGCGCCGCGCGCGCACGGAAGTCCGCGCAACGGCCACGCAAGGGCGCCTGCTCACGCAACTGGTGAAAGCGGCATCGAGCGCGGACAACGACGACGCAAACATCGGCCAGGTGCTCTATCAGTTGATCGTGCCACGCGAAATGCGGCCGTTTCTCGCGGGCGGCTCCGAGATGCAGATCGAAGTGGACAGCGGCACGGCCGGCATCCCGTGGGAAATGCTCGACACCTCCGTGAATGCGGCTGAGCGTAACGCCGATTCGCCGCGTCCGTGGGCGATCCGCGCGAAGCTGTTGCGCAAGCTGCGCATCGGCGATTTCCGGCATCGTGTCGACGATGCGAGCCGCGACGCGCAGATTCTGGTGATCGGCGAGCCGTATGTCGGCGATCCGCGCTATCCCGCGTTGCCGGGCGCGCGGCAGGAAGCCGATGCCGTGGCACGCATGATGAGCGAGCGCAACGGCGCGGCGAGCGTCACGCGGCTGGTCGCGCATGCCGACGGCGAACGCGGACCGGATGCGCGCACCATCGTCAGCACGCTGCTCGAGCACGACTGGCGCGTGCTGCACATCTCGGGACACGGCGAGCCGCCCGCCGACGACACGAGTCCCGTCAGTGCCGGCGACGACCGTCTGCGCGGCGTGGTGCTGTCGGACGGTATCTTCCTGGGCCCGCGCGAGATCGGCATGCTGCAACGCACGCCCGAACTCGTGTTCGTCAACTGCTGCTATCTGGCTGCGCGCAGCGGCGATCAACTGCTCAAAGAAGCGAACGTACCCGCGTACGACCGGCCGCGCTATGCCGCGAATGTGGCCGAGGCGCTGATCCGGATCGGCGTGAAGTGCGTAATCGCGTCGGGCTGGGCCGTCGACGACGATCCCGCGCAGAAGTTCGCCACCACGTTTTATGCGCGGATTCTCGACGGCGAGCGTTTTCTCGATGCCGTCGCGGCCGCGCGCGACGCAGCGTGGCTGTGTGGCGGCAATACATGGGCCGCGTACCAGTGCTACGGCGACGCCAACTGGACGCTGGAGGCGGCGGCGGGCGGCACGAGCGGACACGGGCGTTCGCCTGAGGAGCGCTATGCGGGCATCGCGTCACCCGTCTCGCTGATGCTCGCGCTCGAAGAACTGGAGATCAACGCGCGCTTCGAGGCGGCGGGATCGGCGGAACTGCTGCAGTATCTCGACGACCAGTTCAGCCGGCGCTGGGGCGGGCTGGGTGACGTCGCCGAGGCGTACGGGCGCGCGTGGGCGGCGTGGAAGGACGACGCGCGGGCAGTTGCGTGGTATCAGCGGGCCGTGGGCGTCGGCGACGGCCGCACCACATTTGCCGCTGCCGAACAGCTCGCGAACCTGCAAGGCAAGCTCGCGTGGGCGGCGTTGAAGGCGTTCGCGGCACAACCGGGCGGCGCACCCGCAGCCGAGATCGACGCCGCGCGCGAGCAGATCGAGGCGAGCCTGCGCCTGCTGCAATCGCTGCTGGCCGTGCGGCGCACGGTCGAGCGCCTGAGCATCTGCGCAGCGGCGTACAAGCGCATTGCGCTGGTCGAGCGATGCGCGGGCAATGCGACAGCCGAGTCCAATGCGATTGGCGCGACGCTCGCGCTTTACCGCGAAGCCGAGGCCCTTGGCGACGCGCAGGACAATGCCGCGACCTTCTATCCCCTCATCAACCGGCTCGCCGCCGAGTTGATGCTCGGCATGGAAACCGACAACGCGAGCGGCTTCGATGCCGGCTCCGTTGCGAAGCTGCGGCGCATGCTCGAGCAGCAGGCGCGCGACGATCCCGATTTCTGGAACATCTCGGCAAGCACGGAACTGCGCATCTACGAGAGCGTCGCTGCGAGACAGTTCGCCACGAATCTGCCGTCGATCCGCGAGAATTTCGGCGATCTGCACACGCGTGTGCCATCGCGGAGCAACTGGAGTTCCGTGCTCGATCAGTGCGATTTCGTGCTGCACCGTTACGCCAGTCAGACGACATCGAGCGACGAGGAGAAGGCGGCGGTCGCGCAGTTACTGGACATGCTGGGCAAGTGGGTGGCATGACGTGATGCGCGAAGCGGACGCGTAGTGCCTGTAGTGCGGGCGGCGGCACGTTCGATGCCGCGCCGCCGCTCGTCTCGCTTACGACAGGTCGGGCAGGGCGCTCAGATAGCTGCTGGTGAAGCTCGCCACTTTCTGCTGCAGCGTGCCTCGCACGGCGTCGAGCACGGACAGATTGATTCGTGCCGTCGTCGAAAAGCGTTTCAGGTTGGCCTCGTTGCTTTTCACCTTGACGAACAGCACCTGCGTGACCGTCATGCTCGCCGACAGAGAGAACGCCATCAGCGACACCGTGAGGTCGCCGTTGGCGTCCGGCTCGGCGAGCGCGATCTGGAAGCTCGCCGTGTTGGCGCGCCGGCTTTCGCGGTTGAAGAGGGTGATCCATGGCGTGGACGTATCCATCGACTGCAAGGCCTTGAGTGTCGCCTCGATCAGCGGCGCAGCGGCGATGGCGCCGGGGCCCAGCAGCACGGCGGCGACGGCCATGATGGCTTCGTGCACGTCGAGACCGGCATCGCCGGATACGTAGTCGGTCATCTCACAGGTTTCGACCAGCCAGCCGAGATTGGCGAGCACGCTGCCGTAGCCGTGATACCAGTTTTGCGTGTCGTCGGGCGAGACGCCCTTGTGCTTGAGGATCAGTTGCGCGAGCAGCAACGAATCGGCAACGGCCTGGCGGCGTTCGGCGGAAATACCCGTCTTGAACGAGACGACACCCGAGCCGGCGACGATCGCCTGGTCCTTGCTGGCGTCGAAGTCCGGCGGCGGATTGCCCGCATCGGCATCGCTGCCGCGGCGGCGATGCAGGTCAGGCAGTACGGCGTCGTTCACGAAGGCGGTCGCCTGGGCAGCGGTTGGAGTGGACATGGTGAGACTCCCGTGGGCTATGAGGACAGTCGGGCGATGAGTCAGGCGTGTGTCGCTAACGTTGCTTATGTCGCTTATGCAGCGTGTCTCGCGCGTTTCGCGCGGGGCGTTGAAGGGGCGCGATATCGATTGGAGGAGGTCTTTGCGACGGACCGTCGCGAGATCTCTGGTGCCTGTGCCGGCACGTTCAAACAGGGTAGGTCAATCGCGATCGATGTAAGGGCATTTTTCGGTGCAGCGTTCGGAAAGTCACATTGGCTGGCGCGCGGCTTCGGGCGTGCGGCCGGCTGTCACTGCGGTCGATGGAGGAAGCCATGCAGACCCAGATGAAAGTGTTTCCCTCGCAGCAGATGGGTACGCAGCACGCGCCCGATCTCAGCCCGTTCAACTGGCAGTTTCTTGCGCAGGGCGATTCGTGGTTTTCGATCAGCACGCTCAAGCCGTGGGCCGCGTCGAACCTGCTCGAACATCTGCAGTTCCCGCAGGGTGCGGCGGCGGTGAACTGTGCCGATCCAGGCGACACGCTCGCACATATGATCGACACGCGGCGCGACCCGCTGTTTTTCGCGCTGCTGGCGGGGCCGAGGGAGCAGCAATGGACTGCGTTGTTGCTATCGGCGGGCGGCAACGATCTGATCGACGCGGTGCAGGTTCTGTCTGTGGACGACAACCAGATGCCGGTTCCGCCACATGAGCGCTTGCTGTTGACGAAGGACGACTGGGATGGCCCGCTTTCCGTCGATCGCTATATCTCTCGCGATGGCTGGGCCAACTTCGCGAATCATTTGACGCTGCAGTTCAAGGCGCTGGATTTCATTCGTTCGAAGAGCCGGACCAACCGCGATACGCCTATTTTTGTGCACACGTATGACTACGCGACACCGCGGGCGAGTCCGGCGCTGCCAGGCCTGGGGCCGTGGCTGATGCCGGCGCTCGTGGCGTATGAGATTCCTGTTCAGGACTGGGACAAGGTTGCTGATGCTTTTATCGACAGGCTTGCTGGGATTATTTTGAATCTTGGGCTGCCGAATCTGTTTGTGGTCGATACGCGGAATCTGCTGGTGCGGGCTGTCGATGGGTCGACAGGTGTCAGTAGTGATTGGGAGAATGAGATTCATCCGACTGGGGCGGGGTATGCGAAGTTGGCTGTGCCCTATGTTGGGAAGATTTGTTCGGTGTTGGGGATTGGGTGAAGGTTTGGTTTTTGGTTTTGGTTTGGTTTTTGGTTTTTGCTTTTGTTGGCATCCGCGCTTTCGTGTCGGTATGCATGCGTCGCCCCTGTGCGGGGCAGCACCTACTTTTCTTTGCCGCGGCAA
>NZ_QBUY01000064.1 GCF_003121405.1 Paraburkholderia sp. C35 | reverse complement strand
CAAGCCTTCATGGAAAACTGCAAGAAACAGGGCATCGAAATTAACCCCGCTGTTGCACTTGGTCTTTGAAACCGCCCCTACTTTTCTTTGCCGCGGCAAAGAAAAGTAGGTGCCGCCCCGCACAGGGGCAACCCAGGCAGACCACTAACAAATCGCGGATGCCAGCAAAACCAAAAGCGAAAGCGAAAGCAACAACAACAACAACAACAACACCAACTCACCTCACCTTCAAATGCGCCGCAGGCACCCTCAACATCCCCTCAGTCAAAGCATGCGACAACTTCAACGCCGACATCGGCCCACCAAACCCCCAAACATTACGCTCGACCAGCGTCACACGCCCATCACGCCGAGCAGGCACAAACCTCCAAACCGGCGAATCAAGCTTCGCATCGAGCTTAACCTCAGGCCCAGTCGCACTCGTCAGCAACACACTCGTCTGCGGCCGCTTGAGCAGGTCCTCCGACGTCACGTAAGTGGTCCCCTCGCGCGTCGGCTTCGCAGGCCACAGCGTCAATCCTAGTTTCGCCGCCACCCCACCCGCCATGCTGTTCCCCGTGTACGCCCAATAACGATCCGGCAAACCCAACTCCTGCAACAGCGCAAAATCGGCATGCGCACGCCCAGCATCAGCAAGACGCTTCGCATCGCGTGCCAAACCCTCATCGAGTTGACGTTCGACGGCTTGCGCCTGCGCCGCGCGGTCCGTCATGCAGCCGATCGTATCGAAGATCCGCCGTGCCCAATCCAGTTGCGTCGCCTGCGCGCCATCGAGCTTCATATCAGGGCTAAACTGGAACAGCACGGTCGGCGCAATGGATTGCAACGCAGAAAAGATCGGCGCATGCCGAAATCCAACACCAATGATCAGATCCGGCTTGAGCGCCGCAATCGCTTCGAGGCTCGGCTCTTGACGCGTGCCGACATCAGGCACCGATTGCATGCGCTCGACACCATAGCCGATCCATGACGGGTAATACGCAGTATCGACCATACCCACAGGCGTAATATCCAGCGACAGCAACGCTTCAGCAAACAGAAATTCGAGCACCACGATGCGCTTCGGATGCGCAGGCAACGTGGCACTCGCCTGCGTCACAGTCGGGTTCGCCGACAGCGGCGTGCAAGCGATTGCAGACGTCGCATCTGCCGCATGCGCCACGCAGGCCAACGCAAACGACATCGCACACACAGTCGCCCGCAACACCCGCTTCATCGTATCGCCTCCTGTCGCGCAAGCTCTTCGTCGCTCATCGTCAGTAGTAACGGACAGCTTGCACACAGTTGATCTTCTCCGGGTATTTCATAGCGAACACAGCACACACGACGCGCGCGAAATGGTGCGGGCAACAGCGGCGAACGCGGTGTCACGTCGCGCACGGGTGCACGCAGCGGATTGGGTTCATCGCGACCAAATAACTCACGCGATTCGAACAGCCATGCAGCGTCGCTGCCCGCAACAGGCATCGACGCGCACAGCTCGAACAAGCTGTCGAGCAGGTTGCCAACGTTGCTCCATAAAACGCGCGGCGCGATCTTCGTCATGCTCGCGAGCATATCGATCACGCCACGCAGATGCTCGTCGACCAGCGACGCATATCGGATCGCGGCTTCTTCTTGCGCTTCGCCCAGCGCATCGTGCGGCAAATACAGCGCTTCAGGCATGCCGTCGCGCAGCAGCAGCACACAGCGTTCAGGCGCCATGTCGAGCGGCCTTTGCAACGCAAGCGCTGCCACCAGCGCCGCGGGCACTGCAAGCCGGAAATAGTATTTGCTCCACTGCGACAACAGCGCGCGCGCATGCCGTTCCGCATCGCCGCCGTAGCGCAAGGTCATTGCATCGAGTATCGCTTCGCGCTGCGCCGCGAGTTGTGTCAGTGGCACACGGACCTGCGCGCCATCATTGGCGTGCAGCGTATCGGCAGGTGTGCCGAGCCATACGCCCTCGACATACGCAGTGAACGGCGTGCCCGCAACAAGCGTAGCAAATGATGTGGCGGCAGGTGTTGCAGCGAAAGACATCGTCACCGCCCGCGCCCGCGCTCGCGCCTTGCCTGCACGATCAGCAACGCGAGCAGATACGGCGCGCCGATCAGCGCGGTCAGCACGCCCGCAGGAATCTCGCGCGGAGCGAGCAAGGTGCGCGCGCCGATATCGGCGGCAGCGAGAATGATGGCACCACACGTTGCGGCCAGCCACAGTCTCACGCGATGCGCCCGCGCGCCGAGCAACGCAGCAAGATGCGGCGCCATCAATCCGACAAAGCCAATCGGCCCGACGGCCGCCACCGCTGCGCACGCTGCGATGGTCGCCACCGTCAACGCGAGCGGACGCAGCAGCGCAACGGGCAAGCCCAGCGACGCCGCCTGATCGTCGCCGAGCGCAAGCAGATCGAGCGGGCGCGCGAGCAGCACGAACGCAGGCAACGCGAGCGCGCACCAAGGCAACAGCGCAAGCACGTCGCTCCAGCTGCGCCCATACGTTCCACCCACCAGCCACACGACGAAGCGAGCAGGTTGCACGCTTTCCTGCACGATCACCCACTGCGCAAGCGTAGTCCACAGCGTGCCGACCACCAGGCCCGTCAACGCCACGGCGAGTGGCGCATAACGCATGCGCCGATTCAACGCGAGAATGGCGACGAGCGTCACGCCACCCCCGATCATCGACGACACTGCAATCGTCGCGTGCGCAGCGAGCGGCCAGAACAGCAACGCTATGAGCGTGGCAAGCGACGCGCCCTGGGTCACGCCCAGCACCTCCGGCCCCGCAAGCGGATTGCGCACGACGCTTTGCATCAGCACGCCGCTGGCAGCAAGCATCGCACCGGCAAGCAACGCACACACGACGCGCGGCACACGCAGATCGAACAGCATCCGCGCGACGCTGTCGTCGCCCTGCAAGGCAGCGAGCCAGCGCGGCGCAGCGAGCGTCGTCGCGCCGAGCGTGCCCGCCATATAGATCGCTATCGCGACGACGGCAGCAATGATCACGCCGATACCAATTGGCGAAAGCCCTGTCACCCACGTTGCGAAACGGCTGCGTGCGGCTTGCGCGGGTGCATCGGCGGATTGCGTGAGCGCCGTCGTCCACGCGCCGCCGTGGCGGATCATCGCGAGCATCAGTGGCGTGCCGACCACGGCGATGGCCACGCCTGTCGACAAGGTTCCATCCAGATCGAGCGCGAGCACGGCACTGTCGGTCGCCAGCACGAGTAATGCACCCACCAGCGCGGATAGCGGCGCAAGCGCTGCAAGTCGCGTCGAGCGCGAGCCGCGCAGATGGCGCAGCAGATTCGGCGCAATCAGCCCGACATACGACATCGGCCCCGCGATGCTCACGGCAACGCTCGCGAAGCCAATCGCCACGAGCAATGCGTAAAAGCGCGCGGCATCCACGCGCACACCGACGGCCAGCGCAGCATCGTCGCCGAGTGCAAGCGGATCGAGCGGACGCACGACGAAGGGCATTGCCGCGAGCGGCAACATCATCCACAGCATCGCGGTCACGAGTCCGTCGGCGCCCGGCTGATAGAGGCTGCCGCTCGCCCACAGCGCGACACCCGCGATGCTCTGCTCGAAGAACGCGAGTGTCAGTGTGGAAATCGCCGAGAACAGCAGCGTGCAGACGCTGCCTGCGAGCACCATGCGCAGCGGCGTCGCGCGCCAGCCGCCCGCGGCGGCCGCGACGCATACGGCAGCGAGCAGGCCGCAGCCAAACAGCAACGGCACAGAAGCACTGCCCGCCAGCGCTGGAATCAGCATCGCGGCAAGGAGGCCAAGCTGCGCGCCGCCCGTGATGCCGAGCAGATCCGGCGACGCCAGCGGATTGCGCGTCAACGCCTGAAACAGCGCGCCCGACACACCAAGGCACCCGCCCGCCACGATTGCGGCCAGCACGCGCGGCACATGCAGGTTGAACAGCAACACATGCGCGAGCGCCTGTTCGTCGCTGTCATGTCCGGCGTTCGATGTGACTGCATGCAGCAGCATCGAAAGATCGGGACCGACGCGCAACGCTGCGATGACGGCGATCATCGCGAGCAGGCCCGCCGTCAACACGCCGACACGGCTGTGCTGTGCTTCGCGCCAGCGCGGCAACGCACGCGCCTGCGTGCGCTGCATACGTTTTCGTGCAGCAAGCGTGGTCATGCGGCGAGGCCTTTATCGTCGGATGCACTCGCCAGTTCGTCGCCGTCGGGATGCGCGGGCACGCACATCGGCGCACCCGTCTGTGGATGCGCAATGCGCAGCATCGGCACGCCGAACGTCGCTTCGAGATGTTGCGGATCGATGATCGCATCGGGCGTGCCCTGCGCGATGATGCCGCCCGCGCGCATCAGCACGATTTCGTCGCTGTATGCGGCTGCCTGATTCAGATCGTGCAGCACCCACACGATAGTCAGCCCTCGCTCGCGATTCAGCCTGCGCAGTTCGCTCAGAATGTCGAGTTGATGATGAATGTCGAGATACGTGGTCGGCTCGTCGAGCAACACGATGGGCGCGCGTTGTGCGAGGGCCATCGCGATCCATGCGCGTTGCCGCTCGCCGCCCGAGAGCGCGGCGACATCGCGCGCGGCGTCGTCGGCAATGCCGCTGGCGGCGAGCGCATCGTCGATCGCCTCATGGTCTGCTTTCGACAAGCCACGCATCCAGCCACCGTGTGCATAGCGTCCATACGCTACCAGTTCGCGCACGGACAGCCCGGCCGGAATCTGGTTGAACTGCGACAGCATCGTCAGAGTACGCGCAAAATCGCGCCGCTTGTATGACGCGAGCGGCTTGCCCGCCACCTTCACCTCGCCTGCCAGCGCAGGCTGCAAACCGGCCAGCGCGCGCAGCAGCGTGCTCTTGCCGCAGCCATTGGGACCGCATAGCGCAGTCACGCGGTTCGCGCGGATGTCGATGTCGAGTGAATCGATGACGACGTGATCGCGATACCCCACTCTCAGCGCACGCGCCGACAGTGCCATATTCGAACTGCTTTTCATGTCGTCATGTAGCGGTGGCAAATGTTCTCGGCGCTTGCGCATTAGACGGAACGCTGTAGCTTTCGGCCATTGCGACAACCACCTTGCGTGGACCTTCGAACGGATCGCGTGCATGCGCGGTCAGCATGTTGTCGAGCATCAGCACGTCGCCGCCCATCCACGGAAACACGATGCGCTGCTGATCGAGAACGACGCGAATCTCCGCGAGCACTTCCGCTTCGAGCGGCTTGCCGTCGCCGTAATACACGTTGCGCGGCACGTTTTCGATTCCGACAGCATCGACGAGCGCTTCCTGCATATCTTCTTCAAGCGACGACAGGTGGAACAGATGCGCCTGGTTGAACCACACGCGGTCGCCCGTGCGCGGATGGACCGCAACCGCCTGACACAGCTCGCGCGTGCGCAGCAGCGGTTCGCCGTCATCGTCCTCGCGCCATTCGCAATCGATGCCACGCGCCGCGCACATCGCATCGACAGCACGCGGATCGTCGGTGCCGAATGCCTGCTGCCATGGCAGATCGAGTCCTTGTCCAAAGTTGCGCACGTACAGCAGTTCGCGTTTCGTAAAGCGTTCGATCAAAGCCGGATCGAGCGCGCGATAAATCGCGCGGCTGTCGGCAATCGGCGTCGCGCCGCCGGAACGCGCGGCGAGCGCGCAATGAAACCAGATGCGCATCGGCCATTCGCGCGTGTACGCCTGCTCGTTGTGCAGCGGAATCGAGCGATGCGGCGGATATTCCGTCGACGTATACACGGCGCCTTCCACCTGGCTGCGCGGCGTCGACGCAAACTCATAGCCGATCAGCGGCGAACCGAACGATGCGGCGAACTGCTGGAACGTGTCGATCGAAGGCACAGCGAAGCCTGTGAACAGCACGCCGCCAGCGCGCTCGATGCAGTTGTTCGCGATGTCGCGCAGCAACGGTGCGGCGGCGTCGAGCGTGAACGATTGGTCGGCACGCGGTGAGACGATGGTCGGCAGGCCGGGTTCGATGCGCAGATCGGCGAGGGTCGGGAGAGAGGCTGTCATGACGTGTCCTCAATGGCAGGCCACGCAGAGCACGCATCGAACGTGCATCGGCGTGGCGCGAAGAACGGTCTCGCGCGGCGCTCTCTTCGCGCGCGAGAATCTTTGCTGCAGTGTGCTTCTGCTGGAAGCCGCTCAGCGGGTTGTTACCGCTGTGTCCATATGACGGCGCAGGCTCGCGGGACGCATGTCGGTCCACACGGTTTCAATGTGTTCGAGACACGCGGCCTTTGCGCCGCGCACGCCGACTTCACGCCAGCCCGCGGGCACCTCGCGGAAAGTCGGCCAGATCGAATACTGCTCTTCGTCGTTGATGACGACCGTGTATTGAACGTCGTCCTGCGTGTCTTGATGCGTGTTCTGGGTCATATCGTGTGTGCCTGCGTATCGAATGCGTTGCGTTTGAACGTTTGCCTGCGAGAAATCACAAGGCTGTCATCTGCTTGACGTTCGACGCGCCGCTTTTTTTACTGCGACCCGCTGTCTTCGTCGCCGTCTTCATGTATGCAACGTTTTTCGCACCCGCATGCACGCAGTCCGCGCAATGCTTCGCGGCGTCGCGCACCATGAAGTGCACCAGCGTCTGCGACACGTTCAGCGCGCGCGCCGTTTCCTGCAAGGTCTCCTCGCGCAAACGCACGCGCTCGAAAGCGCTGCGCGTGCGCTCGGGCAATTGCGCGAGCGCGTCGAAGGCGTGGCGCAACGTATCGCGCGTCACGAGTGCGGACTCGGGCGTCGGTTCGGGCGACGGCACGTCAAGTCCATCTTCCTCACACGCATGCCATGTGTTTTCGAGCGACTGGCGGCGGCAGGCATCGATCGATGCATTGCGCACCATGCGCGCCACGTACGCCAGCGGCTGCCGCACGTCGTCCTGATTCGAAAAGCCGGTGAGCTTGATGAAGACGTCATGCACCACATCTTCAGCACGGCTCGAGCAGCCGACGAACGAACGTGCAAGCTGGATCAGCGAGCGGCGGTTCTCGATCAGCACGTCGAGCAGCAGGCCTTCGCATGTGCGCGCGCCAGCAGCCGTGTGTGCGCCTTGAAGCGCGACGGCCGGCTCGCAGTCGATATCGTCCAGTGCGCCTTGCGTGAACGCCGCCGCATTGCGGTCGATCCGTGCCGCAAAACTCGCCATTGATTCAGCCATCGACTCGTCTCCATGTCGCTATCGATCAGATGGAAGCGAATCTAACGTAAACGCGAATCATTCTCAATCATAAATCCGGCTATTCTTATTATTTTTTGGTGACTTTTATGCTTGACGAATCGTTTCAGATCGAATCGCGCGACCAGGCGATGCATGCCGCATAGCCTTGTGGGGCTTGGGTCCAGGCTGCATCGAGACTCTGGACGGCTGGCGGGCGGGACGCGTGAGGTACGTGTTCAAGGACGCCGCGCGGAAGGACGGTTAGTTGCGTCAGGTGCTCTGAAATGCCGACACCGGCCGCCTTCAGCAACGCCTCTTTTGCGACCCAGGCATCGAAAAACGCGTGCTGCGAATTCGCCGCGTCGAGGCCTTTCAGCCATTCGATTTCCGCTTTGCTCAGTGTCGATCTTGCGACCGAACGCCAGTCGAAATCGCGCGAGCGCGTTTCGATGTCCACGCCGACGCGACGCCGATGAGATAACGCAATCAGACCATGCGCGCCCGAGTGGGACACATTGAAATCGATGGGAACCGACGGCGAGATCATGTGCGGACGGCCCGCTTCATCGGCGGCGATGCCGACGTCTCTGGCGGCAACACCTGTCGCTTCGGATAACACCGCGCGCAGCACCGCACGCATGCTTGCATACCGTATCGCGTCCTGATGACGATGAAAACGGCCAGCCCGCGCGCGCTCGTCGACAGATAACGTATCGAACGCGGGCGCATCTAGCGGCCAGTCGAAAACGAAATCGACCCGCCACAACGCGATGTCAGGCGGGCCGGCATGTTGCACAGGAAAACGATCGGTGGAATTCATCACGGTTCGAAACGCTCGGATAACGTCATGCTACGTGAGCGTTGACGAACGAGGCCCGCAATTCTTTACCTCACGATGCAACCCGTTGCTTCGGCACGCCGCGCATCAGCGCAATGCCGCTCATGAACAGCAGAGCCGTCAGCAGATACAGCGCATTGTCCATGCTGCCCGTGTGCGTCTTGATCATGCCGATCACCCACGGGCTGACAATGCCGCTCGTGATGCCGATACTGCTGATCAACCCGATGCCCGCCGCAGCCGCCTTGCCCGACAGATAACCGGACGGCACGGTCCAGAAGATCGGCAGCGCGGCGAAGATCAGCACGGCTGCGACAGAGAGAATGCCGAGCATCGCGGCAAAGCTGCTCAGATGCAGTGTCAACAGCGACAGCGCGATGCCACCGCCAATCGTGCATGCGGCGAAGTGCTTGCGCCGCTCGCCATGCCGATCCGAATGACGCGCAATCAGAATCAGCCCGACTGCGCCGATTGCGTTCGGAATCACCGTGTACAGGCTGATCCACAGCACATCGTGCACACCGAAATCGCGAATCATCAACGGCATCCAGAAGTTGAGCGTCAACGATGCACACGTCAGCGAGAAGTAGATGAACGCGAACAGATAGACACGCGGGTTACCCAACGCGTCCATGAATGCACGCGATGAATGCGAGCTTGCGGGACGTTGCTCGGCATCGCGTTGCGCGATCAGATGGGCCTTTTCCTGCTGCGTGAGCCACGTCGCATGCTGCGGACCATCGACCAGCCAGAAGGCCGCGAGCAGACCCAGCACCACAGCGGGCGCACCTTCGATCGCGAACATCCATTGCCAGCCGTACAGGCCCATCACGCCCGCCATATCGCGCATGATCCAGCCCGAAACGAGACCGCCCAGCACGCCCGCCACCGCAACGCCTGCGAAGAAAATCGACAGGATCACGGCACGACGCCGCGCCGGATACCAGTACGTCAGATACAGCACGATGCCAGGAAAGAACCCTGCTTCGAACACGCCGAGCATGAAACGCAGCAGATAAAAATGCGAGGCCTGCGACACAAACATCATGCACACAGAGGCCGCGCCCCACAGCAGCATGATGCGCGTGAACGTGCGGCGCGCGCCAAAACGTGCCAGCAGCATGTTGCTCGGCACTTCGCACAACACGTACCCGATATAGAACACAGCCGCGCCGAGTCCGTACATTGCATCGCTGAAGCCGAGATCGTGCTTCATCTGCAACTGCGCGAAGCCGATGTTGATGCGATCGAGAAACGAAATGACGTAGCAGAGAAACAGAAAGGGCACGATGCGCAGCGTGACCTTGCGATACAGCGCGGTGTCGTCCTGATACACGGCGGTGGGTTCGCCGGGCTCATAGGCATGCGTGATTGACTGACTCATCAAGATCTCCAGGCAATGCGGGTCCATCGGACCCATTGGGGTCCGGCGTCTGTTGCGCCGTGTTGTCGGGGAAAGCGGCTCGCGCGTCGCTATGGATGCGAGCCGGTTCGGAAGATCAGGCGGCGACGCGCGGTGCGTCTTCCGTGTGCGGCTTCATGGAGGCGCCAGGCTGATCGACGCCTTCGCGCGCGTAGCGGATCGCTTCCGCCAAGGTCGCGTAATCGCCGATATGATTCGCTAGCAGCAGAATCAGCTGTGCATTCGCGGCCTGGCTTTGCGCTTCATCGAAGTCGCGATGCATGTCGATCAGCGCTTCGTAGAAATCGTCGGGCTGCGTCAGGTTGAGTTGCGTGATGAGAGGCACGTTTGTCTCCTGCTTTTGTCGTAGTGAGGTGCGTGTGTTCTCAGGCAATGCCTTCCACGCACAATGCCCGCTTGAGCGCAGCATCGACACGCGCTGCGTCGAACGAGCGCCAGCGCGCGCATACATGCTGGTCCGGACGGATCAGATAGAACGTGCCCGGCCTTGCGTCGTAACGCGACCACGCAAGACCTTCCGCGTCTTCGAGCACGACAGCATCGTTGAGATCATGCACGGCCTGACGGATGCCATGCGGCGCGACGACCACGAGTCTGAACGGAACCGAACCCGTTTGCAGCGCCCGCAACGCGCGTTGCGTATCGGCGTCGATGCCGTCCTTGCCGCAAAACCCGCCGCCTGTGAATGCATTGCCGAGTTGCGAGAGTAGCCACGCAGGTGTGCCATTCGATAGAACCGGCGCATCGACGCACGCAGCGCCCGGCACCATCTTGCCTTCGAAGCTGTCGTCATCGGCGGAATTGAGCGCGGAATCGTGCAGCACGGCAGGCACCGACAACCGTCCGCTATTCGCCAGCTGACGCGCAAACGGATGCTTGCGCGCGAGCTTCAACACGGCATCGCGGAACGTGCGGCTGACGGGCGACTTCGGCGTGATGAAATCAGTCGAGCGCGTGGAATTGCGGATGTTTTCATCGGCGGCGTATTCGCGTTCGCTGGCATACGTGTCGAGCAATGCGTCGGACGCGCGGTTGTCCAGCACCATCGCGAGTTTCCACGCGACGTTCTCGGCGTCCTGAAAGCCGCTATTCGCGCCACGCGCGCCGAACGGCGAAACCAGATGCGCAGCATCGCCGACGAACAGCACGTTGCCGTGCCGGAAGCGCTCCATGCGCAGACACGAAAACGTATACACGCTGACCCATTCGAGTTCGAATTTCACGTCCGGCCCAAGCAACGCACGCACGCGCGGCAGCACACGTTCAGGCGTTTTCTCAACTACAGGGTCCGCGTCCCAGCCTAGCTGAAAGTCGATGCGCCACACGTTATCCGGCTGACGATGCAGCAGCACCGACTGATTCGGATGGAACGGCGGATCGAACCAGAACCAGCGCTCGCTTGGAAATTCCGCTTCCATCTTCACGTCGGCGATCAGAAAACGGTCCTTGAAAACACGGCCTTTGCTGTCGAGGCCCATCATGTTTCGAATCGGGCTGCGCGAGCCGTCGGCCGCGACGACATAGCGGCCGCACAACGGATACTCACCGTCGGGCGTATCAATCGTCAGCGTAACGAATGCATCGGCGGAACCGGGTTCGCCGTGCTGCTGCAAACCGACCACCTTGCTCTTCCAGCGGATGTCGATATTCGGCAGCGCCTGCGCACGTTCGAGCAGGAACCCTTCGACGTAGTACTGCTGCAGATTGATAAACGCGGGCCGGTGATGCCCCGCTTCCGGCAGCAGATTGAACGTGTACACCATCTCTTCCTGCAGGAACACCTTGCCGACGTTCCAGCTGATGCCCTTGTCGACCATGCGGTCGCCGCAGCCGAGGCGGTCGAAAATATCGAGCGATCGCTTCGAAAAACAGATTGCACGCGAACCGGTTGCGAGCGAACAGTCGTCATCGACAAGCACGACATGGATGCCGTGCTGCGCGAGATCGATGGCCGTCGCGAGACCGACTGGCCCCGCGCCGACCACGACGACGGGATGCCGCGCCGCATCCGCCGATGCGGCATCCTGCTCCGCGCAGCGGCGATATTCGAACGACAAGGTCTGATAGTTGATGCTGCTCATTCTGCTGTCTCCATCCATCTGCGCTTTTCTATCGCTGCAACGTCACACCTGCAGCGCGGCCCACATGTCCTTGTCGCGCTGCGCGGTCCAGATGCGTGGATGCGTGATGCCGCTCGCTTCGTCATAAGCGCGCGACACATCGAACGGCAGGCAATGCTCGTAGATGAAGACATGGCCGAACTTCGGGTCCATCGCCTTGCGCGTGTGCGCCATCGCGTCCTTCAGATCGAGCTTGTCGGCGACAGCCTCGCGGCCGCTTTGCAGCAGCGTCGTGACGAAATCTTTCGTGTAATCGAGACCCTTATGGACGTCTTCGGGCGTGGTCAGCGCGGGGCCGCGGCCCGGCACGAGTTTCTCGGCGTTCAATGCACGCAGCGCTTCCAGCGTGGCGGGCCACTGCTCGAGTTGCGCGTCTCCGCAATAGCACGCTGCGTCGTATTCGACGAGATCGCCGGAGAACAGCACTTTCTGCGAAGGCAGCCACACGATCGTGTCGCCCTTCGTATGCCCCGCGCCCAGATGCGCGATGCGCACTTCGAGCTTGCCGAGAAACAGCGTGATTTCCTTCTCGAACACGAGCGTCGGCCACGTCAAACCCGGCACCGTTTCGACGCCGGCGAACAGGCGCGGAAAGCGCTCGATCTCCGACTTCATATCGGCCTCGCCGCGCTCGACGATCATTTCATACGTGCCACGGCTCGCAATGATCTGCTGCGCGCCTTCCTTGAAATACGCCGATGCGCCAAGCACGCGCACCGCGTGATAGTGCGACAGCACCACGTATTTGATCGGCTTGTCGGTCACGCTGCGGATCTTCTCGATCAGGTCTTGCGCCATTGCGGGCGTCGCGGTGGTATCGACGATCAGCACGCCGTCGTCGCCGATGATCACGCCCGAGTTCGGGTCGCCTTCCGCCGTGTACGCGTAGGCGTTCTCGGACAGTTGCGTCCACGTGATCTTTTTCTCTTCGAGGTCGGCTTGCGATGCGAATGCCTTGGCCATGCTCGTCTCCGTTGATTGAGGGGGCGACGGGCGAGACGGCGCGCTCGCGCCGCGATAGTGAATGTCTCGCCCCATCTGATTGGAATGATGTCCGGTGATTCTTAGCCCGGAGTGATTTCATCTTAGTCCCTGCCGATTATTTGTCAATAGCGAAACGTATCGCTATACGCTAATTTCACGTATACCCTGGGCAGAGCGGAAAGGGGCGGATTGAAGGCAGTGGATCGCCGCCGCGCTTCGTTTAACATGGACCTTTTTTCGACACAGACGGCGGCGTTAGCAGCATGGCGAAGACGGTAAAGGACGGCGAGGCGACAGGCGCAGGCAAGCAGCAACGCGGCATTCAGAGCGTCGAGGTCGGCGGACGGCTGCTGCATGCGCTCGCAAAAGCGCGCGCGCCGCTCGCGCTGTCCGATCTCGCCGCCAGCGCCGACATCGCACCGGGCCAGGCGCACGCATACCTGGTGAGCCTCACGCGGCTCGGCCTGATCAAGCGCGACGAACTGTCGGGACGCTACGAACCCGGCCCGTTGTCGTTGAGACTCGGGCTGATGCAGCTTGCGAACCAGCCGGCATTCCGCGCCGCCGTGCCGCGTGTGTCGGCGCTCGCGGAAGCGATCGGCTTCAGCGTGGCGATCTGCACGGTCGGGCCGCAAGGTCCGACCATCGTTCGGTATGAGCACGCGGGTTTTCCGCTGCATGTGAACCTGCATGTCGGCACTGTGATGTCGCTGCCGGCTACGTCAACGGGGCGCGTGTTTTGCGCGTTCCTCACGCCGGATGCGTTGCAGACCATGTGGGCGAACCAGTCGGGCGGCGCGTCTGACATCGTCGCGCCAGCAGAGCGCGCGTCTTTCGATGCGACGCTCGCGGCGATCCGCGAGCGCGGTATCGAACGCGGCATCGATGCGCCGAGTCCAGGCATCAGCAGTCTCGCGGTGCCCGTGCTCGATGCCGACAAGCAGTTGTGTCTCGCGCTGACCGTGATCGGCCCGAGCGGCACGATCGATGTGAACTGGGACGGCGCCGTCGCGCGGGCGCTTCAGCAGACGGCGCGTGACATCGGCGCAGACATCAACGCGGCACGTTGAACATGAACGACACCACGACTTCCTCCGCCAACGCCAACGCCAACGCCGACGCGAAACAGCAGCGCGGCATCCAGTCGCTCGACAGCACGGGCGACCTGCTGACGGCCCTCGCCGCAGCAGGCAAGCCGTTGTCGCTGCGCGACCTCGCCGCAGCCGCCGATATGCCGCCCGCGAAAGCGTTTCCTCATCTGGTGAGCCTGCAAAAGATCGGTTTGTTGAGCCGCGATGCGTCCGGCTGTTTCGAAGCCGGGCCGCTCGCGCTCGAACTCGGCCTGATAGGTTTGCAGCGTCTTTCGCCGGCACGCGAAGCCGAACCGGAAATCGTCGATCTCGCGGTATCGACGGGCATGAGCGTCGCGATGGCCGTGCTTGGTCCGCTTGGGCCGACAGTGGTGCGGCTCGAAGAATCGGCGCGTCCGCTGCATGTGAGTTTGCGCGTGGGCACCGTGATGTCGCTGGTGAATACGGCAATCGGCCGCGTGTTCGCCGCGCATGTCGCCGACGACGTGCGGCAGGGTTTGCTCACGCAAGATTCGCTACGGCTGGCAGGCGCCGAACGCGCGGAAATGTTTGCATCGCCTTCCGATGCAAAGGCCACGAAACTCGCGCCGCCGTATGCAGACCGTCTCGCGCAGATACGTGAGCAAGGCGTCGACACCGCGCTCAACAAGCCCATTCCCGGCATCCACACACTCGCCGCGCCCGTGTTCGATCACACGGGCAGCATCGTGCTGGTGATCGCGTTGATGGGCACAGCGGGAAGTTTCGATAGCGATACGCACGGTGGCGCAGCGAAGACGCTGCTGGCGGCGACGCAGCGGTTGTCACGGCGGTGTGGGTACGTGGCCGTTGCGGCTTAGTGCAGCTTAATGCGGCTCATCTTCCGCCGCCGCACCCGCTTCCTGCGACAGCCGCGCCTTCGCATGCCGCATTTTCTCCAGCGTATGCGGCTCCAGCCTTAGCGCGACGCCGATCGCCAGCGCATCCATCACACACAGATGCACGAGCCGCGACACGCCCGGCGTATTCGGATCGATAGGACTCGGCACGCGCAATAGCAAAGGAATATCGACAAGCCACGCCAGCCTTGAACCGACATTCGTCAGCGCAATCGTGGTCGCGCCGCGTTCCTTCGCGATCTGCATGCTCTCGTTCACTTCGACGCTGCGGCCCGAATGCGAAATCGCAAACGCTACATCGCCGGGTTCGAGCAAACCCGCGTAAAGACGCTGCAAATGCGCATCCGTGAACGCACTCGCGGCAATATCGAGCCGCAGAAAACGCAGCGCCGCATCTTGCGCAACCAGCCCCGAACCCGACCCGACACCGAAAAAGTACACGCGCCGCGCACTCGTCAACGCAGCCAGCGCGGCATTCACCGCAACAGGATCGATCGCGCCGCGCGCCTGCGTGATGCCTTCGATCGCCGCTTCGCCCACCTTGTCGAACAGCGTCTGCGTATCGTCGTCGCGCGCCACCGACGTCGACGCGTACGGCATGCCGCCCGCCACGCTCTGCGCCAGCTGCATCTTGAAGTCGCGCAGGCCGTGCGCGCCGACTGCGCGGCAAAAGCGCGTCACGGAAGGCTCCGACACGTCCGCGCGCTGTGCAAGCTCGGTGATGCTCGCGCGCATCGCGAAGTCGACATCGGACAGCACCATGTCGGCGACCTTGCGCTCGGCGGGCCGCAACGATTCGAGCGCGCTGCGGATGTGAGGAATCAGGTTCGGTGCGGACACCGTGTGTTCCTTTGCGTGGAAGGTGTATCGGCGGCGATGCTGTCAGCCCAGTCTGCGTCCGCTCTCCGTATCGAACAGATGCATGTCCTGCTCGGGAAAGCGCACCGTCACGCGCTGGCCCGGTTCGATCGACGCGCGCTGGCGCATCGTCACGCACCACGCCGCGCCGCCGATCTTGCCGTACAGATGCGTCTCCGCGCCCGTCGGCTCGATCACCTCGACATCCATCGGAATGCCTGCATTCGAGGTCTCGATATGCTCGGGCCGCACGCCGAGCGTGACCTTGTCGCCCGGCTTCACGGCTGCGCCCGGCAGCGGCACCTGCACGTTATCGGCGAGTTGCAGCGCGACGCCGTTCGCTGCGCTCACCACTTCGCCCGCGGCAAAGTTCATCGACGGCGAGCCGAGAAAGCTCGCGACGAACAGATTCGCGGGCCGGTCGTACAGTTCGAGCGGACGCCCGATCTGCTCGATGCGCCCCGCGTTCATCACGACGATTCGGTCGGCCATCGTCATCGCTTCGATCTGATCGTGCGTGACGTAGATCACCGTATTCTTCAGCCGCTGATGCAGCGCCTTGATCTCGGTGCGCATCTGTACGCGCAGCTTGGCGTCGAGATTCGACAGCGGCTCGTCGAACAGGAACAGCGACGGCTCTCGCACCACTGCACGGCCCATCGCCACGCGCTGACGCTGCCCGCCCGACAGCGCACGCGGCAAGCGGTCCAGATAGCCGCTGAGATTGAGCATCTTCGCGGCGGCTTCGATACGCGGCTTGAAACTCGTCGACGATTCCTTGCGGATCTTCGGACCGAACGCGATGTTGTCGTACACGGACAGATGCGGATACAGCGCGTAGCTCTGGAACACCATCGAGATATTGCGCTGCTGCGGCGGCAAGCTGTTCGCGCGCGTGCCGCCAATCGTCAGTTCGCCGCCGCTGATTTCTTCGAGGCCCGCGACCATGCGCATCAGCGTGCTCTTGCCGCAACCCGACGGGCCGACCAGCACGACGAATTCGCCATCGTCGATATGCAGATCGATGCCGTGCACGACCTGCGTGTCGCCGTAACGCTTATAGATGCCGCTCAGTTGCACTGCTGCCATGCTGTCCTCATCGTCGTTTGCGTGTGTTGTGCGTATGCGCCGAATGCGAGCGCTACAGCGATTCGAGCGTCAGTTCTTCGGCCATCAGCCGGTTGCCCGCCATCAGGCCGCCGTCGACGGGCAACACCACGCCCGTGATCACGCGCGCCATCGGCGATGAAAGAAACAGCGCGGCGTCGGCGATATCGTCGGGCGTCGCGAAGTCGCGCAGCGGATACCACTTCTTCAGATCCTCGAAAACCTGCGGATTCTTGTCGACGCGCGCCTGCCACGCCTTCGTCTTCACCGTGCCCGGACACACGATGTTCGCGCGGATACCGTAGCGCCCAAGCTCGATAGCGAGCGCCTTCGTATAGCTGATCAGCCCCGCCTTCGCCGCGCTGTACGCCGGATGACCGAGCGCCGTGATGCCGTTCACCGAGCCGATCAGTACGATCGACCCGCGCTGCCGCTCGATCATCGATGCGCGCACCGCTTCGACCGTGTGATACGTGCCGTTCAGGTTCAGTTCGACGTCGCGCGCCCAGCTTGCGGCGTCCGTCTTCGCGAGCGTCAGCCCTTGCGCCGCGCCCGCGTTGGCGACGAGTACATCCACTGGACCGCGCACCGCGACAGCTTTCGCGACGCTTTCACGTACGGCGTCGGCGTCGCACAGATCGACGGCGATGGGCGTGACGTGGTCGGCGCCGAGTTCGGCCGTGAGTTGATCCAGCGCGGCGGCATCGACATCGAGCGCAAGCACGGTCGCGCCGTCCTGCACGAAACGCCGGCACAACACGCTGCCGATCCCGCCGCACGCTCCCGTCACCAGCACGACACGCTTCATGTCCTGTCCTCTCTGCTGTGTAAATTTCCTACATATTGCACATTTACAGACTTCGCCCGCCACGCAACCGCCACAGACACCCGATACCCTGCACCGCACAAATAGCCCATCATTTACAGCATGTTATGCAAAAAACTCACGAGTAAAAAATATGGTCAGCCCTACGTGACAACATTTTTTTTCGTGTGTAGGATTTTTTCAAACAATTCAACCCAAGTTGCCGGCTACGGCGGCGGACCACCCCAGGAGAGACGAAATGTCGTTGCATGCACGTGCTTCCCTTACGCTCGGCAAAGTCGCCGCAGCGCTCGCATTTGCAGGTCTGGCCCTATCGGCACACGCCGATACGGTGCGTGTGACGGTCGCGCACTACAGCGACGCGACGGCGCCGTACTTCGAAAAAATGGCCCGCCAGTTCGAAAAGGCCAATCCCGGCACCACGATCAAGATCGAAGACGTGAACTGGGACACGCTGCAACAAAAGCTGCAAACGGATATTTCGGGTAACGCCAACGCCGACCTCGCTATCGTCGGCACGCGCTGGCTGCTCGATTTCGTGAAGGACGACGTGGCCGAGCCGCTCGATCCGTACATGGACGCGAACTTCAAGAACCGCTTCATCGGCCCGTTCCTCGCGCCTGGCCAGATCAACGGCAAGACGTATGGTCTGCCGATCGCCGCTTCGGCACGCGCGCTGTACTACAACAAGGATCTGCTGGCGAGCGTCGGTTATCCGAACGGCCCGAAGACGTGGAATGACGTGATCGACGCGTCGAAGAAGCTGAAGGCGAAGGGCGTTGCCGGTTTCGGCCTGCAAGGCAAGGAAATCGAAACCGACGTGTACTACTACTACGCGCTGTGGACCAACGGCGGCGACGTGCTGAACAAACAGGGCAAGGCCGGTTTCGATTCGCCCGCTGGCATCAAGGCTGCGACGCTGTACAAGACCATGATCGATCAGGGTCTGACGCAGCAAGGCGTCACTGGTTACAGCCGTGAAGACGTGCAGAACCTGTTCAAGCAAGGCCGCGTCGCGATGGTGATTTCCGCGCCGTTCCTCTCGAAGCAGATCAAGAAGGAAGCGCCGAACCTGAAATACGGTATCGATCCGCTGCCCGTCGGCACGAACGGCGCAACGTATGCCGTTACCGATTCGATCGTGATGTTCAAGAACTCGAAGGTGAAGAAGGACGCGTGGAAGTTCCTCGACTATCTGTTCACGAAGGAACCGCGCGTCGAGTTCACGAGCACGGAAGGCTTCCTGCCGACCACCAAGGCTGAAGCCGCCGACCCGGCGTTCAACGATGCCGACACGAAGGCGTTCATCGCGCTGCTGCCGCAGGCACGTTTCGCGCCGACGGTAACGGGCTGGGAAGACACCGCGAAGGCCGTGACGAACGCGATGCAGGCCGTGTATCTCGGCAAGGCCAAGCCTGACGATGCGCTGAAGCAGGCCGCCACGCAGGCGAACCAGGCGCTCGGTCAGTAACGCGCGCTTCGATGATCTGTTGATGATGTAAAGGAAGCCGCATCGGTTTCGAGCCGATGCGGCTTCGCATTCGAAATAAGCGCCATGCTTTCAGCACAGCGCCACCGGCCCATTCCGTCCCGAGGGCTTCATGAGTTCCAACGCCCAAGCATCCGTCGATCGAGCACGCATGAGCCGTTCCATCGCACCACGCGCCGCCGCACCCTGGTGGCTGATCGCGCCGAGTCTGATTCTCGCGCTGTTCATCATCAGCTATCCGATTTTCAACATCGTCTATCAGTCGGTGCATGACGTGTCGCGCTTCGGTGCGATCCGCGATTTCACTGGCCTGAAGAACTTCTACACCGTATTCGCCGACCCCGTGTTTCTCGATGCATTGCGCCGGACCGTCGTCTGGACGGCATGCGTCGTGGGCGGCACGATCATCTTTTCAGTACCCGTTGCACTGGTGCTGAATCAGGATTTCCATGGCCGCGGCATCGCGCGCACGATCATCATGCTGCCGTGGTCCGTGTCGCTGACGATGACAGCTGTCGTCTGGCGCTGGGCCTTCAACGACGACTACGGCATGGTCAACGTGACCTTGCAGCGGCTGGGTTTGATCGGCGGGCCGATTCACTGGCTGGCAACGCCTGAACTCGCGTTTCCCGTCGAAATCGCGGTCGGCATTCTGGTGTCGATTCCGTTCACGGTAACGATTCTGCTCGGCGGGTTGTCGTCGGTGCCGGGCGATATTTACGAAGCGGCGCGCATCGACGGTGCGAGCGCGTGGCAACAGTTCCGTCAATTGACGCTGCCTTTGCTGCGCCCGTTCGTGAACATGGCGATCCTGCTGAACGTGATCTACGTGTTCAACTCGTTCCCGATCATCTGGGTGATGACGCAAGGCGGCCCCGACAACGGCACGCATATTCTCGTCACGTATCTGTACGAACTTGGCTTCAGGCTTGGGCGTCCTGGCCAGGCCGCTGCCGTGTCGCTCGTCATGCTGATCATGTTGTTCGTGTTCTCGGTGCTGTATCTGCGCATTCAGCCGTCGAAGGAAGGAGAGCCCGCATGAACGCGAAGATGAAACGCACCGTGTGGTGCTGGCTCGCGCTGTCGCCGCTGATCGTGGTCGTGCTGTTTCCGTTTGCCGTGATGTTCTTCACGGCGCTCAAGCCCGCGAACGAAGTGTTCGTCTATCCGGCGCGCTGGCTGCCGATGCACTGGCAATGGCAGAACTTCGCCGACATGTGGACGGCGGCGAACTTCGGCGTCGCGTTGCGCAACAGCACCGTGATCAGTCTGCTGTCGACGGCGCTCGCGCTCGCCGTCAGCTTGCCCGCCGCCTATGCGCTCGCGCGCTTTCCGTTTCGCGGACGCGGCTTGTATCGACAGTTCCTGCTGGTTACGCAGATGCTCTCGCCGATTCTGCTGGTGGTCGGCCTGTTCCGGCTCGCTGCGATGATTCCGTACGGCGACGGCAATCTCGTCGATTCGAAGATCGGCGTGATCGTGTCGTATGCGGCGTTCAATATTGCGTTTGCTGTGTGGATGCTGTCGTCGTACTTTGCGACTGTGCCGCGCGATCTCGAAGAATCGGCGTGGCTCGAAGGATGCAGCCGCACGCATGCCGTATTCAAGGTGTTTCTGCCGCTCGCCGTGCCTGCCATCGTCGTGACGGCGATTTTCACGTTCATCAATGCGTGGAACGAGTTCGCCGTTGTCTATACGCTGATCCGCTCGCCCGAGAACAAGACGCTTACCGTGCAGGTCACGGATATGGTGGCGGGCAAGTACGTCGTCGAATGGCATCTGGTGATGGCCGCGACGCTGTGCGCGACCTTGCCGGTTTCGATCGTGTTCGCGTGGCTGCAGCGCTATCTCGTGAAAGGACTTGCGCTCGGCGCGGTCAAGTAACGTCGCCTTCCTGTCTCCGTCGATAAGGGCCGCTTCAGAAAGGCGGCCTTTTTCTTTTGCCGGCAGCCTTCCGGGTACGTCGTCACACGACCCAAAGTGGTTACCTCAATTTGCTCAAAATTGGCCATTTCATGCGGCCAGTTTTGCGCCTAATCTTCATGTGTCGCGCAGTTGAAGCGCTCTCTCACTGAGGAAACCATCATGGAACAACGTCTCGACTTCTACAAAGCCAACCCGCATGCAATCAAGGCGATGCTCGCGCTCGAAGAACGTATCGGCAAGAGCGACCTCGAAAAGTCGCTGACGGAACTGGTGCGCCTGCGCGCGTCGCAGATCAACGGCTGCGCGTTCTGCGTCGACATGCACACCACCGATGCGCGCAAAGGCGGCGAAACGGATCGCCGGCTGGCAACCGTCGTCGTGTGGCGCGAAACGCCGTTCTTCACGGCACGCGAACGCGCAGCGCTGGAATGGACAGAAGCCGTCACGCTGGTCTCCGAAAACCACGTGCCCGACGCCGTGTGGGAAGCCGTGAAGCCGCATTTCAGCGAAGCCGAACTGGTCGATCTGACGCTGCTGATCTCGGCCATCAACGCGTGGAACCGCTTCGCGATTTCGTTCCGCAAGATGCCGGCGTAAGGTGGCGAGCAAGGGCTTGGCGCTGCAAGAAGGAAAGCGGGCAAGCCCTTTTCTCTTTCGATATGACTCAAGATTGACTTCCATCAATCAGATCGATAACTCGGAAAATCCTTACGTGCATTGGCAGGCAATCTGATTAACGAAGCTCGCTACTGTCAATAAAGTCTCCGTACGGTGTCACTTGGAAGATCGGTGCACCGTGATATTCCAACAACAATGGAGCATTTGACATGAAAGTGAAATCTGCGATCTGCGCGTTGTTCGCTTCAGCCGTGTTGTCGTGTCTTGCACAGACTGCATCGGCGGCGCCGGGCGCGCTGGAAGGACAAGCGTTCGCCATGAAATCGGACGGTCCGAAAACGGCGTCGATCGGTGACCAGAAGCTCGCATTTGGTTACTGGATCTGCGACCCAAGCTGGAATCCCGGCGATTGCTACTGGCTGCCAGGGGATTAAAGACGTTCGAACGGGTAAGTAAAGCACCGCGCCCTGCAAGCAGCTTCGCTTGCGGGGTATATGGGTTTCTGATGGAGCCGTCGACCTGCATTTGCCCCGCATTGGCGCTATGCTATTGCGTCCAAATCGAGGAAGACACCCATGAAACCCACAGGCTCCATGATCAGTTTCAAGCGCCCGGACGGTAAAGAACTGCAAGGCTATCTGGCCTCCCCGGAAAAGACCGCAGGCGCGCCCGCCGTGGTCGTCATTCAGGAATGGTGGGGCTTGAACGACCAGATTCGCGGCGTTGCAGATCGCCTGGCAGCGGCGGGTTACTTCGCGCTCGTACCCGATCTGTACCGCGGCAAATCCACTGTCGAAGAGGAAGAAGCCCATCACCTGATGGATGGCCTCGATTTCGGCGATGCCGCATCGCAGGATATCGTCGGCGCCGTGCAGCATCTCAAGCAGCAGTCAGGCCGTGTCGCGGTGATGGGTTATTGCATGGGTGGCGCGCTGACGCTGCTCACGCTGTGCCAAAGCCAGGACGTCGCAGCGGGCGTCGTGTTCTATGGCTTCCCTCCCCTCGACTACATCGACGCGTCGAAGATCAAGGCGCCCGTGCTCGGACACTACGCAAAGCAGGATGTGTTCTTCCCCATCGATACCGTCGAGACGCTCGAAACGAAACTGGGCGACGCGGGCGTCGATGTCGAGTTTCATCGTTATCTCGCGCATCACGGTTTCGCCAACGAAACGGCAGTTGGCTTCAGCCGCATCGCCGGCACGCAATACGATCCGACCTGGTCGCAAATGGCATGGGACCGGACGCTGACGTTCTTCGGAAGGAAGCTGTGGGACAAGTAAGCCGCAGCACCATGTGACAACAACGTGTCCGTTCGATGAGCGCGGCTGATGGAGCCTTATCGAACGCGACGCGGATACCTCAGCAGATCATCTGCAACGGGCACTGCCGCGAGCACGAGCAACAACGCCGCGAGCGGCAGCGTCGCGATGAATCCGACCTGCTTGAACGCAATCGCACCGGCCAGCCCGCCCACGAGGAACATGCCGAGCAGCGAAGCCAGCAGACCCAGCCGCCGCAGATCGGCGCCGACGTAACCCGCTTCCGTCGATGCCATGCCGCGATTCCAGTACAGGCCTTTGCCGATTTCAATGCCGAGATCCGTCACGAGTCCCGTGACGTGCGTCGTGCGGATTTCCGCTTTCGAGATCTTGGTGATCATCGCGTTCTGCAAGCCCATCACGTAGCAAAGCAGCGTGACGGTCGCCGGCACGAACAGCACGCGGTGGTGTTCCAGATTCGCGCCCAGCATGCCGAAGCACAGCAACAGCAGGCCTTCGAGCACGAGCGGCATCGCGTACACGCTCTGCGTGCCCTTTCGCCTGCCCCAGTTGATGAGAATGGCCGAACTCGCCGCGCCCGCGAGAAATGCAAAGATCGAACTCGCCGCGGACAGGACGAAGGTGATATTGCCGAGTGCGAGGCTGTCCGCCAGCGTCGACACCATGCCGGACATGTGCGACGTGTATTGGCCGATTGCCAGAAAGCCGCCCGCGTTCGCGGCGCCCGCTATCCCGGCAAGCGCGATGCCGAGCCGCCGGTTGGCAGCGTCGGTGCGAGCGGCCGAGGTAAAGCCGCGAAGATAGTCAACGGGCACGATGACGCCTGCAAAAGAAGGGAATTCAGTCAATCCTACCTTCAAATTGCGCTTATCTCGTTTTTGATGTGCGGCAATGTCGTGCGTTGATTTGTCGCAGAGGCGTGTGCCGTTTGCTGGCGCGCCCGTTCGAGCTTTGAGACGTTACGTCCAGCCCGCAGATTCACCCTACCTGGGCGAACCCGCGAGCCGTCGACTCATCAGTCGTGATAGTGACGCTTATGTTTGCGCTTGCTGTAGCCGCGCGAGTAGTCGTCGGCGTACGAGTTCGAGCGCGAGATATTGCCGCCGAGCGCCGAGCCGGCGCCGCCGCCCAGCGCCGCGCCGACCAGGCCGCCACTGCGGCCGCCCATCGCGTTGCCTGCTGCCGTGCCGGCACCGCCGCCCAGCGCGCCGCCGATGATCGCGCCCGTGCGCTCACGACGGTTCGACGTCACCGCGCCACCTGCGCCGCCACCCACCGCGCCGCCGATCACAGCGCCCGTGCTGCCGCCCACCGCGCCGCCCAGCGCCGCACCTGCCACGCCGCCGAGTGCGCCGCCAAGCGCATTGTTCATATCGCCGGCCATTGCCGGCAACGATGCCGCAGCCGTCAGCGCTGCAATGGCCACCATCTGAATGATTCGCTTTGACATAGATCAGTGAATAGTTTTTGAGACGGCGCCGAGTATAACCGTCCATCTGAAAGGCTTTCGTAACACCGGTCATTCCTTCCAGTAAGAGGTGTAACAATTTCCGCCTTCGATCCGGCGTGTGGCCCGCCAGATAAGGCGCAGCGGCGCCCGGGCAGATCGTTGCCCCTGGCGGCACACACTATTTCACCTGTTTAACGTTGTGCAGTGACGACGTGCGCTTGCAGTTTCCCTTCGATTTCGCTATCGCCGAACCGCTCGCGGAACGCGGCTGCACAGGCCGATGTCGCCGCATCGAGGCTTGCGCCCGTGCGCGCCTCGATTTCTCCGCGCAAGGGCGTGCCGTGACAGAACGCGGTCGCGGCGATGTCGGCGGACGGCGCGTGGCCACGTCGGGCGACAGTTTCGATGCGCGGCGGCGGCGCGACGAAGCCTCCCTCAGCGAGGTCGCGCGCGATCGTATTCGTATCGTGGTAGCCGTGCGGCGTGCGCTGCAGGAAGCGGGGCGGATCGGGCGCGTACAGCTTGCCGAGCGCGACCGCTACAGTGTCGGCCAGCGGATTGCTCCCGATGTCGTCCCACACGTTGAACAGCAAGACGCCGCCGCTCCGCAACACGCGCCGCGCCTCGGCGAATGCGCGTGCCTTGTCGGGAAAGAACATCACGCCGAACTGGCAGACGACGAGGTCAAAGCTCGCGTCGTCGAAAGGCAGTTGCATGGCATCGGCCTGCTGCCAGATGACGGGGCGGCGCGTGCCGGGTTTCGCCGCGCAGTCGAGCATCGCCTGATTGAGATCGGTCGCGACGATTTCCGTCGATTCGGGCAGCGACGCCAGCATCGCCCGCGTCACGGCGCCCGTGCCCGCTGCGAGTTCGAGCACGCGCGACGGGTGGAATGATGCCGCACGCATGGCAAGATCCTGCGCATAAGGCTCGAAGAGCATCGGCACGAGGAAGTGCTCGTAGATGTCGGGAATCGAACCGGTGAAACCTGTGTCGCTGGATGGGCTCATCGACCGCCTCCGTGTGTCGCGAAAGCCGCGGCGTCATGCCCATAGCTTAGATCACACCATCCGATCAGTTCTCGCTCACGCTGACTGGCGTGCGCGGAACAGCGCCGTCCGACGCGCGCAACGGCGCGCCCGGCACCGCGCGCACGCGAGCCGGCGTACGCGACAGGCGGTACGGCACCTTGAGAACGGGCCAGAATCCACCGCCCGCATCACGCGCGACGCTCAGCACATCGGCGAGAAAATCGCCGTCTTCGATCAGCTCATGCACGCGCGCCACAGGCACCGCGCTGATAGCCGCGTTCGTCAGCGCAGCAACGGCCGACGCGCGCGTCAGCGAACCGCAGCGCATCTGCCGCGCGCATGCCGCCAGCGCAGCGGCATCGAAACGCTCATCGCTGTCGAGCCACACATGACCGTCGATGCAGGCCACGGCGACGCCCTGCGGCTCCCGATTGCCCGCTGCAAAGAGCGCACACCAAGCGGCCACATCCTGCATCGATATTTCGATGAACGTCCCATCGTGACGCGCGGTATCGGCGAGTCGCGCGACGATCGCCATCAACGCCGCCTGCCCGCCGAGAATGTCCGCACCCGACGCGCCGAGCTTCACCGGCTCGCCGTTGCTGCGCGTCAGATCCATGAGACCGCCCATCGCCTGGATGACGGTATCGAACGCAGGCCGCCCTGGATAAGCGGACGCCATGCCGAAGCCCGAGATCGAGCAATAGATCAGACGTGGATTGATCCTGCCGAGCGCTTCGCGCCCAAAGCCGAGTTTCGCCAGCGCACCGGGCCGCAGATTCTCGACCAGCACATCGGCATCGGCAACCAAGGTGCGCAGACGGGCGCGATCATCCGGGTGCTTCAGATCGAGCGAAATAGCCTGCTTGTCGGTGTTGTTCAGAGCAAAGAAGTAACTCGTGCCCGCCTGACCGGGCGACCATGAACGCGCAACCTCGCCGTCCGGCGGCTCGACCTTCACGACTTCCGCGCCGAGCGCCGCCAGATGCTTGCCGACCAGCGGCGCGGTGGTGTACTGACCGATCTCGACCACCTTGATGCCTGCGAGCGGGCCGGCGCCTTGCGCGTATCCAGAAAGCCCGGCACCCGCCTGACGCGTATCTTCTGCATCTTCCGCAACGCTCTCGACGTCCGCCAGCCGCGACATGCCAAAGATCGGCACCCGCCGATACGTATCGCCGTCGATGCCATGCGCGTCGATCCGCGCCGCGGTATCCGCGTGCCGCATGCGGAAGTTCGGCTCGCGGGACAGCCCCGCCACGGCGACGATCGGCCCCGCCGCCACGCCAATCTGCTCACACACGCGCGAACATTCGTCCGTCGTCAGCGTAGCGGTCCACGTTTCGAGCAACGCATCGAGCGCATCCACATTCGACACGCGCGAACGCAAGGTCGCGAAGCGGGCATCGTCGAGTTGCGGCACGCGGGCCGCTTGCCTCAGCTTGCGCCACTGCTCTTCGGTGCTGGTGCAGATGAGAATCCAGCCATCGCGCGTGCGATATGCATTCCACGGCGCGCAGGCAGGATGACGATTGCCGACGCGGCCAACCGTGCCTTGCGCAAACGCTGCAGGCAGGAACGTCGTCAGTGCGCTGGCTGCGCAGCCGAACAGCGTCACGTCGATGTTCTGCACGATGCCGCGCAAATGCTTCACGCGCACCGCCGCGGCGATGGCCGCACTCGCGTACAGCGCCGCAGAGAGCTCCGTGAACGGCACGCCGATCCGCACCGGTTCGCCCTCTGCGAAGCCGGTTGTGTCCATCAAGCCGCTAATCGCCTGGATCTGCGCATCGGAGCCGTGCATGTCCGCGCGCGCGCCTTGAGGCCCCGTCGCGGTGATGTCGCAGACGATATGCGTGCCGGCCGCCTTCCACGCCGCGATTGCGCTTCCTTCGCTTGCCGCGCACATGTCGGATGAAACGACGATCACATCATGCAATGCATCGGCAGAAGGCTGCGCATTCGTTACTGTCACCTGCGCGCCGGCACGTTCGAGCAGCGTCGCAGTCAGTCCAACCGCGCGGCGTTTGCCCCAGGCCAGAATTTGCACACCGTCCAGCATGGTTGTCTCCTTGAGTCTCACAGATTGCCTTTGATTCAACAATACGGCGCGCAACCGCCACGCTCAAACGACATTTGCTGCGCGCTCGATTGAGTTTTGCTGAGGCATCCGTCAGCGCCCTTCTACGTAGCATTCCGGGCATGCGCGGCGCGAAGCGCGTGCTACCATTTTTCGATGCGAACCCTTCCGTCACTCAACGCGTTGCGCGCCTTCGAAGTCTGCGGCCGTCTGCTCAGCGTGCAGCTCGCCGCCACCGAACTGAACGTCACGCCCGCTGCCGTCAGCCGGCAGATCAAGCTGCTCGAAGACCAGCTCGGCGTGCTGCTGTTCGAGCGCGGCCATCGCGCGATTGCATTGACGCCGATGGGCGAGCGCTATCTCGCCGACATCGTGCGCGGCTTCGAAACCATGCGCACCGCGACCGTCAATCTCACGGAAGCACGCCGTCGGCGCACGCTGAAGATTCGCGGCTACACGACCTTTTCGATGAACTGGCTGCTGCCGCGCCTGTCGACGTTTCATCGCGAGCATCCGGATATCGAAGTCAGCCTCACGACCTCGCTGCAACCCGTCGACTTCAACACGGAAGACGTAGACGCAGCGATCCGCCTCTCGCACGCACCGTCTTCGGACGTGGGCTTTGACCGGCTCGTGCCGAACGAACTCGTGCCCGTGTGCAGTCCCGAGTTTCTGCGCACGCATCCCGAACTCACCGACGCAACACCCGAAGCGCTGCGCAACGTGCCGCTGCTGCATTCGCTCGCGCGCCGCGAAGACTGGGCCAGGTGGCTCGACGCAGCAGGCGTGCGGGGCGTCAATCCGTTGAGCGGCCTGAGCTACGAAAGCTCGATCCTCGCTTACTTCGCGGCGACGCAAGGCGTAGGTGTCGCGATGGCGCAGCGCGTGCTGGTCGCCGATCAGCTGCGCGACGGAACGCTCGTCACGCCGCTGTCGTTCGTGCTCGATCTGGGCGCGTACACGTACTACCTGATCTATCCGCGCGAGCATCTGTCGAACCCCGAGTTCGCCGCATTTCGCACGTGGCTGTTGTCGGCAGGCGAAGCGCCTAACGTCCCTTGAATTGCGGCTTGCGTTTCTCTGCAAACGCCTTGCGCCCTTCCACGCGATCTTCCGAATCGCGCATCGCGCCCCACGCCAGTTCCGTGAATTCGAGCGCCTGCGCGAGCGGCACGTTGCTGCTGGTCTCGGCGATCTTCTTGATCATCTGCACGGCGAGCGGACCGTTCGCGGCAATCGTGCGCGCGAGTTCGAGCGCCTTGTCCATCAGCGCTTCCGGCTCGACCACATCGGAGACGAGGCCGACGCGCTCCGCATATGGCGCGTCGATCTTGCTGCCCGTCAGCAGCATCTTCATCGCGATGGCAGACGGCACGGCTTTTTGCAGCAGCTGAATGCCGCACACGCCGGGAATGCTCGCCACGACGGCTTCCGGCAAGCCGAACATCGCCGTGCGCGACGCGATGCGCAAATCGCATTGCAGCGCGATTTCCAGCCCGCCGCCCAGACAATAGCCGTTGATGGCAGCAATGACCGGCTTGAAGATGCGCAGCGAACCCAGATCCATCAGACGCACATAGATGCCTTCGGCGGCGGCACGATCGATCGGCCGCACGAACGACGAACTGAAACTGTTCGAAGGCGGCAGCGTGTTCTTCAGGTCCGCGCCGACGCAGAACGATTTGCGCCCCGTGCCGGTGAGGATGATCACGCGTACGTCGTCATCGTCGCGCGCGGCTTCGAGGGTCGCGCGCAAGGTCTGGAGGCTGTCGAGATCGAGTGCATTGAGCGCTTCGGGACGGTCCAGGCTCACTGTCGCCACATGCTCCGACACGCTGTAGTGAATCGTCATGATGGGTTCCTCACACGCTCGGCGACGACAGCGAACGGCCGCCGCATACGTACAGCGTCTGCCCCGTGATGTACGACGCTTCACGCTGCGCAAAGAACAGCACGGCCTGCGCGATATCGTCGGGCGTGCCGATGCGCTGCACCGGCACCGACTTCTTCAGACGCGCCTGCAAATCCGCATCGAAGGCCTGAAACAGCGGCGTATCGACGATGCCGGGCGCAACTGCATTGACCGTGATGTCCGCATTCGCCCATTCCAGCGCGAGACTGCGCGTGAGGCTCACCACGCCGCCCTTCGCCGCCGAGTAGTTGCTCTGCCCCGCCCCGCCCAACCACGCACGCGACGAGATGTTCACGATGCGCCCGTAGCGTGCCGCGCTCATATGCGCGAGCACGGCACGACAGCACAGAAACTGCGACTTCAGGTTCACATCGATCACGGCATCCCAGTCGTCATCGCTCATCTTCGTGATGCGCTTGTCACGCACGATGCCCGCGTTGTTCACCAGCACGTCGATACGTCCAAAGCGCTCGATAACTGCATCGACGGCATCGTTGACGGACGTGCTATTCGTCACATCGACGGGCAGCGCCATCGCGTCCGCGCCTTCGGCGGCGAGTGCGCTCGCAGCGTGATCGAGGGCTGTACGGTCGAGATCGAATAGCGCGATACGTCGCCCCTTGCGCGCCAGCGCCGATGCGATGCCAAAGCCGATCCCCTTCGCGCCGCCCGTCACGATGGCGACCTCGGCGGAAGGGTTATGGGTGGATGTATTCATGACGTGTCTCCATGGAATGAAAAGCCTGTGCATCCCATGCTAGGGCGCGCGATGCCTCGCACTCAAACGACTTTTTTCGCGGCTTCGATTGACTTGTGCTCAATCGAAACCGCTCACGCCGTCGCCATGCGGCTCGCGCCCTGACTGCAAAAAATATCAATCGAGAGCGCAAAAAAAGTCGTTTGCGTAGCGTGTCCGGCGAAACCTACGATGCGTCCATGTGCCGGGCCGACTGCCGAAACAGGCGTTTCAGCCGACCCGTCCGGTACGACCTGCGAGCGCTGCGCGTCAAGCGAAGCGCTCGCTCACCACAAGAGACACGGAGACAGCATGGACACCATCCTTCCGGGCGTTGCCCACGAATCCGCCGCCGCGCCGCTCACGCGAGCGCAGAAGAGAGCCATCGTCGCGGCCACGCTTGGCACGATCGTCGAGTTCACGGACTGGATCATCTACGCAACGTTCGCCGCGCTGTTCTCGCGGCACTTCTTTCCCGCCAACAACGATCGCGTGTCGCTGCTGTCTGCCTTCGCGGTGTTCGCCGTCGGCTTCGTGATGCGGCCGATCGGCGGCGCGCTGCTCGGCGCATATGCCGACCGGCACGGCCGCAAGAACGGCCTCGCGTTATCGGTGGCCTTGATGGCGGGCAGTTCGCTCGTGATCGCCGTGTGCCCCGGCTATGAATCGATCGGCATCGCGGCGCCGCTGATTCTCGTGCTGGCGCGGCTTATCCAGGGCTTCGCGGCAGGCGGCGAGTTCGGCTCGGCGTCGACCTTTCTGATCGAATCATCGGCACCGTCACGGCGCGGCTTCGCCGGCTCGTGGCAACACTTCGCCGTCAACGCGGGCGTGCTGGTGGCTGCGTTGATCGGCGCGGTGCTCACGTCGATGATCGACCGCGCGGGCATGGCCGCATGGGGCTGGCGCGTGGCCTTCGGAATTGCCGGCCTGCTCGGTTTCGTCGCGCTGTGGGTGCGCCTGGCCGTGGCCGAAACCGATGCCTTCAGAAAGAGCGCAGCGACGCATCAGCACACGCGCCATCCGTTTCTCGTGATCGTGCGCGAACACCGGCGCGAGGCGCTGCGCGTGGTCGGCATCGCGATGGCGGGCAATCTTTGCGTGTATCTGTGGCTCGTGCTGTTTCCGACGCTCGCGCATCTGCGCACCGGCTTGCCGCTGCACGACGCGTTCAACGCCAGCGTGATGTCGATTGTGGTTTCGCTGATTGCGATTCCGTTCATCGGCAAGCTGTCGGACCGCATTGGCCGCAAGCCCGTGCTGCTTGTCTTCGCGGGCGGTTCGGCGCTGTTCGCGTGGCCCGCGTTGCACTTTCTCAGCAACGACTTCTGGAGCGCCACCGCCATCGTCACGATCGGCATGCTGCTTTCGTCGGGTTTCGCCGCGACCTGCGCAACCGTGATGGCCGAACAGTTTCCGGCGCGAGTGCGCGCAACCGGCGTGGCGCTGCCTTATGCGGTGTCGGCGGCGCTGTTCGGCGGCACCTTGCCGTACATCGTCACGGCCATGTCGAGTTCGGGTCTCGCGCCTTATCTGTGGGTCTACGTCGCCGCTGTGTGCGCGGTGGGCTTCGTGGTTTATGCGCGGATGCCGGAGACGCGCGGCAAGGTGCTCGACTGATCACGATCGTCACGGAATTTGCAGTTCAATCATTGGAGGCAGCAATGCGCAAAGTGGTAATTGGCGGCGTCGGCATGACGTCCTTTGGCAAGTTTCTGGACCGCAATCTGAAGTCGCTTGCGGAAGAAGCGGTCTCACTCGCGTTGAAGGATGCGCGTGTCACGGTGAACGATGTCGATCGCGTGTTCTTCGGCAACGCGGCAGCCGGCGTCGTCACCGGACAGGAAATGATTCGCGCGCAATCGTCGCTGCGCAATACGGGACTCGACGGCAAGCCGATGTTCAACGTCGAGAACGCTTGCGCGTCTGGCAGTTCGGCGCTGAATCTCGCGTGGCTTTCCGTGGCTTCGGGACAGGCGGAAACTGCACTCGTGGTCGGCGTCGAGAAGCTCACGCATGAAGACAAAGCCGTTTCGTTCGGCGCGTTCGCGAAAGCCGTCGATCTCGAAGAACCGCTGCCCGAAGGCGTCACGACGGGCACAGGCTCGCTTTTCATGGACCTTTACGCCGCCAAGGCGCGTAAGTGGATGGAGAAATCGGGCGCGGACGCGAGCGACTTTGCGCGCGTCGTCGTGAAGAGCCGCCGCGCGGGATCGCTCAATCCGCACGCGCAGTTTCGCAATGAAACGAGTGTGGAAGAAGTGCTCGCGAGCCGCATGGTCAGCGACCCTTTGACACTCTTCATGTGCTCATCGATCGGTGACGGCGGCGCGGCTGTGTTCATCTGCTCGGAGGAGTTTGCGGCGAAGCGCGACGTGCGCCCCGTGTTCATTCGGGCGAGTTCGATTGTGTCGGCGAAAGCAGATGGATCGGGTGAGCTGGTCGCCGTGCGTGCGGCGAACGCTGCGTATGAAGAAGCAGGCATCGGGCCTTCGGATGTGCACGTGGTCGAACTGCACGACGCATCGGCGCCCGCCGAACTGATCCACTACGAGAACCTCGGCCTGTGCGCGCCCGGCGATGCACCGAAGCTGATCCGTTCCGGCGATACGGATATCGGTGGAAGGATTTCCGTGAATCCGAGTGGCGGCTTGCTATCGCGCGGTCATCCTGTCGGTGCGACGGGTGTAGCGCAGATCGTCGAACTCACGCAGCAATTGCGCGGTAAGGCAGGCGCACGGCAAAGGCCGGGTGCGAAGGTGGCGCTGGCGGAAAACAATGGCGGCCAGCTGGCGGGGGATTCGGCGGTGGCGTTGGTGACTATTCTGTCGACCTGATCCTGCAGCGTGCAGCAACAGACATCGCGCCGCTTTACTCATGCGGCGCGATGTCCTTCAAACAGAGCGCTCTCACGCAACAGCACCACCCCGCTTCCCAACCGGCAACTCGCGCACAACGACATACTCCGGATCGCGCCGCTGCTTCGCGAAGATCGTCAAGATTTCGCGCCACGCCGACCATAAGCCCGGATAGGGCTTCGGCATCTGCGAAGCGAGCGCCTCATGAAAAGCAGGCAGCGCATGGAACGGCACGCTCGGAAACATGTGATGCTCGATGTGGTAATTCATGTTCCAGTAGAGAAAGCGCACCACCGGGTTCAGTTTCACGGTACGGCTCGACACGCGATGATCGAGCACGTTCTCCTTCAAGCCCGTATGCTGGGTCAACGCGCAAAGCTCATGCAGCCAGGTGCCGTAAGCGCGCGCCACGAAGAGAAACACGACGGGCAGCCAGCTATGCGCCAGCACCGCCCACACGAACACCGCGACATAACACGCCAGCAGCACGCGCGAGTTATCGCACATCTTCTTGTACTCCGCTTCAGGCACGACTTCCTTCGCGCCCTGCGTGACGATGCCGAAGCTATGCAGAAAGATCGCCTTGAGAAACTGCATGCCATGCGATACACGCACGAAATCCGTCACCAGCTTGATGTAGCTATGTGGCCTGCTCTTAAACGCCAGTTCCGGATCTTTATACGGCGCCGCCGTCAAATGAGTGTACGTGTGATGCTTCGCATGCAGCCAGCGGCTATACACCTGCTCGCGCCATGACATGAAGCAGATCACCCAGTAGACGGCTTCGTTGAGCCAACGCGTCTTGAACACGGTGCCATGTCCCAGTTCATGCGCGGCGGCCTCGCTGAACGCGAACGCGGTGCCATACAGCAGGAACGCGGGAATCACCCATACTGTGCCGAGCGACAACCATGCAAGCGCGCCCGTCGCGACAACGAGTGCGAAGAAGCCGCCCGCCTGCACGAGACCGCGCGCGTCGGAGCGCGTCGAAAAATCCTTCAGCGCCTTGCGGTCGATCTCGACGCGGTGCCATGCGTTCATGTCGATGTTCATTGCGTTGTCCTCGAACGGTTAGCGATACGAGCCTGCGTACTTCTGCACCGGCGCGATGTTGTCCTTCGTGACGAAGCTCGGCCCGGAACTCACCGTCGATCCCGTATAAACCGGCTTCAGATCGTATTTGGCGAGACGGGCGGCGACCTTCGTATCGCTTTTCAAGGCCGCGACGATGCGCGAGGGATCATTGGTCTTGTCGCGAATCGCAATCGCCATGGCCGCTACGGACAGATAACCCTGCAAATAAGGCTGCTGATCGATCGCGAATGCAATCTGCCCTGCCTGGATCGACTTGAGAATGTCAGGCGACAGATCGAAGGTTGCGACGTAGATCTTGCCGCTCAGGCCCGCGTCTTTCACGCCGCGCAACACGCCTGTCGCCTGATCGGGACCGAGCGCGAGAATCGCCTGCGTGCCGGGATGTGACCGCAAGTAGGCGGCCACTTTGCTTTCGATCACCGTCGGATCTTCGCCGCTATCCATCGTCGATTTCTTGTAATCGACGCCGAGCGCATCGGCGAAACCCTTGCAGCGATCCCACAGCGCCTGAATATCCGCACCGTGATTCACGCACAGAAAATCGTGAATGCCGGCAGCTTTCGCGCGCTCGCCTGCGGCCTTGCCCGCTTCGTATTCGGGCTGACCGATATGCATCAGTGCACCGAGCTTCATGCCCGCATCCGGTCCGCCGTTGATCGTGACGATCGGAATGTGCTTGGCCTTCACGCCCGTCAAACCCTTCTGGATCATCTCGAAGTTCGGCACCGTCGTGATCACGCCCGAGTAGTTGCGCGCTGCCGCCTGCTCCAGAATGCGCACCATGTCGCCCGTATCGCCCGTCGGCGGATTGCGGTAATCGACAGGCACGTTGAAGTCTTCGCTCGCATCGCGCATGCCGTTCTTGACGGTGTTCCACCAGACATTCGAATCCGAGCCGTGACTGACCATCACGAAGCGCTCATCGGCGGCGGCGTTGTTGGCCGCGATGCCGCTGACGAGCGTCAGCGCCGCGAGCGCGGCAGCGATTCCTCTGACCGCGCGCTTCGCCGCGCGAAATGTGGGTTTGTCCATGACGGTTGTCTCCTGACAGGGAATTGGAATATCGGAACGCCAGGTCTTTATCGATCACGCCTGTTCGTTTTCCGTGGTTAAAATCTAGTTGATCGAATCTCCGCTCTCAAACGGTTTATTGAGGATATTTCCTCAAACGGAGGCAACCGTATGAACGTCCGACGCAAGCCGACCATGGAAGATGTCGCGAAGGCATCGGGTGTCAGTTACTCGACAGTGGAACGCGTGCTGAACGGGCGTGGCGGTGTCGCGCGCGAGAAGGAATCGCGCGTACTCGAGTGGGCGCGCAAGCTGAAAATGGACCGCGCGCTCGATGAGGTGTCGGTGCGCTGGCTGCGTATCGCGATCCTCACGCAGCAGCCTTCGTCGCCGTATTACGTTGCGCTCCAGCAAGGATTCGAGCTTGCGCAGAAGTCGTTCGAGACTCATCGCGTGGTGTGTCACCTGACTTTCTTCGACGATCTCGAACCGCAATCGCTGGCGGCTGTGATCAATCGCGCATCGCAGAAGGCCGACGCGATGATCGTCGTCGCGTACGAACATAGCGTGGTGGTCGAAGCGATTTCGCGTGTCGCCCGCAAGATTCCTGTCGTCACGCTGGCGAGCGATCTGCCCGATACGGGACGCCTTGCGTATGTCGGCATCGACAACCGCTGCGCGGGGCGAACGGCAGGCGAACTGATGGGCCGCTTCATTGGCCGCGACGGTGGGCAGGTCATCGTGATTGCAGGCTTGCGAACCTATCTCGGTCACGAGGAACGCGAAGCCGCGTTCCGTTCGGTGATGCGCCGCAAGTTTCCCGCGTGCGAAGTCGTGGCGACCGTCGAGAGCCGCGAGGACGAAAAATCCACTGAGCGTCTCACGCGCGATGCGTTCAAAAAGTACCCGGATTTGCGCGGCATCTACAACCTGTCGGTTGGCGATGAAGGCATTGCGCGTGCGTTGAAAGCGTTGAAACGCGAGCATTCGACCGTGCTCATCGGCCACGAACTCACGCCCATCAGCAGAGCGTTGTTGATAGAAGGCGTGATGGATGCCGTGCTGGACCAGAGTCCATTCGTCGAAGCAGTGCGCGCCGTCGAAGCGATACTCGGCCACTACAATCGCGGCGCACCGTCAGGCCTGCCGCTGCAAACACCGATGTCGATCTATCTGCAGGAGAATCTGCCGCCCGCTGCATGAATCAGGCGGGCTTTTTGCGCGCTTGCGCATCGATCAATTGCAGCAAGGTCTTCACGGGTTCACTCAGATGTTGCGGCGCGCGATGCACGAGGCCGATGTCGCGATGAAACGTGTGATGCCCGAGATCCACAGCGCGTACTTTCGCGGGCCAACGCCGATACGTCGCAGTTTGAGGCACGATTGCCACGCCGACACCGTTCTCCACCAGCCTGACGATCGCTTCGAGTTCGTCAAGCTCGCACACTTCGCGCACCGTGAAGTGCATGCGGCGCAGAAAGCGGTCCACTTGCCGGCCACCAAACGAAGCACGGTCGTAGCGGATAAACGGCTGCTCCGCGAGCAGTTCCGCCCAGTCCTTGCCTTTCACGCCGCGCGGCACGATCAGCCTGAATGGTTCCTGCGCGAGCGTGGTCCACCGCAGATCGCTCTGAAACGAAAACGGCGGACGGATGATGGCAGCAATATCGATCTCGCCAGCATCGACCAGATTGACGAGTTCCATCGAAAGACCGGGAATCACGCGTGTCCTGCAGCCTGGACATTCCACATGAAAGCGCGCCAGCGCATCAGGCAGCAACGAGCGCTGCACCGACGCAATCGCGCCGATATTCACGCGTACGGTCGAGGTCGTATCCGCTGCAGTCGAACTGAGATTGTTGTAAAGCCTGACGACTTCCTGTGCCTGCACGAGAATCTGCTGACCTGTCGCATTCAGGCGCGCGGTGCGCCCTTCGCGGTCGAATAGCGCAAAGCCCATTTCCGCTTCGAGCCGCTGCATCTGCGCGCTGACGGCCGCCTGCGTCAGACCGATGCGATGACCCGCAGCAGCGAAGGTGCCTTCCTGCGCAACGGCGATCAACGTTTTCAGCTCGCGGATCATTGATCAATTCCATTTGTATTTGATGAAATTATATATTGATTTTATTTTTCAATTCCGCCGCTTACGATACGCGATAAAGCCTGCAAGCGCCCCACACATGGAGAACCATCAGTGAGTCTTTCCCCTTTTCATCTGGCCATTCCCGTCTATGATCTGCCCGCCGCGCGCGACTTTTATGGCCGCGTTTTCGGCCTCGAAGAAGGCCGCTCCAGCACGCAATGGGTCGACTTCAATTTCTTCGGGCATCAACTGGTGATTCACGAGCATCCGAAGACGGCGTCGCAAGAGAGCGTGCACAGCAATCCCGTCGACGGGCACGACGTGCCCGTGCCGCACTTCGGCGTCGTGCTCGCGTGGGATCAATGGGAAGCGCTGGCGGAGCGGTTGAAGACGTTCGGCACGAAATTCGTGATCGAGCCGTATATCCGCTTTCAGGGGCAGGTCGGCGAACAGGCAACCATGTTCCTGTTCGATCCGTGCGGCAATGCGCTGGAATTCAAGGCCTTCAAGGATATCGGCCAGCTGTTTGCGAAGTGAGGCTGATGCGCGCGGCCGGGCCGCGTCGCATCGTGTTGCTTCGCGTCGCTCAGCCTTCCACTTTCGACATCACAGCCGTCGCCGGATCGTACTGATAGCCCTTTTGCGCCAGTTGCTGGGTCATGGTCGCGCCGATGAGTTTCTTCTGCGCTTCCCGGAACACCAATTCGTGATCGGGCTTCAGACGCTCCAGTTCGAACGACAGCCTGCGCAGCAGCGCGACTTCCCCGGTGCTGCGCGCGTCGATGAAAAGAATCTTCTCGTTTGCCTGATCGAGCCGCTGCTTGATGTCCTTCGCGTAGGTCACCCACTGCTCGGCGTTCGCGCGCAGGTCGTTGTAGGCCTTGTTGTGCGCCTTCGACTGAGCCGCGATCTGGCGTTGCAAGGACGCAAGCTCTTCCGTGACATCGGCGCCGCCAGCCTGCTCGCCGCCTTGCGCCGGGGCGGTCTTTTCGCGTTGGCTCTCGGCCAGACTTTGCGTGAGTTCGGCCGCGCGCTGTTCGGCGGCATCCGCGCGCTCTTTCGCGGCAAACGCGTCTTGCGTCGCGCGCGCCAGTTCGGCGCTGGCGGCTGTCTGCGATTCGCCCATCGCGCGGATCTGCGCGCGGGTCTCGTCCAGTTCGCGTGTGACGCGCTGCAATTCCTCCAGATGAGTCGAGCTCGCGTCGCTGTGCGCGGCAACGGCATCGCGCTCGGCTGCAAGGCTTTGCGCGGCTTCCGCCGCTTTCTGTTCAGCCGCTTGCGCCCTTTGCTTTGCCGCCGACAATTCGTCCGCCAGGCGCGCCAGTTCGGCGCTCGCCGATATGTGCGTATCGTTCAGTTCGTCGATTTGCCTGCGTGCGTCCTGTAGTTCTTGCGTGACGCGTTGCAACTCAGCGCTATGGGATGCCGCTTCGTTGCTGCGCGCCGCCGCGGCTTCGCGTTCCGCCGCGAGGCTCTGCTCGAGTTCGGCCGCCTTGCGTTCGGCTGCGCCCGCGCGCTCTCTGGCGGTCGACGCGTCTTGCGTGACGCGCGACAGTTCCGCGCCGGCAGCCGCCTGCGCGTCCGTCGATGCGCTGGCCTGTTTGCGCGCTTCGTCGCGCTCCGATGCAAGAACCTGCTCCAGTTGCGCGGCGCGCTGTTCGGCGGCATCGGCGCGTTGCTTCGCGGTGGATGCGTCCTGCGCGGATTGCGCCAGTTCGGCGCTCGCCGCCGTATGCGCTTCGCTTAGCGCGCCGATCCGCTGACGAGCCTCTTCGAGTTCGCTCGTGACGCGTTGCAATTCGTTCGCTTGCACCGACGCTTCGGCGTTTCGCGTGGTCGCGGCCTCGCGTTCGGCAGCGAGTTCCTGCTCCAGACGCGCCACCTGCTGGGCATTTGCGTCTGCACGGCTATGTGCCGCGGATGCGTCCTGGGCCACGCGCGCCAGTTCATCAACCGCGGCCGCTTGCGCTTCCGTATGCGCCTGCTTCAATGCATTGACCTGATTGCGCGCTTCGTCGAGTTCGTGCGTAGCGCGCTGCAAGGCTTCGGCCTGAACCGCGGCTTCCTGGCTGTGCGCCGCTGCGCTTTCACGCTCGGCGGCCAGGCTCTGCTCCAGCTGGACGGCACGTTGACCGGCAGCATCGGCGCTTTCTTTTGCGGCAGCAGCTTCCTGTTTGACGCTCGCGAGCTCGGCGTTGACGGTCGCTTGCGTCTGCGTGAGCGCGCCGATATTCGCGCGTGCTTCGTCGAGTTCCTGCGTGACGCGCTGCAATTCGCCGGTGCGTGCCGCCAGCGCGTCACGTTCGCCAGCCAGACCTTGCTCGAGTTCGGCGGCGCGTCGCTCGGCAGCATCGCCACGCTCTTTCGCGGACGATGCCTCTTGCATCGTCGCGTCGATCTTCAGACGTGCCTCATCCAGTTCATGCGCGATGCGTTGCCGCTCCTCGTTTTGCGCCGCCGCCGCTGCGCGCTCCTGCGACAGGCTCTGCTCCAGTTCCGCGACGCGCTGCCCGGCCGCTTCCGCCCGTTGCTTTGCCGCCGAAGCGTCCTCCGTGATCCTCGCGAGTTCGGCCGTCGTCAGGCTCTGCGCCTCGCTCAGCGTCGCGATCTTTGCGTGAGATTCTTCCAGTTCGGTGCGCAAACGCTGAAGCTCCTCGCTTTGCGCCGCTGTCGCCTCGCGTTCGACCGTCAGGCTCTGTTCCACCTGCGCGGCCCGCTGTTCGGCCGCGTCCGCTCGCTGCGTCGCCGCCGATGCATCCTGCGCCACCCGCGTCAACTCAGCACTCGCGGCGGCTTGCGCCTGAGTCAGCGTATCGGCGTGTGCCTTTGTCTCGTCCAGTTCATGGGTGACGCGCTGCAACTCGTCGCGCTGCGCCGCTGTCGCCTCGCGTTCTACTGTCAGGCTTTGGTCCAGTTGCGACGCGCGCTGCTCGGCAGCCGCCGCGCGTTCGCTCGCATTCGAAACATCCTGCGTCGCGCGCGCCAGTTCCGCGGCGGCGAGCGTCTGCGCCTCCGTGAGCGCAGCGTCCAGATGCGCCGCGCGCTGCTCTGCGGCGGCCGCGCGTTCGCTCGCGCTCGAAGCATCTTGCGTCGCGCGTGCCAGTTCGGCAGCGGCCAGCATCTGCGCCTCGCTCAGCGCGCCGATTTGCGCACGCGATTCATCCAGCTCCCGGCCGACGCGCTCCAGCATGTTGCGCTGTTCCGCCGCGTCGGCGGCATGTTCGAGCGCGGCATCGCGCTCCGACGCAAGCGCGTTGCGGGTATCGCCCAATTCGGCTTCGAGCGAGACGACGCGCGCCGCGCTTTCGTTCGCCTGCGCTGTGGCGGCATCCGCGCGTGCCACCGCTGCGCTTGCCTCCTCGGACCAGCGCTGCGCTTCTTCCGCTTTTGCCTGGCAAGCCTCGTCGAGTGTCGTGATCTGCCGGCGCGCATCGTCGCGCTCACGGCCAACCCGGGCGATTTCCTCGTTCTTGGTGGAGACCGTCGAGGCGAGCCACTCGTTGGCCCGATGCTGATCTTCCAGCGTGTTTTGGACCGATACCAGCTTCGCTTCGCTCGCCGTGGCGCGCGCGACCATGACGCCGGCGTTCGCCTCGGCGGCCTCGGCGCGCGCCGTGACGGTCTCCAGTTGCACGCGCGCCTGCGCCGCCGATTCCTGCAGCGCAACCAGGTCGCGGCGCAAGGTGTCCAGCCGCTCGCGGCCGGTTTCGACCTCTTCGCCCGTCTGCTGGTACGCAGCCAACGCCTCGTCGCGCTCCCGGCGCGCCGCGGCGAGCTGCTCGCCCGCCGCGCCCAGACCCTCGTTCAGCACCCGCCCGGCGTCGTCCTGGGACGCGGACCAGATGCGGCGCGCGGCCTCCATCAGGTTTTCCGCCAGTTCGCCCGGCAGCGCCTGCTGGGCTTGCGGCAACGGCGTCTGCGGGTGACGCGCGTCGCGCCAGCGTTGCAGCGCGGCGGCCACGGCGACAATCGAGCCGCTGCGGACTTCCGCCCAGATGGTGACGGGGGAAACCAGACGGCCTTCTTCGGTCATGCGGTCTGCAATGGCTGCGACCTGCTCATCGGTCATAGTGGTGTCTGCGTCTGTGGACATATGCGCCTCAGGAATCAACTGGCCAGGCGAACGGCAAAATTTCCGATACGTTACTACGATCAGAGGGTTTCGCGATGAAAGAAGCGTGCCAGAGAGGGCATGGAAGCGGCGCAGGATGCCGGTTCAGGAGCGATTCGACGGGATGAGGGAGGCCGGTTTGGGGCCGCGCGGGCGTGTATAAGCTAACGGCCGGGCGAGCGGCGCGACCACTCCCGCCCGAGGGCAACCGCGAAATGAGCGGCTACAACCAGGCGAGCCTGGATTGATTTTCCGCAAAGGCGGGCGCCACGGCTCGTCAGGTTAGCGTGACGCGCGCCGCACCCGCCGTCAGCCAGAACGCATCAAGCCGCAGCCTGAGGCGCGCGAGCCGCGATCAGCTTGCAAGCCTGCGCCGGCAGCGCCGCAAGCACCACCACGCCGGGCGCAAGCCCCGGCACTTCGCGCGGGGTCGTGGCGGCTGTCAGCGTGAAACCCGCGCAATCGATGGTCGCTTCGAGCGAGGCGCCCACGTCACGGATAAAGCGCACCGTGCCGCGCACGCTATTCGACTCGCCCGCGCCCTGCCCGGCGCCCACCTGAAGGTGGACATCCTCGGGCCGGATCAGGAGACGGATGTCGCCGGATGCCTCCGGCACGCGCTCCGGGTTGGCGACGGTGATCTGCTGCCCGCCCGGCAGGCGCACCTTGCCGCTCTCGCCGTTCGTCACGGGCAGGATGTTGCCAAGGCCGATAAAGTCCGCCACGAACTCGCTGACGGGATCCCGGTAGATATCGAGCGGCTTGCCGACCTGTGCGATGCGCCCACGCTCCATCACGACGATCTCGTCGGCCATCGTCATCGCTTCGCGCTGATCGTGCGTGACCATGATGGTGGTGATGCCGAGGCGCTGCTGCAGCAGCCGGATCTCGATCTGCATTGCCTCGCGCAGCTTGGCGTCTAGCGCCGACAGCGGCTCGTCGAGCAGCAGCAGTTTCGGCGACGTCGCAATCGCGCGCGCGATGGCCACGCGCTGCCGCTGGCCACCCGACAGCCGCGTGACGGGACGCTCCGCCATATGCGGCAACTGGATCAGTTCGAGCAGCTCGGCGACGCGCTTCGCCTGCTCGCTCTTGCCCGTCTTGCGCAGCTTCAGTGGATACGCGATGTTCTCGGCCACCGTCATGTGCGGAAACAGCGCCAGCGACTGAAACACCATGCCGAAATCGCGCTGGTTGGCACTGACGTGCGTGATGTCGCGTCCGGCGAACATCACGGCGCCCGAGGTCGGCATTTCCAGCCCGGCGATCATCCTCAGCAGCGTGGTCTTGCCGCAGCCCGACGGCCCCAGAAAACACACCAGCTTGCCTTCGGGAATGGTCAGGTCGACGTTGTCGACGGCATGCGCAGCGCCGAAGCGTTTGGTGACGGACTGCAGCGTGAGATGAGTCATGACGGTTTCCAGTCGGTGTTTCCAGCCTGTGTGGCGACATTGCGGACACGGCGCAATCAGAGCGCAACGCCCTTGTCGCCAACCAGTTTTTCGAGCAGCCAGATCAGCGCAAAGTCGATCGCGACGACGCACACCGCGAACGAGAACACGGTCGGATCGAGCGACGACACCGTGCGGCTATACAGCCAGACGGGCAGCGTCATCGTATCGATGCCGTAGAGAAAGAACGTTACCGTGAATTCGTTGAACGAGATGATGAACGCGAACAGCATGCCCGCGAGAATGCCCGGCCGCATGAGCGGCAACACCACGTCGATGAGCGCGCGCCGCGGGGTTGCGCCCATCACGTAGGCCGCTTCTTCGAATTCCGGCCCAATCGACGCCACCGACGCCGCGCAGTTCTTCACGGTGAACGGCAATGCGAGGATCACATGCGCGATGATCAGACGGAACACGCCGAGTTCGACGGGCAGCACGTTGAACACCAGCAGCAGCGACAGCCCGAGCATCACCAGCGGATAAACCAGCGGCAACGCGACCAGTTGCTCGACCAGCCGCTTGCCGCGAAAGCGGTAACGGCTCAGCGCGTAAGCGGCGGGCGCCGAAACGAGCGTCGCGATGATCATGGTGGAGACGGCAACCAGCAGACTCGTGCCGAGCGCCGCGCCCATCGACAACGCATCGCTGGCATCGGGCGAAACGAAGGTGTGCCACGCCGTGCGATACCACCGCAGGCTATAGGCGTGCGGCGGAAACTCCAGTGTATCGGCGGCACTGAACGACATCGTGATCATCGTCAGAATGGGCAGCGCGGCGAGGAACAGCACGACGGCCGCCATTAACGCCGCGACCTTGCCGAGCCGGCCGGGCAGCGTAGGAGACGCGCCCAGCATGCGCGAAGGATTGCGCGACAATGCGCCGGGTGTGCTCATCAGGCAGACTCCTCCAGCCGCCGCATGCGTCGCAGCAGCCATTGCGAAAGCGCCATCAGCGACAGCGTGGCCACCATCAGCACGACGCCCGATGCCGACGCGGCAGGCCAGTTCAGCAGCGGCGAAACCTGGTCGTGGACCAGCACCGCGAGCATCGGCACGCGCCGGCCGCCGAGCAGCAGCGGCACCGCAAACGCACTCGCGTTGTACGCGAACACGAGTAGCGCGCCCGATACGATGCCGGGCATCGCGAGCGGCAGCACGATGTCGCGCATGGTTTGAAAGCGGGTCGCGCCGAGCGTCGCCGCCGCCTCTTCATACGAAACGGAGATCGCGCGCATGGCGCTGGACATCGGCAGCACGGCGAGCGGAAACGCCGTCTGGATCAAGCCAAGCAACACCCCATGCTCACGATAAAGCCACATCACGGGACGCGACACGAGACCGCTGCCGAGCAACGCATGATTGAGCAGGCCCGCGGGACCGAGTATCACGAGCCAGCCGTAACCCTGCAGCAGCAGATTGACGAGCAGCGGCAGCAGCACGCCCGCCAGCAGCAGGCGCCGCATGAAACGCGATTCGGTGCGCGCCATCGCGAGCGCGACGGGAATGGCCAGCAGCACCGCAAAGATCATGCTCTGAAAAGCGAGCCGCAACGTGAGCCACAGCGACCGCAAGAAATAGCCGTCGGCGAGATCGACGTAATTCTGCAGCGTGTACGCCCGCCACTCATTGCCCGACACGCCGAAGCTCATGCGCACCACGACGAGCGCGGCGGCGGCAAGTACAGCGAGAAACACGAGGATCGGCGCGAGCAACAGCCACGGCCTTGCCCGCGTGCCGCCCACACTGTTCGCGAGGTCCGCGCGAGACGCGCCTGACGGTGCTGCCGCAGCCACGTCAGCGCGCCCGCGCCGCGAAAAGAGCGCGGGCATGCCGTTCATGCCGAGAAGATGTCCGTGTAGCGTTTGATCCACGCGGGTTGGACGGCGGCGAGGGCCTTGTCGTCATGCAGCACCGCCTTTTCGGCGATCTGTTTCGGGCTTGGCACGAACGCGCGGCTTTCGGCAGGAATCACGGCCTTCGAGTTGACGGGTCCGTTCATCACGTCGGCGGCCATGCGGCCTTGCACGCCTGCATCGAGCGAATGGTTGATGAACGCGTGGATCAGATCGGCATCGCCGGGATGCGACTTCGGAATGACGGTGAACATCAGTTGGGTCGCGAAGCCCTCTTTCATCCCGTAGGTCACGCCCATCTTGTACTCGGGCTTGCGAATCTGGTCGGGGAAAAATGCCGGCGAATAAATGCCGCCGATATCGAGCGAACCCGTGCGGAACAGGTCGGCGACCTGATTCGGGTTTTCGCCGAGCGTCATCACATGGTCTTTCAGTTGCGCAAGCTTCTTGAAGCCCGGCTCGATATTCTGCTGCGAACCGCCTGCGAGCTTGGCCGCGATGATCGCGAGATCGACGGCTTCAGCCCACTCGGGCGGCGGCAGGAACAGGCGGCCTGCGTACTTCGGATCCCACAACGCTTCGTACGAATCGGGCGCCGTCTTGACCGTCGACGTGTTGTAAATCAGGCCATCCGACCACAGCAGATAGCCGACGCCGAAGCCATTCGCGCCCGTGCGGTATTGCGGCGCGACATCCTTGAGGTTCGGCAGCTTGTCGAGGTCCGGCTTGACGAGCAGGCCGGCATCGCCGAGACCCGAAGCGCCGACGCCCGCCAGCGTGATCACGTCATACGTGGGACGGTCGCCCGCCGCCTTGACCTTCGCGACCATGCCGGAGGTGCCGTCGGCGCGGTCCGCGATCACTTTCGCGCCCGTCTTCGCCGTGAAGGTTGCAGCGATGTTGCGCAGCGCGGCCGTGCCCGTATCGTCGGACCAGGTCAGCAGGCGCAGCGTCTTGCCGGAAAAGTTCTGTTGCTGCTGGGCGCGGACATTGATGAACGGCATCGGCAACGTCGACGCTGCGAGCGCTGCGCCGATTGTCTTGATCGCCTGCCTTCTGCCCCGTTTGATGTCTTGCATGACGGTCTCCTGATGAACAATCGATGTCCACTGCCTGTCTCACGTTGCATTGCGGCATGGTGTGAAGGCTTACGCGACAACCGACTGTAGGTTTGCCAATATCACGCAACAAGCGAAATCTGCGCATGCAGAGCATGTCAAAAACTCATGGAGGCAGGTGGGCGCGCCGCGCCCGTGTGGTTCTCCACTGATCAATGCACCATGCGGGTGCTGCTGCCTTTTTCTGGTTCGTTACTGATAGCGTAATCGACGTGGTCGCTATTTCAAGTGATGTGGTTTGGGTTTTCGTGGGCCAACCCGTTGCGCCGTCTCCCGCCCCCGACATTGGTGCGCGATCTGCAATGAAACGCGTTTGCTCCTGCCTGCGCACAACTTGAAGAGGCGATCAGGCGTGAGAGGACGTCCGGTATGCCGAGGGTAATCCCTTTGCTGTGATTGAGCGCGTCGGTAAGGACATTGGCTAACGGATGGCCACACGATCCGCCGGTCTTTGCCACCTACCGCTCGCGGATGCATTCGGTTGAAGGACATATCACGGAGCCGCCATGAACAGAGGCGGTTTGTCCTCCTATCCGACGGACTTTTCCTACCACGCAATCAGATAACACTGATTTTGTTCGATATGTTGTTTCTGTTTGAAACGTGACAGTTATCAACCATTTTTCGGGATGAGTAGCGATAGGCTTGCAGGTCATTTATTAAGCAAGCCGAATAAAGTGAACCAACAGAATTACAGACTGGTTTTCAGCCGGCTGAGGGGAATGCTTGTCGCCGTCGAGGAAACGGCCACGGCGACAGGTAAAGCGGGAGAGACACGCGCGACGGGTCGCGTATCTGGAACGCGGAACATATGTGTGTCGCTACATCAGCTTGCGCTCTCTGCCCTGCTAGCACTTGCACCGCTCCTGGCGGTCGCGCAGATCGTACCTGGCGGCTCACATGCGCCTGGCGTCGTCACGACGCAGAACGGTATCCCACAGGTCAACATCAACAAGCCTGCTGGTTCGGGCGTGTCGATGAACACCTATAACCAGTTCGATGTGCAGAAGAACGGCGCGATCCTAAATAACTCGCCGACCATCGTCAACACGCAGCAGGCTGGGTACATCAACGGCAATCCGAACTTCGGGCCGAACGATGCCGCGCGCGTGATCGTCAATCAGGTCAACAGCAATTCGCCTTCGCAGTTGCGCGGCTATCTGGAAGTCGCGGGCCAGCGCGCGCAGGTCGTTATCGCGAATCCGAACGGGCTGATGATCGATGGTGGCGGCTTCATCAATACGTCACGCGCCACGCTCACGACAGGTACGCCGAATTTCGGCACCGATGGATCGCTGTCGGGATTCAACGTCACGGGCGGCAATATCACCGTGCAGGGCGCGGGCTTCAACGGCGCGAATATCGACCAGGTTGATTTTCTGGCACGGGCGGTACAGGCGAATGCCGCGATCTACGCGAAGAACCTGAACGTCGTGACGGGTCCGAATGCCGTCGACTACAACACGCTTGCCGCCACGCCTGTTGCGGGCAGCGACGCTATGTCCGGCGTGTCGATTGACGTGAGCAATTTGGGTGGGATGTATGCAAACCGTATCGTGCTGGTCGGTACGGAGAACGGCGTCGGCGTGTCGAACAAGGGCGTGCTGGCAGCACAGGCCGGTGACCTGATCCTGACCACACAGGGCAAGCTGGTGCTAGCCGGTGAGACCAACGCAAGCGGGAACATCAAGGCGAGCGCGCGCGATGGCATCGACAACAGCGGCACGACCTACGCGCTGCAAAGCGTCAGCGCGAACACGGCGGGTGCGCTTACCAACAGCGGCACACTCGCCGCGCAGCAGAACACCACGATCAGCGCGGGCAGCGTCGCATCGACGGGGACGCTCGGCGCAGGCGTGAACGGTGACGGCACGATTGCCGGTTCCGGCGCGCTGGACGTTCGTCGTATCAGCCGACAACTCGGGAACAAAATCAACGGGCAAGTGGCAAGGCAACATGAGCCTCGGCATCGACAATCCGCTCGGCCTGAACGACGTATTCACAGTCGGCGCGAACCAGGATCTGTCGTTCAACAACAAGGCACTCGGCTCGCACGGTTTCAACGGATCGTATTCCGTGCCATGGGGCTACTGGACGGCAACGCTGTCGGGCAACACGAACACCTATTACACGAACATTGCCGCCGTGAACGATACCTTCGTATCGAGCGGCAACTCGCAGACAGCCGCCTTCAGGATCGCGCGCGTGCTTTCGCGAAGCCAGGCCGACGTATTTGGCGCATATGTCCAGCTATCGAAGCGCTTCGGCGAGAGTTTCATCGAAGGCACAACGATCCCGATTCAGGACCGCAACAACACCTTCATCGAGTTAGGCACGACCGACCGTCATTACTTCGGCGGCGCGCAGTTCGACGGCACGCTCGCCTACCGTCAGGGCATTCACGGCCTGGGCGCGACAGGCGACCCGAACCCGAGCCTGTACAGCCCGAGCGACCAGCCCTCACTGCACCCTACCTACCTGTACAAGATGGCCATACTCGACACAAACCTGTCGATACCATTCGCCATCGCGTCACAAACCTTCCGCTACGTGACGACATTCCACGGCCAGTTCACCAACGACCTGCTGTTCTACATCGACGACCTGACCATCGGCAGCCGCTACACAGTACGCGGTTTCGACGGCGAAACAATGCTCGCAGCAGAGAAGGGATTTTACTGGCGCAACGAACTGCAATGGCCCATCTTCCAGACGGGCCAGACGCTCTACGCAGGAATAGACTACGGACGCGTGTTCGGGCCAAACACAGCAATCCTGAAAGGCACTCAACTCGCAGGCGCGGTAATTGGCATTCGCGGCGGCATACCAGCAAAGTATGCGGGCCTGTCCTACGACCTGTTCGCGGGCACGCCCATCTACAAACCAGCTGGATTTCCGACCGCACGCGCAACAATCGGCGCACAGGCAACGATGCAGTTCTGACTACACCGCACCCACTCACGACCGGGCCAGGCCACACCATATCCCGGTCGCCACATCACATCGAATCACCCTTCCCCAAACCCCGCCGACAACCCACTCGCCCGCAGCCCCCTCGCCCTCCCCGCGCGGTCTCTTATCCACCTCTCCGC
>NZ_QBUY01000063.1 GCF_003121405.1 Paraburkholderia sp. C35 | reverse complement strand
TCCCCACCGCCTACCTCTCCCTAACCCGCAACGGAAAAATAACCATCGCCGCCACCAGCCCCAGCGCACCGCCAATCAGCGTCTCCCACGCACGCGCCGCGAGAAACGGAATCGAGTGAATCCCATTCACCGCCAGCGTGACGACCAGCGTAAACGCGAACGCCCCGCACGCAACGTCATACCGTTCCGGCAGCGCCATCGAATAGACGATCATCGCGAGCGCAGCGGCGAGCCAGATCAGCAGCGGCACGTGTTCGGCAACAGGCAGGCAGATCAGTCCAAGCGGCACACCGATCAGCGTGCCGATAATGCGCCGCCTCACGCGCTGCACGGTGCCCGTCGCCGATCCTGCGACTACATACGTGCAGGCCGTTATCGCCCACACCGATTCCGCGAGATTCAGCCAAGCGTTCAACGCCACCACGACGAGTGCGCCGCACGCAGCCTGCAGGCCCATCACGAATTCAGGCGATGGCCGTCCGGGGACAGGCTCGGGCCCAGGCGACAGGGCGGCCACGACGGCGGGCCGCTCGGCGGGCCCACTCAACAGCCTCGGCACGATCGAGGCCAGCATCGCAATCGCCCCGGCGATGGCCACGGCAGTCAGATCGGCAGGAACGAGATTGGCGCCGTACGCCAGCAGTTGCCCGATGTAGATCTGCGAGCCGAGTCCGCCGCCCGTCACGCCAAAGCGCTTCAGATAGCCGACCAGAAACGCACCCGAGACCAGCACGAGTTCCGGACCTGCATGCCCGAACACAAGCAGCGAGTGCGCAAGACAGATATACATGGCCGCGCCCAACGCAGCCGCCACACACAGCAGCGCAAGATCCCGGCTCGATTCAGGACGCGTCGAGCGCGCCTCCGCCACGCTCGCCCATAGCGCAAAGTTGGCTGCAAGCAGGCCGACCGACGCGTTGCGCGGCAAGCCGTGCGTCACGTCCTGCAAGGTGCCGAGCGCCGATGCGAGGCCGTACGCCGTCACGAGGCGCAGTCCCTTGATACGGCGGTGCGTGCCGGGATCCAGACGCGCCAGCCAGCCGGCCATCAGCGCAAAGGGACGGCTTGCCGTCGCGGCGATGCGCGTGGTGTCGGACGATGGCTCGTGGTCGGCAGGATCAGTGGACGGTTCCATGTGGCGTGCGGTCGAAAGCAGGCAGACGTTCTGTCCAGACAAATCGGACGATACCCGGCGCACGCGCACGAGGCGCGCGCTGCGGGGACGCAATCGCAGATGATGCGTCTATCGCACGATACCTGCTTGACGGGCTGGCAGGCCAATACGCGCGCTCAATTGCACCACAACATAGAGATTGAAGGCGGCGTGCACCGCGGCCACCAGATCGGCGCCGTTCACGCGATCTCTGGCAGACGGGTGGGGCAAGTCACCTGTCGCGCGGCCGATGGTCGCTGGTTTTTGTCCGGAACGGCAAGAAAAGTATAGGCAGGAAAGCGGACTGTGCCGAACGTGCGTGCATCGTGTCGATACGCCGCCGGCAAGAGACATGCCGGTGCGGGTTAGCAAAGCACCTTGCTATTTTCGGGCGCGCGCATCACTCTCGTAACAGTGTCGCGCCCGGCAGAAGCCCGGGACGAAAGCCCGCCACGCGCGGACGCCTTTTGGGTGGAGCAAGCCATGATGTCCGCCATCCCCGATCACGATCCAGGCCGGCAACTGCTGCCGTTCCGCGAGTCGCTGCTCGCGATGCTCGGCATCGCCTTCGTCACGATGCTGGTCGCGCTCGACCAGACCATCGTCGGCACGGCGTTGCCGCGCATCGTGGCGGACCTGAAGGGCTTCGATTTCTACGCTTGGGTCGCGACCTCATACATGCTCGCGTCGGTGATCACGATTCCCATCTTCGGGCGGCTCGGCGATCTGTACGGCCGCAAGCCTTTTCTGATCGCCGCGATCGTGCTGTTCACGCTGGCTTCCGTGCTGTGCGGCCTCGCCAGCAGCATGCTTTTTCTGATTGCCGCGCGCGGTTTGCAAGGCATCGGCGGCGGCATTCTGATCGGCACGGTGTTCGCCACGGTCGCCGATCTGTTCCCCGATCCGAAGCTGCGGCTGCGCTGGCTGGTGTTCGTCACGTCGTCGTTCGGCCTTGCGAATATCGTCGGGCCGACGCTCGGCGGCATGCTCACGCAGATGCAGGGCTGGCGGCTGGTGTTCTTCGTCAACGTGCCGGTCGGCATCGTGTCGCTGATCTTTGTGCAGATGTTTCTGCCGAAGCTGCGTCACCTGAAGGCGAGTGGACCCATTCAGCTCGACTGGCTCGGCGCATTCGTAGTCGCGGTGACGTTCGGCGCGCTGCAACTGCTGATCGAGTTTCTGCCGCGCGAGGGAATCAGCGGCACGACGATGCTGCTGTTCGCCGTCACGATGGTCTGCGGGCTGACGCTGTACTTCTGGGAAAAGCGTATGGGCTACCCGGTCGTTCCCGTCGACGTGCTGCTCGCCCGCAAGCTCGCGGCGCTGTTCGCGATGTCGGTACTCGGCGGCTTTGCGCTGTTTTCGATGGTGTTCTACGTGCCGCTGCTGTTCCAGGGCGGCTACGCGATGTCGCCCCACGAGTCGGGCATGCTGATCACGCCGCTGCTGCTCGGCACGTCGGTGGGCAGCGTGGTGAACAACCGTATCGTCACGCGCATGCGGCGCGCGAACGGCTTGATGTATATCGGCTTCGCGTTGTTCGTGATCGGCTGCGTGTCGCTGGTGTCGTTCAAGGGCCACGAGCCGCACGCGGTGTGGATGGCGTGCATGGGCGTGAGCGGACTCGGGCTGGGCCTCGTGGCGACCAATCTGACCATCTGCTCGCAACAGATCGTCGCACGCGATCATCTCGGCGCAGTGACGGCGCTGATGCAATCGCTGCGGATTTTTGGCGGCATGCTCGGCACGGCGATCACGGGCGCGCTGCTCGGACATCTCTACACGCAAGGCGTGACGCGCTCGCTCGATTCGTATCAGGCGACGCAATGGCTCAAGTCGTTCGCCAGCCCCGACGTGCTGGTCGATCGCGCGGAGCAGTCGGCCTTGATCGAGCATCTGGTGGCGGCCGGCCATTCCGGCGATCCGATGATGCACATGGCGCGCGAGGCGCTGGTCGCGTCGATTCACATCGGACTGTCCGTCGCGGCGCTGGCTGCGCTGATCGGGCTGTGCCTCGCGTGGTTCGTGCCGGCCGTGCAGGTGACTTATCCCGACACGGAAGTGCGTAGCGTGTAGCGCGTGTGCGCGTTCTGTCTCGGCGGGCGGCCTGGTTTTGCTATGATGGCTGTATAAATATACAGCCTTCCTGTGTCCATGGCCGTGCCGACCGACGCTCCCGATCCGTTCTAGTACCTGTCGAATTTCGAGCGCGCGCTCGCGTGGATCGCCGAACGTTACGACGATCTGCTCAGCAGCAGCGAGCGCGATTTTCTCGATGCTTTCCTGCGCGACGGCGCCCGTCTGCCCAAAGCGTCGCGCGCGCTGCTCGTGCGCATGCTGATGCGCAAAGGCACGCTGTTTCGCACGGCGCGGCTTGCGTATGCGGAAATCGGTTGTCCTGCCGCGGCCGCTGCGCCGCTTGCCGCGCTCGGCTGGGTTGACGCGGACGCGGAAGTCTCGCTCGACGAACTGTTCGCGCTTGCCACACGCCCCGAACTGCAACGCGCATTCGCCGCGACGCCTGCTTTCAAGGGCTTGCGTAAACCCGACTGGCTGGAAGCGCTGCGCGCGGCGGATGCTGCGCACGCCCAGCCAAAGCGTTATGTCGATTGGGATGCGCAAGCCGGCGAAAGCGCCGTGCGCGTACTCGTTGCACCGCTGTGCGAGCGTTTGCGGCTGATGTTCTTCGGCAATCTGTATCAGGACTGGTCCGAGTTCGTGCTCGCCGATCTGGGCGTGTATCAGTACGAACGCGTGGCGTTCGCCCCATCGTCGCGGGCGTTTCAGCAGCGCGAAGATGTCGACTGTTATCTTGCGTTGCATGCGTGCCGCGAACTGCTCGAACTGACGGACGGCGAAGCGCTCGACCCGCTGCTCGAAGCCGTCGATGCTATCGATACGCAGCACAACGCGTGGCTGGCCTTGCGCCGCGCGAAGCTGCTGTTCGCCATCGGCTATCAGGCCGAGCGGCGACACGACTGGGACGCGGCCTTGCGAATCTATGAACGTTGCACATGGCCGGGCGCGCGCCATCGTCGCATGCGCGTGCTGGAGCGCGCGGGCCGCGATGCGCAAGCGCTCGAACTGGCCATGCAGGCTGCCGTCGCGCCCGAAAGCGAAGAGGAACAGCAGCGTATTGCGCGCATGCTGCCGCGCCTGCAAAGGCGGCTCGGTGGTGCTGTGCGCAAGCCCGAGTCCGCACGCGCCGCACAGCGCGGCATGATCGAATTGCTGCGCCCGCTCGATCCGATCGCCGTCGAATACGCGGTGCGCGACCATCTGTCGACGGATGACGCGCCCGTGCATTACGTCGAGAACGCGCTGATCAATTCGCTGTTCGGCCTGCTGTGCTGGGAGCCCGTTTTCGAGGCCGTGCCGGGCGCATTCTTTCACCCGTTCCAGCGCGGTCCCGCCGATCTGCACGCGCCCGATTTCCGCGTGCGCCGCGCCGCGCAGTTCGACATGTGCTTCGCGCAACTGGACAGCGACGCGTACCGCGAGACGATTCTGCGCCACTTCGAAACCAAAGCCGGGCTGCAATCGCCATTCGTGTTCTGGGGCATGCTCACGCGCGAACTGCTGACGCTCGCGCTCGACTGTCTGCCCGCCGCACATCTGAAACTGTGGTTCGAGCGGCTGCTCGCCGATATCCGCACGAACCGCTCCGGCTTGCCCGATCTGATCCGCTTCTGGCCGCACGAACGGCGCTATGAACTGATCGAAGTGAAAGGGCCGGGCGACCGGCTGCAGGACAACCAGATCCGCTGGCTCGCGTACTGCGTGCAGCACGGCATGCCTGTGCGCGTGCTCGACGTGCGCTGGACCGAGCGCGACGGCGCAGCACATGTCGATGATCTGACGGACACGGAGGCGGCATGAGCTACATCGTCGCCGTGCGCACGCTGTGCGAATTCACCGCGCGGCGCGGCGATCTCGATCTGCGCTTCACGCCCGCGCCGTCGGCGCTCGAAGGCATTGCCGGGCATCAGGTGGTGACGGGGCGCCGCGCGTCCGGCTACGAAACGGAAATCACGCTGACGGGCACACACGGCAACCTCACAGTGCGTGGACGTGCAGACGGCTATGATCCGGCGCTGAACCGGCTCGAAGAGATCAAGACGCATCGCGGCGATCTCGACCGGATGCCCGCGAACCATCGCACGTTGCATTGGGCGCAGGCACGCGTGTATGGACATTTGCTGTGCGAGACACGCGCGCTCGATGCGTTGACCGTCGCGCTGGTGTACTTCGACATCGCTTCACAAAAAGAAACGGTGCTGACGGAACAGCATACGGCGGCATCGTTGCGCGCATTCTTCGAAGACCAGTGCGAGCGCTTCGTTGCATGGGCCGCGCGCGAAGCAGCGCATCGCGACACACGCAACGCCGCGTTGAACGCGCTGCGTTTCCCCTACGGCGAGTTTCGCAGCGGACAGCGCGAGCTTTCCGTGGCCGTGTTTCGCGCGGCACGCGATGGACGCTGTCTGATGGCGCAGGCGCCGACGGGTATCGGCAAGACGCTCGGCACGATTTTTCCGCTGCTCAAGGCGTGCGGGGCGGATCATCTCGACCGCGTGTGCTTCCTGACGGCCAAAACGCCGGGCCGCGCGCTGGCGCTCGATGCCATCGAATCCCTGCATCGCAGCGACACGCCGCTGCCGTTGCGTACGCTCGAACTCGTCGCGCGCGACAAGGCGTGCGAGCATCCCGACAAATCCTGCGATGGCGAATCGTGTCCCTTGGCGCGCGGCTTTTACGACCGCTTGCCTGCCGCACGCGATACGGCATTGCAGACGCGCACGCTCGATCGCGCGACCGTGCGCGAGGCGGCGCTCGCGCACGACATCTGTCCGTACTATCTGGCGCAGGAAATGGCGCGCTGGTGCGACGTCGTGATCGGCGACTACAACTACTACTTCGATAGCAGCGCGATGCTGTACGCGCTCACGCAGATGAATGGCTGGCGCGTCGCCGTGCTCGCCGACGAAGCGCACAATCTGCCCGACCGCGCCCGCCGCATGTATAGCGCGACGCTCGATCAGCACGCGTTTCGCGGCGTGCGTCTTGTTGCGCCCGCAGCGCTGAAAAAGCCATTCGACCGGCTGAATCGCGAATGGAATGCGCTGAACCGCGAGCGCAATACGGCGTATGAAGTGCTGCCCGCCGTGCCGCCAAAGTTTCAGTCCGCGCTGCAGAACCTGCTTGCCGCAATCGGCGATCAGCTTGCCGAGATGCCGCATTCCGTCGATGAAAACGCATTGCGATTCTATTTCGACGCGCTGCATCTGATGTCGCTGGTCGAGCAGTTCGGCGATCATTCCATCGTCGATGTCACAGTCGCTGCGCAACATGGCGCATCACGCGCGAAGGCTTCGACCGATATCTGCGTGCGCAACGTGATTCCCGCACCGTTTCTCAAGCCGCGTTACGCCGCTGCGCGCGCGACCATCGTGTTTTCCGGCACGCTCAGTCCGCAGCATTTCTATCGCGACATGCTCGGCTTGCCCTTCGACACCGGCTGGCTCGATGTCGAAGGACCGTTCCGCGCCGAGCAACTGGACGTGCATGTCGCGCATCATGTGTCGACGCGCTGGCGCGACCGCGAGCGTTCGCTGGAGCCGATCGTCGATCTCATCGCGCGGCAGTACGCGGAACGGCCCGGCAACTATCTCGGCTTTCTGAGCAGCTTCGACTATCTGCAACGCGTCGCGGGTTCGATGCGTGAGCGGCATCCGCATGTGCCTGTCTGGACCCAGGAGCCGCGCATGGACGAAGCGGCGCGTGACGCGTTCCTCGCGCGCTTCGCGTTGGATGGCAAGGGCGTAGGTTTCGCGGTGCTGGGCGGCGCGTTTTCGGAAGGCATCGATCTGGTCGGCGAACGGCTGATCGGCGCATTCATCGCGACGCTCGGCTTGCCGCAGATGAACGACGTCAACGAACAGATGCGCCGCACGCTCGATACGCAGTTCGGCAATGGTTACGATTACGCGTATCTGTTCCCCGGCATGCAGAAGGTGGTGCAGGCGGCAGGGCGCGTGATCCGTACCGAGCAGGACGCGGGTGTCGTGCATCTGATCGACGACCGTTATCAGCGCGCAGAGGTGAGACGGTTGTTGCCGCGCTGGTGGAAAGTGCAGACCTGATAGCGAGCAGGGCAGAACGGGAGACACCTCATGCCCGCAGACGAATACCGCTTCACGACGATCTGGCGGATCGACGCGCCCCTGCAAGCCGTGTGGGATGCGATCCACGACCCGGCGCGCTGGCCGCAATGGTGGACCTGCGTCGAGCGTGTGATCGAAGTGGAGCCAGGTGGAAGCGACGGCGTCGGCGCGCTGCATCGCTATACGTGGAAGGGGCGCTTGCCGTATCGCGTGGCGTTCGATATGCGCGTGACCCGCGTCGAGCCGCTGGTGCTGCTAGAGGGCGAGGCGGGCGGCGATGTCGAGGGAACGGGGCGCTGGCAGTTCTCAACGCAGGGCGAAGCGACTGTGGTGCGCTACGAATGGCGCGTGCGCACGAAGCGCGGCTGGATGAATCTGCTCGCGCCGCTCGCGCGCCCGTTCTTCAAATGGAATCACGATTACGTGATGCAGCAGGGCGGCGAAGCGCTGGCCCGTCTGCTCGACGCGCAACTCCTTGGCGTCGAGCATTCATCATGAGTCCAGTTGCCGCGTCGCTTTCGTCGATGGCTTCTCTGCAGCTGCGGCGTCCTGCTTGTTCGAAGGGCGCGGCGGCCCTTCGAGTTCGTCGTCCACGGAATCGCCGGTGCCAGCCGAGGGGGTGACGGGAATCAGCATGCTGCGCTGAGGATTGGCAATCTCGATGCCCTTCGCGCGGAACGAATCGAAGATGCGCCGGTTGAACTCACGCTGCACCGGCCAGCGCGACGAATCGCGGCATTGAATCTGCCCGGCGAGCGTCACGGCGGCGCCATCCACGGCAGCGACGCCCCAGAAGCTGAAATCCGACAGGATGCCGTCCTTGAAATGCTCGTCTTCGCGCAGCGCGGCGCCAATGTCCTTGAGCGTCGCAATGGCGAGATCGACGTCCTGGCCGAACGCGATGCTGACCCGCACGGCCGCATTGCCGAGACCACGGTTCGTGTTGTTCACGGTCGATACCGAACTGAACGGCACGGTGTACAGCGAACCGTCGCCGCCGCGCAGGCGCACGGTGCGGATCGACAGATATTCGACCGTGCCCGACACGCCTGCGAGCGTCACCCAGTCGCCGACCTGCATCGCGTTTTCCATCAGCAGGAAGATGCCCGTGATGAAGTCCTGCACCAGTTTTTGCGAGCCAAAACCGAGCGCGACGCCGAAGATACTCGCGCTCGCCAGCAGCGGCGCCGTGTTCACGCCCAGTTCGCTCAGGCCGGTCATCACCACGACCAGCGCGATCACCACGAACAGCGCGGAACGCAGCATCGGCACCAGCGTGCGCAGCCGCGCGGCACGCATCAGGTCGCCGCTGCGTGTCCATTGCGCAAGGCGTTTTTCGACGGCGACATTCGCAATCTCCCACACCACCAGCGCGAGCACCGCCGACACGCCAATCGTCACGAGCGCCGACGTCAGCCGGTGACCGATCGCGCCGGGCCGGAAGAATTGCCAAACATCGAAGCCCCACACCTGCAGCAGCACCAGCGCGGTGACGAGCACCACCAGCGTTGAGATCGCGCGCCGGATCAACGGATAGTAGCGGTACGCATGCTGATGGATCAGCGAACGCTCCTCGCCTTCATCGACGTGAAAGAGCCGGCCGAGCGCGCCGAACAACACGATCGACACCACCCGCGCCGCCACCAGCACAGCCAGCGACAGGCCGCCCAGATGCAGCAGCGTGCGATAGCCGTTGTGGACGTCGAGCGCCCACACGAACCACAGCGCCATCACGATGAACACGGCCACCCACGCCCACATGTCGATCAGGCCGTGCGCAAGGATGGTCACGGAACGCTGGCTGGCGCTCTCCGCTGTCTTGTTGAGAGTGCGCTCGCGCAGCAGCGCCGAAACGGGCGCGCGGCATTGCAGGATCATGATGGACACCATCACGTGTCCGACCAGCGCGAGCAGCTTCACGAGCGGCAGGTGCGCCGCATCGCTCAGGCCGAGCGCGGTGGCGATCTCGATCAGCGCGCCGCCCGCGCCGATCACGCTGACCACGCGGATCACCCAGCGCTGCATGAACAGCGCCCAGCTGTCGGGCAGCCGCAGTAGCCGCAGTCCCGGTGCGTCCGGCTGCAGGAAGAAGCCCGCTGCGATCACGATGGCGCGACAGATCATGTACAGATCGATCAGGCCGTCGAGCGCCATATCCGGCACGGTGCCGTCGCGGGTGAAGGCCGACATCAGCGCGCTGGCGGCGGCGACGAACACCACCAGCGGCAGCATGCGCAACAGCAGTTGCAGCGCGGCGCTCGGCAGGCGCTGGAGCGTGGTCCAGTGATGCTCCGCCTGGCGCTGGCTGCGCGCTTCCTTTTGCTGGCTGTCGACATTGGGCGCGGCAGCATCGGCAGCCGCCGATGACGCGGGTGGCGTCGACATCGACGACGCAGCCGCTTCATGTGCCAGTTCGTGCGCCTGCTCGTGCGCTTCCCGTGCCTCACGCGCCTGGCGACGCGCGATGATGGCCGCACGCGCCCGGCGCAGCAATCTGCGCGTGAGCCATTCGAGCGCGATGGCGGGCAGCAGTGTGCCGATCAACGCGAGCAGTACGCCGAACACTTTGGCGCGCTCGTGCGGATCCGAGAGTTGCACGTTCCACCAGTAGCGTGCCGACGACGTATCGAGCAACACCGCGACCGAGCGCTTGAGCGACATCCCGCCCACCGTGATCCAGTGCGCGCCCTGGCGCACCAGTTGGGACGCGAGCCCATTCGATTTGAACGCGGCCGCCACGCTAGCGCCGGATGCGGGTTCGGCGGCTGCCGTGGCGGAGGCGGCGGACGCGGGCGTATCGGGTGTCGCGAGCACGCCGGCGGCGGCGATGGCCGTCAGAGTGTCTTCGATCTGCGCCCGCTTTTTGGGGTCGTTCAGCACCTGCAACGCCTGGCGCGCCTGATCGGGTGTCAGCGTGACGGTGGTGGCGGACGCGCCGGACGCACTGGTCGTGGCCGTCACGGCGGAGAAGGCTGGCGCGCAGAAAAGCGCGAGCAGACAGATAACTAAAAATTTGCGCATGTAGGGCCGGTGACCGACGGCGATGCGCGTACAGCGGGACGCGATGCGATGCCGGAAGCCACCTCGTTTCGACTGAGTAAAATTAAGCGACCCCGGCGAAGCGCAATTAGTTCCGCAATACGTGAAAATCGAAGATTCCACGCGCATCTGAGCGTGCGATGCGCGCTTTTTCGTGTGTTTTTGTGCTAGATGACAATGAAATGACGCGGCTTTCGCGTTATACGTCAAGCGGGCGCGCGGGCTTGCCGAGCGTGCCGTCCACCACTTCCGTGAAGGTCCGTTCTTCGCGCAGGATAAATCGCTGCTCCTGCGCCGTACGGAAGTTCGCCACCGACGCCGGATCGGTGCGCAGCCGCGCACGATACGCCTCGTACGCCGCGAGGCTGTCGAACGCGATCAGCCCCCACGCGATGTCGTTGGTCCCTTCGTGCGGCAGGAAATAGCCGAGCAGATGGCCGCCGCAGCGCGGAATGATGTCGCCCCAGTTCTGCGCGTATTGCCGGAACGCGTCGCGCTGGAACGGATCGATCTGGTAGCGGATAAAGCAGGTGATCGTCATGGCAATTTCCGTCGTCGTTGGATGGATGACGGTCAGTATCGGCGCACCGTTGCATGCGATGTTTCAGGCTGACAGGAAATGTCGATGTCACGGGTTCGGAGCCGGGCGCTGGCGTGAGCCGATCATCGCCGCTGCGCAGGCTGCGCCGAGCAGCGCGCAGGCTGCCGACACCAGTGCGACGGCACGCAGCCCCGCATCGAGTGCATCGGCTTGCGCGGCGACGATCTCGCTGGGCACGGCATGCGTGCCCGCCATGATGTCAGGCGCGAGCAGTTGTCCCGCGCGATGCAGATCGGCGGGAATGTGCAACTGCTCGAGCCGCGTCGACAGCGCCGCATCGTGCGACCACACGAACACGATGCCGAGCACGGCGATAGCCAGCAGGCTAGCGATCCGCGCGACGGCGTTATTGATGCCCGACGCGACACCCGTGCGCGCGGCCGTCACGGACATCATCACGGTTGTGGAAAGCGGCGCTACCGTGATGGTCATGCCGAGGCCGAGCACGGCCAGGCCGGGGAAGAAGCTGGTCCAGTAACGGGTCTGGTCGAAATCGAGCCATCCGGGCAGCACGATCAGCATGAAGCCGGCGGCGGCGATCGCGGGGCCGACCGTCAGCAGCATGCGCGGACCCCAGCGCGACGACAGGCCGCCCGTGAAGCGCGACAGCACGCCGATCACGACCGGCACGGGCAACAGGGCAGCGCCCGCTTCCGTCGCCGAATAGCCGTGCGCGCGAATCAGCGTGTAAGGCAGGAAGAACATGGCCCCGCTCATGCCGAAATAGACGAGCAGGGTGACGAGGTTTGCGCCGCTGAAATCTCGCGAATGAAACACATCGAGCGGCATCATCGGATCGTGGCTGCGTGCCTCGATGACGAAGAACACGCCGCACAGGATCAGCCCGCCGACGATGCTGCCGATCACGACGGTGTCGGCGAAACCGTCGGACGAGGCGAGTGTCAGGCCGTAGGTCAACAGGCCAAGCCCCAGCGCCGCCGCCAGTGCGCCCGTCCAGTCGAGGCGCTGCAACGTCACGCTGTCCCGGCTGTCGGGCACGGACGACAGCGCCAGCGCCACCGTGATCGCCGCGATCGGCACGTTGAGGTAGAAAATCGCCCGCCACGAGACCGCGTCGCCCAGCCAGCCGCCCACGACCGGCCCGCACGCCGAGGTGCTCGCGCCGATGCCCGCCCACGCGCCGATGGCGTGGCCGCGTGCAGGATCGTCGAACACCGAGCCGATGATCGCAAGGCTGCTCGGCACCAGCAGCGCGGCGCCCGCACCTTGCACGGCGCGCGCGGCGATCAGGGCGCGTGGCCCAGGCGCAAGCCCGCACGCTGCCGACGCCACCGTGAACAGCACGATGCCCGCGATGAACACCGTGCGCCGTCCGAGCCGGTCTCCCATCGCGCCACCGATCAGCACAAGCGACGCCAGCAACAGCAGATACGCGCTGCCCACCCATTGCATCTCCGCGACGCTCGCGCCGAGTTCGGTCTGGATGGCAGGCAACGCGACGTTGACGACGGAGCTGTCGATGAACGCCATGCTCGATCCGAGGATCGTCGCGGCGAGCGCTAACCGTTTGCGGCGGCAGGGAAGGTGGGCCAGAGGATGCGCGCGGATCGCGAGATCGTCGCACGGGCTCGCCTGAGCGGGAAAGGCGTGCGGTTTGTCACCTGAAGCGGCGGGAGAAGCGTAGTCCGGCATGACGGGTGTCCACTCCATTGCGAAGCAATCGACAATGCAATGGACACCTCAGGCGGCCAGCCGTTCAGCATGAGCCGCGCGGCACCGAAGCAATGGTGTGATGCAGAAAACGAAACTCAGCCCGCCGATGCTGTCGCGACGCTGCGGGCCCTGTGCGAGCCCGCGTCGCTGTCGTCGCCATCGTCGCCGCTGCTGCCACCCGACGGACCCTCGGCGCCACCGTCCGCACTGCCTTCCGTACGGCCTTCGTTGTTTCCGCGACGCATGGTGCGCATGCTGTTCGCGTCCGGCGTCATCCGGTTCGCGTTCATCAGCCGGTAGAGCGTCGCGCGCGACACACCGAGATCGGCGGCCGCGCCCGACAGATTGTGGCCGTGCCGGCGCAACGCTTCTTCGATGGCTTCGATTTCCGCCTGGGTGCGGATTTCGGCCAGCGTCTTCGTGCGCGCGCCCGTCACTTCCGGCAAGCCGAGATCGGTTTCCGTGATGAAGCGGCCTTCCGCCATCACGACGGCACGGCGCACGCAGTTGATCAGTTCACGCACGTTGCCGGGCCAGTCGTAGTTCGACAGCGCCACCACGGCGCCGCTCGAGAAACCGCGAATCTTGTGCGTGCCGTCCTGGCGATACATGCTCAGCGCGTAGTCGGCGAGCAGGCGGATGTCGCTGCCGCGTTCGCGCAGCGGCGGCTCTTCCAGCCGCAGCACGCACAGCCGGTGATACAGGTCGGCCCGGAACCGTCCGTCCTTCACGGCGGCTTCGAGGTTCACGTGCGTCGCTGAGATCACGCGCACGTCGACCTTGATGGGCGTGTTGCCGCCCAGCCGTTCGATGGTGCCTTCCTGCAGGAAGCGCAGCAGCACGGCCTGGCATTCGTGCGGCATGTCGCCGATTTCATCGAGGAACAGCGTGCCGTTGTTCGCATGCTCGATACGGCCGATCTTGCGCTGCAGCGCGCCCGTGAACGCGCCGCGTTCGTGGCCGAACAGTTCGGCCTGCAACAGGGTTGGCGGAATCGCCGCGCAATTGATCGCGACGAATTCCTGCTGGGCGCGGGTCGAGCCGTCGTGCACGGCGCGTGCCGTCAGTTCCTTGCCCGTGCCCGATTCGCCTGCGATGAAAACGGGCGCATCCGTCTGCGCGCACTTGTCGATGCGGCGATACAGCTTTTGCATCGGCTCGCAGTGCCCGACCATGCCAGGCGCACCGAGCGACGGCTGTGGCCGGAAGCTCGCGCGCCGCAGGTTCGACAGGCCATGCGCGTGGCCGAGCGCGAAGATCAGCCGGTCGTTCAGGCAAGGCGCCGTGACGAAGTCGAAGCAGTAATCGAGGATGAAGCGGCTGGTGAGTTCGTCGGTAGCCTGGCCCGGCGCGATCTGCGCGATCCAGTTGGCTTCGCCATGCCGCATGCAGGCTTCGAGCGCCGATAGCTGCTGCTGCGTGACGTCGTCGGGCAGCGTGACGAGACCGACCTTGATGTCGCCGCGATCGAGCAGCTTCTCCGCTGCCGCGGTGTTTCGGGCGTGCACGACCTGCCATCCGGCGGCGCCGAGAAAGGCGGCCAGTGCTTCGTCGGGCGTCGATGCGACACAAAGCACGGTGCGGTCGGAAGCGCCGGTTGTGCTAGAGGAATTCATGTTACCCCCGGTGTTGGACGTTGCCCTCGTGCATGACGCTAATGATGCGACAAGGCCAGTGATCCTTGTACTACGGCAGAACAGTCTGGTCTTTTGAGGGTCCGTCTATGCGAACCCAAGTCTTTTTCGTGTTTTTTTACATGCGGGTCATGTGTGCCGCAATATCGCGCAAACGTTGCGCCGTACACATGCTTCGCAACGCGAACTTATCGTCGCACGAAATGCACCATAAAAACAAAGATAAATGAAAACGACAGCTGCGTTATATAAGCGTAAATCTGGATGCGTTGAGCCACTGAAGCAATTTGTACCGGTGCCTTAAACGTTTGCTTCTCGCGATACGAAGCATTTTCCTGCCGGGCCGATGCAACGCGTTGACGCTTGCCACGCAAGGCTGAGGCGCTTTTGCCAGGATGCAGCGGCGACCGTCTCAAGTCTGCGACACATCTGACGATCGGTACTTCCGTCCCCACTACGCCCTCCGCTTGCCGGTAGTTCTGACCGGAGGCCCGCATTCATCGGGCTTTTGCGCCCGATGGCAGGGATTTTCTACGGCATGCCGATGCTTGTGCGGCCCGTCGAACGTATGCCCGCCGATTCGATTTGACGTTTCGCGTTCGCAACATCGCCGGCCTGGCGCCCCTCGAAATTCGCATGACAAAACACCGCGATCACGGTGCGACAAGGGTTTGAGGGTGCATGGCACACCCGTTGCGATATGGCAGTCACGACGAAAACGTTGCTGCCGGAAAGCAAGGCCAAAGGAAGTCTCCGTCAGCAACACAGAACTTCGCAGTCGCGGCCAGGGTTAGCCAATGCGACTGTGGGGGCGGCGGAGCCAATGGGGGGCGGACGTCGGTAGAAAGTGGCGCGAATGGTTCGTACGGTGTACGGCCATTCGCGACCATGACGCCACCTTCAGCAGCGCCAGCCGGTTGTACCCGCCTATAAGGGCGGTTTTGCCAGGCCAAAGCGCATGGGGCGCAGCGGCGATGTGACATCTCATTCTCTACGGGGGAAACCATGAAGAACGCAATCAACCAGTTTCTGCGCGAAGAAGACGGCGTATCGGCAATCGAATACGGTCTGCTGGCCGGGCTGATCGCAGTGGCGATCATCACGACGGTCACGACGATCGGCACGAACCTGAATACCGTCTTCGGCTACATCAAGACGAAGCTCGCCGGCATCGCCGCACCGACCTGAAATCGGCTGCATCCCTTTCGCATTGTTCGCAGTGGTCAGACTCATCACAGGAGAAAACATGAATCGCAAGATCCAGCAGTTCCTGCGCGAAGAAGACGGCGTGTCGGCAATCGAATACGGCCTGCTTGCCGGGCTGATCGCCGTCGCGATCATCACGACGGTGACCGCGATCGGCACCAACCTGAACACGGTCATGGGTTACATCAAGGACAAGCTGGCGGGCGTCGCCGCGCCGACCTGATCCTGACCCTGTCGCGTTCGGGACGCCCTGACCGCCGCCTGGCCTCGACTGGCTGTAGCGCGAGGCAGGCAGCGGCAACCAGGGATGCTGAAACGAATGATGTTGTTTTAACCAGCGGAGCTTTCGATGAACGGTGTGCCTTTTCCGGTGGGTCCCTGTGTGGTGGCGCTGGTCGTGATGGCAGCGATCTACGACATTCACGCACGGCGCATTCCGAACTGGCTGGTCGTCATCGGTCTGGTCGTGGGACTGGCCGTTCAGAGCGCGCTGCACGGCGCAATGGATGGGCTGCAGTTGTGGGTGGGCGGCGCCCTGGCGGGCGGCGCCGTGCTCCTTCCCGGCTATCTGCTGAGGATGATGGGCGCGGGCGACGTGAAGCTGATGGCAGCCGTCGGCTGTTTCTGCGGGGCGAGCGGCGCATTCGAAACCGCGCTGGTGGTGTGCATGGTCGGGGGTGTATGGGCGCTAGTCGAGATGCTGCGGCATAAGCAGATGCGCGCCGGGCTGCACAACATGGCGGCCGTGTTGATGGACGTGTCGATGCCGTCGGGCGATGCGATCCGCGACAACGAGACAGGCAAGAGAACCAGACGGGCAACGACGGGCACGCTGCCGTACGGCGTGGCCATCGCGATCGGCACGACGCTGACGCTGATTGCGAGCGTGTGACGAAGCAACAGAACGATAGACGAACCAGCAGTACCGATAAGACACGAACACCAGATTTGTTACGGGGAAGTAGCAGCGAGCGGGGCCAGGCAGTAAATCAGGGCAGGGCGATAACGACAAGAAGGCAGTAACAGGACGTCAATAACAGCAGTGCATAACAAACGGGTGAACGGCGGCCAACAGCCGTAGCTCGATAACACGCAGCAAATGACGCAGCGGTGGTGGCAGGGGAAAAAGCAGTGAGCCTTCGCAGAAGGGCTAAAGAAGCAATGCCAGGAACGGGGTGTGGACACGGGGTTGTTCACCTGGAGAAAGAGCCTTCGCAGGAAGGCCGGCCAGATACGGGGGAAGTGATGAAGACGAACGATTCAGGCCGCTCGACGGCCAACAGGCAGGAACTTCGGGGGAGCCGCTCCGCATCGGCGGATCACGGCAGCGGCAACGAGGCCGGCAGCATGAACCGGCCGCGCCGCACGGAGGCCGCGTCTACAGCGTACGCCATGTACTACGTGGACGCGGCGCCGGCATTGCGCCACTCGGCCAACCCGGCAATCCATCTGCGCCAGCAGGCCGTGCTTGCACTCGCAGGCCGGCGCCATCGCGAACGCGAACTGCTTGCGCTGCTCGACGAACTGGTCATCGCACAGTGGGTGGCGAAGCGCGACGCGCAACGCCGCGCGCAAGAGGCGCAGCAACCGCGCCTTGCCCTGCAGCTGCCGATGCCGACGCCGCAACGCGCAGCCTGGGCGGAAGCAGCAGACGAAGACGACGCCAGCAGCCCGCGCGATCGCAACTATCGCGGCTACGGCGACTTCGATCTGCCGGACTGACCCTCTCATTCCCGAAACACGATCCCTAGAGCGCCGTCATCGACGGCGCGAGTCAGGAGAACGACATGAAGAACGCTCGCGCGTTGATGATGTTGCTCGTCGCGACGGCGGCCGGTCTTGCCGCCGTGGTGTTCGCGTCGCGCTGGATGGTGCAGCAGTCGTCGACCACGACGACCAAGGTCGTGATCGCCTCGGCCGACATGAGTCTCGGCCAGCGCGTCTCGCCCGACATGCTGAAAGTGTCCGACTGGCCCGCCGGCAGCGTGCCCGCCGGCACCTTCAACGACGTGAAGAAGCTCGAAGGCCGCGTGCTCAAGACGAGTCTCGCGCGCGGCGAACCGGTGCTCGAGGCGAAGCTCTCGCCCGTCGGCACGGTGGGCGGTCTGTCGGCGGTGATCAACGAAGGCAAGCGCGCAATCACGGTGCGTGTGAACGACGTGATCGGTGTGGCGGGCTTCGCGCTGCCGGGTAACTACGTCGACATCCTCGTCAATACCGAGAAGGACAACCGCGACGGCGCCATCGCGGGGCGCGACCAGAACATCTCCAAGATCGTGCTCGAAAAGATTCTCGTGCTCGCTGTCGCGCAGGAAGCCGGCCGCGACGAAACCAAGCCGAAAGTGGTCGACGCCGTGACGCTCGAAGTCACGCCGGAACAGGCGGAAAAGATCGACCTCGCGCGCAGCATCGGTTCGCTGTCGCTGGTGTTGCGCAACCAGGTCGATCCGCAGGACGCGACCACGGCAGGCGCGACCAAGGCATCGCTGCTGAAGATTCCCGTCGCCGCGCCGCCTGCACCCGCCGCACCCGCGCCGAAGCCAGTCGTGCGCAAGGTGGCGGCACGCGCACCGTCGAACTGCGTGAGCGTGATCGACGGATCGCAGGCCAGACAGGAATGCTTTTGAGCAGCAGATCGACCAGCCAGACCAGCCGGTAATCACACATATGCAGGCCAGAACCGCGCGATAGCCGCCAGCCGTGACGAGACCAGACAACGGCGCTAAATACGGTCAACGCGGACAACACGGGCAATACGGGGGAAGCACATGAATGCCACAGAGAACCAGCGCGCGCGTGCCAGGCGTGAGCGCGACACGACGCAGGGACAACGCAGCGTCCGCCACGCGCGTCTGAAGCAGGCAGGCGCCTGCGGGCTGATCGGTGCAGCGCTGTGGGCGCTGCCCGCCGCGCAGGCGGTGAGCCAGGAAGCCGGCCAGGTGCCGCTGCCGATGAACATGGCGTCGAACGGCGGTGCCGTGCATCTGACCATCGGCATGAGCGGCACGGCGCCGATGGCTGCCGCCGGCGGCATGGCGGCAGCACAAGGCGGCCGCGGCCCGAACTGCACGGGCACGATCGCCGATCATCAAAGCGTGACGATTCCCGTCGGCAAGTCGACGATGGTCAACATCCGCGAATCGGTGAAGACGCGCACGGTCGGCAATCCGTCGATCGTGCAGGCGATGCTCGTATCGCCGCAAACACTCTATCTGCTCGGCACGGATGTCGGCACCACCAACATGATCGTGCAGGGCCGCAGCGGTTCGTGCACGATCATCGACGTGGCCGTGGGCGCCGATCCCGGCGGCCTGCAACAGACGCTCGCCGTGCTGATGCCGGAAGAATCGGGCGTGCAGGTCAAGGCCGCCGCCGACACGCTGGTGCTGACAGGCACCGTGTCCGACTCCGTGATGGCCGAGCGCATCGTCGAACTGGCGCGCGCCTATGTGGCGCGCTCGGCGACGCCCGTGCCCGTCGCCGCGCCTGCCAATGGGGCGGGCGCACAGGGCGGCGCGATGATTCCCGCCGTGCTGAAGACAGCGGGCGCATCGGGTAACGGCAACAACGAACGCATCATCAACATGATGCATGTGGCCGCGCCGCAGCAGGTGATGCTCGAAGTGAAGGTGGCCGAAGTATCGAAGACGCTCATCGACCAGCTCGGCATGTCGGCCAACATTCAGGGCAGCGCGGGCAGCTGGACCTTCGGCTTGCTGGCCGATTTCCTGTCGGGCGGTCTGGGCGCCATCGGCGGCGCGAAGTCGGGCAGAAATCCCATCAACATCAACTTCGACGCACAGAAGACCGACCAGCTCGTCAAGGTGCTCGCCGAGCCGAACCTGATGGCGATCAGCGGCCAGGAAGCGAGCTTCCTCGCGGGCGGCAAGGTGTTCATCCCGGTGCCGCAAAGCAACGGCGCGGCAGGCTCGACCATCATCCTGCAGGAAGAAACCTTCGGTGTCGGCCTGACCTTCACGCCGACCGTGCTCGATAACGGCCGTATCAACCTCAAGGTGTCGCCGGAAGTGTCGGAACTGTCGCCGACGGGTGTCGCCGTGACGGCAGGCACTGTCAGCACGACGGCCGTGCTGCCGCTCATCACCACACGCCGCGCGTCGACCACGCTGCAGGTCTATGACGGCCAGAGCTTCGCGATCGGCGGCCTGATGAAGAGCAACGTGACGGGCACGCTCAAGGGTCTGCCCGGCCTCGGCGAAGTGCCTGTGCTCGGCGCACTGTTCCGCAGCACCAACTTCCAGGAAGACAAGACGGAACTGGTGTTCGTGGTGACACCGCGTCTCGCCAAGCCGCTGCCGCAGAACTATCCGCTGCCGACCGATCACTTCGGCAAGGTCACGGAAGCCGGCGTGTACTTCACGGGCAACATGGAAGGCACGAAGCCGCAGCCTGCACCCGCGATGCCGTCGACAGGCGCTGCGATTCCGTCGCCGATGCCGGTGAAGGGCGGTGCGATCGCGACGACTGGCGGCGCGGCTCCCGTGGTGCTGACACCCGTGATCACGTCGCAAGGCACGACCACGCCGCAACCGGTGCCGGCGCCCGAACGTACGCAGCCGGCAGCAGATGCCGTCCGCGCTCCTGCCACGCAGCGCTCGCCGGAGAACAGCAACGGCGGCGACGGCAGCGATGGCCTCGCGCCCGTCACCCGCAACGAACCAGCCGACGCGACCGTGCATGCCGCTGCCGTGCAGACGGCCAGCGTGAGCGCGCAGCCCATCGCAGCGCAAGCCGTGCCTGATGCAAAAGCTGCAGCGGCGGCAACGACAGCGACGCAGCAGGCCCGCGAAGCCAACGATGAACACCGCACGCAGTAAGCGCGACGCGCATCCGACGAACTCCTGGAGACTGACATGAAAACCATCCAGACATTGATCCGCGCGTCGCTGTGTGCGGCGGCGAGCCTGACGCTCGGCGGCTGCCTGACCTCGACGCCGCACTGGGACGAGACCTTCGGCAGTTCCGTGTCGCAGCTCAAGGAAATGCAGACGCTGAACCCGAACGCGGGCATGAACACCGACCCGGTGGCAGGCGTCGACGGCAATACGGCTTCGGCGATCCAGAAGAACTACGCGAAGTCGTTCACGGCGCCGCCGCCGCCCATCAACGTGTTCGCGGTCGGCTTGCCCGGCTCGAACTGAAGCACTTAACCGAAGCACGCGCGGGCCGTCCTGCCGCGCGCCTGCATAACGCCACACACGACGTACGCTAACCCAAGCCCCGCACGCGGAGACTGACCATGATCGACATCCTCCTCATCTCATCAAGCCCGGACCGCTCGCACCTGATCGAGCAACTGCTTGAGGGGTGCGGCGTTGCGCATCGGGTGCGGACCGCGCACGGCACCGTGCGGCAACTGCGCTCGCACGCGGCGGCCATCAAGACGGCGGATCTGCTGATCGTCGACGACATCGATCTGGAACCTGCCGATATGGCGTCGATCGAGGAAGCCGTCGCGCACGTGCCGCAACTGAACACCATGCTGGTCACGCCCACGCCTGCCACCGCGCTGCTGATGGCCGCGATGCGCGCCGGCGTGCGCCACGTGCTGCCGTGGCCGCTCGATGCGCAGGCGTTCGCCGCCGAGCTGTCGCACGTTTGGGGCAAGAAGACAGCGGGTGCGCGCCGCGAAGGCCGCATCGTGTCGCTGACGTCGTGCAAGGGCGGCACGGGCACCACCTTCGTTGCGATGAATCTCGCGCACGCGCTCGCCACCGAGCGCGGCAAGCGCGTGCTGCTGGTCGATGCGAACCAGCAGTTCGCCGACGCGAGCCTGCTGGTGTCCGACCAGACGCCCGCCGCGACACTCGCCGATCTATGCTCGCAGATCGACCGGCTCGACAACGCCTTCTTCGACGCCTGCGTGATGCACGTGAACGACAACCTCGACGTGCTGGCAGGCGCAGGCGACCCGATCCGCGCAGGCGATCTGCGCCCCGCGCAACTCGACCGCGTGCTGGCGCTCGCACGCAATACGACGCGGTGATCGTCGATCTCGGCCTCGGCATCAATCCGCTCGCGATCCACGTGCTGGACCAGAGCGACCGCATCTGCATGTTGGTGCGTCAGAGCGTGCTGTATCTGCGCGCAGGCCGTCGCATGCTCGACATCTTTAACGAGCTTGGCTACGCGACGGGCAAGGTCAGCGTGCTGGTGAACCAGTTCGACAAGCACGCGCCCGTCAATCTGCAGGCATTCGAGCAGAGCTTCGGCATGAGCGTCGCGCATCGTTTCGCACGCGACGACAAGCACGCGGGCGCAGCGCTCGATCAGGGTCTGCCCATCATGAGCGTGGCCAAGGGCAGCGCGCTCGCGCACGACATCGTGGACTTCGCGCACTCGCTGTGGCCTGCGCCGAAGCAGGAAAAGAAGAGCGGCCTCGCGCGTCTCTTTGCGGGCAAGCCGCGTGAAGTCCCGCAACTGAAGACCAACCATTGACGCGGCGCACGCCATACAACGGGAACCGGGGAGCGACATCATGTCATTGCGCGATCAACTGAAACTGCAAAGCGGGCTGATGCCGTCGGATGCGGTGACGTCGGCGGCAGCGGCCAACACGGCCGAAAGCATCGCCGCGCGCCGCGCGTATCAGCAGCTGAAAATGAGCGTGCACGAAAAGATCATCGATCGCGTCGAACTCGACAAGCTGCAACGCCTTACGCCCGAACAGACGAAGCGCGAACTCGCGCAACTGGTCGAGCGGATCGTCGATGAAGACAAGATTCCGATGAACGAACTCGAACGCCGCCGTCTCGCGCAGGACGTGCACGACGAAATGTTCGGCCTCGGCCCGCTCGAACCGCTGCTCGCCGATCCGACCATCTCGGACATTCTCGTCAACACGTCGCAGCACGTGTATGTGGAGCGGCGCGGCAAGCTGGAGCAGACCGACATCACGTTCTTCGACGACGCGCATCTGATGAAGATCATCGAACGCATCGTGTCGCGCGTTGGACGGCGCATCGACGAATCGACGCCGATGGTCGATGCGCGCCTGCCCGACGGCTCGCGCGTGAACGCGATCATTCCGCCTTCCGCGATCGACGGGCCGCTGGTGTCGATCCGGCGCTTCGCGGTGAATCCGCTGAAAGTGGACGACATGGTCAAGAATCAGAGCTTCACGCCCGCAATGGCGCAACTGCTCGAAGCGCTCATCAAGGCCAAGCTCAACGTGCTGATTTCGGGCGGCACGGGCAGCGGCAAGACGACCATGCTGAACCTGCTGTCGGGCTTCATTCCGAATGACGAACGCATCGTCACGATCGAAGATGCGGCTGAACTGCAACTGCGCCAGGAGCACGTGCTGCGCCTCGAAACGCGTCCGCCCAATATCGAAGGCAAGGGCGAAATCTCGCAGCGCTCGCTGGTGAAGAACGCGCTGCGGATGCGTCCCGACCGCATCGTGCTCGGCGAAGTGCGCGGCGCGGAAGCGCTCGACATGCTGCACGCGATGAACACGGGCCACGAAGGATCGATGGCGACACTGCACGCCAACACGCCGCGCGACGCGTTGACACGCCTCGAAAACATGGTCGGCATGGCGGGCCTGACGATGCCGATCAAGGCGATGCGTCAGCAGATCGCCTCGGCCATCACGGTGGTCGTGCAGGCTTCGCGTCTGACGGACGGCCGCCGCAAGCTGATGAGCATCCAGGAAATCACCGGGATGGAAGGCGAGATCATCAACATGCAGGAGATTTTTACGTTCAAGCGCACGGGTGTGGCCGAAGACGGCACGGTCAAGGGTTACTTCTGTGCGACGGGCGTGCGGCCCAAGTTCGCCGACCGGCTCGCCGCGTTCGGTCTCGCGTTGCCGGATCAGATGTTCGATCCGTCGCGGCGCTTCGAAGTCTGACGCGCGTACTGGATCTCTGGAGACCGACATGGATACGACACTGCTGGCGTTTGCGGTACTCGGCTTCGTCGCCATCGTGCTGCTGATCGAGAGCGTGTATCTGTACTGGAACAGCCGGCATGGTCCCGTCGTCAAGCGCACGGACGCCCGTATTCGCGCGATGTCGGCGGGCGGTCATGTGAATGCCGAGCAGATGTCGATTCTCAAGCAGCGCCTGCTGAGCGAATCGCCGACGCTCACGCGCATGCTGCTGCGCATGCCGCGTGTGCATACGCTCGATCTGTATCTGCAGCAGTCGGGGCTGACGTGGTCGGTGGGGCGCTTTGTCGGCTATTCGGCCGTGTTCGCGGTGGCGGGGCTGGTGTTCGGCTTCGGCGCGATGCATCTGCCGCTCGCCATTGCGGCGGCCGTGGCGGGCGCCGCTGCGCTGCTGCCGCTCGTGTATCTGCGTGGCAAGCGCGCGAAGCGCATCGTGGCGCTCGAACGTCAGTTGCCCGATGCTGCCGATCTGATCGCCCGCGCGCTGCGCGCCGGCCATTCGTTTCCGGCCGCGCTCGGCATGGTCGGCGATGAACTGCCGCAGCCGCTCGGCGGCGAGTTCCGCATCGCCTTCGACGAGATTAACTACGGCGTGTCGATGAACGACGCGCTGATGAACCTCGTCAGCCGCGTGCCCGTCGACGATGTGCGCTACTTCGTGATCGCCGTGCTGATCCAGCGCGAAGCGGGCGGCAACCTCGCGGAGATTCTCGGCAATATCGCCGGCATCATCCGTGACCGGCTCAAGCTGCTCGCCAAGGTACGCGTGCTGTCGGCGGAAGGGCGGCTGTCTGCGTGGATTCTGGGGTTGCTGCCGTTCATCGTGATCGCCGCGCTGTCGGTGCTGAATCCCGACTACTGCAAGGTGTTCTGGGAAGACCCGACGGGCCAGAAGATCGCGGGCATTGGGCTGGCCATGATGTTCTTCGGCATTTTGTGGCTGCGCAGGACGGTGCGTATCCGCGTATAGCGGCGGATCGGGCGGCGAGTCAGCACCAACGATAACGAACGAAAGATAACGGGGAAATCATGGAAACCGAACAGATTGCCGTACTGGCCGCGATGTTCGTGATCGTGTTCGGCGCAGCGTGGAAGGCGATGGCGCTGCTGCGTCCCGATCCGTTGAAGCGGCGCATCGACGGCATCGCGGCTTCGTCGGCGGCGGGCAACATGGGTGCTATGGGTGCCGTGGGTTCGATGAATGGCGCAGCAGGCGGCGCGATGGGCGCCCAGGATGACGATAGTTCGTCATGGATGGACACGGTGACGAAAGTCTCGCACCGCGTCGCGAAGCTGTCGCTGCCGAAGGAAGATTGGGACAAGTCCGCACTGCGGCGGCGTTTCGCCAACGCGGGCATGCGCAGCGACACGGCGCCCGCGATCTACTTCGCCGCGAAGACGCTGCTCGCGCTGGTGCTGCCTGCGTTCGCGCTGGTCGGCATGACGCTGTTCGCCGGACCGGACGCGCAGAAATTCCTGCTGATGGCCGTGCTGGTGATGGCGGCACTCGGCTTCTATCTGCCGAACGTGGTGTTGAACCGGCTGATCGAACGCCGTCAGCGCAGCCTGTTCGAAGACCTGCCCGACGCACTCGATCTGATGACCGTCTGCGTGGAAGCGGGCCTCGGGCTCGACGCGGCGATGCAGCGCGTGGCCGAGGAAATCGGCGTCAAGAGCCATGCGCTGAAGGATGAGTTCGAACTGGTGTTGCTGGAATTGCGCGCCGGCGCGGGCCGCGACAAGGCGCTGCGTAATCTGGCGCTGCGCACGGGTGTCGAGGACATCGACACGCTGACGTCGATGCTGATCCAGGCCGACCGCTTCGGCACCAGCGTGGGCGATTCGCTGCGCGTGTTCATCGACGCGCTGCGCACCAAGCGCCGCCTGCGCGCCGAAGAACAGGCCGCGAAGATCGCACTGCAGCTGCTGTTTCCGCTGATGTTCTGCATTTTCCCGACGCTGAGCATGGTGCTGATCGGGCCCGCCGCGATGCAGGTCGCGCGGCAACTGCTGCCGACCATGGGCGGCATGCACTGAACCCACTGCGGGAGAGACACGATGACACCCACGCGTTCTCATCTGCGCACGCTGCGTGCGAGCCGTGCGCGCAGCGCGAAACCTGCGCGCGGACGCCGCCGGCAATGGGGCGTGGCGACGCTCGAATTCGCCTTCATCGCACCCGTGCTGTTCTTTCTGCTGTGCATGATCATGGATCTCGGGCTTGCGATGTGGGTCAACCTGACCATGCAATACGCGGTGCGCGAAGGCGCGCGCTATGCGGTCACGGGGCAGACCAACCTCGACCCGAACCAGTCGAGCCCGCAACGTTATCTGGCCGTGATCCAGGAGATCAAGGACCAGTCGATGGGCCTGTACAACCTCGTGAACCCGAGCTACGTGATCACCGTCAATAGCGGCACGTCGCAGACCTATTCGACCAGTTCGAGCTATTCGACCAATATGTTCGGCAATCCCGGCGATATCGTCGTGCTGCAGATCAACTGCGCGTGGCCGATGATCACGCCGATGATCCGCTCGTTCTTTCCCGGCGGCTTCTTCAACTTCAGCGTCGCCGCGACCATGCGCAACGAGGGCTACTGAGATGAAGACGAGACCACGGCTCGCATCTTGCCGCAAGACGCGCAGAAAGACACGCGGCATCGTCAGTGTGGAGTTCGCCTTGCTGCTGCCGCTGCTGCTCGGCATCGCGCTGCCGCTCTACGATGTCGCGCGCAATATCCAGGCGCAGATGATCCTGATCAACGTGAGCCGCGAGGGCGCGAACCTGTCGTCGCGCGCGGCCTCCACGTTTCCGATGCAGACCATCATGAGTTCGCTCGCAGCCACCACGCCGCCGCTGAACATGGCCGCGAACGGCATGATCTACATCACGGAATTCATGGGTTCGCAAGGCTGCGACTCGAACGGCAACAACTGCACGGGCACCGTGGTCGCGCAGTGGAAGTGGACGGGCGGCAGCGACGGCGGGGCGGCCAGCAAGATCTGGAACTGCACCACGGCAGGCACGACGTGGGCGACCGACGGCAGCGGCGCATGCAATGGCATCGGCGGCAAGACGCCCGCGCAGGCGGTCACGCTGTTGCAGGGCAAGCTGTCGGACGGACAGATCGCGTATGCCGTCGAAGCCTTTTATGTGCAGACGCCGCTGATCGGCGGGATCAACCTGGGCAACGGCATCTCGACGCCCGCGCTGTCGCCGAACCTGTATGCGATGAGTGTGTTCTGAAGCGTGACAACAAAGCAGACGACAAAAAGCCGGGAAGCACGGGGGAAGCAATGACGTCATTCAAAAGACGCGCACGCGCGCGCAGGCGCCAGCGAGGTTCCGTGAGCATACTCGTCGCGGTGTCGCTGATCGCGCTGCTGGGCATTGCGGGCCTCGCGATCGACGCCGGGCTGGGCTACATGGTGAAGGCGCGGCTCGATTCGGCGGTGGATGGCGCGCTGATCGCAGCGGGGCAAGCCGTCACGCGCGGTTCGACCCAGTCCGACCAGATCACCAATGCGACCACGGCGGCCAATGCATTCTTCGCGGCAAATTATCCGCAAGGCTATCTCGGCTCGACGGCCACGCTCAGCGCGCCCGCGATCACTATCAACCAGGGCACGGTGACGATCAATCTCGCCGCGCAGGCAACCGTGCCGCTCACGCTGATGCAGATTCAGGGCTTCAAGCTGCTCAACGTCGCGACCACGGGCCAGGCAATCCGGCGCGATCTGGACATGTCGTTCGTGATCGACGTGACGAGTTCGATGAGCGATACGACCACGCAAGCCGCCGTGCGCTCGGGTTCGGTGTCGTTCCTCAATAACTTCAATACGTCGACCGACCGCGTTTCGCTGATGCACTTCGCGACGGGCACGGTGGTGGACGTACCGTTCAAGACCGACCAGAGCCGCGGCTTCGATCGCACGACGATGACGAGCAAGATCAACGGCTATAGCTTCGGCGGCAACACCAACTCCGTCGAGGGATTGTGGAACGCGAAATATCAGCTCGACCATGTCATCACGCAACCATCCAGCCTGCGCGTGATCGTGTTCTTCTCGGACGGCGCGCCGAACAGCTTCGCAGCGAAGTTTCCGATCGCGAGCGGTTTCACCTGCACGAACAATTCGAACACGGTCATGTCGAGCGACGATCCGCCTTCCAGTGCGTCGGGTGCCAATCCTTACCGAAGCAACCCGGGCGGCATGGCTGATCTGACGAAGCAGAGCGCAAACCTGACGGGCGGGTGCTACGACGCCAATGCGATCAACATTGCGAATCTGCCGGCGAATTACGACATCCACTCTGCAATCGATCCGACCTCGGTGATTCCCATCGTCACGACGTCGCCGCGCGTGGTAACGAACCAGATGCCCACCATCGACACCACGAACAGCAAGTCGGTTCAGGCCGGCAACTTTACCAACGTCCAGCTCAAGTACAAGATCGTCAACCGTGCATCGCGCAATTTGCTGGAGGCGATGGCTGCGAAGGCGCGTGCCGAAGGCATCTTTGTTTTCGCGCTCGGTTATGGACCTTATCTGACGGTGCCCAAGGGACCGGACGGCGAACTCGGCCAGGACATTCTCAAATGCATCGCCAATGTCGCCGATGGCCCGAGCCGCTGCTACAACCCGGCGCAACCGGTTGGCGTGTATTGCTATGCCGCCACGCTCGATGCCATCAAGCCGTGCTACGCGCAGCTGGCTTCGGCCATTCTGCGGATCGCGAAGTAGCGGGCATGCGTCGAACCGTGACGCCGCCGTGACAGGCGCGCGTGCCGGGATGGCACCGCCTGGGCTCGCGACCTGAAGTGCGCGTGCAATAAAGGTGCGCTATCGTGTGACTGCCCGCGGCACCCGCTGCGGGCCGCCAGATAAACGCTTCGTTTCTCGACGGAGACGCACGATGGTCAAGAAAACCGCGGAGCATGCGCCAGCGAAGCCCTCTGCACGGGCGTCGCGCGCTTCCACGCGGCCACAGGAGAGCGGGGAAGCACCGCGCCCGTCTTCTCATCCGGAAATCGACGCGCAGGTCGTGCTTGTGCTGCAAGGCGGCGGCGCGCTGGGCGCCTATCAGGCGGGTGTGTTCGAAGCGCTGCACGATGCCGGCATCGAACCGGACTGGGTGATCGGCACGTCGATCGGTGCGATCAACGGCGCGATCATCGCGGGCAATCCGCCCGAACACCGGATGGAACGACTGCGTGCCTTCTGGGAGCGCGTGGCGTGGTCAGGTCCGCGCGCGCCGGACTGGTTTGCGGCGTGCGCGCCCGCCTGCGCGGCGCTCGGCCTGCCTGCCTATTTCGCCACGGCATGGGCCGCGTGGATTCCCGGCTACGAGCAATGGCTGCGCAACCTGTCGATCATGGCGCAAGGCTTGCCCGCCTTCTTCACGCCGCGCGCCGACGCGTGGCTTGCGCTGCAAACGCCCGTCGGCATCGAGCAGGCGGCGTTCTATCACACCGCGCCGCTGCGCGAGACGCTTGCGTCGCTGATCGACTTCGATTTCCTGAATCGCAGACAGACGCGGCTCACGGTCGGCACGGTGGGCGTGGGCAGCGGACAGATGCGCTATTTCACCAATCGCGACGAGCCGCTCGACGTCGGGCATGTGATGGCATCGGCGGCGTTCCCGCCGGGCTTCCCGTCCGTGCGCATCGACGGCGAAGCGTACTGGGATGGCGGCATCTATTCGAACACGCCGCTCGAAGCGGTGCTCGACGACCGGCCTCGCCATAGTTCGGTGATCTTCACGGTGCAACTGTGGCCCGCGCATGGCAAGGAACCCGCGTCGATCCAGCAGGCCATGAGCCGTCAGCGCGACATTCAGTATTCGAGCCGTGCCGAAAGCCATCTCGAACGGCAGCGTCAGATTCACCGGCTGCGGCATGTGATCCGCGAGCTTGGCACGCATCTGCCGGAAGATCAGCGCGAGACGGCCGCCGTCAAGGAACTGCTAGGCTGGGGCTGCGGCACGACGATGCAGGTGATCGAACTCGATGCACCCGATTTCGGACAGGACGATCTGCACAAGGACATCGACTTTTCGAAGGAGGGCATCCGGCGGCGCTGGGACGCGGGTTACGCCGATGCGCAACGGATGATCGGGCGCGCGCCGTGGCGGGAAGAACCGGACCCGATGGAAGGTATCGCGATTCACCGCTCGGACCCGGAAGCGGCCTGAACGCGCCGGCAGCGGCTCAGCCAAGGCACGTAAGACCGCGACACATCTGAACGATTGCGCAACTGCGTGAGCGTGTTGTACCTTGACTGCATGCACAAAAACGGCGACCACAAGACCGACATGACTCATCCCAATGCAGCATTGATAGAACGGTTTTACGAAGCATTCCAGCGGCGCGACGTCGAGGCGATGGCGGCGTGCTACGCACCCGACGTGACGTTCGGCGCCCCTGTATTCGTCGAACTGCACGGCGGCGAAGTGACCGACATGTGGCGCATGCTGGTGTCGCGTGCGCAGGAGTTTTCGCTGGCCTTCAGCCGCGTCACGGCCGACGACCAGACGGGTAGCGCACATTGGGTCGCCAGTTATGTGTTCAGCCAGACGGGCCGGACGGTGATCAACCCGATCGATGCGCGGTTCGTGTTTCGCGACGGTCTGATCGTCGAGCATCGCGACCGTTTCGAGCTGTGGCGCTGGTCCAGTCAGGCGTTGGGTGCGAAGGGCGCGCTGCTCGGCTGGACGCCTTTCGTGCAGAACGCGATCCGCGCGCAGGCACGGCGCGGCCTGGGCGCGTGGCGCGCGAAGACGGGCGGAGGGGAGCATCGACTCGCGCTGGGCCGGACCTGACCGGGGTCCCGTCCAGCGCGACAACGAAGTAGCGGGGGTGTGATGCGCGAGATGGATGCGGCATGGCAGGAGTGGCTCGCCACCAATGTGAGCCGGGGATGCACGCCGGAATCGATGGTCGAGGCGATGGTGCAGGCCGGCTTCGAAATGGTCGCGGCGCAGGAACTGGTGCGCCGCGCCGCGTCGGAAACGGGCGCGGTGGCCGCCGTGGTCGCATCGCCGGAAGACGAAACGCGCGCCTATCACTACGACGCCTGTCCCGTCGCGGACGGCAACATCGTGCGCGCCCACGACCGCGATGTAAAAGTGCGGGTGCGCTTCGACCGCCCGCAGGTGATCGCCTTCGACGATGTGCTGTCCGGCGAAGAGTGCGGCGAACTGATCGAACGTGCACGGCACCGTTTGAAACGCTCGACCACCGTCAATCCCGACAATGGCCGTGAGGACGTGATCCAGCTGCGCACCAGCGAAGGCTTCTGGTTCCAGCGCTGCGAGGACGCGTTCATCGAACGGCTGGACCGGCGCATCTCCGCGCTGATGAACTGGCCGCTGGAGCATGGCGAAGGGCTGCAGATTCTCCACTACACCCAGGGCGGCGAGTACCGTCCGCATTTCGACTATTTCCCGCCCGGACAGAACGGCAGCGTGCTGCACACGGCGCGCGGCGGTCAGCGTGTGGCGACGCTGATCGTCTATCTGAGCGATGTCGATAGCGGCGGCGAAACGGTATTCCCCGACGCAGGGCTGGCCGTGATGGCGAGTCAGGGTGGCGCAATCTATTTCCGCTACATGAACGGGCGGCGCCAACTCGATCCGCTGACGCTGCATGGCGGCGCGCCCGTCACCGGCGGCGAGAAATGGATCATGACGAAATGGATGCGCGAGCGCCCCTACGTCTAGCGCCGAGGCCGGCCCAGCTGCCATGCGCGATGCATGCGGGAATGGCGGGTGCTGTATGACGGCCAGCATGCGCGATTGGGTGGAGCGTCAGTTTTGTACGCAGCGGGCACCGCGCGTATGCCCCTCGGGCAGAAATTACATAACAGGGGACCGACAATGGACAACTATCAACTGGAAAACGAGTTGCAGCATCTGGAGCGTGTGCTCAGCCACATCGCCGCCGAACATCGTTTTCCACTTTCCTACTGGCGTGGCCGGCTCAACGCGGTGCTGGCGGCGCGGCTGGTGCCGTCGCAGCGCACGCGTGCGCGCAAACTCGACGACCTGCTGCGGGTGCTGGAGACACGCGCACCGCAGATCGGCTGAAGACCTCAGGCACAGCGAATGCTCGATTCCCGATGACTGGCGCAACCGTTGCGTCGGCGTAACCAGACGGAGTCAGCCATGAACAAGGATCAAGTGAAGGGTACTGCCGAAAAGGTCAAGGGCAAGATCAACGAGGCTGTCGGCAAGGCCACGGGTAACCGCAGCCAGGAACTGAAGGGCGACCTGCAACAAGGTGCCGGCGAAATGCGCAAGTCGTACGGCGATGCGAAGGAAGCGGCGAAGGACGTCGCACGCGAAGACCGTAAGCATCACTGATGGCAGGTGCACGCGGACGGCCGGGTTGACCGGCCTCGCGAATAGCACCGCGTGTATGCCCTGCAGCAGCACATAGGGAGTGGATAGTCAGACGGGTAAAACCCGCAAGGGCCGCGTCAACGACGCGGCCCGTTTTATTGTGGCGTTGCCGTCGTGCGCAACACGTCTGGCGCACGATCAGTAGAATGAGCGTTCCTTTCATCCCGTACTGGAATCTCGCGTGAGTTTTTCGACTTCTCCGCATGCTCCCGAATCTCTCGATGTACTCGCCGCGTTGCGCGACGCGACGGGCAGCCGCCATGCGCTGATCGATTCGTCGATGCCGCTTTCCGCCGACGCGCCGACGCTCACCGACTACTGCTTGCATCTGCAACTGATTGCGGCGTGGCTCGCGCCGCTGGAAGCATGGCTTGCGCATTTCGACGATGGTCCGCAGCGCGCGTTGTCTTTCGTTGCCCGGATGCCATTGATCGTGCGTGATCTTGACGAGGCGGCGTTGCGTCATCTGGGCGCGCCAGCATTCGAGACACAACGCGACGCCACGCCACTGCCCGCCGCCGATGCCGCTTACCGATGGGGCGTGTGCTACGTGATCGAGGGATCGCAACTCGGCGGCACGGTGCTCTACCGGCGCTTGCGTGATTCACTCGCGCCGCACCCGTTGCGTTATCTGAGCGGCGACGGCGTGCCGCCAGGACCGCGCTGGAAACATTTCATCGAAGCGATGCGCACGCAAGTCGTCACGGTTCACGATATCGCGCGGGCATGCGAAGGCGCGCAGGCTGCCTTCGACCGGCTGCTGGCCCTGTTGCCGGCCGCGGGCACGCTTGCTGGAGCGGGAACGCTGGAAGCTAGTTGAGCGACGGGTTGCCCGTGCCGTGCGGCGGCGCACTGCCGCGTTGCGGACGGCGCAGCAGAAGATCGACATGACCGAGCAAGGTTTCGCGCGCAACCGGTTTGTGCAGCGTGCACTCGCAGTCCAGTCCGTCGGGGATGTCCAGCGACGCGCTCCACAAGATCACGGGCATGCCATCCAGATCGGGATCGCTCTTCAGCGTGCGGCATACCTCGGCGCCATCCATGCCGGGCATCATCAGATCCGTGATGACAAGCGCGGGATGCACGCGCTGCGCGAGTTCGACGCCCTTGCGAGGCTCGAAAGCGGTCAGCACATGAAAGCCTTCCAGTTCGAGCAGAAGTGCCCACGCGATGAGAAGGTCCGGCTCGTCGTCGATAAGCAGGATGGTAGGGAGACGGCTGTCCGATATTGCGTTCGAATCCATGTGGTCAGGCAAAACTTCTGGTCGTGCAGCCGGAAATCGGATGCGGGCGAAATGTCGGCATGAATTGGTTGCAGCACATGCATGAGCCGTGCCAGTCGCGTGGATCGCGCGTTCATGCGTCTTTGCGGGCATTGCCGGACCATCGGGCGCGTCGGTCTATGCCCCGCGTGGTAAGGCATTCGGCCCGTTGGCGCGTAACCTGCATCGCTTCCGTGGCGTGCATGCGTCACGGCCTCGCGAGCGATTGCGTTTCGCAAAAAGTATCTGCAACGTTGTAAGTTCTGACTGTGTTTGAACGCGCCGGGGAGCCGGTCGCGCAGCGCGCGCGGCGTCGCATGACCGGGCCGTGCGTCTGTCGGACGTTTCCGTACGAACAGTTTCTTTCGGGTAGACTGCGAGTCTATGGACAGACTAACCAGCCAACCGGGCACCAGGAGACCGGTCGACACCACCCAGGTGTTCGAATTGTTGCCGGATGCGTGGCTGATCCTCGATGAGCGCTTCGAAGTCGTATTGGCCAACGCACGCTACTGCGGCATGCAAGGCGTCACGCTAGCCGACATTCGCGGCCGCTCCGTCTACGACATCAACCAGTTTGGTTCGCAATCCCAACGCGACTTGCGGCGCAACTGGCTCGACACGATGCTGCCCGGCCTGGCCCCCGGCGAAACCCGTCTTTCACCGCTGTTGCGCTACGACACGCCCGCACCCGACGACCGCGACGGTGAACTGAGCCCGCGTTACTGGCAGGTGCGCACCTCGATGATCGACCCCGGCGACGGCAGCGCGCCGATGATCGGCATGTGCGTGATGGACGTGACCGACTCGATCGCACTCACCGAGCGCGACCAGCGCGAGCGCGCCAAGCTGCGTTCGCAGGCGCGTTTGCGCCAGGTGCTGGTCGACGAGGCGAACGCCGAACTGCGCGTGCATCGCGAGCAGTTGCGTCAGGCGCTCGCGTTCGCGCATGGCGGCGCATGGGAACTGGACCCGGCGACGGGCATGATCGAAGGTTCGGACCAATGCAAGGTGAATCTCGGCGTCAAGCCGTCGGATACCTTGACGCAAGCCTTGCTGTTTGACGAACTGGTCGATCAGGCCGACCGTGCGCGTGTGAAGGACGCGATGACGCGCGGGCTGGCACAGCGCGAGCACTTCGAAGTGGAGTTTCGCGTCACCTGGCGTGACGGTTCGGTGCACTGGATTTTGCTGCGCGGCCTCGGCCGTTATCTGGCGGACGAGACCCTGAAGTCGATCGTCGGCTTTACGCTCGACATCACTTCGCGCAAGGAAGCCGAACTCGAGCAGCGCGCAATTGCGGAATCGGAAAAGCGTGCACGCGAACACAGCGACGAAGTGGCGCGCGCGATGGACCACTTCGTGACGGCCGTGAGCCACGAACTGCGTTCGCCGCTCGGCGCGATCCTGTCGTGGACCACGCTGCTGCAACGTGCCGCCGATCCTTCACATGCCGCGCGTGCGGCAGGAGTGATCGAACGCAATGCGCACCAGCTTTCGCACATGGTCGACGATCTGCTCGATAGCGGCGCCATTGCGACGGGCAAGCTGTCGGTGAGCCTGCGGCCCGTCGATCTCGGCGCGCTGGCCGGCAACGTCGCGGAAGATATCCGCATGACGGCGGAAACGAAAGGGCTGCGCTTTATCGTGGGCGAACTCGCGCCGTGCGTCGTGATGGCCGACGAAAGCCGCATGAAGCAGATCGCGTGGAATCTGCTGTCGAACGCCGTGAAGTTCTGCGCGCAGGGCGAGGTCGAGCTTGGCGTGACGGTGAAGGGCCAGCAGGCCGAACTGAGCGTGCGCGATACGGGTTGCGGCATCGAGCCGGATGCGCTCGCGCGGATTTTCGAGCGCTTCGAGCAGATCAATCCTGCCAGCGGCGGCCGTGTGGCGGGCCTCGGCCTCGGGCTATGGCTCGTCAAGCATCTCGTCGATCTGCATCAGGGCACGGTTACGGCCGAGAGTGCCGGCAGCGGGCAGGGCGCGACGTTCCGCGTGCTGCTGCCGTTGTATCGCTAGGCGAGTTCGTCAGCGATACGGCGGCGGCTCGTTGAGCACGGCCCAGAACATGCCGAGATCGTTGATCGCGGCCATGAAGTCGTCGAACTCGACGGGCTTTACCACGTAAGCGTTCACGCCAAGGTCATAGCTGCGCAGCAGGTCTTTCTCTTCCCGCGACGACGTGAGCATCACCACCGGGATGCGCTTGAGCTTGTCGTCGCCGCGCACATGCCGCAGCACTTCGTGCCCATCGATTTTCGGCAGTTTCTTGTCGAGCAGAATGACGGCGGGATTCTCGTCCTTGCGATCCGCGTACTGGCCTTCGCGGCGCAGATAGTCGAGCGCTTCGGCACCGTCGCGAATCGATACGACAGGATTCGCCAGACGCGTCTTTTCCAGCGCGATGAGCGTCAACTCGATGTCGTTGACATTGTCTTCCACCAGCAGGATGGGTCTAAGCACGCGTAGTTCCTCTTGATCCTCTTGCTATTTTTTGCATAAGCGCGTCAGGTGCGCGTGGTGTTGTCCGCACCGTCTGCGCTTCGGGTTTCCAGTCCCGATTCCGGGTTCGACTCGGCATTGATCTCCGCGTTGACTTCCTTCGGCACGGGCCTGAACGGCTGCCCTGGCGACAGCGCCGCGAGCCGCGCAACGGCCGCCGTGGCGCTTTCGTCGCGCGCGGCCGTGTCGGGCGTGAAGGTCAACGGCAGCGAAAAATAGACGGTCGCGCCTTTGTCCAGTTCCCCTTCGGCCCACGTCGTACCGCCATGCCGCTCGACGATACGTCGTACGCTTGCAAGTCCGATGCCTGTTCCTTCGAATTCTTCCGCGCGATGCAGCCGCTGGAATACGCCGAACAGTTTGTCGACATAGCGCATGTCGAAGCCGACGCCGTTGTCGCGCACATACACGACACGCTGTCCCGTCAGTTCGCCTTCGCCGGCCTTGCTCGACACTTCGATGACAGCGGGCGCGCCAGGGTCGTCATGAAGGCGGCTAAATTTTACTGCATTCTCGATCAGGTTCCGCAGCACCACATGCAGCAGCACCGGGTCGGCCATGACGGGTGGCAGATCGCCGATCCGCCAGTCGACGGGACGCTCGCCCGTGTGGCGGCGTTCATCGGCGATCAGCGTTTGCACCAGCGCGTGCAGATCGACGCTTTGCGGGCGCAGTGCGGCGCGGCCCATCTGCGAGAACGCGAGCAGATCGTCGACGAGCTTGCCGCCGAAACGCGCCGCACCGATGATTCGCTCGACGAAGTGCCGGCCGCGCTCCGACAGCTTTGCACTGTCCATTTCGCGCAGCAGATCGGCGAAGCCGACAATGTGCCGCAACGGCGCGCGCAGATCGTGCGAGACCGTATAGGAAAAGCCTTCGAGTTCTTCGTTTGCGCGGCCAAGTTCGAGCGCCAGTTGCGCCAGTTCTTCCGCGCGCCGCAGCACGATGCCGAGCAACGCCGTGCGGAACTCGATGGCGATTTCGAGCTCTGCCTGGCGCCACGGCAGCGAACGTCCGCGCACGGTTTCCGTCCACGTGTCGAAGCTCTCGCGCGGCGACAGCGACGCGGACAGCGAAGACAGTTTCGCGCGCGGATCGCCCGCCCATTTGAGCGTGCGTACAACCTCCGTGCGAAACCAGATCACGTAATTGCGGAACAGCTTCGAGATGGATAGCGCGAGCATGCCCGCATACTCGGGATGCGCCGGGCGCGACCATGCTTGCGCGAGATCGTCGGTGGAATAGATGTCGTCGCTTTGCGTATCGAGCCACGCGACCAGTTGCTCGATGGTCGCTTCGTCGGGCGCATTGCCGACGGGTACGATGCGCCCGTCGAACACGATGGCGGCGCCCGTCGAATTGGTCAGCGCGAGCAGTTCGCGCGGATCGTTGGCGAGTGCGTCGATGAAATGATCGGTGTTCGCCATCGTGGCGAGCAGATGCGACTGGCGGCGGCGCAGTTCGAGCCGGTGTTCGGCTTCGGCGTGATCTTCCTTCGCTTCGACCTGCAGCGACAGCACCTGCGCGATGTGCTCGCAGGCGGTACGCACTTCGAACGGCGGCACGCGTGCGCTGGCGTGATGGCACGAGATCAAGCCCCACAGCTTGCCGCGCACGACGATCGACATCGACATCGACGACCACGTGCCCATGTTCTTCATGTACTGCACATGCACGGGCGATACGCTGCGCAGCGACGCGTACGTGAGATCAGTCGGCGCGTGCGTGACGGGATTCAGTGCGGGCACCAGCGGCGCGGGCGCGTAGTCCGCGTCGGCGATCAGCCGGATACGGTTGCGCACATAGAGCGCACGCGCTTGCGGCGGAATGTCGGAGCCGGGAAAGCGTTGATCCATGTACGACGGATAGCCTTCGTCGAGCGCCTCGGCGATCACGTGGCCATTGCCTTCGTCATCGAAGTCATAGACGAGCGTGCGCCCGTAGCCCGTGATGCGCTGCACTTCCTGCGCCGCGAGCGCGGCGAGGTCGGCCACGCTCTGCACTTCCTGCAGGCGGTTGATGAAGGTGCGCACCAGCGGGTACATCGACGAAAACACATCGGCGGTGCCGCGCGCCGGTTCGAGTTCGACGAACGCGATGCCCTGATGGCGATGCACGACGATGGCAAGCGGCGAACGAGGCGCATCGCGCTGCGCCGGGTTGCGTGGATCGTCGATGGAACCGACATAGAGCGGCACGCCTTGCGTATCGAGCGATGCAAGTGCTGCGATGGCCAGCGCTGCCGCATCGCCGAGCACAGTGGATAACGGTTTGCCGAGCACGTCGTCGAGCGGCGTTGGCACGAGCGACGCGACGTTCGCGCTGGCTTGCATGACGATGCCGTCATCCGTCACGCAGAACAGAAAGCCATGTGGCTGGATGCCGCCGGGAATATGGATCGGCTCGCTTGCGCAATCGGTGATCGCGCGCGCCACGTCATCGGGTTGCGCCATGCTGGTGTGCGGTTCGTTGACGCCCGGTGCGTTCGACATGCTTTCTCCATGTGACGGTCATGCCATTCTCGCATACGCGTTGCACCTTCCGTGCTCGCGTATCAGGCACATCGATTGCTAAAGCTACGCGTCATTGCGTCTGCATAACGCCTGCATAACCAACGCGCCCAGCCTGTCCAGCACATCCCGCGCCCACTTCCATTGCTTGAGGAACCCGACCATGCCATTCGATTCCCGCATCTCCGAAGGTTTGCCATTTCCACTCGGCGCGACCTGGGACGGCAAGGGCGTCAACTTTGCACTGTTCTCCGCGAATGCGACCAAGGTCGAGTTATGTCTGTTCGACGCAGAGGGCAAGCAGGAACTCGAACGCATCGAACTGCCCGAATACACCGACGAAGTCTGGCACGTGCATGTCGCGGGACTGAAGCCGGGCGCCGTGTACGGCTATCGCGTGCATGGGCCGTACGAGCCTGAAGCGGGGCATCGCTTCAATCCGAACAAGCTGCTGCTCGATCCGTATGCGAAGGCGCAGGTCGGCTCATTGCGCTGGGATCCGTCGCTGTTCGGCTATACGCTCGAAAAGGAAGACGATCTCAGCTTCGATGAACGCGACAGCGCGCCTTTCATGCCCAAGAGCCAGGTGGTCGATCAGACCTTCAACTGGACCCATCCGACTCGTATCCGCGTGCCATGGGACCGCACCATCGTCTACGAGACGCACGTGCGCGGCTATACGAAGCTGCATCCCGAGGTGCCCGAGAAATTGCGCGGCACCTTCGACGGCCTCGCGCAAAAGGCCGTGATCGACCATATCAAACGCATTGGCGCGACCACCATCGAACTGTTGCCGATCCATTCGTTCGTCAACGATCAGACGCTGCTCGACAAGGGACTGACGAACTACTGGGGCTACAACACCATCGGTTTTTTTGCGGCCGATCCGCGTTATTTCGCGCGCGGCCCTGGCGTGATCGAGGAGTTCAAGGAGATGATCGACCGGCTGCACGATGCCGGTCTCGAAGTGATTCTCGACGTGGTGTACAACCACACGGCAGAAGGCAACGAACGTGGCCCGACGCTATCGTTTCGCGGCATCGACAACGCGTCGTACTACCGGCTGATGCCCGACGAGGCCCGCTATTACATCAACGATACAGGCACGGGCAATACGCTGAACCTGTCGCATCCACGCGTGCTGCAGATGGTCACCGACAGCCTGCGTTACTGGGTGACGGAGATGAACGTCGATGGCTTCCGCTTCGATCTCGCCACCATTCTCGGCCGCGAGCCGTATGGCTTCGACGAAGGCGGCGGCTTTCTCGACAGCTGCCGGCAAGACCCGATCATCTCCAGCGTGAAGCTGATCGCGGAGCCGTGGGATTGCGGGCCGGGCGGCTATCAGGTGGGCGGCTTTCCGCCCGGCTGGGCCGAATGGAACGACCGCTTCCGCGACACGATCCGTTCGTTCTGGAAGGGCGATGAAGCGAGCTCCGCCGATCTCGCGACACGCCTCACGGGATCGGGCGATTTCTTCAACCGGCGTGGGCGGCGTCCGTGGGCGTGCGTCAATTTCATCACCGCGCACGACGGCTTCACGCTCAATGATCTGGTCTCGTACAACGATCGCCACAACGCGGCCAATGGCGAAGACAACAAAGACGGACACAGCGATAACCGCTCGTGGAATTGCGGCGCCGAAGGCCCGACCGACGACGCCGAAATCATCGAATTGCGCGAACGCCAGAAGCGCAATCTGCTGGCGACGCTGCTGTTTTCACAAGGCACGCCGATGCTGCTCGCAGGCGATGAATTCGGCCGCACGCAGGCGGGCAACAACAACGCGTATTGCCAGGACAACGAGATCAGCTGGGTGGACTGGAAGGGTATCGACGATAACGGCCGTGCACTGAGCGCCTTCGTGCGCAAGCTGACGACCTTGCGCCACGCGCTGCCCGTGCTGCGGCGCAATCGCTTCCTGACGGGCGAGATGCGCGAGGATATCGGCGTGAAGGACGTGAAGTGGCTGAGTCCTGCCGGTGTCGAACTGACGGATGAGCAGTGGGCCGATCCTGCCATGCGCTGCTTTGGCCTCGTGATCGACGGGCGCGCGCAGGCGAGCGGCATCCGTCGGCCCGCTTCCGATGCGACGTTGCTGCTGGTCATCAATGCGTATCACGATGTCGTCGACTTCACGTTGCCGGAGATACCGGGCAGCGATCAGTGGAGTTGCATGATCGACACGAACGCGCCGGAGCGCGACGAACTGCCGGATTTCGAATCGGGAGACGTGTATCAGGTAACGGGCCGCTCGCTGCTGCTGTTCGCGCTGCATGCGAAGGGCGAGACGCAGCGGATCTTCCAGCGGCTCGAAGAGCGGCTGACGGAATGATGGTGGTGTAGCGGGCCTGAGAGGAAGCAGCGGTAGGGAAGGAAAAACGGACCTCTTCGCGAGAAGAGGTCCGTTTTTATGTGCAGTGTTGTGCAGTGTAGATGCGGTGCTACGTGGTCCTCATGCGCTGCGCGCCACCGTTTCCTGCGATGCCGCGCCGTTGCTCCACCCCGTTTGCCCATTGACCGTCGCGCCACCCGCGCTTGCGCGGCGCTGTGCCGAAGCCGCTGCGATCCGCTCCACATCGACGCGCGGTTGCGCCGGGCGTGCGTCCGTCAACGTGCTGTAAAGCTTCAGATACGCCTGCACCGGCTTGTTCCAGCCGAAGTCGCAGCGCATCGCATTGCGTTGAAGTGCGTGCCACGACGAAGGCCGCATGAACGCATCGAGCGCGCGTTGCAGGGCGAAGGCGACATCGTCGGGTGCTTCGCCGTCGAACAGGAAGCCGGTCGCGCCATCTTCCGGCAAGCCGAGTTCGGGCGAACGTTCAGGCGTGTAATCGACGATCGTATCGCGCAGTCCGCCGACGCGCGACGCAACGGGAATGGTGCCGTAGCGCAGCGCGTAAAGCTGCGTGAGCCCGCATGGCTCGAAGCGGCTGCCGTGCAGCAGGATGTCCGCGCCCGCGTGCAGCCGGTGCGCACGCTGCTCGTCATAACCGATGAACACGCCGACGCGCTGCGGCCATGCAGCGGCCAGATCGCGCATCGCGGCTTCCAGGTAGGCTTCGCCCTTGCCGAGTATCGCCACCTGCAAACGGGGATGACGCGCGAGCAGGGACGGCAGCGCTTCGACCACGACGTCCGCGAGCTTCTGCGACGTCAGGCGGCTGCCGATTGCCCCCAGCGGCGCGAAGGGATCGACGGTGAGGCCGAAAATCTGCTGCAGCTCGCGCTTGCAGGCCTGCTTGCCGCGCACGTCGTCGGCGGAATAGGGGCGGGCGATCAGCGGATCGGCGGCGGGGTTCCAGGTGTCGCCGTCGATGCCGTTGGTGATGCCCGACAGCTTGTGCGAGCACGCCTGCAGCACGCCTTCCATCAGATGCCCGAAGCGCGGCGTGAGAATTTCGCGCATAGTTTTCGCTGACGGTCACGACCTGGTGCGCGTGCACGATGCCTGCCTTCATCATGCTGAGCGCGCCATAAAACTCGACGCTGCGCGGATCGGTCAGCGCGGGCGCGAGCAGTTCGGGCGGCACGCCCATCCAGCTGCCGAGCGCGAGCGGATAGTTGCCCTGGAACGCCAGGTTGTGCACGGTGAACACGCTTTTGGCGGCCACGCCTGCGGCTTTCATCAGCAGCGGCGTGAGGCCCGTGTGCCAGTCGTGCGCATGCACGATGTCGGGCTTCTGCACGCCGCGCACGCCACGCGCGATACGCGTCGCTGCGGCAGCAAGCGAGGCGAAGCGGATCGCGTTGTCGAGATAGTCGCGGCCCTGCTCGTCCTGATAGAGGTTGTCGCGCTTGAACAGATGATCCATCTGCAGCAGCAAAACGGGCACGCCCGTGTCGGGCATGTGTCCGCGCAGCAGCCGCGCGTCGCCGCCCGGCAGCCCGCCGATGCGGCAGATAGGCGTCACGCCGACGGCGCGTTCGAGCGCCGACGGATACGCCGGCAGCAGAATGGTCGAATCGACACCTGCATCGCGCAGCGCGGCGGCGTACGCACTCACCATGTCGCCCAGGCCGCCGGACTTCGCCAGCGGCACCGCCTCGGAGGCGACGAGAAGGACGTTCAGCGTCAAGGTAATGACTCCTGGTGAAAGAGTGGATCGAGAGAGACGCTTGAAAAGCCACCGTCGATGACCGAGGCGATCCGCAAGCGGAGCGGCTGGGTGCGAGGCGTGGGACGGATGGCTTCGATGAACAGCAAGCGCTGTGCCAAAGGCGTGTGCGAGCGCGAGGCCGCTGTGATGCGGCTTGCCGGTTTCTTCAGATCTTTAGGCCAGGCATGGCGGCTGTGCATGAAGCACTGTAGAGGATGAAATGCGTCAACTTGGTGAATGTATGCGTGCTCGAAGCCGGCTACGGCAGAATGTAAAACGCGCTGCAATGGCAGCGCGTTTTACATGGATACTGCAGAACGGCACGGGTGTGCCGCCGCAGTGACGCTCGCGTAACGCTGCACGAGGCGCATTGCACGCCGCGTGCAGGTGGCCCCGTCGCTCAGGTCGCTTCGGTCGCTCAGATATCGAGCCGCGAAATCTTCGCGCCTTCGAGCGACACACCCGCCATCAGGCCGGCGTTGGTCAGCACGAACGCCTGCACCGGCTTGGTCGCCGTGGTCGTATCGATGTTGCCGTTCGCGCCCACCTTCACGACTGCGACCGTCGCATCGCCGCCGACCGACCAGCCATTGCTGTTGCGGAACTGGTCGAGCGCGTCCTGCGTCATGAACAGGAACACCACGCCCTTCGACTGCGCGCCGATCTGCAGGCCGAACGAGCCTGCCGCCGTGCTGTAGTAACCCGTCGTTTGCCCGCCAACGCGCAGTGCGCCTTGACCATATTGACCGCCGATCCAGAAACCGGCCTGCACGACGGACGGGAAGACCAGCACGCCGCGCGCTTTGGCAACCAGCTCGCGCGAGCCGTGCACTGTCGTATAGAGGCGCGACAGTGTTTCGTCGGCGCTCGAATCGATCGCGCGGCGCTTGTCCGCGTTGCTCGCGTTCGTGCTGGAGTGTTCACCCGTCATCGTGCAGCCCGAGAGGACCATGCCACCCGCAGCAAGTGCGGCACTGGCGCTCAGTATGAATTTTCTTCTATGCATCATCGTTCTCCTGTTCATCATCGTGTGGTCCGTCGGCCAGCCCCTCCCTTGGGTGCTTCGCCGCTGCCGCGTGGGGCGTCATCCCTTGCGCGACAAGGACTGACCATGCGACAGCAGTTCGCGTGCCTGCCCGGCTCCGACCATGCGTGGCGGGCGCGCGCGACGTGCGAACCATCCTTCGCGGTATGGTGGCGCGAGGTTGGCATGAATGTGCATGTACGTTTTACAAACGTGCTATGCACTGGCTGACGTAGCGCGCTTGAGCAGTTCGAGCAGGCGTTGCGGCGTCAGCGGTTTTGCGCAGTGCGCGTCGAATCCCGCTTCGCGTGCCCGTTCGCGGTCGCGTTGCGACGCGTAGCCGGTGCACGCGATCAGCAACATATGTGACGTGGCTTCAGAGGCGCGCAGGCGGCGCGCGAGTTCGAGGCCGTCGACGCCCGGCATCGCAATGTCGAGCACGACGGCAAACGGCTGCCATGCGGCGGCCAGCTCGCAGACATCTTCGGCATGGTGCATCGCGCGGCATTCGAAGCCGTTGGCGAACAGCAGCAACTGCAATGCATCGGCGGCGTCGGCGTAATCGTCGACGACCAGCACGCGCCGGTTGTCCGTCATATGCGCGCCGATGGGACGCCATTGCAACTCGTCGTCGTTGTCATGCCGGTCTTTGGTCGCCATTGCAGGAGGTCGCCGTGTCTGCGTTTTTGTGTGGCTGCGTTTCACCCAAGGCTGCAATTGCAGCAAGGCTTGGACCCGAGCTCCCGGCGCTCCCGCATGCAATCTGTCACGTTGTGCTTCGTTGCGAATTGCATCAATTGCCGTTAATTAACAATTTGCGGGTATCTCAGGGTTAACCAGTGAAAGGGATGTAATACCGGACTGCTAAAGACGATGAATAAGCCTAATCCGTTGTTTAAGCGGTGAATTTCCGTTTTATTCATGCGACATAAACACAGATTCGGATTTATATTCTGATCGGCGCTGCAATACGGGATTCGATGCAAAGCGCCGGCGGCTCGCATGGCAGTGCTGCCGGAATTCGCGCTTCCAATAAGACAGCAAGCGAGGGACTATGAATACATCGTCTGTGAGCGGGCGGCGCGCCCTCGGCGTGGCTGGTGGCCTGGCGCGTCTTGCGGCCGTGGATGTGCTGCGCAAGGTGCACGAGGCGAATGCCGCGGCGCGAACCTTTCAGCCACTGGATATTGCCATCGAGCGCATGACGGATGGCGAGCGTGGCATGCCGATGTCTTATATCGCCGGTTCTGCGCATCACAAACTGCGCGTATTCGACACGATTCGGCATTTCGAGCAGCGCGGCATGCCTGCAGTTGCGCTGCCATGTTTCGAGAGTCACCTGTTTATTGACGAATTGCAGCAAAACACGGCAATCGTGATCGTCGATATGATTGCCGCATTGTTTACGCATATTCGCCAGCGTTTTCCGCAGGCCCGGCGCGTTGGTGTGCTGACATCGCCGGCATTGTGCGAGAGCCGTCTGTTCGAGCAGTACGGCGCGCGCGCCGGGCTAGATGTGCTGACCACCGACGCAAAAGAACTGCGTGACGCGTGTGCGACGCTGGCGGCGCAGGGCGTCGATGTGCTGCTGCCGGGCAGTACCGATAGCGCGCTGTCGCTGCGGCGGCTCGGCGCACAGGCGGTGCCTGTCGTCGACAGCTTTGCGGTGTATGCACAGCATCTGCTGTCCGCCGGGCAGCGCAAGCCCGTGCGCCACATCAAGCTGGGCGTGGTAGGCGGCGTCGGCCCGGCGGCAACCGTCGATTTCCTCCACAAGGTGGTGCGCAACACGCCCGCCGCGCGCGATCAGGATCACATCAAGATTCTCGTCGAACAGAATCCGCAGATTCCCGACCGCACCGATCGCCTGACGGGCAACGGCGTGGACCCGACGCTCGCGCTCTACGCGACCTGCAAGAAGCTCGAAGACGGCGGCGCCGATCTGATTGCGATTCCCTGCAATACCGCGCACGCGTTCATCGAGCCCATCGAAGCGCGTCTGAACGTGCCTGTCGTCAACATGATGAACGTGACGGCGGATTATCTGCGCAGCACGTTTCCGGCTGTTGACCGCATTGGCCTGCTCGCCACGGATGGCACGATCGCAAGCGGTGTCTATCGCACGGCGCTCGAGGCGCGCGGCATGACCCAGGTACTGCCGCCGCTGGAAATGCAGATGCGCGTGATGCGCGCGATCTATGGCGCATGCGGCGTGAAGGCGGGGTTCACGGGCGGGGAGTGCATGGACGACATCATCGCGGCTGTCGAAAGCCTGTTGCAGCAACAGGTCGACGTGATCCTGCTGGCCTGCACCGAACTGCCGTTGCTGTTTCCGCAGGCGGCCAGCGTGACGCGTAATGGCCGTACTGCACATCTGGTCGATCCGACGGATGTGCTTGCCCGCTGCTGCGTCGAGTTCGCGCGCGGCAAGCCGCTCGCGAAACGGGAAACCGCACAGCGCAAGAAGTGGCCGGTCGGAAATGCCGCTTTTGCACCTCGCGAGACTGGTAATGCAGCACTTAATGCCGAATTGCTTTAAAGGCGTTTTATCGAATGACTTCTGTGTTTCTTTTTGCTTTCTGATTGCTTTCCGTTAAAGAAATTTCCAAATATTTCTTTTTCCTGGCAAACGTTTCACAATAATTTCTTCATTCGACTTCAGACTGCGTTTCCAGCGACGGCAGGCCTTTTCCGGCAAGCCGTTATGGGTCGAAGTGCGCTGGAATCGGGATGCTCGAATGAACGGTCTTCCTCTCTCTACATTGCGTGCAGGCGCAATCGTTGCGCTTGCATCGTTCGCGCTTGCCGCATGCGGCGCGGACGATGGCAACACCTTCAGCAACACCGCGCCTGCAGCACCACAAGCCAATAGCCATGCGCCTTCCGCGCCCGATGCGGTGGCGCCACCGTTGCCGTCCGCATCGGCGGGCAGCGCAGCGAATGCATTCAACACACCCGCCAGCAATAGCGTGAATGACGCGGCGAACGCGCAGGACAACGTCGCGATCTATAGCGCGCAGGCGAGCCTTGCCGCCGACAGCCAGCAGGTCTCGCCCGTGCTTCGCTATGCGCCGGGCGATCAAAGCCATTGAAGTGCGATTCAGGCAATAAAGAAACACAGGAACAAAGAAATAAAGAAACGCGCGTGAATACGCGCGGTTATTCCCTTGTGAAATTCTTTCCCCCCGAGAAGAAGGCAACAACATCATGACATCCAATAGCCGTCGCCGTTTTCTAAAGACTGCTGCAACGTCCGCAGGCGCCGCCGCCGCCGCGACGATGCTGCCGGAATCGATCCGCAATGCGCTGGCCGTCCCCGCCAATTCGCGCACCGGTTCGATCCGTGACGTCGAGCACATTGTCGTGTTCATGCAGGAGAACCGTTCGTTCGATCATTACCTCGGTCATATGCGCGGCGTGCGCGGCTATAACGACCGCTTCCCGATCCCGCTGCCCAACGGCAAGCCTGTGTGGTTCCAGCCGTCACAGGCCGATGCGACCAAGCCTGTGCTGCCGTTCCACCTGAACACGCAGACTACCAGCGCGCAATGCGTCGGCGATCTGGATCACTCGTGGTACAAGACGCACGGCGCGATCGACGGCGGCCGCTATGATCAGTGGCCCGCGAACAAGACCGACATGACGATGGGCTATCACCTGCGCTCGGACATTCCGTTCCATTACGCGCTGGCCGATGCCTTCACGGTGTGCGATGCGTACTTCTGCTCGCTGCCGGGACCGACGCACCCGAACCGTTCGTATCTGATGACGGGCATGGTCGATCCGACGGGCACGATGGGCGGTCCGCTGCTCGACAACAACGACTTCGTGGATGGCGACGTGCCGCCGAAGTATCAGTTGCTGTCGTGGACCACGTATCCCGAGCGGCTGGAGGCGGCCGGGATCTCGTGGCAGATCTATCAGCAGGGCACGGATGGCTCGGATCCGCTGAACGGCAACTACGGCACGAACATCCTGCAGAACTTCTCGAACTTCATCAACGCGCAGCCGGGTTCGTCGCTGTTCCAGCGTGCGCAGACGGTGCGCACCATCGACGATCTGAAGGCCGACGTGCAGGCTAACCGTCTGCCGCAGGTGTCGTGGCTGTGCCCGCCCGCAGCGTATTCGGAGCATCCGAAGTACACGCCGGCTTATGGCGCCGAATACACGTCGCAGATTCTCGATGCGCTGACATCGAATCCGGACGTGTGGAGCAAAACGGTGTTGTTCATCATGTACGACGAGAACGACGGTTTCTTCGATCACGTCGTGCCGCCGCAAGTGCCGACTTCACGCGCGCAGGGTTTGTCGACGGTGACGACGGACGGCGAGATTCACAACGTGATCAACCCGTCGGGCCGTGGTGGCACGTATACGGTCGACAACCTGCCGTATGGACTCGGGCCGCGCGTGCCGATGACGATCGTATCGCCGTGGACCAAGGGCGGCTTTGTGTGCTCGCAGGTGTTCGATCATACGTCGGTGATCCGCTTCATCGAAGCGCGTTTTGGCGTGCAGGAGCCGAACATCACGGCATGGCGCCGCGCGGTGTGCGGCGACCTGACGACGGCATTCGATTTCCGCACGCCGGATGCGAAGATGCCGCCGCTGCCGGACACGAGCAACTATAAGAGCATGGCCGACAATCAGTGCGCGACGCAGCCCGCGCCGACTGTGCCGACCGTGCCGGTTCCCGTCGATCCGCAGGAAACGGGCATCCGCTTCGCGCGTGCGTTGCCGTATGAGTTGCACGTGAACGGCAAGGTCGATGAGAAGGCGAACTCGTTGACGATCGAAATTGGCAACACAGGCGATCAGGGCGCGCACTTCTATGTGTACTCGACCAATCGCACGGATGGTCCGTGGCGTTACACGGTTGAAGCGGGCAAGTCGTTGAAGGACGTGTTCAATCTGTCTTCGACGAATGGCGTGTATGCGTTCACCGTGTATGGGCCGAATGGGTTCGTGCGGCGATTTGCGGGTAATGCGCTGGGTGTGGCTGCCAATGTGGCCGGTCACAATCGCAAGCCGGCGATGCCTGAAGTGAAGACGCATTACGACGTTGGCAATGGCAACGTGTATCTCAAGTTCACCAATCATGGTGATGCGGTTGCGCGGCTTTCTGTGGTCGATAATGCGTATGGCGCGCATCCGCGGCCTGTGATTGTGCCGGCGGGTGCTTCTGTCGAAGAGGCATGGGTGTTGTCGGCTAGTCATCACTGGTATGACCTGACGGTCAGCGATAACGATGATGCGGTGTTTCAGCGACGTGTCGCTGGGCATGTTGAGACTGGCAAAGTGAGTATTAGCGATCCGGCGGCTGTTGTGCCTGTGATGACTTTGTCCTGAGTTTTTTTGCTGTTTGGATGGCGCAAATTTGACCCTGAGGTGGGAAGCCATTTCAGGGTTTTTTTTTGTCTGCGACGGCGTTTGGGGTGGTTTTTTGGGTGGCATCCGCTTTTTGTTAGTGGTCTGCCAGGGTTGCCCCTGTGCGGGGCGGCACCTACTTTTCTTTGCCGCGGCAAAGAAAAGTAGGCAAAAGAAAGCCGCTGAAC
>NZ_QBUY01000062.1 GCF_003121405.1 Paraburkholderia sp. C35 | reverse complement strand
GTGTTGTCGATGTCGCCCTGTGTGGATACCGTCAGCCCGTTGTCGCCATACAGCGTGCCGTTGCGGTTGACGACGCCTGAATCCGCGCGAACCTGTACAGCCTGTTGTGCGCTGAGCGTGCCGCCGCTGTTATCGAGCCTCGCGCCAGCAACGTTCAGAGCCCCATTCGTCTGCACCTTGCCGCCGACGTTCGACAGCGCGCCCGAAGCCTTGACCTTGAGCATGCCCGCGCCCGCGTGCTGGAGCGTGCCGCTGTCATTGGTAATCGTGTTCGCCGAAACCGTCAGGCTGTTTGCGTTCGACGCAATCGTGCCGCCCGTGCTGTCGAGCGCGCCGCTCGCGCTGATGGTCTGGTCACTCGCGCCGTATTGCCTGAGTTTGCCGTTGCGGTTGACGAGGTCGCCTGACGACGTGACGGCAAGCGCATCGCCGTCGATACTGCCGTTCGTGTTGTCGACGGACGCACCAGACACGGTCGTCGCCGCGCCTGACAGTGTGCCGCCTGCGTTACTGAGTGCGCCCGTTGCTGTTGCATTCAATGCGCCGCCTGCCGTGACGGAGCCGCTATTGGTCACATTCCCCGCGCGCAGCACCGCATCACGCAGCGCGTTCACCTTGCCTTGATTCGTGAAGGTGGCCGCGCTCAACTGGACATTGCCATTGCCGCCAATCGTGCCGCCGACACCATTCAGCAGCGTGCCCGTCACGCCGAGGTTCAGGCCGTCGCCGTTAAGGGACAGGATCTGTCCGCCCGTGTTGTCGAGTGACGCAGCGTTGACAGTCGAAGCGCCCGCCGACTGGATCACACCCTGACGGTTTGCGAGCGTGCCGCCCGTAGTGAGGCTGCCCGTCGAACCGGAAACGATCTGTCCGCCCGCGTTCGAGACGTTCGCCGCCGATGCCTGAATGGAACCGCCCGACAGCTTGCCGCCGTCGCTGGTCAGCGTACCCGTTGCGCTGGCGGTGAGCGTGCCGCCCGCCGTGGTCGTCGCGTTCGACAGGTTCAGGTCGCTGCTGCTGGATAGCGTCAGCGCGCCGTTCGCCGATGTGTTGCTGCCGGCGAGATTGACGCCCGCACCCCGGATGGTCGTATTGCCGCCACCCTGGTTGCGGCCCGTCGCCGTGATTGCGCCGCTAGCGGTCACCGCGAGGTCGCCGGAACCGGCAATCGTGCCGTCACCGTTCACGCCTGCGCCGAGCGTCCCCGTCGATGCGACGCTGCCCGCGCTGATCGTCGTGTTCTGCTGCGCGGCAAGCGTGCCGCTGTTGGTGAGCGTGCCCGACGTGTTCGTGCTGACGCCTTGCTGCGCGTAGGTCGTGCCGCTGTTGTCGATGCCATCGCGCGCGCTCGCCGTAATGTTCCCGCTTGCGTTGGTCCGACCGGCGAGCACCAGCTTGCCCTGTGTCGTCAGGATCAGGTCGCCGGCCTGTGCTGCCAGCACGCCCTTGCTGGACACGCCGACGCCGTTCTCTGTGCCGACGAGCACGATGCGATTCGCATACATGCCGCCCAGATTGCTCACGTCAATCGATACACCAGGCGCAGCGCCGCTGCCCGCTATCGGTGTGGCGGCAAGCGTGTTGTAGTCGACGGCGTTCGCACCCGTTACGACGTTGAGGTCTTTTGCATAGATCGCGGCATTCGCCTGCACCGCACGCGCCAGCAAATCAACCTGGTCAAGATCTGATGCATTGAACCCCGCACCCTGCACGGTGATATTGCCGCCCGTTACGTTAAAGCCCGAAAGCGAACCATCGCCCGCGAAGTTCGGCGTACCGGTCGTGAGCGTGGCGCGTGACGTATTGATGAAGCCGCCACCATCGACCATCAAGCCATTCGGATTGGCGATAACGACCTGCGCGCGCTGGCCCGCGACTTCGAGATAGCCGCGCAACTGCGACGGCGAATTGCTGTTGACCTGATTGACGATCACGCGTGCCGCATCGTTCGGCCCGAAGTTCGGATTGCCGTTGATGTATCCAGCCTGCTGCGTATTAACGATATTCGGCGAGTTATTGAGGATCGCGCCGTTCTTCTGAATATCGAACTGGTTGTAGGTGTTCATCGACACACCCGAACCAGCAGGCTTATTGATGTTGACCTGAGGGATACCGTTCTGCGTCGTGACCACGCCAGGCGCGTGTGAGCCGCCCGGTACGATCTGCGCGCCCGCCATGAGCGGCGAGAGGGCAAGCAGGGCAGAGAGCGCAAGCTGGCGCAGCGATGCACCTATCTCCTGTGTTCCCGATGCGCGCCCCGTTGCGCGCGTCTCTCCTGCTTTACCTGCTGCTGTTGCGGTTTCCTCGACGGCCACGAGCATACCGCGCAACCGGCTGAACACGAGCCGGTAAGTCTTCTGATTCATTTTGTTCGTGTTGCTTATTATTGAACCGATAAACCTATCGCGAAATACCCTCAAAAACTGTTGATAACTGTCAAGTCACATGCAGAAACAACAGATCGCGCAAATTCAGTGGCGTCTGATTGTGCGGCAAGGAAAATCTGGTGGAGGCTTTTTGCTGACGATCGCTCATTTGACCGCTGAGCAATCAGAAGGTGCCGCGAGCTTCGGCGTAAGCGCATCAGCAGCGTCATCCGATGTCGTCCCCACAAGCGTTACCAGCACGTGCAAACGTTCGGGGATTTGCCGCCTGTCCGCATCGAGAACCTGTACCAACTGATTGTTGCTATGCTCTGTTACGCTGAGAGCGAAGACTAAGAGCTAAAAACTCAGGAAACTTGATGACCAAAACAATTCCGGAAAAATCGTCATTACTTGATCTGCTGGGCAAACTCGCGGCCCTTGCTTCCTCCGGGATTGTTATCGCATCCCTTTCGTACGATTGGGGATTTTTCCACGCGATCAATCTATCGTTCTCGGATCTACCAACTTCAGTAACGGATCACATCAGAAGTGCCTTAGACTGGGCACCACAACTGACGGGAGCCGCTGCGGTTTATCTAGTTTTGGATTTGCTGACGCGACGCATCGAGGGCGGAAGGACGGAAGGACGGAAGCCGAAATTGTTGCATCTTCGCCGAATCCGACGAAATTGAAGCGATTTCGCGATTCACCGAAATACGGTCTCTTATTTATCGCGGTTGCATCGCTGTTGGGTTACGTTTTTCTTGGCGATCGATTTCTTGAATCCATAAGGCTAATTTCAATCTTCGCTTGGGTGATTTTCATCGTATGGGTCATGAATCATCCCCGCGTGCGCGCGCAATTCTCAGATAGCACATGGTTCGTAATTTATTTCGTACCGGGCATCGTCATCTTCTTCTGGGTAACCGGGCGGATAGATGCCCTCAAGCTTTATGAAGCGCCTGCCGCAGCGAGGATTATCTACATAGGAAGCCCATCAACTGTAGCAAATGCATCAATCATTCGTTATCTCGACAAGGGAATTCTTGTCAAGGATTCAAGCGGCGTAATCGTATTCCGTCAATGGTCCACAATTGATCGTATTGAGACTTCATCGAAGCTCAAGATCAACTCAGGTGTCATCTGCGCATGGACTGCTAGAACATGTATTGAGCCCCCTGTCACCGATACAAAAACCGAACCGGCGCACGCCGCCGACAAATCAGCCCCAGTGCCTGCTGTAGTTGCCGGATCAGCGCCGAAAAGTGCGCCTGGTTTGATGCGGAGTAAGTGACACTCCGCGTTCCGTCGCGATGCGGCTCTGTTCTTCGATGGTCGGCGAACCCCGCACACCGACAGCCATTTCGCGAACGTGGCTGTGCGTTCCTCGGCCGATGCGATCGGGTCGCCTTCGCGCGTGAGCCGGTACTCGTCGATTTCGTCACAGAGTACGACGCGTACCGGGCGGCGTGCGAGGTCGTCCGGCGAACCCGCAGCCGCGAGCGCGAGAAAGCGGCTCGAAAAGGATTTGAACAGGATCGTCTCGTCGGCGTTGCGCATTCGCCGCGTGCCAATCAGATCGCGCAGCACGGGCGTTACCCGCATCATCGGCGCAATCCGTTGCTTCGAAAACCGTCCGGTGGCGTCTTCCTTCAGTTGAGGCAACAACATCGGGCAAGGAACCGCGAATCACCCGAACAGCTAATTTGCTCTTCGCAATCGCGCCCTCAACGCTTATGCTTCAGTCATCAATGAACGGCATTTGGCCCAGCGCGACATGTTGACGGCAAAAAGAACGATTGACGGAATAAACAATATGCCTTTCAGGCTCAGAAGGAAGACGCCCCGTTCGAGTGTCCGACATGTGCCACACAGGTCGTATTGCGCAAGGGGCTTATCAAGGTTCACCACTTCGCTCACAAACCGCCAATTACCTGCCATCGGGGACAAGGCGAGACAGCCGAGCACATGCGTTGCAAGCTTGAGATTTTCAACGCGCTAAGCCAAGCCGCGAACGTGAGCGAGGTCGAACTTGAAAGGGATTTAGGCGGCTCCATCGCCGACGTGTATGCGGTCATTCGTGGCGTGCCAGTCGCGGTTGAGGTACAGCGAAGCAAACTCAGCGTGCACGAAATCACCCGTCGCACACTCGCCTATAACCAGCGTGGCGTGCATGTGTTGTGGAGCGCGCTGCCGCGTGACGATCTACGCAAAAGCCGAATCAGCCCGAACGCGTGGGAAAAATGGTGCCATGCGGCTTACTACGGGAAGGTGTACTACTGGCGTGCTGGTGCTGAGTTTGAGGCATTCCACTTCGGCGACTATCAGCTACACGTTCCAGAAAGTTCGTGGTACGAGTCGGGCGGCTTCTTGCACTCGGTTGGCGGCTATGACCGGCGATCAAAACGTTGGCGCACGCCAAAGCTTCGCGGCACCTTCAATCTCGCAACGGATTTTTCACCCAAGTCGCGCGACCTGTATGCGAAGGGTTCCGTTCATGTGCCCGCGTGTCGAATCTATATGGCCGAGTGAGTCGATCGCACTTGTCCGCGTTCACGCCAATCATACGGACAGCTTTGCAATGTTTTAGCTAGAACAAGCTCGCGAGTCTTCGTGTCCGCATCGCGTTCGTCCTTTGGAAGTACCTTTTGCGCAGCGAGCGGGATGCCCCCCTGCCGCGCCTGAACACAACTCGGCATTTGCCGGCCAAAAAACTAGCGGACCAGCCGGTTTTTGCATTCGCGCAGCAACGCGCGGAGTTCGCGAAGTTCGGCCAGCCTGCGCGCGGACCTCGCGCCGTGCCGCTGTGCATTGCTGGCGGATGCCACCTTGCCAGCTTCAGTTCGCGGCCCCGTTGAGCTTTCCCACGGTTTCCAGCGTTGTATCGCATCGGCCTGTTTCGCCCGTTCCTCCGCCGTCCAGTGTCGTGCCATGATGGTCTGTTAATAGTTCGTTTGCAGTGTTCGCGGATTTCTCCGCGCGCGCGTGGGCATCGGGCTGCGCGCCGACGCTGTCCGCTTGGTTGTTCACCTGTTGCGGCCCGTTCGCAATGTTCGCCTGTTTTACAAAGGCCACCGGGCGAGGATGCTTCAGTTCCGCCAGCGCTTCCACAGTCGCGCGGCTCTGTGCCTGCGCCTTCAGGGCAAGCGCTAGATACGTCTGAAACTGATTCAGGTATTCGCTGTAGGTCGCCTTGCGGGCGAGGTGGTTAAAGATCATGTCGAGCGTGCTCGCCTGCGTCATGAGCATCAATTCGAGGCCGTGCATGTCGCCTTGCTTTACGGCTTGCGCCGCCATGCGAAGTTCGGCCATGTACGCAGTCAGATCGGTATCCGCGCCGAAAGCCGCTTCGCTGTACTTGCGGCCCGTTACCGCGCCGCGTGCAAGCGGGCTGGCCGCAAGCATCGCGTCGCGCTTCACGTCGTCAACATAGCGCGGGTCGGTGATTTCCAGCGTGTCCGGTGTGCCTTTCGCTGCTGGTGGCTTTGCCGCCCGTTTCCCTCTCTGTTTTGCTGCCTTGGCTGCTTGCCTGGTTGCCATCTCCACGTCCCTCATAACGCCACGAACGCGCCGCCAGCAACGCCGCCGCTTCGATCCCGGCATGGCGCTCGATCAGCCTCGCAGTGAAGTATTCGACATTCCCCGGCAGATCAGCAGGCGGGCCGTTACGGGCGCGGTCCATCGTCTCGGCGAAGCGCTCGGGTGTCCACGCTTCGGCCTGTGCGAGCGCGTCAACCTTGTCGAACAGTTCGCCTCTCATTCGCTGCACATCGATCGGAGACAGGTACGGCCCCCAAGGCAGATACGCGCCGCCATCGGTGGGCGGTTTGACGCTTTGCCGCAACTCCACCAGATACGCCAGTACCTCAGACTTGCGCGCCGCAAGCTCCGGCTTGATGGCCACGACTCCGCGCGCCGGTCCTTCGATACCGATCCGTTCGCCGTCGATCCAGACAGACACTCCCAAGGCGGCGGCGCGCTTCATGATATCGACGGCGTTCATACCCAATCCGTCACTCGGTCATCGTCGTCCAGTGGTGCGGCTTGCGTCGAGGATTTCCCCGAAGATTCAAACTCGCTACCGCTGAAATCTTCGGCGGAACGGTCTAAAGGAGGAGACTGCAAACCCGCGCCACTAGCGAAGATTTCACGCTCCCCCGAAGATTTCACGTTAGAGAGTTCGGAAATCTTCGTGAGATCTTCGCAGCCTGAAATCTTCGGCAACGTCCATCTCCAGCCGCCCTTCATGCCCGACTTCTCTTTTCTGACCCCAAGCTCATGCGCGGCCCGAAACATGGTTGACCAGCTATAGCCCGCGCCATCGGCATCCTTTTTGATGCGGTGCGCGTCCATCGGACCATCTGCCAGCAGACCGGCCAGAAACTCGCGCGCCTCGTCGCGTAGCGTCCGGCGTTCGTCGTCGTCCTGTTCGACTTCGCCCAGAATTTCGCGCGCCGTGCCCTCGATGCGTTCGCCCCAGATAACGGCGTTCGTGCGGATACCGGCCTGAACCTCGACCCGCTACAGCGCGTAGGCAAAGCCGCCATCGTCGGGCGCAATGTTGGACTTGGCGCGGGCTAGTATGCGGCGCTCCGCGCCTTCCTCCTTGACCGTGACCAGCACCATGCGCGCAAGCGCGCCGAACGCCTGAGAGCCGATGACGCGCTCGACCGGCGCATTGCCTTTGGAGCCCTTCGAAAAGTGCGAGATACCGATCACCGCGCAGCCGTGACGCGCCGCCAGGTCAACCAGCGGTTGCAGATCGCGGCGCACGTCGTTGGCGCGGTGCGCGTCGCCCCCTACAGCGCTGAGGATCGGATCGACAATCAGCAAACGAACAGCGCCCATTGCGGCCATGCGCTCACCCAGCAATGGCATGTCCCGCGCCGGATCGAATGGCATCAGTTCGCCGTCCGCCTTCGCAACGTTACACACGAAATGCACCCGGTTCAGGTCTGTGCCGCCCGCCATCAGGCGCGGCACCAGCGTATCGGCTGGATCGTCTTCGCTACTCCATATCAGCACCTGGCCGGGGTGCGCGCACGCCGTCCCGTCCGGCCACTGTCCGCCGCGCGTGACCGTCGCGGCAAGCGAAAGCGCCAGCGTGGTTTTGCCGGTTCCCGCCGCCCCGGCCAGCACGGTCAGCTTGCCAACCGGCAACCAGTCCGGCCACAGCCACAGGACGGGCTGCGGCTTCACGTCTGCCGCGCACTGAAGCAGGACTGCCGCCTGTCCGGCTTGGTCGCCGCCGGTAGCGCGGTGGCTCTCCGGCGTCTCTATGGGCCGCGCGGTCGCCTTCTGCGCGCCCTGGACGGCGCTCTGGCGACCTCGTTCCATCTGTTCGCGGCGCGCTTCGCTGAACTCGATCAGTTCCGCAGCGCGCACGAGATCGGCTTCTTTATCGCGCTCGCTTCTCATAGCATCCCCTTGTGCGAGCGATGGATCAGCGCCTCCCAGAGCGAGCCGCGCGCATGTTCCTCAATCCATTCGCGATGCTCGCGCCATTCATCCCGCGTCATGCAGCGCTCGCAGCGGGCCAGTTCCTTTTCTATGAGCCGTTCAAAGCGGTCGAGAAGCCCTTCGGCCTTGCGGCGGGTCGTGGCACTCACAACGTGCACGGACGGGGAATCGCATTTTGTACCTGTGGCTGCCGACCTCCTTGGGATTTGCCGCGCGGCAAGATGGCGAGCTTCCGCGTAGGACGGAAGCTCGCCGCGCCAGCGCGCCCAGAATTCGGCGCGCGCCGCCGCCAGCGCTTCGGCGTCGTCAGGCGTCGCGCTGCTGCCCGGTTCACGCGCTGCCACGGCGGGCACCCTTCGGCGGTTGCTGCATGCGGGTCGCGTCGATCTGTTGCTGGACCCATGCGATGATTTCGGCTTCGATCCATCGCACGGCGGCGGAGCCGATGCGGACAGGGTGCGGAAATGCGCCGCGCGCGATGCGCTCGTAAAGCGCGGAGCGCTCAAGACCGGTTATCGCGGATACGCGGCGGCGCGGGATCAGGATGGGGATTGTGTCGGCCATGTCGTTACCTTCTTGGGAAAGGCGCGCGCTGGAATAGCGCGGCATGGCCTCCATTCAAGCGGAATGCTTAGAGAAATACACCGCAATTGCGGCGTGCCGTACCGCAATTGCGGTGGCACGCGAAGCGAACACTTCAAGATGCGTCAAGACTCCGGTTCGCAGCCGCGAATCGCTCTTGTAGGGTGCGCTGTGAAATACCCGGTTTAGACGGGAATGCTTCCAGCAACGCTTGTATGACAGCAGCCTGGCTCTCGTAGGATGCACCCGCAAGGTCTTGAACCTGAGACGGTATCAGCAGGCGCAGCAGACCAGCAACTATATTGAGATAGGTGGTCTCCGAACGCTCACCCGGCGGAGCACTCTTGAGCTGTGCGCTCATACGATCGACCATGCCTTTGAGCGAATTGCACTCGGCTTCGATGCGCGCCTTCTCCTCTCCGAGTTCCCTAATACGTTCATTAGCGCGGATCAGCTTCTGCTCTTTCCCGTCGTGTGCGGCTTTGATCGCCTGATATACCTCCTGCGTAATGGCGGCATGAACGCCACGCTCTACGTTATCAAAGAGGAATACGGGGCGCTCGCTAGGCGCAATGGACTTCGCCCATTCTTTCAGATGCTGGCCGTACACATGCCGACGCTCATAAGCGACATGCTCACCGCTTACCGGACGCCCATCTTCCCTGCATGAGAGCAACTCTCCGCCGTCAATTGCCGCATGAATGGCACGAATGCGCGGCTCCAGACACTTCAGGTACGGATGGCGCAAGGTTGCGCGCGCCAGCACATTTCCCTGGCCAACAGGGGCTGCACGACGCAACTCCTCTTCGACTTCATCGGGTGAGACACCGCACCACAGCGCTGCGGCAACCGCGACCGGATACACCGAGAAGCACGCCTGCACCGTTGCACACGAATCATTTTCCCAAGCTTTCATCACGCGTTCCTCCACGCAAAGAACCTGTAGTAGTCCGCGATGACGAACGCCCGCCGGGATCTCCCCGACGGCTCGTCAATGGAACCGCCGACTACCGGGGGAAGCCTTGCCTGTAGTCCTTCTAAATGATTCTAGCGCGATGGCATTGTCCTGAACATTCCGGCGCACTGGCGGAGCGCTAATGCAGCTTCAATTGATGCCGCGAGATCGTGCTCGCTGATGGGCTAATTGATGGGCCAGAAAAAACAAAACCCCGTAAGCCATTGAAGCCACGGGGTTTTCATATTCATTCTGGCGGAGAGACGGGGATTCGAACCCCGGATAGGTTATTAACCTATACACGCTTTCCAGGCGTGCGACTTAACCCACTCATCCATCTCTCCGGCGGGGACGCGAATTATAGCAGACTCTGCCGCCCTTGCCACCTCCTCCTGATGGCCAACGCGTCAAGGATGCCGGATATAGTCCACCAGCGCCATCGTATAAGCATCCGGCTTGCGGTCCACGAGGCTTACCAGCACGGTCACCAGAAACCCCGCCGGCACACCGAACACGCCCGAGCTGATCGGCTCGATGCCAAACCATCTCGGCCCGACAAAGCCCGTCAGCTGCGTGAAAAACGGATACGTCGACACGATGTACCAGATGCACACCACCAGCCCCGCCACCATGCCCGCCACCGCACCGAGACGCGTGGTGCGCTTCCAGAACACGCCCAGCACCAGCACCGGAAACAGACTCGACGCCGCCAGCGAAAACGCCGCGCCCACCAGAAAGAGGATATTCCCCGTATTCAGCGACGCCACGTACGACGCAAACAGCGCCACGCCCAGCAGCAGAATCTTCGAAATCGTCACCCGCTTCTGGCTCGACGCGTTGGGATCGACCATGTGGTAATACACATCGTGCGACAGCGCATTGGCGATCGTCAGCAGCAGGCCGTCGGCGGTCGATAGCGCCGCCGCCAGCGCGCCCGCTGCGATCAGCCCCGACATCACGTAAGGCAGCCCCGCTATCTCGGGCGCGGCAAGCACCACCATATCCGGCTGCATCTGGATTTCGCTCCAGCGCACGATCCCATCGCCATTCACATCGGCGATGCTCAGCATGTAGGGCTCGACGCGCCGCCATTGCGTCACCCACTGCGGCAAATCGACAAAACGATGCCCCACGATATTCGACAGGATCTCGTACTTGATCAGCACCGCGAGCACCGGCACCGTCAGATAGAACAGCGCGACGAAGAACAGCGTCCAGCCGACCGAACGCCGCGCCGACGCCACAGAAGTCGTCGTGTTGTAGCGCGTGAGGATGTGCGGCAGGCTCGCCGTTCCGAGCGAAAGACACAGCAGCAGCGACAGAAAATTGCGCTGATGCAGCCGCCCGTCGGCCTCGTGCGCAGCGGGAAAGGGTGCGTGCATCGGCACGGGCGCAGGCGCGCGCTGCAGCGCCTCGGCGCGTTGCTGCGCCCAGACGATCTGCGCTGTCGCCGGGTCGCGCGGGAAGTCGTCGATGCGCCGCTGCAGTCCGGCGATCTCGCGCAGTGGTCCGTTATGCCGACGCAAATCGTCGAGTTGCGCCGTGAGCCGCCCTTTTTCGTCGAGATACGACTGCGGCAGGCTGTCGATCTGCGTCTGGATCAGCGCGGCGCGCATCCGGTAATCGTCGCGTACGGCCTGCTCCGTCGGTGCATCGCGCACCGTGCGCTCGAGCGACTCGACGCGCTCCATCAGGCGCCCGTAGTTCAGTTGCGGCACCCAGCCCAGACCGTCCTTGTGCGCAATCATCGACACAGGAATCAGGAACGCCACGATCAGGATGATGTACTGCGCAACCTGCGTCCACGTCACCGCGCGCATGCCGCCGAGAAACGAGCACACCAGAATGCCCGCCAGCCCGCAGAAAATCCCGATCGCAAAGTCGACGCCGATAAAGCGCGTCGCGATCAGTCCGACGCCCTGAATCTGCGCGACGAGATACACGAACGAGCACAGGATCGCCGACAAGGCCGCGAGGCCGCGCACCGCGTTGCTCGAAAAGCGCGTGCCGAGAAAATCGGGAATCGTGTAGCGCGCGAGCTTGCGCACATACGGCGCGAGCAGGAACGCGACGAGGCAATAGCCGCCCGTCCAGCCCATCATGTACGAGAGGCCGTCGTAGCCCGTCGCGTACACGGTGCCGGCGAGACCGATGAACGAAGCCGCCGACAGCCAGTCGGCTGCCGTCGCCATGCCGTTGAACGCGGACGGCACGCGCCGCCCCGCCACGTAGTATTCGACCAGATCGGAAGTGCGCGACAACAGTCCGATCACGGCATACACGGCGATCGGCACGAACAGGAACACATAGCCGATCCACATGCCGGGACCGCTGACGGCCTCGATGCGCCACAACAGATAGATGAAGCCAAAAAAGCCGAGCGTATAGAGCGAATACGAACGGACCAGCCGATGCGCGAGCTTCATCGGTCGGCAGCGCGCACGGCGGAATCGTCAGCTGCGCTGGCTTCGAGTGCGCGCAGCAGCACGGCGTCAGCGCGCTGCATCAGCACGATATACACGGCAATCAGCGCGAGGTACGCGAGGATCGCACCTTGCGCGCCCATGTAGAACGGCAGGCTGAAGCCCGCGAAACGCACCTGTTCGATATGTCGCGCGATCAGCGGCACGATGAACGACACGAAAAAACCGATCAGCATCAGCACGACGATCAGGCCGACGTTGCAGCGCCAATAGCGCGCGTGCGCACGCGCCATCGCCGCCGTCACGGGCGGCGGTTCGGGCACGGGATTGATCGTGTTCTGTGGAGTGAGGTGTCGCGCGGCCATGCGCCTGTTTATCAAAAACATGTTGCATCGGCAATCGGGGTTGTCCGCGCAACGATTGTCGTGAACACGGCGCGCAAGAAAAACGGCGCAACCGGGAAGGATGCGCCGTCTGGTTCTGTTACGGCTTTATGCTGCTGTCACTGCGGCTAGTGCCGCGCTTGCCGCTACGCGCTGGATCAACGCGACTCGCCGAGCTGATCGAGAATCGCCGGATTCTCCAGCGTCGACACGTCCTGCGTGATCTCCTCGCCCTTCGCGAGCGAGCGCAGCAGGCGGCGCATGATCTTGCCCGAACGCGTCTTCGGCAGGTTGTCGCCGAAGCGGATGTCCTTCGGTTTCGCAATCGGGCCGATTTCCTTGCCGACCCAGTTACGCAGATCGGCTGCGATCTTCGCGGCTTCCTCGCCTTCGGGACGCGAGCGCTTCAACACCACGAACGCGCACACGGCTTCGCCCGTCGTATCGTCGGGACGGCCGACCACGGCCGCTTCCGCCACCAGCGGATTGGCCACCAGCGCCGACTCGATTTCCATCGTACCGAGACGGTGACCCGACACGTTCAGCACGTCATCGATACGGCCCATGATCGTGAAGTAGCCGGTGTCCTTGTCGCGCACCGTGCCGTCGCCTGCCAGATACAGCGTGCCGCCGAGTTCTTCGGGGAAATAGCTCTTCTTGAAGCGCTCCGGGTCGCCCCAGATCGCGCGGATCATCGACGGCCACGGACGCTTGATGACGAGAATGCCGCCCTGCCCGTTCGGCACGTCCTGACCCGTTTCATCGACGACCGCGGCCATGATGCCCGGCAGCGGCAGCGTGCACGAACCCGGCACGAGCGGCGTTGCGCCCGGCAGCGGCGTGATCATGTGGCCGCCCGTTTCCGTCTGCCACCATGTATCGACGATCGGGCAGCGCGAGCCGCCCACGTTCTCGTAGTACCACACCCATGCTTCGGGATTGATCGGCTCACCGACCGTGCCGATGATGCGCAACGTTGACAGGTCATAGCTCTTCGGATGCACCTTCGCGTCGGCTTCGGCTGCCTTGATCAGCGAACGGATCGCCGTCGGCGCCGTGTAGAACACGGTGACCTTGTGCTTCGCGATCATGTCCCAGAAGCGGCCCGCGTTCGGATACGTCGGCACGCCTTCGAACACGACCTGCGTGCCGCCGAGCGCGAGCGGACCGTACGTGATGTAGCTATGGCCCGTCACCCAGCCGATGTCGGCCGTACACCAGAAGACATCCGTGGGCTTCCAGTCGAAGGTCCACTTCATGGTTTGCGCGGCCCACAGCAGATAGCCGCCCGTGCTGTGCTGCACGCCCTTCGGCTTGCCCGTCGAACCCGACGTATAGAGGATGAAAAGCGGATGCTCGGCGCTCACCCACTCGGGCGCGCATTCATCCGATTCGTTCGCGGTGACCTCGTGCATCCACAGATCGCGCGTGTCGTCCCAGCCGACCTTGCCGCCCGTGCGCTGATACACGATCACGCTCTTCACGGCTTCGCAGCCGCCCATCGCGAGCGCTTCGTCGGCGATGTTCTTCAACGGCAGCGCCTTGCCGCCGCGCATCTGTTCATCCGACGTGATCAGCGCGACCGCGCCGACATCGACCAGACGCTCATTCAACGACTTCGACGAGAAGCCGCCGAACACGACCGAATGCGTTGCGCCGATACGCGCGCAAGCCTGCATCGCCACGATGCCTTCAATCGACATCGGCATGTAGATGACGACGCGATCGCCCTTCTTGATGCCACGCTTCTTGAGTGCGTTCGCGAAGCGCGACACGCGTTGCAGCATGTCCTTGTACGTGACGTTGGTGACGGTGCCGTCGTCGGCTTCGAAGATGATCGCAACGCGATCGCCGTTGCCCGCTTCGACATGCCGGTCGATGCTGTTGTACGACGCGTTCAGTTCGCCGTCTTCGTACCACTTGTAGAAAGGCGCATTCGATTCGTCGAGCACCTTCGTGAAGGGCTTCTTCCAGCTGAGCGTCTCGCGCGCCAGCCTGCCCCAGAAGCCTTCGTAATCGCGCTCGGCTTCGGCGACGAGCGCCTTGTACGCATCCATGCCGGACACAGTCGCCTGCGCCGTCACTTCGGCGGAAGGCGGAAATACGCGGCGTTCTTGAAGAACCGATTCAATCGCAGACATCGACTACCCCTTGGTGAAGATGAAACGTCAATCCTTGCCGGCGGGCTCGCGATGCGTGCCGGCCTTTACGGGCGCAACGCGTCGCTACCTACGTCATACCGGTCGTCGTGGCACCGCGTGTGTCAGTGACGGGCGGCGTGTCTCCCACCCTCGTGCCCATCGACGACATGCATCGACGCGCACATAGCGATTCAGCGCATGACGGCCACGATATCGCAATATGGAGCGCGCAACGTGCCTTCATCAGCTTCGATCGCTTCCCACGATAAGCGTTGCAACTTACCGCGTACTTACGTGCCACGCGAGCGTCTGCCAGGCAAAACACCAGGCGCTGCGGCGCTGCAAGCGGATCGCAAGGCTTGCTTTGCACCGTTGTTAGCACCCTTTTACAATGCTAACTGAACTAGCCGCATGGATTCCAGTTGAACCGCTATTCCCTGTTCCTCATTGCCGCGATGCTGCTCGTCGGCAGCAACGTCGGTATCGGCAAATCGATTGTCGCCTTCGTTCCCGTCCCGCTGTTCGCCCTGCTGCGCTTCGTGATCGCGATGGCCGTGCTGTGGCCGCTGCTGCGCGTGAGCAAACTGCGCCGCGTGAAACGTGGCGAATGGCTCAATCTGTTCCTACAGGCGCTGTTCGGCACATTCGGGTTTACGCTGCTCATGCTCAACGGCGTGCACCGGACCAGCGCCGTCGCGGCGGGCGTCATCACCAGCACGATTCCCGCCGTGGTCGCGCTGTTCTCGTGGATCTTCCTCAAGGAAAAGCCGGATGGCCGCGCGCTGGCGTCGATTGCGCTGGCGATCGCCGGCGTGGTGGTGATCAATCTGGCCCATGCCGGCGCCGCGCCGGGTGCCGCGAACGAAAGTTCGTTCGCGGGCAATCTGATGGTGCTCGGCGCCGTGTGCTGCGAATCGCTGTATGTGATTCTGTCGCGCCGCCTCACGCAGACGCTCGCGCCTATCGATATCTGCGCGTACACGCACCTGTTCGGCCTGCTGCTGATGTTGCCGCTCGGCGTGTCGTCGATGTTTGCGTTCAGCTACGCGAGCGTGCCCGTCAGCATCTGGGCACTCGTGCTGTGGTATGGGCTGTCGGCGAGCATCTTCTCGTTCTGGCTGTGGATGAAGGGTATTCGCCATGTGCCGGGCAGTCTCGCGGGCGTGTTCAGCGCGGTGCTGCCCGTGGCGGCTGCCGTCTACGGCATTGTCTTCCTCGACGAACGGCCTACATTGGCGCATGGCGTCGCGCTCGCCTGCGTGATCGCGGGCATTGCGCTCGCCAGCCTGAAGGCGCGGCGCGTACCGCCTGTCGCTTCGTAGCGGGATCATGCGCCGTACGCGACGTCACTGGTGCCGCTAAACGGCCGCCTGCGTGCTTCGACATGGCTGTCACGCTTCCCGCTGTACAATACGGCGCCCAGCGCGCCTTGCCGGCCGGTTTTATCACCGTGCCGCCGACCGTCGGTTGTTCGCTTTTCGCGTGATCCGCCGTCGTCGCAGCGAGCGCGCCCGTGCACGCCGTACGCAACACTACGATCCGTCATCACGAAGCGCCAACACCAAGCCGAACGCCCCATGATCGCTCCGCGCCCCACTCCGCCTGGCCGTCCGCGCCGCATGCGCCTGCTGCCCTCCGTGATCTTCATGAGCCGCTGGCTGCAGGTGCCGCTCTATCTGGGCCTGATCGTCGCGCAAGGCGTCTACGTCGTGCTGTTCGCCAAGGAAGTCTGGCACCTCGTCACGCACGCGATGACGCTCGACGAAACCAACATCATGCTGGTCGTGCTCAGCCTGATCGACGTGGTGATGATCTCGAACCTGCTGATCATGGTGATTGTCGGCGGGTATGAAACCTTCGTGTCGCGCCTCGGCCTGGAAGGCCACCCCGACGAGCCAGAATGGCTTGACCACGTGAACGCGGGCGTGCTGAAGGTGAAGCTGTCGATGGCGCTGATCGGCATCTCGTCGATTCATCTGCTGAAGACCTTCATCGACCCGGACAAGCACTCGCAGCAAGCCATCATGTGGCAGGTGATCATCCACGTGACGTTCCTCGTGTCGGCGCTGGTGATGGCGCTGGTCGACCGCTTGACCACGCATACGCACCCGGCGCATTTCCACGAGCCTGCCGCGCACGGCAAAAACACAACGATTTCCAACTCCCCTGAAGGCGTCTGACCGGCCGCATCGTCACGCGACCGCGAAAACGAACGCCACACTGCCCCACTGAGCCTAGCTATGACCGTCATCAAACAGGAAGACCTGATCCAGAGTATTGCGGACTCGCTGCAGTACATCAGCTACTACCATCCGCTCGATTACATCGAAGCGCTTGGCCGTGCGTACGAGCTCGAAGAGAGCCCGGCTGCAAAGGACGCGATCGCGCAGATCCTGACCAACAGCCGCATGTGCGCGGAAGGCAAGCGCCCGATCTGCCAGGACACGGGCATCGTCACGGTGTTCGTGAAGGTCGGCATGGACGTGCGCTGGGACGGTGCAACCATGGGCGTCACCGACATGATCAACGAAGGCGTGCGCCGCGGTTATCTGAACCCGGACAACGTGCTGCGCGCGTCGATCGTGAGTCCGCCCGAAGGTGGCCGCAAGAACACGAAGGACAACACGCCGGCCGTGATCCACTACGAGATCGTGCCGGGCGACAAGGTCGACGTGCAGGTCGCGGCCAAGGGCGGCGGCTCGGAGAACAAGTCGAAGTTCGCGATGCTGAACCCGTCGGATTCGATCGTCGACTGGATTCTCAAGACCGTGCCGACGATGGGCGCAGGCTGGTGCCCGCCCGGCATGCTGGGCATCGGTATCGGCGGCACGGCTGAAAAGGCGATGGTCATGGCGAAGGAATCGCTGATGGATCCGATCGACATTCAGGACGGGATCGCACGCGGCCCGAAGGACTGGATCGAAGAACTGCGCGGCGAACTGCACGAGAAGGTCAATGCGCTCGGTATCGGCGCGCAAGGTCTGGGCGGTCTGGCTACCGTGCTCGACGTGAAGATCATGGCAGCACCGACGCACGCTGCGTCGAAGCCGATCGCGATCATCCCGAACTCCGCGGCGACGCGCCACGCGCACTTCACACTGGACGGCACGGGCGTCGCCAAGCTCACGCCGCCGCCGCTCGACGCATGGCCCAAGGTGCAGTGGGAACCGGACACCGAGAAGAGCAAGCGCGTCGATCTGAACACGCTGACGCCGGAAGAAGTCGCTTCGTGGACGCCGGGCCAGACGCTGCTGCTGTCGGGCAAGATGTTGACGGGCCGCGACGCCGCGCACAAGCGCATCGCCGACATGCTCGCCAAGGGCGAAAAGCTGCCCGTCGATTTCACCAACCGCGTGATCTATTACGTCGGCCCGGTCGACCCGGTGCGTGACGAAGCCGTCGGCCCGGCAGGCCCGACCACGGCGACGCGCATGGACAAGTTCACGGAAACGATGCTCTCGCAAACCGGTTTGATCTCGATGATCGGCAAGGCCGAGCGCGGCCCCGTCGCCATCGAGGCGATCAAGAAGCACAAGGCGGCGTATCTGATGGCCGTGGGCGGCGCGGCGTATCTGGTGTCGAAGGCGATCCGCAGCGCGAAGGTGCTGGCGTTCGAAGACCTCGGCATGGAAGCCATCTACGAATTCGACGTGCAGGATATGCCGGTGACGGTCGCCGTCGATTCGAACGGCACCTCGGTGCACCAGACGGGACCGAAGGAATGGCAGGCCAGGATCGGTAAGATTCCCGTCGCAACTGTTTGACGATTTTCTTTGTTTTACCGAAGCCGGGACGTTATAGTCCCGGCTTTTTTATTGTTCACGCAAAATACAAATTAAATTGCGTGAATGATTCTCAACAACCATATTCGTCCTTGGCTTTTCGTTTTCAGACGTTTATTGTTGTTGAAAAACCAGCTCTTGAAGAGGAAACGTCATGCAAGGCGACAAAAAAGTCATCGAATATCTGAACGCCCAGTTGAAGAACGAACTTACTGCGATCAACCAGTATTTTCTGCACGCGCGGATGTACAAGCACTGGGGTCTGGAAAAGCTCGGCAAGCATGAGTACGACGAATCCATCGGGGAAATGAAGCACGCCGACATGCTGATCGAACGCATTTTTATGCTCGACGGCCTGCCGAATCTGCAGGATCTGCACAAGCTGTTCATCGGCGAAGAAACCAAAGAGATTCTCGAGTGTGATCTGAAGCTCGAATACATCTCGCAAGGCACCTGCAAAGAAGCAATCGCTTATTGCGAATCGGTGCGCGATTTCATCTCGCGTGAAATCTTCACGACGATTCTCGACGACACGGAAGAGCATATCGACTGGCTGGAAACGCAGATCGACCTGATCGACAAGATCGGCATCCAGAACTACCAGCAGTCGGCGATGGGCTCGCAAGAATAAGACAACACGTCAGCTGGGTGCGTCCCCACTCCTGCTACACTTCTGCGGTCCGATCCGCGCAGCGTTCGATTACAGGCGCTGCGCGGATTTTCATATATGGCTTCCGTTGAAACCATGACCGCTTTGTCCCCCGCCGCTGTGAACTCTGCTTCGCTCCCACTGCTCGATCCGCGCGCGCCCGTCGGAATTTTCGATTCGGGTCTGGGCGGTTTGTCGGTGTTGCGTGCCGTGCGTGCGCAATTGCCGGACGAAGCGCTCGTGTACGTCGCGGATTCGCTCTATGCGCCCTATGGCGAGCGCGACGATGATTTCATCGCCGACCGCACGCTTGCTATCGGCGAATGGCTGGTCGCGCAGGGCGCAAAGGCGCTGGTCGTGGCGTGCAATACGGCGACGGCGCAATCCATCGCTCTGGTGCGCGAGAAACTGCCGATTCAGCTGATCGGTGTCGAGCCGGGCGTAAAACCGGCGGCGCAACAGTCGAAAACGCGCGTCGCAGGCGTGCTCGCCACGCGGGTGACGCTGCGCAGCGCCCGCTTTCAGGACCTGCTCGAACGCTACGCCAGCGATTGCCGTTTTCTGTGCCAACCCGGTCTCGGCCTCGTGGAAGCCGTCGAACGCTGCGACATCGGCTCGGCTGAATTGCGCGCGCTGCTGCAAAGCTACCTCCAGCCGATGCTCGACGCGGGCGCCGATACGCTCGTGCTCGGCTGCACGCACTACCCTTTCCTCGACGCGGCGATCCGCGACATCGTCGGCGACCGGCTGGCGTTGATCGATACGAGTATTGCGATCGCGCGCCAGCTGGAACGCGTGCTCGATCAGCAAGGCCTGCGCTCGCCAGCACGCGATGCCTCGCCGCAACCCCGCTTCTGCTCGACCAGCGACGGCGCGCATCTCAAGCAACTCGCCGCGACGCTGCTCGACATCGACGCGCCCGTCGAGCGCGTCCACATCCCGTCGCGCCGCACGCTGACGCCGGATTCTCACGCAGCCTGACGCAGATCAAATGGCTGCATCAGCAGGCCGGTTCTACGCGTGCATTCTGTATGAAGATTGACTCAGGGTCGGCACGACGAACGCGCTGACCCTAAATCCCCCTTCTGTTCGCCATCTCGCCGCCATAGGCGAAACCCTTCTAACAAGCTGGTTTTGTTACAAAAATTTGCACGGGAGGCTTGCCAAACCGACCAAACAAAATGATAATAATTCGCATTAACGTTAGCTATCGCGAGCTGTCATGATTGTCTGCGTGTGCAAGTCAGTATCCGACCGGAAGATCCGTGCATCCATTGCCGAAGGTAATGTCACGTTCGACGAACTTCAATTCGAACTCGGCGTCGCCATGTGCTGCGGCAAGTGCGAGGAGTCCGTGCGGGACGTCATGGCGCAAAGCGGCGTCTGTGCGAGCCGTTGCGGCGTCGAGCATCACACGCAAGCTGTGCCGCTGACTTTCTACGAACGCAAGGCAGCCTGAAGCCGGCTTTCCGGGTCTTCACCCGTCCGCTTCGCGTTTTCAACGTAGTGCATCGAAAAGCGCGCCATCACCGGGCGCTGCAGTTTTTCGTTTCCGCCGTCAGCAAGCCAGTTGGACACCAGCCAGCGACGCCATTCTTCGAGGAGTTCGAGATGGAATTGCTGATCGGTTTTCTGACCACTGTCTGTATTTCGCTGCTGATATTCCGAACATGACGCTGTTTTGCATGACGTGCTGCATCGCCGGCGCGCCGCCACGCTAACCATGCAGGCCACGCCTACTCTCCCAACCGGTCTCGCGCCGGACGCTTCCGCCCGAATCAACCCGCGTATCGCCACGGTGACGGGTATCGTCATCGGACTTCACGTCATCGCGCGCGCTATTGCGTTCACGGTGCGCACGGTCCCGCCGTTGCCGATCGAAACGCCGCGCACGATCACGGCCGAACTGCTGCCGCCGCCGGCGCCAGCCGCTGCGCCCGTCGCGATCGACTCGGCTCCGCCGCCGCCGAAGCCCGTGCCCGTGCAGAAGGTCAAGCCGAAGGTGCAGCCGCGCCCGACGCCGAAGCCTACGCCCGCGCCGATGCCTGTCGCCCAGGCGCCGTCGCAGCACGAGATCAGCGCGCCCGTCGATCCCGCTCCGCCCGCGCCACCGGCTCCGGCAGCGCCTGCCGCACCGGCAGCGCCGGTCGCAAAACCGGTGATGTCGATCACGGCGCCCAAAGACGCGTCACATTTGAGCTGCAACATCGTCGAACCGACCTATCCGGCGATGTCGCGCCGGCGCGGCGAAACGGGACGCGCGATCGTCCAGTTCATTCTGTCGGCGTCGGGCCGGATCGAGAACGTCGAACTGAAAAAGAGCAGTGGCTCCGATCGCCTCGATCAGGCCGCGCTGGATGCCATTCGCTCCAGCTCGTGCAAGCCCTATCTGGTAGACGGCGAAGCGGTCCGCGTGCCCGCCGTCCAGCCTTTCGATTTCAGCCTGAACAACTGATCGGACTGATCACGCTGATCGCTCAGCCGACCCGCATTTCAAAGAAAAAAGGAATTGCCATGCAGAACTACGGTATTGCCCACGTCTGGGCACAAGGGGATTTCGTCACACGCGGTATCGCGGTGGCGCTGTTGATCATGTCGGTGCTGTCGTGGAGCGTGATCGTCGTCAAGAGCTGGAACGTGATGCGCCTGAACCGCCTGACGAAGAACGCCGAAAAGGCCTTCTGGCATTCGGACGATGTCGCCGACGGCATGAAGAAGCTCGGCAGCGGCACGTCGTCGCCGGCTGAAAACCCGTTCCTCGCGCTCGCGCTGTCGGGCCAGGAAGCCGCCGATCACCATCATCAGACGCAACCGCATCTGCATGACCGCATGGACGTGTCGGACTGGATCACGCGCTGCCTGAAGGACACGAGGGACGAGAGCGTGGCGCGCATGCAGAGCGGCCTCGCCGTGCTCGCGTCGATCGGCAGCACGGCGCCGTTCGTCGGCCTGTTCGGCACGGTGTGGGGCATCTATCACGCACTGCTGAGCATCGGCGCTGCGGGCCAGTCGTCGATCGATCAGGTTGCTGGCCCGGTCGGCGAAGCGCTGATCATGACCGCGTTCGGTCTGTTCGTCGCGATTCCCGCTGTGCTCGGCTACAACGCCCTGACGCGTGCCAACAAGGGCATCGTCAGCAAGCTGAGCCGCTTCGCTCACGGCTTGCACGCGTTCTTCGTGACGGGCGCGCGCCTGTCGTCGACGAAGCGCGGAGACGGTCTTCGGCTCGCGACCCGCGCCAACTAACTAGCGAGGCATAGCGATGGCAATGAGCCCTTTCGCCGGCGACGATGACGACGGCCTCATGAACGAAATCAACATGACGCCGCTCGTCGACGTCATGCTGGTGCTCCTGATCGTGTTTATGGTGACGATCCCCGTGATCCGCCACGCAGTGAAGATCGATCTGCCGCATGCGAGCAGCCAGAAGGAAGACACGAAGCCCGCGCAGGTGACGATAGCGATCGATGCCGACGGCAACCTGGCGTGGGACGATCAGAAGATCTCCGACGATATGCTGCAAGCGAAGATCGCCGCAGCCGCACAGCAGGAACCGCAGCCTGAATTGCACCTGAGCGCGGACCGCAAGGTCGCGTACGAGAAGGTGGCGCAGGTGATGTCGGCGGCACAGGCAGGCGGCCTGACGAAGATCGGTTTCGTCACGGAGCCGAAGGCTAAATAAGCGCTTCAGTTTGAATAAAAACCCTGTTTTTCAGGGCTAAAAGTAAAAGGCCTTCATCGTCGGATGAAGGCCTTTTTTCATGCGCACTCGGCGCCTTCGGGCGGCAGGATCATTTGCCAGAACTCGTGCTCTGCATCTGATCACTGCATGCGAACGCCGTGGTCGACACGGACAACGCTGTCAGCCCTATCAGGCCTACTATCAAAGCGGCCGTGATTTTTCGCATAGGAAGCTCCTTAGCGAAGGGATTTCAATATAAGCCTGCACGTCCTTTCATTCAAGCCTGCGGCCATTGAAAGTATCCATCGCTGGCGGAGCTTAAATGCCAAAAGGTATTTCCCTTTCGCGGCGCGCGTGCTCTTCAAGCTCTCTACGCTACGGCTGCTTTCAGCCGCGCCTGCTTCGCTTCACGCTCCGGGCATTCCTGCTGGATAAACTTGCCGGTGTCGGGATCGAGCATCTCGACGAGATAATCGACGAAGGTCCGCACTGCAGGCACCATGCCCTGCCGCGACAGGAACACCGCGTACAGCTGCGGCGACGGCAGCGTCCAGCCCGGCATCACAGGCGACAGCCGCCCACTGCGCAACGCCGCGCCGTACATCATCTCCGGGAGTGCCGCGATACCGACACCGGCGAGCGCGGCTTCCAGCACCATCATCAGATCGGCTGTCACCAGACGCGGCTCGTGTTCATGCGTGTGGCGCGAGCCATCCGGCGCAATCAGGTTGAATACGTGCCGGCCATCGCCTGTCGGCGTATCGAGCGTTTCGAAGCCCTTCAGATCGCCGGGTTCGAGCGGCGGCGCATTCTGGCTCAGCAGGCTCGGCGCGCCGACCAGCATCTGCTGCGTGCGCCACAGCGGCCGCACGACGATATTCGCGTTCTCCGGCGGCTCCGAACGCACGCGCAAGGCGACATCGATCGAATCTTCGAACAGATCGACCACGCGGTTCGTCACGCGCACCACGACGCGCACTTCCGGGTAACGATGCATGAACTCCGAGATGATCTGCGACATGATGGTCTGCGAGATCGTCACGGGCACACTCACGCGCACGGTGCCACGCGGCGACGCGCGCAACTGCTGCACCACGTTGACGGCCGCCTGCGCCTCCGACAGCATCGCCTGACAATGCTGGTAGAACAGCTGCCCTGCTTCCGTCAGCGCGAGCTTGCGCGTCGAGCGCTGCAGCAGGCGCACGCCCAGCGATGCCTCCAGTTCCGTCAGCCGGCGCGACAGGCGTGACTTCGAAATGCCGAGCACGCGTTCGGCGGCGGAAAACCCGCCATGTTCGACGACCTGCGAAAAGTACATCAGGTCGTTGAGGTTATGCGAATCGATCTTCATGTCATCGTTTCACTAGCAGAACAATCCATTGCGATAGAGGGCCTGTTATGCCCCAAAACGGTCCATATAATACTGCTACGTTTCAGAAATAACGCTATTCCCCAATTTTCGAGGTGACTTTGATGAGCGCGACCCGCACGATCGAACGCACGTACCCTTCCGTTCGCACGGTTGAAGGCGGTGGTTTTGTCGTCCATCGACCGTTTCCGACCCGCATGCTGATGGATTTCGACCCGTTTCTGCTGCTCGACGAAATGGGCCCTGTCGACTACGCGCCGGGCGAGGCAAAAGGCGCGCCGGATCACCCGCATCGCGGCTTCGAAACGGTCACGTACGTGCTCGAAGGCCAGTTCGGTCACAAGGATTCGGCGGGTCATTCCGGCACGCTGCGCGCAGGCGACGTGCAATGGATGACGGCCGGCGCGGGCGTCGTGCATAGCGAGATGCCCGATCCGTCGTTTGTCGCGACGGGTGGCCGCGTGCATGGATTGCAACTGTGGGTGAACCTGCCGAAGCGCGACAAGATGATCGCGCCGCGCTATCAGGAAATGCCGTCGGCTGGCATTCCCGTTGCGACGTCCGCCGACGGCAAGGTTCGCGTCAAGGTGATCGCAGGCGAAGCGCTCGGCGTGAAGGCCGCCATCGAAACCCGCACGCCGATTCTCTATCAGCATTTCACGTTGCAGCCGGGTGCGGCCATCGTGCATCCCGTGCCGCGCGACTATCGCGTGTTTGCGTATGGGCTGACGGGCAAAGGCTTCTATAGCGACGAGCGGCTCGAGATCGGCGCGCAGCAGATGATCGTCTTCGATAACGACGGCGACACGGTAACTATCGCTGCCGGCGACGAACCGCTCGATGTGCTGCTGTTCGGCGGCGTGCCGCTGAACGAGCCTGTGGTGCGTTACGGCCCGTTCGTGATGAACACGGAAGACGAGATCCGCCAGGCCGTGATCGACTATCAGGCGGGCCGCATGGGGCAAATCACGCACTGACCGGCTGCGCGGCTCGCCACCTGCCAGCGCTCAGCCGCGAAACACGCCAAATTCGTTCACAATAGCAATTCGAGCCACGCGCCGCGTCATGCGGCGCGTGGCGCTATCTGTCCCGATTCAACGTCACGACACAATGTCCCGCACAGGAGCGCGCATGGCAGACACGAAGGTCACCGCACATATCGGCTCGACGAACTATCAGGGGATGTTCGACGACGGCGCACACACATGGCTCGCCGACGAACCCGAGTCGCTGGGCGGCGGCGATCGCGCCCCGACGCCGAACTCGCTGCTGCTGTCGAGCCTCGGCGCCTGCACGTCGATCACGCTGAAGATGTACGCGCAGCGCAAGGGCTGGCCGCTCGACGAAGGGCGCGTGACGCTGTCGATGCAGAAGGAAGGCGACGGCACGGCGATCGATCGCCAGATCGTGCTGACGGGCAATCTGTCCGACGAACAGCAGGAACGACTCCTGCAAATCGCCAATGCATGCCCTGTGCACAAGATCCTGAGCAATCCGATCTCGATCCGCACGGGTCTCGCTGTCGCCTGATACTGCGTGAACGTTGAGCATCAAAAGGAAGCTGGCATTTTGAACTTCGAACATCTCATTCAGATCAACGATCCCCTCAATCCGCTCGTCGAAACCATGACGCGCGAGCAGTTGTGGGAGGGTCTCGTGCTGCGCGCGGAACAGCCGCAACTGTTCGTGATGGGCCTAGACAGCTGTTCGATCCTGTCGCGCACCGACAGCACGATGGAGCGCGAACTGCACTATGGCCACGCCACCGTGCGCGATCACGTCACGCTTACGCCGCAACAAAGCGTGCGCTACGACATTCTTGCCACGGCGGATTATGTCGGCGGCTCGCTGACGATGACCATCGAGCAACCCGACGAACTGCAACTCTTCCTGCGCTTCGAGTACAAGACGAGTCTGCCGTCTGCCGAAGCCGCCGCCGATCCCGACGCGCATCAGACGGAAGAGATCGTGAAATCGGCGTATCGCGAGTCGGACATCGATACCGTTCGACTGATCCGCCAGTACGTCAGCTCGCGCAATACGCCTGACCAGTTGCATTAAGTCCTGCGCGCCGCCAGCCTTCTCTGGCGGCGCAAAATCCCCTCGCCTATCAAAACGTGTAATCGATTAATTCTTCAACCTTGTAAATGGGAATGGTTATCATTTAGAATCCTTCTAACGAATCGACGAACACGAACTCAACGGCAAGCATGACGAACATGACGCGCTCTTCCACGCTCAGCCTGCGCCGCCCCGCGGCAGCAGCATTGACGACCAGCCGTCCGGCCAGGTCCGTGACATCGGCGCCCGCGGAACGCCATGCAGGCGGTACCGGGAACGCACCAGCGCCCGCTGCCGTTGCCGCTAGCGCCGAAACGTCCGAGCGCGTGCTGCGCAGCGACGCGTTGCTTCAGGGTCGCAGCCACGTGAGCATCATGCACAACGGCGAGACGTATCAGCTGCGCGCCACGCGATTGGGCAAGCTGATCCTGACGAAGTAAAGAATTGCCGCAGTAAGGATCGATTCAGTACCGGGTATTGTGGGGACCACCTCCCAGAGAGGTGTTGGGCACTAGCCAGCCACGACGGCTTGCACGCGAGATCTAGACCCCTTCGTGCAGACACCAAGCCAGCCGTCGAAGCAAGCCAGGCCGCTTTTTTTGGTTCTCACTGCGACGTGCGCTCAAATGATTGGCGCAACGTTGATGAATGAAGCAAGCAAAGCCGCGCAGATTAAGACATCTGCGCGGCTTTTGTTTTTGCGGCCGATGGTTGACGGCTGAAGCTCGCGGTTCGCAGCAGCAGCGTCAGTGCAGTTCGAGCGCCGCAATCGCAGCGCGCGCGATCGCCGTATCCTGCTCCGACTTCACGCCCGACACGCCGATCGCGCCCACCGTCTCGCCTTCCACGATGACAGGCACCCCGCCCTCCACGCACGCCGCCAGCGGCGTGCTCAGGAACGCGATGCGTCCTTGCTTGATGATGTCTTCGTAGACTTTAGTCTCGCGGCGGCCAAGTGCGGCTGTGCGCCCTTTCGCGGTCGCCATGTCGACCGTGCCGGGCGCCGCGCCATCCATTCGATGCAGATGAAGAAGATGACCGCCGTCGTCGAGAATCGCGATCGTCACGGTCCAGTGATTGGCCACCGCATGCGCTTGCGCAGCGGCGGCCATGTTGATGACGTCTTCGTCGGTCAGTACAGGTTTGGTTCTCACGGTGCGCCTCGCTCGGTACGCGGCGCGCCGCCGATCAATCAGTGTGCCGGCCAGTACCAGAACATCAGCCACCACGCGCTATCGACGACGGCCAGTGCTGCCATGAACCATACCACCGACGCCGCGCGCTGGAAAATCTGTGCCGTGTAGCGGCGCGTCACCAGCCCCGCGAGCCATGCGCTCCACGCATTCGCGATCACGAGAATCCCGATGCGCACATCCGATGCCCAGTCGAGCGGCACATGCTCGGCTTTCAGCAGCGACAGCGTGGTCGCCGACAGACCGAGAAACACGCCCGTGCCCGCAATCGGAATCAGCGCCTGCGCGAGGTGATGCAGACGCGTGCGATCGAAGCGTCCCAGCATGCGCGTCGCGCCCGCCAGCAGCGCGAGCAGAATCGTGCCGTAGACCACGCCCGTCGCGAGGATGTAGGCAATGATCATCGTGCCGTCGAGCCACGAGAACACGTCGTTCTGCTCGGGGTAATGCGTGAACAGGAACCACGGCGCGTTCGTGTCGAGCGGCCACATGATGTCGTGATCGACGAGCCACGTCGCGAGCGACTGCTTGATGTCGATGAACCACGGCGAACCCGTCCAGTGGAACGCGCCGATGGCAATGCCAAGCAGACCGTACAGGATCAGCGCCGTGTCCCATGCGCTCGCCTGCTTGTCGCCGAGTTGCACGACCTCGGTGGAAGGCTTGCGCCACGTCAGCGCGATCGCGTCGCGGTGACCGCTGCAACGGCCGCACATATGGCACGCCGCCGCGCCTTCCATCTTGCGTAACGGCACCAGCGGTGCACAGTTGATCGGGATCACGCGATGCCCGTGTTCGCCTTCCTTGTACGAACGGCGCCACGCATCTTCATCGACTTTGTAGTGGAACGGCGCGAGGCGCGCCAAAAGCGAAAAAACCCCGTTGACGGGGCACAGGTATTTACACCAGACGCGCTTCTCTCGACCGTATAACAATCCGATGATCATCGCGGCGAAGGTCGATCCGCCTAACACCAGTAACACTGCTTTTGGATACTGGTAGACGCTGACCATCTGGCCGTAGATCGTCGTCAGACCGAATGCGACGAAAGGCCAGCCGCCCCATCGCATCCAGCGTGGAATCGCCCAGCCTCTGCCGTATTTGCTTGCGAATTCGGCGAGCGCGCCTTCGGGACATAAGACACCGCACCACACGCGCCCGAGCATCACCATCGACAGCAGCACGAACGGCCACCAGATGCCCCAGAACACGAACTGCGCGGCGAGCGTCAGGTTGTTCCATAGATGCGCGGTGTCGCCCGGCAGTTCGGTGAACGCCGGGACGAGAATCAGAAACGCGTAGACAGCAACGACCACCCACTGAATGCCGCGGATGGCAGCGCCGTGGCGCTGCATCCAGTTACCGGCTTCCGCAAGCCAGCTGCGGCGATTTGCAACTGCACCTGTCATGCCGCGCGTCCTGCTGCGTGTTGCGCCGGTGCACGTTGCGAACGGCGGATCAGATACCACACGACCAGCCAGTACAACGCGTACGTGATCAGGTTCATCAGCGCCGGATGCGCGCGATAACCCGTCAGCGTCGCGACCAGCGAACCGAAGGTGCTCGAATCGTCGATGATCATCGACGTGTTCCACACGCGGTCGACGATGGTCGGCAGGATTTCCTTGTCGATCAGCTTGTCGACGCCCGTCTGGAACAGGCCCGCGCCGAGGAACAGCAGCATGATTTCGGTGACGCGGAAAAACAGGCGCCACGAGAAGATCTTGCCGCCGAGTTGCAGCATGTAGAACGTCACGAATGCGAGACCAAGGCCGATCAGCACAGCAAGAATCTGATCCATGCCGACATGACCCGACTGGCCGAAACCGAGGCCGTACAGGAAGATCACCGTCTCGCTGCCTTCACGCGCAATCGCCAGCGCGACCAGCACGGCCACGCCCCACCAGTTCGCGCTTTGCGTGCTCTTGAGCAGCGACTTTTCCATGTCGCGCTTGAGCGTGCGCCCATGCGACTTCATCCAGATCACCATCTGCACGATCAGCACACAGGCGACCAGCACCATGGCTGTCTGGAAATAATCCTGCGCATCGCCCGACAACACTTCCGTGAAGCCGACCAGCGCCGCACCCAGGCCGATCGCGGCCAGAATGCCCGCGGCGACGCCCGCCCACAGATACGGCAGACCATGACGCGCCTGTTCGTCGCCGTTCTTCAGCCACGCGTACAGAATGCCGACGACGAGCAGCGCCTCGACGCTTTCCCGCCATACGATGAACACTACCTGACCCATCGAAACCTCCAACCACTTCAGTGGACGCCGCGCGTCCGTGTTACGGCTCGTGCTGCCGCGACGTCACTTGGCGACGATCACGCCCTGCGCCTGCTGATGGAAATCATCAAAAAACTTGTAGGTGCCGGGATCGAGCGGCGCGATCACGACCACCGATTCGGCGCCCGGCGCCAGAACCTTTTCCTTGCGCAGCTCGACGCTTTCGAACTCGGCCGCGCCCTTACCCGTGTTCTTCACTTCGATACGGATACGCTTGCCCGCAGGCACTTCGATACGCGCCGGCGTCAGCTTGCCGTCCGTCATTTCCAGCTTGAACGTAACGGCTTCCTCGGCGGCGTGCGCCACCCCGAACAACGATGCCGCCATCGCGAGAACGGCAATCTTCTTATTCACTCTCATGCACCCTTCCTAAGAATGCGGCGCGCTTTTTCACATACTTCTCACGCGCCGCGTACTACATCAGGGATCGCGATGCGATCAAACGCTTAGTAACCGCCCTTCTTGCCGATGCCCGCGAACGTGAAGTCGTATTCGAGCGTGAACGGCGTGAACCACGGGCCCACGCCCGTTTCCTTGTCGACGTGACGGCCGAATGCCATATGGCCATCCTGCATCGGCGGCTGCACGATCAGCTTCAGGTGATACTTGCCCGGGCCGGCGAGCTTGACGTTGTCGCCATAGTGCGGACCGTCGTCGGCGACCATCGGCATCATGTCGCCCTTCTGGTCGTAGCTCGAACCCGGCTTCGTCAGTTCGTAACGCACTTGCAGATACGGCATCCAGTCGCCTTCGGCGAAACCCGTCGGGTTCTTCTTGACGGCGTGGATGTCGGCTTCGAGGTGGACATCGGAATCCGACGCCTTACGCATCATGCCTTCCGGATCCATCGTGATCGGCTGCAGATACACGGCGCCGATTTCCATGCCGCCACGGATCTGCTGCTTGCCGATGGGGTATTCAGCGGCCGACGCCGACATCATGGCCACGGCAGCAAGGGCAGCAACCCCGCCGCTCAAGATTGACGAAACGCGCATTGAAACTCCTTTGGTTTTTTTAGACTGAAGCAACGAAAAGCTGAAATCTGAAACCGCGCTGAAGAGGTCTCGCCTGCGCGTGGTCTTCGCGTCTTCCTCAAATGGTTCGATGCCGCCGACGCCAATGCGCCAACAACGCGCCGACGCAAATGCGAAACCAGCAACGAACGGTAATGCGAACCATTCTCAATACTTGATCCAGTTTATCACTGTTCAAGGGGAGAAACAAATGTGGGAGCGTCGAAAGCCTTGCTGCAACAGGGTCTTACGGTGAGCTTTAACGCAGGTTTCGAAATGGTTCCGCAGGAATATCGCGCAAAAACGTGCTCGATAGACGTGCACACGGCGGCAAAGCGCCGCATGCACGCCTCCTGGACACCAAGGTTTAGTCCGTGCCCGTCAGATGATCGCCGACGTTCGCGCCGAACACGCGCTGCCGCAGCAGTGCAAGTTGGTCACGCATCTGAGCCGCTTTTTCGAATTCGAGATTCTTCGCGTGCTCCATCATCTGCTTCTCAAGACGCTTGATCTCCTTGGCGATCTGCTTTTCAGACATGTCTTCGAACTTCGCACGAACCTGCTGCTCCTTCAGCTCAGCCCGCGCTTCGTCGACGTTGTAGACGCCGTCGATGATGTCCTTGATGCGCTTCACCACGCCACGCGGCACGATGCCCATCTTCTCGTTGAACGCCATCTGCTTGGCGCGCCGCCGCTCGGTTTCGTCGATTGCGCGCTTCATGGAATCGGTGATCTTGTCGGCGTAGAGAATCGCCTTGCCGTTCACATTCCGCGCGGCGCGGCCGATGGTCTGGATCAGCGAGCGCTCGGCGCGCAGGAAACCTTCCTTGTCGGCATCGAGAATCGCCACCAGCGAGACTTCCGGAATATCCAGACCCTCGCGCAGCAGGTTGATCCCGACCAGCACGTCGAAGGTGCCCAGACGCAGATCGCGGATGATTTCGACCCGTTCGACGGTGTCGATGTCGCTATGCAGATAGCGCACCTTCACGCCGTGGTCGGCGAGAAACTCGGTCAGTTGCTCGGCCATGCGCTTGGTCAGGACGGTGACCAGCACGCGATCGCCCGCCTTCACGCGCTCGTTGATCTCGCCGAGCACATCGTCGACCTGCGAGCGCGCCGGGCGCACTTCGATCTCCGGATCGACAAGCCCCGTTGGGCGCACCACCTGCTCGGCCACCTGCCCCGCCGTCTTCTTCTCGTAGTCAGCGGGCGTCGCCGACACGAACACGACCTGGCGCATCTTGCGTTCGAACTCGTTGAACTTGAGCGGCCGGTTGTCGAGCGCGGACGGCAGCCGGAAACCGTAATCGACGAGATTTTCCTTACGCGCGCGGTCGCCGTTGTACATGCCGTTCAACTGGCCGATCAGCACGTGCGATTCGTCGAGGAACATCATCGCGTCGGACGGCAGATAGTCGACGAGTGTCGGCGGCGGCTCGCCGGGCAGCGCACCCGAGAAGTGCCGCGAGTAGTTCTCGATGCCTTTGCAGAAACCCAGTTCCTGCAGCATTTCCAGATCGAAACGCGTGCGCTGTTCGAGCCGCTGCGCTTCGACAAGCTTGCCGTCGCCGTAGAAAAACTCAAGACGATCACGCAATTCCGACTTGATCGTCTCAACAGCCCGCATCACTGTCTCACGCGGCGTCACATAGTGCGACGAGGGATACACGGTGAAACGCGGAATTTTCTGACGCACTTTGCCCGTGAGCGGATCGAACAGTTGCAGCGTGTCGATTTCATCGTCGAACAGTTCGACGCGCACGGCCATTTCCGCGTGCTCGGCCGGGAAAATATCGATCGTGTCGCCGCGCACCCGGAACGAACCGCGCGCGAAATCGGCTTCATTGCGGTTGTACTGCATCGCAATCAGACGCGCGATGATGTCGCGCTGCCCAATCTTGTCGCCGGTGCGCAGCGTCAGAATCATCTGGTGATATTCCGACGGATTTCCGATACCGTAAATCGCCGACACGGTCGCGACGATCACGACATCGCGCCGTTCCATCAGGCTCTTGGTCGCCGACAGACGCATCTGTTCGATGTGCTCGTTGATCGACGAGTCCTTCTCGATGAACAGGTCGCGCTGCGGCACGTACGCTTCCGGCTGGTAATAGTCGTAGTACGAGACGAAGTATTCGACGGCGTTGCGCGGGAAAAACTCGCGGAATTCCGCGTACAGCTGCGCGGCGAGCGTCTTGTTGGGCGCGAACACGATAGCCGGCCGGCCGAGGCGCGCGATCGTGTTCGCCATCGTGTAGGTCTTGCCGGAGCCCGTCACGCCGAGCAGCGTCTGGAACGACAGGCCGTCCTCGACACCTTCAACAAGTGTGTCGATAGCCGTCGGCTGGTCGCCGGCGGGCGGATACGGTTGGTAGAGCCGGAACGGAGAGCCCTCGAACGTCACGAATTTGGATTCGTCGAGAGCGTCCTGGACTTCACTCAGATGATGTTCGGACATGGAAGCGGCACCTATGCCGGAAGCAAACGACTATTCTAGCGTTTTGCGAACAGGCGGGCTGACGGCTCGCCGCGTGGGCCTGCGCTTGCGTGACGCCCTTCCGCTGCTGCGCACGGATTCATGCGGACGCGGCATAAAAACATCGCCAGATCGCTGTTTTCATTGCAAATTAATCCGCTCGCCCGTCACGCCGATGTCAAAAAACCCGGCGAGATTCGTTACAATGGCACGTTGCGCGCCAGCGCGGCCGTCGGTTTCAGGCATCGCCGGAATGCGGGGCACAATGCTCCGCCACTCATTCCGAACCCGGCCACTGCAAGGTGCATGCGGTTCCTAGCAGCATCCGAAGTCGTCCCTCTTTTCACTACTGCCGAATCATCATGTCTCTGTTCTCCGCTGTCGAACTCGCTCCTCGCGACCCGATTCTGGGCCTGAACGAAGCTTTCAACGCCGATACGCGCACGACCAAGGTCAATCTTGGCGTCGGCGTGTACACCAACGAAGAAGGCAAGATTCCTCTGCTGCGCGCTGTCCGCGATGCAGAAAAGGCACGCATCGAAGCAGCGCTGCCGCGCGGCTATCTGCCTATCGAAGGTATCGCTGTCTATGACGCAGCCGTGCAAAAGCTGCTGCTCGGCAACGATTCGCCGCTGATCGCGGCTGGCCGTGTCGTCACGGCGCAGGCGCTGGGCGGCACGGGCGCGCTGAAGATCGGCGCGGACTTCCTGAAGCGCGTGAACCCGGCATCGAAGGTCGCGATCAGCGATCCGAGCTGGGAAAACCACCGCGCGCTGTTCGAAAGCGCTGGTTTCGAAGTCGTCTCGTACCCGTACTACGACGCCGCCACCCACGGCGTGAACTTCGAAGGCATGCTGTCGGCGCTCAACAGCTATGCGGCAGGCACGGTCGTCGTGCTGCACGCCTGCTGCCACAACCCGACGGGCGTGGATCTGACGGTCGACCAGTGGAAGCAGGTCGTTGAAGTCGTGAAGGCGCGTGAACTGGTGCCGTTCCTCGACATCGCGTATCAGGGCTTCGGCGACGGCATCGACGCCGACGCAGCCGCAGTGCGTCTGTTCGCACAATCGGAACTGAACGTGTTCGTGTCGTCGTCGTTCTCGAAGTCGTTCTCGCTGTACGGCGAGCGCGTCGGCGCGCTGTCGATCATCACGGGCAGCAAGGAAGAAGCCACACGCGTGCTGTCGCAACTCAAGCGCGTGATCCGCACGAACTACTCGAACCCGCCGACGCATGGCGGTGCCGTCGTGGCAGCCGTGCTCGGTTCGCCGGAACTGCGCGCTACGTGGGAAGCGGAACTCGGCGAAATGCGTGACCGCATTCGCGCGATGCGCAATGGCCTCGTCGAGGGTCTGAAGGCAGCGGGCATCGACCGCGACTTCAGCTTCGTCAACGCACAGCGCGGCATGTTCTCGTACTCGGGTCTGACGGCACCGCAAGTGGACCGTCTGCGCGAAGAGTTCGGCATCTACGCTGTCAGCACGGGCCGCATCTGCGTGGCTGCGCTGAACACGCGCAACCTGGACGTGGTGGCTAACGCGGTTGCTGCTGTTCTGAAGTAAGTATGGCGAGGGACGGCGGCAGACGCCGTCTCAACGTCGATTAAAAAAAGGCGCTCCTTGTGAGCGCCTTTTTTATGCCGCGTGCATCGGACTGAAATCTGACTCAACGCAGATCGCGATGGATATCGTGCGTGACGAAGCCCGAATCGTTATCGGGCATCTCTAGCCAACCCGGTTGTGCAAGCGAGTGGCGAATGTCTTCGAGGCCGCTCTCCCAATGCTGGAGCATCGTCGACAGCCCGAACTGGTAGTCCTTGTAGTGCCCTTCGTATTCCTTGTTGCGGTAGATCAGGTGAATCACGTTATAGCGCTTCGAGCACGACAGTTCTTCGGCGAGCTTGCACCAGCGGTCGTCGCGATGCTCGGGCGCGACCCGCGCCAGCACTTCGCGCAACACATGCCGGAAGCGCTGCGTGCGCTGAATCATGTCTGTGACGAGGCGCGTGCGGCTCGAATACTGAATATCCTTCATCCGGCCTTGCACGTCGGTGATGTTGTCCGGCACCGGCCCCAGCGCGCTCCACAAGTCCACCTGAAACGCGAGCGTATCGCGGCGTGGGCTGGTTTGCGCTACTTCGTGGAGCGGCGTGTTCGACATCAATCCGCCGTCCCAGTAATACTGCCCGTCGATCTCCACCGCGCCGAAGCCCGGCGGCAACGCACCCGACGCCATGAAATGTTCGGGCCTCAGCGTCGTATTCGAGTTGTCGAAATACGCGAAGTTGCCGGTGTGCACATTCACCGCGCCAACCGAAACACGCATCTTCTTCGAGTTGATCCGGTCGAAATCGCATAAGCGTTCGAGGGTCGCCTTGAGCGGCGTGGTGTCGTAGTAGCTCGCATTCTGCGGCGGGACGGAAACGGCGGGCAACGGCGGGGGAAAACGCGGCGTGAAAAAGCCCTTCTGCCCATCGACGAGAGCACCGACTGCCTGCATCGCCGTGAACGCCTTGCGCACCGTGTCGTTCGAGTTGAAGAACGCCTGCTCGATGGCAGGCGGCACGGGCGGACCATAGGCCGGCTGGCAGATGGTCTCCCAGAACTCGCGCAATTTTTCGACGCGATGCTCAGGCGCATTGCCCGCAATGATCGCCGTATTCAACGCACCGATCGATATGCCCGCCAGCCAGTTGGGCCGGATGCCGGCTTCATCCAGCCCCTCGTACACACCCGCCTGATAGGCACCGAGCGCGCCGCCGCCTTGCAGCATCAGCGCGACGGTTTCGTACTCAGGTATCGCCGCGTGATGACTGGCGCGAACGTCGGGCGCGGCGCCCGCCTGCCCACTTTCTCCTGCACCGGCATCGCCGGCGCGTGCCCGCTTCACACTGCGTTGTGAATCGCGTTGCGCCATCATCACCCTCCTCGTCTATTGCATGCGGTTATTGCACGCTTTTTGCACACCTATTGCGCGCTTACTGCATGTACCAACCGTGGCTGACGATGAACGATTGGCCCGTCAGCGCCGCCGTCGGGAACGACGACAGGAACAGCACTGTTTGCGCGACGTCTTCGACCGTCGTGAAGATGCCGTCCACCGTACCGCCCAGCATCACGCGCTTGACCACTTCTTCCTCGCTGATGCCCAGCTCCTTGGCCTGCTCGGGAATCTGCTTGTCGACCAGCGGCGTACGCACGAAACCCGGACATACGACATGCGAGCGCACGTTATGCTTCGCGCCTTCCTTCGCGAGCACGCGCGACAGACCGAGCAGTGCGTGCTTGGCCGTCACATAGGCCGATTTCAGCGGCGACGCTTCATGCGAGTGCACCGAACCCATGTAGATCACGATGCCACCGCGATCGACCTTGTACATGTGCTTGAGTGCCGCCTTGGTGGTGAGGAAGGCGCCGTCGACGTGAATCGCCTGCATCTTCTTCCAGTCCGAGAACGAGTAGTTTTCGATTGGATTAACGATCTGGATGCCGGCGTTTGAAATCAGGATATCCACCGAGCCGAGTTCGGCCGCGACCTTATCGATGCCCTGGGTGACGGCGTCTTCGTTCGTCACGTCCATCGCGACGCCAAGCGCCTTGCCGCCTGCCTTGTTGATTTCTTCGGCGACGGCGTTTGCGCCGTCCTGGTTCAGGTCCGCGATCGCGACGGCCGCGCCCGCCGCCGACAGCGTCAACGCGATCTGCTTGCCGATGCCGCTCGCCGCACCCGTGACGACGGCGACCTTGCCTTTCAGACTCTCATTCGATGACGACATCCAGAACCTCCATGCAGTTGATTGAGCAATGAAAATATGGCGCGCAGGCAGCATCAAGCTGGCTGAATGGCATATGCCGTTCGGTCGATTGCTGCACTGCGGCCGGTTCCGCTATTGTGCATGAACCGGCGCGAACTACACATGCAAAGGCACGTCTTAAAGATTCGGATTATCGTGTTGGGTTCCAGCACGACATTCACACAAGGAGATCTGGATGAACTACCGACGTCTCGGCCGTTCCGGCCTGCAAGTCAGCGAACTGTCCATCGGTTCATGGGTGACTTACGGCAATCAGGTGGACCGAAGCGCCGCGCGGGAATCGCTGGCGGCTGCGCGCGACGCGGGCGTGAATTTCTTCGATAACGCCGAGGTCTATGCGGGCGGCAAGTCCGAGCAGATCATGGGCGAAGCGCTGAAGGAACTGAACTGGCCGCGCGTGAGCTACATCGTCTCGACCAAATTCTTCTGGGGGCTCAACGAGGCACCGAACCAGTATCACACGCTCAACCGCAAGTATCTGCTGAACGCAATCGACCATTCGCTCAAGCGTCTGCAACTCGATTATGTCGATCTCGTGTTCTGTCATCGGCCTGACCCAAACACGCCCGTCGAAGAAACGGTCTGGGCGATGAGCGACATGATCACGCGCGGCAAGGCGCTCTACTGGGGCACGTCCGAATGGAGCGCCGATGAAATTCGCGCAGCCTATGAGATTGCCGAGCGTCATCACCTGCACAAGCCCGTGATGGAGCAGCCGCAATACAACCTGTTCCATCGTAAGCGCGTCGAGCAGGAATATAGCCGGCTGTATGAAGACATCGGTCTCGGCCTCACCACGTGGAGCCCGCTCGCTTCCGGTTTGCTGACAGGCAAGTACCGTAACGGCGTACCAGCAGGCAGCCGCGCGGACCTGCAGGGCTACGACTGGCTGCGCAAGGAACTGACGGATTCGGGCAAGAACAATGTGGTCGGCCAGCTTGGCACGATCGCCGATGAGCTTGGCTGCACCATGGGGCATCTAGCGCTCGCGTGGATCCTGAAGAATCCGAATGTCAGCACGATCATCACGGGCGCGTCGCGTGTCGAACAGATCGCGGAAAACATGAAAGCGAAGGACGTGGCCGAACAGATCACGCCGGAACTCAAGGAAAAGATCGAATCGATCGTCGGCGACGGTTATCAGTAAGCGTTTGGGATTACGCGCAGGCCGGCTGCATGTTGCTGGCGGTCTGCGCAGTCAAGTTGCTGCGGCGGGCTGCGGCGCCCGCTCGCGTACAATACGCAGCCCCAACGTTTGACCGTGCGGCCGCAATGCTTTGCAGCGCGTCCGCATAAACCTGTCTTTCTTCAGCGCCTTCATCGCCATGCTCAGTTACCGCCACGCTTTTCACGCAGGCAATCACGCCGACGTCCTCAAGCACGCCGTTGTCGTGCAGTTGCTGCGCTACCTTGGACAAAAGGACAAGGCGTACTGGTACATCGACACGCACGCGGGCGCAGGCGTCTATTCGCTGAAGGAAGGCTACGCGACCAAAACCGCCGAGTTCGAAACGGGCATCGCCAGATTGTGGAACCGCAAGGATCTGCCGCCCGTGCTCGCCGATTATGTCGATGAAGTGTCGGCGCTGAATCCCGACGGCGAGTTGCGTTATTACCCCGGCTCGCCCTATCTCGCATGGCGTCTGATGCGCGAACAGGACCGCATGCGGCTGTTCGAATTGCATAGCACCGAGATCGACGTGCTGCGGCATAACTTCCGCGACGCCGGCCGCCGCGCGATGCTGTTCGCAGGCGATGGCTTCGATGGCATCAAGGCACTGCTGCCGCCCGCGCCACGTCGCGCGCTGGTGCTGGTCGATCCGTCTTATGAAGACAAGAAGGACTATGCGCGTGTGCTGAACTGCGTTGAGGAAAGTCTGAAACGATTTGCGACCGGCACCTATGCGATCTGGTATCCGCAGGTCGCACGGCCAGAATCGCAGCGCTTTCCCGAGCAACTGAAACGGCTGCAGGACAAGAACTGGCTGCATGTTTCGTTGACGGTCAGCAACCCGCCTGACGACGGTTTTGGACTCTTCGGCAGCGGCATGTTCATTCTGAATCCGCCCTACACGCTGGCGAAGATGATGAAGGACACGTTGCCGTGGCTCGTCGAAGCGCTTGGAGAAGACAAGGCCGCGCAATTCAAGATCGAGCATCGCGGCGACTGAGCCGCCGCGAGCCTTGCAACGCCGTGCGCCCTATTTGACCTGCTCGGCCGCCTTGCGCGCGAAGTCGTTCGTGTAGGTCGCTTTCAGATCGACCTTCGACGCATCGAGCCGCGTATCGAACGATGAGAGCGCACGCAACGCGGTCGGTGGGCCGTCGGCGGGCATCATGCCATCCGGTGAATACGCCTCGCGAACGTTGTGAAACGCATCGATGTAAAGCGCCTTGTCGTTCAGCAGATACGCAGCAGGCACCATCTTCACGATATCGGCGTCGCTTGCCGTCTGAAGCCAGCGATCAGCACGCACGATTGCATTGGCCAACGCCTGAGTCGTCTTCGGATTTTTCTGGATAAAACTGTCCGATGCGTAGAGCGTCGCGGCGGGCATCGTGCCGCCGAACACGTCCTGCGTACCCTTCACGGTGCGCGTATCGATCAGCACCTTGATATCGCCCGAGCGCTGCAGTGTGGTCATCATCGGTTCGACGTTCGACAGTGCGTCGACCTGTCCGTTGCTCACGGCCGAAATCACCGTCGCCCCGCTGCCGACGCCAATTACCGAAATATCGCTACGTTGCACGCCCGCCTTGCGCAGCGCGACAGTCAGAACCAGAGCGGTCGACGAACCCGGCGCGCTCACGCCGACCTTCGCGCCTTTGAAATCGGCCAGTGACTTCAGCGTATCGGCCTTGCCTTTCGTCACTGCGACGGCAATCTGCGGTGTGCGGCCCATCAGCACGAACGCGCGGTAGTGCTGGCCTTTGGCTTGCATGAAGATGGTGTGCTCGTACGCGCCGGCGCCGACGTCCGCGCTACCGCCGACCACTGCTTCCAGCGCCTTCGATCCACCTGCGAAATCCTCCAGCGTCACATCGAGCCCTTCGTCCTTGAAGAAGCCAAGCTGAGACGCGGTCAACACAGGAAGATAGTAAAGGCCCGGCAAGCCGCCGACGGCCATCGTCAGCGCCGGTTTCTCGGGCGTGTCCTTTGCGATTGCAGGGTGTGCCGCAAGTGCCAGCAGCGCCGCACACACACTCGTCGTACGGCGTAACCAGAGGTTGCGCATTCGTCGTCTCCTGTTCTGTTCGAATTGTTCGTCTCGCGGCGCGGAACGCGTGAAATACGCGTCGGCGGGCGATGATCGCGCAACGATTGTCGTCTGATGAACTGGCGTGCGCCATGCGCCGAAACCCGAATAATCAGAGCGCTGCTGGGCTCCGCCAGCCGGATTACTGCGAGTGCGGTACCGTCAGCACGCGCGGCTGAGGTCTCGGTTGAGGCTGTGGCGTCGGCGTGGGATATGGCGTCGCCGAACCGCCCGGCACCTGGATATACGGCGCGACGATATAAGGCGGAGCGCCGTTGGGCGTGAGTTCCTGGGGCGCGGCGATGGGCTGCGCTTCGACGATACGGCTGTGCGACAGCGGCGCCGTCTGCAGCACGGTGCCGCCCTGGCCGTCGCTGATGCCGCCCTGGGTGTCGAGAACCAGCGGCGGGCGGCTCGTCGACGAAGCAGCAAATCCCGTCGATGCTGCCCCGAGCAGTACGACAGTCGCTGCCGTTCGCAGCCAGAGAATCGAGTGGTCTGAAAACATGGGCGCCCCGGATGTTTGTAGGAATGCCGGTTATCGCGAAAACATCATACCTTACCGCGGCGCACGTTTTTGAGCTAGTCGCCGGCGCCCAGCGTAGCGCAATCGACAGGCTCCAGATGTGACAAAGCCCCGTAAAACGGGGCTTGATCTAGCAACCGGGGCTCGTTTTCGAACGTTACCGTACGAGCCGGTGCGTACTGCTTACAGCGAGTAGCCGCTGGTTTCGAGGTTGCGAATACGCTGCTCGAGTTGGACGATGTCCGACGATGCTGCCAGGTAGGCCTCACGGCGGCTACGTTCAGCAGTTTCAAACCAGTTGCTCAGCTTTTCGATCAAAAACGCAAACATGATGAACTCCAAGGATCAGTTAAGAATCCCCGGTGAATTGGGCATCAGGGATTTCCCGTAAGAGGGTTAACCCGAATTATAGCGCGTCGGTGCCACCTTGCCAGTGAATTGCACGAATGGCGTGCATTCCGGTTTGGAATGGTGCACGTTAATTTCTTCATCAAAGCGTTGATTTGTGGTCATTTTTTCGACAAAGATCGAAAAATCAGCCGGTGGCCAGCCTGCTTTTGCACCATCTCGGTGCGCACACGGCGATTACCCACAACGTTGCGTCACTGTTTTTCAATCGCCGTGACAATGCGGCGCAGTTGCCGGTGAATCCAGGGCCGCCAGGCTTTCGATGATCGGGCAATCCGGACGATCGTCTCCGTGACAATGGTTGGCGAGATGCGCCAGCGTGTCGCGCATCTCCGTTAACTCGGCGATACGGCGATCCAGCTCGGTCACATGTTCCAGCGCAATCGATTTCACCTCTGCGCTCGCGCGCGACCGGTCGTGCCACAGTGCGAGCAGCTTGCGGATATCCTCGACCAGAAAACCGAGACGCCGCGCCTGACGGATGAAACGCAGCGAATGCACTTCCTGCGCGCCGTAAACCCTGTACCCCGCCGAGGTCCGCTCCTTCGCCGCGAGCAGGCCGACGCTCTCGTAGTAGCGGATCATCTTCGCCGTCACGCCCGACGCACGGGCCGCTTCACCAATGTTCATCGCTGGTTCCCCACTCTGCTTTCACGATATGTTGCATGATTCTTGACCTTCCCACAGTGGGAAGGTCAATCATGTAGTTGCCGGTCGACAGGCATAATTCAACCGTTGCAGGACTTATCAGCTAGAGGACAAGCATGAGCATCGAATTCAAGGTAGAAGGCATGAGCTGCCAGCATTGCGTCGCAGCCGTCACGCGCGCCATCCAGGAACAGGACGCGGGCGCACAGGTCCAGGTCGATCTGTCGGCGGGCAAGGTCGCCGTCCAGTCGGGCGCATCGGTGGACTCGCTCCAGGCGGCCATCGATGAAGCCGGCTACACCGTCGTCGGCGTCGGCGTCGGCAGCAACTGAGCGGGGAAAGCACGCATGTTCAAAGTGGCTGTTATCGGTGCATCGGGTCTGCTGGGGCGCGCGATCGTCAATGAACTGGCGCAGCAGCGCGATTGGGGACTCGTTCAGACCACCTTCAGCCGCTCCGCCGCGCACAGCGTCAGGCTCGACATTCGCGATGCCGACGCTGTCGCGCAGTTCGTCGAACGCGAGCAACCCGATGCAATCGTCATCGCGGCCGCCGAGCGGCGTCCCGATGTGTGCGAAAACGACCCGGCGCTCGCCCGGGCGTTAAACGTGGACGCCGTGCGCGCCATTGCCTCGGCGGCGCGGCGGCGCGGCGCATGGGTGCTGTCCATTTCCACCGACTACGTGTTCGACGGCACGCAACCGCCCTACCGTTACGACGCCGCGCCGTCGCCGATTAACGCCTATGGCCGCAGCAAACTGGAAGGCGAACGGGCGCTGATCGAATCGACGAATCTTGGCTGCGTACTGCGCCTGCCCTTGTTGTTCGGGCCGATCATCGGATGGCAGGAGTCGGCCGTGACGAGTCTCGTAACCGCGATTGCCGCATCGGCGCGCACGAGGCCAGAAGCGAAACCTGCCGTGATGGATGCGTGGGCCATCCGTTATCCGACGTTTACGCCCGACGTCGCCGTGGTCGTGCGTCAATTGCTGGAGCGGCATGCGCGCGGCGAAGCGGTGTGCGGCATCACGCAGTGGTCTGGCGACGAGCCGATGACGAAGTACGACATCGCTCAGCGCCTCGCGAACGCACTGGATATCGACGCGCAATTGACGCCGCAGCACACGCCGACCGACTCGACGCCGCGTCCGCATAACTGCCATCTCGATTCGGCGCGACTCGAAGCGCTCGGTATCGGGCGACGCACACCGTTCGATACGGCGATCCACGAAGTACTCGCGCAATTTCCGTGGCGCGGTTAGCGCGTTACCCGGCGCGATACGTGTCAGTGGAAATCACGGCTCACCGATTGCAGGCCGCCCAGCAGATGCGACATATCGACGAGCCGTTGCGCCACCAGATGCCGCACTTCCCCTTCGCATTGCCACGTGCCATAGACGGCGAGCAGCGACGCGCCGAGCGCCTCTTTCCGCTGTCTTTCCAGCAGGCTCGGCCAGATGATCACATTGACGTTGCCCGTTTCGTCCTCGATCGTCACGAATAGCACGCCCTTCGCCGTGCCTGGCCGCTGCCGCACGGTGACGATGCCGCAACCGCGCGCGAGCCTGCCATTGCGATAGTCGCGCAACGCCGACGCCGGCATCAGCCGCTGTTCGAGCAACGCAGGCCGCAGCAACTCCAGTGGATGACGGCCAAGCGTCAGTCCCACCGAGCGGTAATCGGCGACGATATCCTGCGCTTCCGAAGGCGCGCCGAGCTCGGGCGTATCGTCCTGAACGGCGGCGACCGACAGCATGTCCTTGTCGGGCACGGCATCCACCGAATGCCACAACGCTTCGCGCCGGTTGCCAGCCAGCGACGACAACGCATTCGCATCCGCGAGCACATGCAGATCGCGCCGGTTGAGTTGCGCGCGGCGCGCGAGATCGTGCACGCTTCGGAACGGCCTCACGGCGCGCGCGTTCTCGATGCGCTCCGCTGCGCCGTCTTTCATGCCGCGCAACAGCGACAGACCGAGACGCACCGCGCGCCGTGCATGACCTTCCACGATTTCAAGCGATGACTCCCAGCCGCTCACCGTCACATCGACAGGCAACACCATCACGCCATGCCGCCTTGCGTCCTGCACCAGTTGCGACGGCGAATAGAAACCCATCGGCTGGCTGTTGAGCATCGCGGTGAGAAACGCTTCAGGTTCATGGCATTTCAGCCAGCTGCTCGCGTAGACCAGCAACGCGAAACTCGCCGCGTGGCTCTCCGGAAAACCGTATTCGCCGAAGCCCTTGATCTGCTCGAAAATCGCTTCGGCAAAACTCTGCTCGTAACCGCGCTCCTGCATGCCGTTGACAATACGGTCGTAGTACTTTTCCAGGCCGCCTTTACGCTTCCACGCGGCCATCGCGCGACGCAACTGATCGGCTTCGCCGGGCGTAAAGCCTGCCGCGAGAATCGCGACCTGCATCACCTGCTCCTGGAAAATCGGCACGCCGAGTGTGCGCTCCAGCGCGATCTTCAGTTGCTCGCTCGGATAGCTGACGGGTTCGAGCTTCTGCCGCCGCCGCAAATACGGATGCACCGCCCCGCCCTGAATCGGCCCCGGCCGCACGATCGCGACTTCGATCACGAGGTCGTAGAACTTCTGCGGACGCAGACGCGGCAACATGCTCATCTGCGCGCGCGACTCGATCTGAAACACGCCGATCGTATCGGCGTTCGAGATCATGTCGTAGGTTGCCTTGTCTTCGGGTGGAATGTCCTGCATCTCGAAGCGCTCGCCGCGCTGTTCCGCGACGAGATTCAGCGTGCGGCGAATCGCCGACAACATGCCGAGCGCAAGCACATCCACTTTCAGCAAACCAAGCGATTCGAGATCGTCCTTATCCCATTCGATCACCGAGCGATCAGCCATTGCCGCGTTCTCGACGGGTACGAGCCGCGTGAGCTTGCCGCGGCTGATCACGAAACCGCCCGAATGCTGCGACAGATGACGCGGAAAATTGAGCAGTTGTGCTGCGAGCCGCGCCCACGCCTGGATCATCGGTTTCTCGGGATCGAGGCCGGACTCTTCAAAGCGCTTGAGCAGATCGTGACTCGTATCGAACCAGTGATGCGACTTCGCGACGGTATCGACGATCTGCGCATCGATGCCGAGCGCCTTGCCCGTTTCGCGCAACGCGCCACGTGGTCGATACGTGGACACCGCCGCCGCAATCGCAGCACGGTCGCGCCCATACTTGCGATAGATGTACTGGATCACCTCTTCACGCCGCTGATGCTCGAAGTCGACATCGATATCGGGCGGCTCGCCGCGTTCTTTTGAAATGAATCGCTCGAACAGCATGTTGCCGCGCGCGGGATCGACCTCCGTCACGCCAAGGCAATAGCAGACAGCCGAATTAGCCGCCGAGCCGCGTCCCTGACACAAGATATGTTGACTGCGCGCATAACGCACGATGTCGTAGACGGTCAAAAAATACGGCTCGTAGCCGAGATCGGCGATCAGCGCGAGTTCATGCTCGATCTGTTCCTGCACGTTGAACGGAATGCCCGACGGAAAGCGATGCCGCGCGCCGATGTATGTCTCCTGCCGCAGATACGCGGTCGGTGTGAAGCCTTCGGGCACGAGTTCGTCGGGATATTCATAGCGAAGCTCATCGAGCGAAAACGCACAGCGCGACAGCACACTGATCGTCTCGCGTATCGTGTGTTCCGGATAGAGATTCGCGATCCGCAAACGCGAACGCAAATGCTGCTCGGCATTCGGCGCGAGTTCATAGCCGCATTCGTGCACCGGCTTGCCGACGCGGATCGCCGTCATCGTGTCCTGCAGCGGTTTGCGCGAACGCACATGCATCACAACGTGACCCAATGCGACGACGGGCACGTTTTGCTTCCCCGCGACATATTCGAGCGCACCACGATGAATATCATCCATCGCGCGCTGATGCAGCACGAGACCAACCCACGCGCGACCTGGAAACGTCTCGTCGAGCCATGCGATCTGCGCGTCGAGCACCGCTTCGTTCGCAGGAAAATCCGGCACGAGGATCGCGAGACAATCGGGCATGCCGCGCAGATGCGCATACTCGCGCTCGGGTCGCGACAGATCGTGCGGCGTCAGCCGATACTCGCCCTTCGGCGCGCTCGTGCGCGCAAGCGTGATCAACTCCGACAGATTGCCGTAGCCCTCGCGATTCTGCGCTAGCAGGATCAGACCGAACGCGGGCGTGCCATCGGCATTGCGCAACTGGAAGTACGCACCGATCACGAGCGGCAAGCCCACTTCCTTCGCCGCGACATGCGCGCGCACGACGCCCGCAAGCGAGCATTCATCCGTGACGGCCAGCCCCGAATAGCCGAGTTGAAACGCGCGCTCCGCCAGTTCTTCCGCGTGCGATGCACCGTGCAGAAACGTGAAGTTCGAAAGACAGAACAGTTCGGCGTAGGCCGGCAGTACGTTGAAGGTCGTATCCATCGCGCGTCATCCGAACAGGCCGTGCAGGAACCAGCGCGGCTCCTCTTCGGCATCGCGGCTGCTGACGCGCTCGCGATACACCCAGTAACAGCTGCGGTCTTCGCCTTGCATGACGAAGTAATCGCGCGTGACGAGCACGCCATCGAACCAGCCCGCTTCGATCCGCTCGCCCGGTGACGCGAACTTCAGCGGCGAGCCATAAAACGGCCGATGCTGGCGCATCAGCAGGCGCACGGGTGTCGCGAGCATCCATGTCGGGCGCGGCAAGCCTTTGGGCAACTGGCGTTTCTTTTCCACGTGATGGATCGGCAGCCAGCGGTTGGCGATTTCAGGGCGATAATCGGCGGTCGGCACAGAACGCAGTACGTTCTCTTCGCCGTTACGCGCGATCAGCAATTCGAGCAGGCGCGCATGATCCGCCGGCGAGCCGCCTGGCTGCGGAAACAGTTGATCGGTCGCAGGCTCGGCGGCCTCGACTTTCGATGCATCGAGCCGCAACACAATCGCAGGCGCCTCCAGCGTCAGACGATGCAAGCGCTCCTTCACTAGACGCAGCAGATGATCTTCGCGCCACGCGGCCTCACCCAGCGCGATGTCGATCGACGTCGGCGCGATCGCGTCGCGGCCGCGCTCATGTTCGAACGACAGCGTGATCGCCGTGACGGCCAGTTGCTTCGCGCATAGCCAGCCGCACAACTGCACGATCAGCCGATGCGCGGCAAAGACGGCGCCGTCCGCATCTTCCAGGCGATCGGGCAATTCGAGACGCGCGTTGAACGTGGGCGGCAGTTCGAGCCAGTCGAACAGTTCCGGCGCGGTGCCGAACGCGCGGTCGAGCGAATCCAGCAGATGCTCGCCGCAACGCCGCTGCAAACCCGCGCGCGGCAAACGACGCACATCGGCGATCGATTCGCAGCCAAGTCCGCTGAACCAGTCGGCAAACGGCCGGATTTCGGGCACGGCGAGCATCGGCAGCGGTTCGAGCACGCGCTCGAGCGACGCGAGCTGCAGCACGCGCCGGTTGCCGTATTTCGCCAACAGCCATGCGCCCTGCCCGGTCGGTGCGGCGCTGATACGCGCCGTCAGACCGAGCGCATCGAGCATCGCCTTCGCCTGCCGGCACAGTGATAACAAACCACCGAAAAGCCGCAGACTTCCGCCGACTTCGACGAGCACGGTGGCATCGTCGAGCAGCGTGACATCGGGTGAAAACTTCATCAGCGCCATGCCGACGTCCCGTTGTGTTGCTTGCTCGCTCGCGATGTCGCGTTCATACAGGGCCGTTTCCGGCGATAGCGTCAGTACGCCGCCGCGCTTCATTCCCAACCGTACGCCTGCCGCGCGCGCCGCACTGTCGGCGATCGTGACCTTGTCCTTCTCCAGCACCACGCTGCCGTGCGCGGGTTCAGGCGACCACCTCGGTCGGAACACTTCGAGCGGCAACTTCGGCAAGTGGACGGCGAGAAAGACGCGCATGACGGGAAAACAGAACGGGTGTGGGTTGAAGAGGAATCGACAGCGGCTCCGCGCGTGTTGGGCCTCGTCGTTTCACGATGTCGACCATCAGGCCGTCGGCCGATGGTCGTAAGGCAAGCCGCAATAAAGCCGGCGATGAGTCAGGAGCCGATGTGAGCGGCCGGACCATGATGAAGAGCGTCTCGGACGACTGCGCCGCCAGATGCAACCGACGCAACGACGACGCCTGCGCATGCTGCGCCCACAGGATCAGCGCGCCACAGGTGCCGGCGCGCAGAATCTGCTCGGCGGACCAGAAGGCGTCGGCGCTGGTTTGCGCTTTCACGTGCAGCAACCTGTCGAGCGAGAGACCGATGTAATCGAGACCTAAGCCGTCTGGGATATGCGGCGGCTGCACCAGCGCGATCGGACGATCGCCCATGGAACTCAATGCGGGCCGCAACAGGCGCATCTCGCCTACGCCCGGCACCTGAACGAGCAAATCGACCAGCGCGCCGATGGGCCAGCCGCCGCCGGGCAATTCAGTCGATAGCGCCGGATAGCCGGTGTCGAGCGTGCGCCGGCCGCCGCGTGCGAGCTGCGAGGCTCGCCACAGCGAAGGATGAATCTCATCGACGCGGGTAGCTGTGGATGACATCGGCGTAGGAAAATACCTGTATATTTATACAGTATCCTACACGCAAATGATGATGGGAATGGCGCCCTTTTTGAGAGGGTTGGGGTGATTTATTGGAGTGTGAAGGCGTAGTTAAGACATCTCGTCAGATGTTTTAACGGGCCTTAACAGGGTGGAGCGCGAATGGATATTGGAAGGTTGCGGAGACGCTGGAGTGGTCAGCGGTTCGGAGGAGGATGGGAGAAGATTGATCGCGGCTTAAAATCTCTAGACGTGGATCGAAGCGGCGTGACGCGATATGAGTCGAGTCAGCTCAGATACGGTACCGTCTGCGTTAAGTGAAGTATTGACGTCGTGCGATCGTACAAGTGAAGCATTGAGCTTGCGCGGGAGGTTTCAGGTCGCGGTGAGATCGGTGTCGCACCCTGCGTGGATACGGTTTTGCCGCTTCGCTTTTTAAAGCGATCGTCTGATCAATCTGAATGCTCGCTGAGAACATCACGAGATTGACGGAGTGCTGGGGATGATGGAATTGGCGCTTGCCGGAAAGTGAGCGCCTAGTGCAGTGCGAAGTTGGCGCACTGGTTGAATACGCGCGATGTTTCGCGCGTTGTTGAGCGAGGAGTAGGCAGGAGTAAGACTGCTGCGGCCAAGTGCGACCGTTTTGCGGCTGGAGGACGTGTGAACGCGAATTCACGCCGCCCAAACGCCAAGACCCCGCTTTTGAGGGCGGGGTCTTGTCTTGGGTAAGGAGCCTGACGATTACCTACTTTCACACGGGCAATCCGCACTATCATCGGCGTAGAGTCGTTTCACGGTCCTGTTCGGGATGGGAAGGGGTGGGACCGACTCGCTATGGTCATCAGGCATGA
>NZ_QBUY01000061.1 GCF_003121405.1 Paraburkholderia sp. C35 | reverse complement strand
CCCATCAGACTTCCCGCCCCCATCAACCCGCCGATCTTCCAGTCGACGCTTTGATGCTCGATGAACACGAGCATGGCCGCCAACGTTGCCAGTAGCGTCACGAAGTTCTTGATGGCATTCGCTTCGACAAGCGTCAGACCGACGGCCAGCACCAGCACGAGCAGCATGTACGTGCCCGAGTCCAGCACGATGAAGCCCGCCCACACGCCCACGAGGAAAAGCAGGAAGATCGTTTTGAAGCTCAGCCGAAAGTCATTGCTCGTGGCGGCGTTGAGCAGATTCTTCAGCTTGGTGAAGATCAGCACCAACGCAATCACGACCGCGCCAACGATGATCTTGCGCAGGTCATGACCCGGCAGATGCTCACTTGCGATCGCGCCAGTTATCGCGCCCAGCACCATCGGCGCCCCAACCATCAGCCCGCGCCGCCAGGGAATCGCGCCGTGCCGCGCAAGCTGGATGGTCGCGGCCATCGCGCCGACCAGAACCGGGATGCGATTGGTCGCATTTGCCGCGGCAGCAGGCAGACCGATAGCCATCAGGATGGGCAGCGTCACCGCCGACCCCGACGAAGCCACGGTATTGAGGAAGCCGCAGACCAGACCCGCGACCACGACGACAGCGATGATTTCCGGACTGAGGCTCATGATGTATGTCTCAACTATGAATGCGATCCGGGCTGACCGTGTCCGGCCGGGAGCGACGACCTGAAGGTTTCCGGCAAACGCAGCACCACCAGCAGCGAGACGGCAGCGGCTGTCATCAACAGATAGGCGGGCGCAAGCGTGTTGAAGTCGAAATCGATGATCCCGAGATGCATGAGCCATAGCGCCGTGAGCGGCGTCAGGCCGCCTAGCACGCCAAAGCCGACGTTATAGGCGAGCGAGACGGTCGTGCAACGCAAGCTTCCCGGCAGCATTTCGGCCATGTAGGTGGGCGCGACGCCGACGAAGCATCCGAGCAACACCGCGAGCACACCTTGCCCGGCAACTGCGAGCATCGGATCAGGGTGATGCATCAGCCAGAATAGCGGCACGCCCAGCACGAACAGCGCGCCCGCGGCGGTCAGCAGAACCGGGCGGCGCCCGATCCGGTCAGACAGCGATGCGGCCAGCGGAAACGTTGCCATCTGCAAAGCGATGGCCAGCGTGTTGATGTCGAGTGCAGTGGACGCCGCCATATGCTCGGTCTGCCGAAGGTACGTCGTCGCGAACACGAAACACAGATAGAAGCCGATCGCGCCAACAGCGTTCATGCCCAGCAACAGCAGCATCGTGCGCCATTGCGTTCTCAGGGCTTCGCGCCATGGGGACGCTGTTTCCGGTTGCTTGACGCCAGTGTCCGGAATCGTGCGTCGCAAGTACCACGCGAAGACGCTGATCACAATCCCGATCAGAAACGGGACGCGCCAGCCCCATGTGTGAATCGCGTCGGGGCTCAGTGTCGTCGTAAGCACAGCGCCCATGGCAGAGCCGATCAGGGTACCCAATGCGCCTGTCATCAGGGCGACGCTGCCGAGCAGCCCTCGCCGCCTCCCGCCTGCCTGTTCGACCAGAAAGGTCACGGACGCGCCGATCTCGCCTGCAACGGCAAGGCCTTGCAACAATCGAAACAGCACGACAAGGATGGGAGCCGCGACGCCAATCTGCGCATAGGTGGGCAACAGGCCAATCATGAAGGTGGGCACCGCCATGCAGACAACCGACATCCACAGCGCAGCGCGCCGGCCGAACTTGTCGCCGATATGCCCGAAGACGAGCGCCCCGAACGGCCGCACCAGGAATCCTACCGCGAATGCCGCAAACGACGCCAGAAGCGACACCAGATGGTTCTGCGACGGAAAAAACACGCTCCCGATCGTGCTTGCGAAGAAGCCATAGACAGTGAAGTCGTACCATTCCATCGCATTGCCGATGGCACCGGCCGCGACCGGCCGCCACGAGCACCGTTCGCTTGAGGATTCAAGGTCTTGAGTGACGAGTTCCGACATGGTGATTCCTTCCTTTGCTTCGATCGCGGATTGGATCCGGGTGCATGAATGGTCGAGCTCCGGCTGACGCCGGACGCTGGAGCATCCTGCAAAGGTAGGGGTCGAAACTTATGGGACATTTACGTCTGCTCGACATCGACGTCAGGGTTAGTCGACGCGTGGAATCTTCACGCAACCCGCTATCACATGATCGCCTGTGGTTATGCATCCACCTGCACCTTGCTTTCGCATTTCTGTAGAGGAGAAATGTCACGAAACAAAACTGTGTGCATCACACAAATCGGTGCATCAGCGGGCAAGACGCGCTTTACAAGCACAACCGGAACGCCGCTAGCATTGGCGGCGTCAATCGCTTTGGCGATATTCGGCAGCGACGACGCGACAGGCGGATACTCGATCCGGAAGTTACCTGTGATGTATCCGTTCTGCACATCGATGACGATCAACGCGCGGCGCGGTGCTTGCTTAGACATGGTGCTACCTCCAGAAAAGAGGCCGTCGGCCAGGCGACGGCCAATAACTGACGATAGTTGGATTGCTCTCTATCAATGAAGGATTGCGGTCCGACTCAGATGTTGGACAGGTCGGGATGAAGACCACGCACGGGACTCACCGCTTCAAGCAGCGAGGCAAGGTGCAGAAGCGTCGATTCCGCCAGCCACGGCGCTACGAGTTGCACGCCGACGGGCAGCCCTTCGCGGCTCGTACCGAAACGCAGCGTCATGCCCGGAAGCCCCGTCACATTGAGCGGCGCAGTTGCGGTCATGACGTGCAGCGAAGATACCGACTGACCCTTGATGTTGAATTCCGCTGCGTCGTGTTCGTGTGCCGGCACCGGCGTCACCGGGCAGAGCAACGCGTCGTAGCGCTGGAAGTACTCCGCGAAGCCGTCGCGCAGTTGTTCCGCCTGCTGTTCTGCATCGACGAAATCGGCGATCGAAGTATCCGGCGTGTCATAGACCGCCTGGACGTGCTTGAAGATCTTGTCTTCGTGCCCGGCCGTCACCTTCCGGAAGGCAGGCTTGGTTTCCATGACCTGAAGTTTCCACAGCACCTCGAGCGCGTTGATCTGCTCGAGCACGGGAATACGCACCGGCTCCACGGTTACGCCCAAACCTTGCAGCGCTTCGGCTGCGGCTTGCACGGTGGCTTCGACGTCGGCGTCCACGGGCGCGAAAGCATCGATGAGCAAGCCCACCCGAAGCGGCCGGCCCGGTGTGGATCCAACGCCGGCATCCAGCTTGAGCGGGGCCGTCGAGAAACCGTCCGCGCCATCAGGACCTGCCAGCAACGAATAGGCGAGCGCGATGTCGCGAACGCTCCGTGCAATCGGGCCGATGTGCCAGAAACGACGCGGCACGCGGGGCCAGATACCCGTCATGGGAATTCGTCCGTGCGTCGCCTTGAGACCGACGACGCCAGTCAGGGCCGCCGGACCGCGCACCGAGATGGCGACATCCGTTGCGAGACCGATCGGCGACATCAGTGCTGCGACGGCCGCAGACTCGCCGCCGCTCGATCCACCCGGCGTGCGATCCAGATTCCACGGGTTTCTCGTGCGTCCCGAAAGCAGGTTATCGGTTTCGATCCAGAACGAGAATTCGGGATGGTTGGTTTTCGCGAGCAGGATGCCACCCGCCTTCTTCACGCGAGCCACGCTGGTTGCATCGGTGTCGGGCACGCGGCCCTTGAAGATTGGCGAGGCACGTTGCGTCAGCACGCCGGCAGTGTCGATGGAGTCTTTTGCCGTGAAGGGGACGCCATGCAGCGGCCCTAGTTCTTGACCTGCCATCACTGCGGCTTCCGCGGCTCTTGCGTTTTTGAGCGCGTCGGCGGCGACCGTGACGATTGCATTGATCCTGGGATCCACTGCACTGATGCGGTCGAGATGCGCCTGCATGACCTCTACCGGCGAAACCTCCCTGGTACGGATCAGTTCAGCGAGCCTGGTTGCGTCTTGAGAGATGAGTTCGATGGACATAACGGAGCCTTTCAAAGTGTCGGAAAAATAACTGGCAAAGTCAGGAACGAATCCTACCTAACGTTTGTTAGGGCGAAGATTAGGCGGTATAATTCACCTTGTCAACATGCTTTGAGCTGACCGGATAGACGATTCCGAGGCGGCTTGTCTTCATCGAGGGGAAATTCGTGGCTAACGAGGCAGGCACCAGTTCCAGCGACAAAATCCTGGCCGTCGCGACAAAGATTGCGCAAGCGCATGGGTATGGCGGATTGAAGCTACGTGCTTTGGCGGAAGAAGTGGGTATCAAGGCTGCGAGCCTCTACCATCATTTTCCGAGCAAGGCTGACCTCGCGGCCGCGGTGGCAAAGCGTTACTGGGAAGATGCTGCGGCGGGGCTGGAAATGCTGTCGGCAGAGCCGCCCGATGCAGCCGATCGCCTGCGCAAATTCCCGGGGACGTTTCGCGTCGCGCTGGAGAACGACAACCGCATGTGCATGGCCAGCTTCATGACAGCGGAATATGACGACCTGCCCGACGTCGTAAAGAAGGAGGTCCAGACCTTTACCGACGTCAATGTCGCGTGGCTTGGCAAGACGCTGGTGGAGGCGGAAATCGTCGGTCCCAGGGACGCTAAAAAGCGGGCGCGCGCCATATTCGCCGCGGTCGCGGGCGCGCAACTGATGGCGCGAGGCCGCTCCGATATCAAGCTCTACGATGCGTTGATCGAGAGTTATCGGGCGGCTGGGCTTTTACCGGCGTAGGAAAGTGCCAGTCGAACGGCGGCCCGACGATAAACCGTAGGGCGTAGTAAATGTGCCAACACCCTGGCGTGACAGTGCCGTGGCAAAGCGCAAGCGCGTTGAAACTTTCACATTCCGCTGGACGATCGCGTGTGTTCTGAATGGCCGTTATCGAGGGGCGAGACAGGCGCCTGTCGCCCCCTTCACGCGTAGGTTCGGTCGTCGTCCGCAAGCTGGAAGAGGCAGTCGCCACGACGCACCTGTGCCTGCACGCGACGACATGCAATTTCGCCGTTGCCATCGAAATACACGGTAACGGGCTCGCGCAGCGGCGTATCCGGGAAATGGATGCGCGCGGCGGCCTGCCCCTTGCTCACACGCTCTCCGAACTGCGCCAGCGGCTCGTACAGGCCGTCGTCATGAGCGTAGACGTAGTGATGTCTGCCCTCCACGCGCAGAAAGCGCGTCTTGCACGGTGGACTGCCCGGAACCAGATCGCCGGTCAACACGCCGACGTGCGCGAGGAAGTTAAGCAAGCCTTGCCGTCCCTGGTCGATCAGCAGCTTGCTGGACATTCCTGCACCGCCGAGTTCCGTCAGGATGGAGATCGCACCCTGCCGTCGTGCTGCGGCAGAAATGTTGACGGGGTTGGGTGCATGAAGAAAAGCTCTCGGCAGACCGAAGGCGCTGAGCATGCCCTTGACCTTTGCTTCTTCCTGCTTGTCGCGTGGCTCGAGCGCGAGCATGTTCCCACCGTCGTATAGCAGCGAACTGCCTCCCGAGTGCAGATCAACGAGATACTCTGCGCGTTTGAGCAGCGTGTTCTCGATGTAGTCGGCAATCATTTGCGTCGGCGTGCCCGCGGGATCGCCGGGAAAGAGCCGGTTCAGGTTACCGTCATCGCCGGTCGACGTGCGCTGGCCGGCGGCAGCCGCCGGATAGTTGGCCATCGGCAACAGGATCAGCTGCCCCCGCACCATGTCCGCTTCAATCTCGCGAATCAACGTCGACACGATGATCTGGCCTTCGTATTCATCGCCATGGGTGCCCGCCATGATCAGCACAGTCGGTCCCGTGCCGTTGCGGATCGAAGCGACGGGGATGGGAATCCAGCCGTAGGCCGAACGTGTCACGCTGTGCGGCAGGCGCAGGTAACCGACATGTTTTCCATCTTCGTCGAAACTGATTTCACTACTGATCGGATTGCTCATGTTCAAATGTGTAGGAGAGTGAAGTATGCGGATGTGCCGGTCGTCGCGTGCTAGTTCGTTTTCTGCGTGACCTTTTGAATGTCCCCGACCACGTCGTAGTTGCTGCCGAGCCACTTGTGTCCCAGGCGTTCGAGTGTCCCGTCTTTGGACATGTCTGCGATCGCTCCATTGATCGCGTTCTCAAGCGCGGGCTGATTTTTCGGCAATGCGATGCAGCCAAGCGAAATGGTCAGAACTGGCCCCGCCTCGTGAATCGGCAGGTGATTGATTTCCTTCTCTTTCAGACCGGCAAAATGCGATTCGATAACGGCATCGATACGGCCCGTGCCGAGATCGTTGTACAGGAAACCGCCGTTGTCATAGCTCAGGATCGTGGAATTGGGGAGATGCGCACGTGCCCAGACTTCGTTCGATGTGCCCGCCTCGACACCAACCTTCCTGCCTGCCAGATCCGCAACCTGATTAATGCCACTTGTCTTGTCGTTGACCCAGATGCGGAATTCCTGCGGGGCATACGGCACCGAGAAATCGACGATCTTTTTCCGCTCGGCTGTCGCCGCCATGCTGTTGACCACAATGTCGTACTTCGCTGTGCGCAGCCCATCAACGAAATTGGAGAATGAGTCGGCCACGAAGGTCACTTTCGGCACCCCAATGCGCTTTGCTATCTCTCGTGCCACATCAACGTCATAGCCAGCCGGTTGATTGCTCTCATCGAGCAGACTCCACGGCGGGCTCGCCTGCGTATTGGCGATCGATATCTCGCCCTTCTGACGCAGGCGCGCGAGTGCGTCGTCACCTTGGGCGCGCGCCGCAACACACAGGAAGGCAGCGCACAGGAATACCGCGCAGGCGCGCCCGAATGGAACTGCGATGCCATGCATTCGATTCATGATTGGTCTCACAAGGCTGTTGTTCAGACGGCCAGCTTTCCGAGGAAGCGTTTGGTCCGAAGGTCGTTGTTCGAATCGGCGAAGAACTGGGCTGCCGGGCTGTCGTGCGTGATCAGGCCACCCTCCATAAAAAGCACTCTGTCGGCCACCTCGCGCGCGAAGCGGATTTCATGCGTAACGACAAGCATGGTCATGCCCGCCTCGGCGAGTTCTTTCATCACGTGCAGCACTTCGTCACGAAGTTCCGGATCGAGTGCCGAGGTGGGTTCGTCGAAGAAGATGACGCGTGGGTCCATCGCGAGGCTTCGCGCGATCGCCACACGCTGTTTCTGGCCGCCCGACAGCTGCCGTGGATACGCACCCGCACGCTCGCGCAGCCCAACGCGATCGAGCAGAGCCTGCGCGCGTTCCCGCGCCTCGGCCCTTGCAACGCCCTTCACGCTGACGGGCCCTTCCATCACGTTTTCCAGCGCCGTCATGTGCGGAAACAGGTTGAATGACTGGAACACCATGCCCGTATTGCGGCGAATCAGTGCCATCTGCCTGCGAGCGGCGCGCGAGCAGCGTTCGAGTTTGCCGCGCGCTGCGGGCTCACATTGGACACTGATTCCGCATACGTCCACGTGCCCGCTATCGGGCATCTCAAGGAAGTTCAGTGAACGGATCAGCGTGGTCTTACCCGAGCCCGATGCACCCATGATCACGACGACCTCGCCCTCTTTCACTTCGAGGTCGATGCCCTTCAGGACCGCGTGCTCGCCAAAGCGCTTGTGCAGGCCCGTCGCACGCAGCACGATCGTTTCTCCATTCATCCGTACCTCCTGACGAGCGTGGATTCGAGCCAGGTCTGCAGGATGGTGAGTGTCTGGCTGATGATCCAGTACAAGGCACCCACGATCAGGAACATATCCATGTAGCGGAAAGTGGCCGCGCCGACCTGATTGGCGACGCGCGTCATTTCGACGACCGTCACTGTTGAGGCGAGTGACGTGTCCTTCATCAGCCCGATCAGCCGGCTCGACACGGGCGGCACGGCAATGCGCAGGCCTTGCGGCAGGATGATGCGTTGCTGCATCTTCCAGTACCCCATGCCGAGCGACATGCCCGCCTCCCACTGGCCGCGGTCCACCGACAGCAGGCCTGCCCGGAAGTCCTCACTCAGATAGGCCGCGACAAAGAGCGTGAGTGCCACCATCGCCGCCATGAACGGCGACATGACAATGCCGTAATAAGGCAGACCGAAGTACACGACAAGCAGTTGCAACAACAATGGCGTGCCGCGAAAGATCGATACATAGGCGAAAGCAAACGCGCGAGCCAGTCGCCAGTTGCTGGTTCGCGCGAGCGCTATTCCCAGCCCCAGGACCGATCCGAGCACAAACGACAGACAGCCAAGCGAGAGCGTGGTGAGTATCGCCATCTTCAGCAGCGGCAACGCACGCAGAAAGAGCGCTTCCATTCTGGAACCTCATCCGGTCGTTCGATATTTGCCGGTCGATCTTGTGTGTCTGGATTCGATCAGCGGATTGATTCACACTGCGCCGCATACTGCGTGAGACCGTGATCCAGGTCCGCAATCAGGCTCTCCACATCTTCCAGCCCGATCGACACGCGGATGATGGCCTGATCGGTGGGCGGGAATTTCCGGGCACGCTGAATGGATGCCGGATAGAACGCGATCAGGCTGCGCGTGCCACCCCAACTCGCGCCGATCGAAAACGTCTTGAGCGAGTTGAACAATGCTGCAATCGCATCTTCGGGGCCGGGCTTCAGGATGAATGAGAACAGACACCCGCTTCCGCTGAAATCGCGCTTCCAGATGGCGTGACCCGGATGCGATTCGAGCGGCGCGAACAGCACGCGATCGACGCCCGGATGGCGCTCAAGCCAATGCGCGACCTGTAGCGTGTCACGACTCTGTTGCTCGAACCGCAGCCTGAAGGTTTCCAGACCTCGCAGCGCGAGGAAACAATCGTCCGCGCTCGCGGCAAGGCCGATCGTTGCCTGCGCCTCGCGCAGTTGCTCGTAGAGCGCGAAGTCGTTCGTGCTGACCGCGCCCATCAACAGGTCGGAGTGCCCTCCGAAGAACTTGGTGGCGGCCTCGACACTCATGTCGATGCCGTGTTCGAGCGGCCGGAACGCCAGCGGGCTGGCCCAGGTGTTGTCCATCATCGTGAGGATTTTCCGGGCACGTGCGACAGCAACGATCGCACGCACGTCCGGCATTTCCATTGAGATCGTGCCGGGCGATTCGATACAGATCATGCGTGTATTGGGCTGCACCCATTCGACGATCTGTGAACCGATATCGGCTGGATATACGCCAATCTGCACGCCCAGCCGCGCGAGCCAGTCATGGGCAAACGCTTTGAGCCCGCCGTAGCTGGCGTCCGAAATCAGCACGTGATCGCCTGCCTTGACGAACGGCAGAACGGAGGCAATCAATGCGGCCTGCCCGGAACTCACCACGACGCAATGCCGGGCGCCTTCGAGGTCGGCGATGCGGGTTTCGAGTTCCCGGTTGGTGGGTGTCCCCGTCAAGCCATAGCTGTAGCCGTCGGGCTGTCGCGACTTTCTCCCAACAAAATCCTCGTACGAGTCGAAGACGATCGTCGACGCGCGGAATACGCCTGGCGACAGGCTTCTGAAGGGCTGGGCGAGATGCGCGGGTACTGACTTCTCCATTGAATCCTCTGCTTCGGTCGTTGAACGTGAGAGGATTGTTTTCTGCCAAATATAATCGATCTACCATTGGGACTTCTCACTCCAGAAGCGGAGCTTATAGGTGTCGATTCGTGAGATCGAAGTGTTTCGTGCGGTCATGGCGTCTGGAACAGCGAGCAAAGCCGCGCGGCTGCTAGGTGTGTCGCAACCGGCTATCAGCCAGTCGATTCGCAAGCTGGAAGAGCTTGCGGGTTTACGCTTATTCGATCGCGTTCGCGGACGGTTGCAACCAACCCAGGAAGCGCATGCGCTGATGAGCGAGGTCGACCGGTACTACGTCGGCTACGAGGCCATTGAACATCGCATCCGCAGTCTGCGTATGTTCGGACTGGGGCGACTGTCGATGGCGTCCTATCCCGCGTTCGGAAACTGCTTCGTGGGCCGTGCAATGGCCGCGTTCGAACCTCAGCGTCGCAACATGCAGATGATGCTGCAGGTGACGAGTTCGAAAGAGGTCTATCAGCACGTGGTGACAGGTCAGGTCGACTTCGGCCTGATGAACGACGAAGTCAACACACAAGGCATCGAGCATTCGCTTTTTTCGGTGATGCCGGGCGTGATCGCCATGTCTGCGGATCACCCGCTCAGTCGCAAGCGTGCACTGAGCCTCGGCGACCTCGCGTCGGACCATTTCATCGACATGAACCCGGAAGACTCCGCACGACGGCGCCTGGAAGCCGCACTCGTCGAGCAGGACGTGCATTTGCGCGCGGTGATCGAGACGCCGCTGTCCGCAACTGCTTGTCAACTGGCGCTCGACGGCATCGGGCTGGCAATGGTGCACCCAATCGCCGCGCTGGACTTCATTCCGAGAGGCCTCGTGATTCGACGGCTCTCCACTGTGATTGAATGTCGCACGCTGCTGGTCATGCGCCCTGGAAGACCCCTGTCGGAAAACGGCAAGGAATTCCTGAAGTACCTGCGAATGCAACTGCAGAAGGAAAGCGCGCAGATCGACGCACTGCTCGATCAACGGCATGACGGGAAAGCAGCGACATCGGGCAAGGCAGGCAGCTAATCGCGCGGCCCGATAGTCATTCGATTATGGGAATATCCGCCGTCCCGGCCCAGTCTACCTGTCTGAATCACACAGATGGAGAACGACGGACATGGGCAAGTTTCACTTGAGGCGTATCTGGACGATAGCGCTCACCACAGCGACACTCGGCATCGCCGCGCACGCGGCAGCGGCCGGCGATCCCGTCGCAGGCAAGACCGCGTATGGAGCCTGCATGGCCTGCCACTCGATCGACGACAATGACGTCGGGCCTGCGCACCGCGGCGTCGTAGGACGGAAGGCGGGGACGGTACCGGGATTCAACTATTCGATCGCACTGAAAAACTCGGGCATCGTCTGGACGCCCGAGATGATCGATCGATGGCTGCAAGGCCCGCAGAATCTCGTTCCCGGAACAAAGATGTTTTTCGCGCTTGGCGACGCAAAGACCCGCGCCGATATCATCGCCTATCTCGCCACGCAGAAGTGACGGCCCCCGGGCGCACCAGCGCACTCATCGCGCGCCATACACTGCCACCATAGTTCGAGCCGGTGCTGCGGGGGCGCGCAGGGTGCACCCGAATACATCACGGGCATATTGCGCGACGCGTCTTCAAGTAGCGGGAATCAGCCCGCCATGACTCTTTTCGATTTTTTTTGAGCGCTGCTATGACCTGAATCTTGTGCTGCCAGTGATATCTGGCTCTTTACAGCGAGTTCAGCATCGCTCGCGCGGCGCGTTCCTCGTAGGCTTTCATCCCGTGTCCTGGGTCCGCCATTCGTTGGGAATGGGATGCGCAACAATGGTCCGCCCCGAAAGGCTTGACGCGCTGCCCACGCCGAAGATTTGCGTTGCGATCTGGGTTTGATGCCTCTTCGCCCTTTTACCTACACCTCGATCGCCCTCGCCTGCCTGCCGACGAGCCGCGCATAAGCGCCCTGACGAGCCAGCAGTTCCTCGTGACGCCCGGCTTCGATCACCTTGCCGTGCTCCATGACGAGGATCGCATCTGCATTGCGGATGGTCGACAGGCGATGCGCGATGACGATCGCCGTGCGGCGGACCATCAACTGGTCCAGCGCTGCGCGAATCTGCTGCTCGCTGATGGTATCGAGATGCGAGGTGGCTTCATCGAGGATCAGGATCGGCGCGTCCTTGAGAAATGCACGCGCAATCGCAATGCGCTGTCGCTGCCCGCCTGAGAGCTGCACGCCGCGTTCGCCCACGCGCGTCGCAAGCCCTTCGGGAAGACGGTCGACGAATTCAGCCAGCGCGGCACGTTCCAGCGCGCGCCGCACCTCCGCTTGCGTCGCCGCGCCGCTCGCCAGGCGAATATTGGCTTCGAGCGTATCGTTGAACAGATACGTGTCCTGCGCGACAAGCGCGATGTGCTGCCGCAGTTCATCGAGCCGCAACGCGCGAAGATCCATTCCGCCGAGTGTGATGCGCCCTTGCTGCGGATCCCAGAAGCGCAGCAGCAGACTCGCCACCGTCGACTTGCCCGCACCCGATGCGCCGACCAGCGCAACCGTGCTACCCGGCGGCACGTCGAAACTGACGCCGTCGATGGCCGCGACGGAACGGCCTGGATAAGCAAAGCCGACGTTATCGAAGCGCACGGTCGGATCGGCGGGCATGGTGCTATCGCCGTCGGTGACAGGCACGGGTTCCTTTTCGACGGCGCGCAGGCGGCGCGTCGACGCGATCGTATCGGCGAGTTGCCGGGCCACCTGGCCGATTTCGCCAACCGGCATGAACGCTGCCACGGCCACCAGCACCAGCAGCGGCAAGGTCTCGTGCGCGAACCAGCCGCGCATGCACAGCCAGCCGCCCAGCGCCGCGACCGCAAGGCCGCCGAGTCCGCTCGCGACCTCGAGGGCTGCGCTCTGCAACGACAGATCCTCGAGCAACTCCGCACGCTTCTGGCGATAGGCGACGGCATCGGCTACGAACGCAGCGCGACGGCGCGCTACGGCCTGAAACGCGGTCAGTTCCGCGAGACCCTGAATCGTTTCCGTCAAATGCGCACCCAACTGGCCGAGCGATTCTCGCGCGTCGGTGCCGAGCCGGTCGATGCCACGGCGTGCCAGCACAGGCGCGAGCCCCGCCCATAGCAGGAACGGCAGCAGCACGACGGCTAGCGGCCAGGCAAAGGCTGCGAGCAGCACCAGCACGCCGACAGGAATCAACACCGCAACGAACGCCGGCGCGAGTGTGTGTGCATAAAAATACTCGACGGTTTCGACGTCCTGCGTCGCCAGCGCGACCAGGTCGCCCGAGCGGCGCCGCAGCAACCCGGCGGGTGCGAGTCGATCCAGCGTCGCATACAGCGCGATGCGCATTTCGGCGAGCAGCCGGTACGCCATGTCGTGCGCAAGCCAGGATTCGAGCCAGTGAAGCACGGCGGCAAGCGGCGCGAGGATGGCCAGCGCGACCAGTAACGCGGTGAGCGGCGCTTGCATCGACACGGCCGCCACGACCAGCGCGCCCACCACGCCCACGCCGATAAAGCCCAGCACCCGCCCGATACCGCACAGCACGGTCAACGTGACCTTGTTCTTCCACGGTTTGACGAAGCGCAGCAGCGTGCGCAGTGTCTCGGGCCAGCCGATCGTTGCGGCATCATCGTTCAGCGCTCGCACGGTGGGACGGGACGCAGCCTGTCCGGCTGGCTGCGCGGCCGTCGCCACGACGGCCACGTCTTCGCCGGCCGCTTCGATTTGCGGTCCCATCAGGCGCTTGTAGGGACCGTCGCGCGTCATCAGCGAAGCGTGCGTGCCTTCGTCGGCAATGCGGCCGTCTTCGAGCACGAGAATGCGGTCAGCGCCGATCACGCTCGACAGACGGTGCGCAAGGATCAGCGTGGTGCGGCCACGCGTGAGATGGTCGAGCGCCTGCTGGATGAGTGCTTCGTTTTCCGCATCGACTGACGAGAGCGCTTCGTCGAGCAGGAGAATCGGCGCGTCGCGCAGCAACGCACGCGCAATGGCGATGCGCTGACGCTGGCCGCCCGAAAGCGTCATGCCACGCTCGCCGATGCGCGTCGCGTAACCGTCGGGCAGCGCCGCGATGAAGTCGTGCGCGTTGGCCGCGCGGGCCGCCTCGATCATCTGTGCTTCGGTGGCGTCGGGTCGGCCCAGACGCAGATTGTCCGCGACGCTGCCGCTGAAGAGCGTCGCGTCCTGCGCGACGACGGCAATCATCGACAGCACCTGTTGCGCGTCCAGCGAACGCACGTCGTGGCCGCCGATACGGACCACACCATGTTGCGCATCGTGCTGCCGCAACAGCAACCGCACGATGGTCGACTTACCCGCGCCGCTCGGGCCGACGACGGCCACTTTCTCGCCTTGACCAATCGTAAAGGTCAAACCCGTATGCGCGTGTGCCTGGCGTCCGGGATAAGCGAAGCTCACGCCATCGAACGCAATGTCGGACTGCAAGCCAGCGATGTGTGGTGCGCCGTTGGCATGGCGCTGAGGATGCGTTGCATCGAGCAAGGCGTGGATCGAATTGGCCGCCGACTGACCGATCATCCCCTGGTGCAGCACGCCGCGCAGATCGCGCAGCGGCCGGAATATCTCACTGCCTGCCATCAGCACGATCAGCAGCGCTTCGAGGCTCATCTCGCCGTGCCGCACGCGCCACGCGCCGAGCGCAATTGCCGCAGCCACGCCGAGCCCGATGCCGAGATCGGTGAACAGGCGCGTCAGCAGACCCAGTGCGAGCACCCAGAAGGTGCTGTCGGACAGCGCGCGCGCCTTGCGCGCCAGCTTCTCGCCGAATGCCTGGCTCTGTCCGAACGCCTTCAATGTCGGCAGGCCTTGCACGGCGTCGAGAAACTCTTCGCCGAACGCCTTGAACGCGCCGGAACGCGCCAGCGCCGCGCGCTTGTCGGCGCGGTGGATCAACTGAGGCAGCGCGAGCGTGATGAGGGCAGCGACCAGCAGCACGGAGGCTGTCGGCACGTCCCACCAGGCGAGCACCGCGAAGATCATGACGGGCGCACACGCGGCAATTGCGAGTTGCGGCAGATACGCGCCGAAAAAAGTCTGCAACTGCTCGACACCGTCGATCACCGCAAGCATCACGCCCCCGGTGCGCTCGGTGCGCTCGGTGCTGAACCATGCCGGTCCGAGCGACGTAATCTGGTCGAAGAGCCGCTCGCGCAGCGTCGCTTGCAAGTGCCCCGCCATTCGTTGCGCGAGCAAGGCACGGCAGTGCTCGAGCCAGGCGCGCAATAGCACGCAGATTGCTGTTGCGGCGACAGCGGCGGCGAGGCTTTGCAGCGGCGCGCCCGCGAACACCAGTGCCAGCACGCGGCCGAGAAACACGAACCGGAGGATGCCCACGGCCATGGCCAGCAGGCCAAGCCCGATACCTGCCGCCAGCCGCCAACGCAAGCCCGCCATCATGGCCCATAGCCGCGCATCGAAATACATGCTCCCCTCCGCCTGTCTGTTGTTGCCAGCAAAAGCCCGACCTTACGCGCGGCGCGCAGGTCGGGCAAAAGATGTTTTTTCAAGGGGTGTTGAGCAAACTACAATACCCCTTCCCATCATGATTTTTGCCAGCGATGCCGCACCTTCCGCCCCTCAGTGCCTTGCGCGCCTTCGAGGCAGCCGTCCGTCTGGGTGGATTCGCGCGCGCCGCAGCCGAGCTGAATGTTTCGACGAGTGCCGTCAGCCATCAGATCCGTGCGCTCGAAGAGACGCTCGGCGCGCGCCTTCTCGAACGCGCCACGGGTATCGGCGGAATTCGTCTTACGCCCGCCGGGGCGAAGCTGCTGCCCGCCACCAGCCATGCGCTGTCGATGCTCAGCGAGGCTTGCGACGACATCCGTGGCGTGATTCGCCAACTGACGGTCTCGGCCAACACGCCATTTTCTTCGATGTGGCTCGCGCGGCGCCTTGCGCAGTTCTCTTCTCAGTATCCGGATTCGCCGCTGCACGCCGTGGTGCTCGACGGCAAGCCCGACTTCGCGCGCAGCGGCATCGACCTGGCCATCGTGCACGTGCATGAAAGAAACCTGCAGCCCGGCGACGAAATGCTGCTGAAGGAGACGGTGTTCCCTGTATGCAGCCCGGAACTGTATCCGCTGGCCTCGAAGGCAGTGTGCCGCTGCCGGCTGCTTCAGGAGACACATGAAGACAGCCCCGAGATCGACTGGCGAAACTGGACACGTGAGTTCCGTTTTCCCGGCGACTTCGAATCGAAAATCGTCCGTTATAGCAGCTTCAGTCAGGTGATCGGGGCCGCACTGGGCGGTGCGGGTGTCGCACTCGGCCGTGTGCCGCTGATCGAGCCGGAGTTGCGCAGTGGCCGGCTGGTTCCCGTCCTGCATGGTGGGGCGAAGCTGGCGTCATGGCGTTTCGTGTTGCGCCGTAATCCGTCCAGTCAGCATCGCCTGGTCGAGCCGTTGATTGATTTCCTGCGGGATGAAGCGGCTGCCGCGCCGATCACGGGCGTGAACAATGTGCCGGTGCGGCGCGAAACGTAGCGCCCAGGAAGAGACGGGAGGTTCGCATCAAACGCACAGATAGTACGCCATGCGCCGTCCGCTCCTGCCGTAGACCCATCTGGCGCGGACGATGCCCGCTTTCTCGAATTCGACGAGCGTTCGATAAACCGTCGTCCTGCCGATGCCTTCTCCAAGCAGCACCAGTTGACCAAACACTTCTTCTACGACGAGCGCGCGGCCGCACTCGTAAAGAACCGAAAACACCAACGTGCGCGCGTGAGTCGCGCGCACGTGGTGCGCCTTCATGTGTGTGCGTCCCATCTCCAGCAGTAAAGTCCGTCTGGACGTGTGTGCCTGCGTTGAACTCATCTGAGTAGTCGCTTTTTCAGCCGAACCATCTGCCCGACCGCTCGCAGCACATGATCAGGAACGGAGTCAGTCATGGATAGTGCTCAACAATCCTACACGACGCGCTGCTTCCGCAGTAATTGCGTTCGCACCGTCACGCTTGCATCTTTGCACTTGCCGAACCAAAGAGGCTGAAGCGCCGGCCCCGCAGGGACAGGCGAGGCTCGCCGGTGGCGAAGACGTTTACGCCGGCGCCTTCATTCACGATTTCCGTCGGCGGGACGGAGCGCGCACCGGAGAGTCTGGTCCACGCGCACCCTCGCGTTCGAGCCATGCACGGAATAGCGCGACCAGCTCATCGTCAGCCTTCTCCTGCGCAACATAGGTGCAATAGCGGCGCGACGGCAGACGGGGGCCGGCAAACGGGGTGACGAGCCGTCCGGCAGCGAGATCCCCGGATACCAGCGCAGTCGGCCCCATGGCGATGCCGACTCCGTCGATAGCTGCCTGCAAGCTCAGATAGAAGTGGTCGAACGTGATGGCGGATGCCGGCTTCAGCGAGGGAATTCTTGCGCTCGCCAGCCAGTCGGGCCAGAGGCGGGGCAGGCTCGCCGTGTGCAGCAAAGTATGTTTCCGGAGGTCGGCGGGCGTTTGGAGCGGCACCCGTCGCAACAGCGCCGGACTGCATACAGGCAGCCGCTCTTCGGAGAGGAACGGCTGCATCGAGTAGCCGTAGAACGTGTCCGGCCCACCCCGGATGATGACGTCATATTCGTCTTTCAGACTTTCCAGCGGCGCGTTGGACGTCTCCACGTTGATGTTCACATCCGGATGGCTGGCGCGCAGTTTCGTCAGCCTCGGAACCAGCCAGCGCAACGTGAAGGTGGCGGGTGCGTTCACCGACAGAACCCGTGAAACCGGGCCGGACACACCATAGCCATAGCGCGCGGTCGCCTGCGAGAGCCGATCAAGCACAGGGCCGATTTGCTCCAGATACGCCTTCGCCGCCGATGTCAGCACGACACGGCGGTTGTGCCGTTCAAACAGCGATGCGCCGAGCCATTCTTCAAGCAGACGTACCTGCTGGCTCACCGCGCCGTGCGTCACGTGCAGTTCTGCGGCGGCTTCCTTGAAGCTGCCGAGACGGCCCGCGGCTTCGAAGGCCCGCAGGGCATTGAGCGGAGGCAGTACCCGTTTCATTCGAAAGAGTTTTTCTAACACGATCCGGCAATTTATCTCGTTTGTTCCCTGCCTTCAAGATAGATATCCTTCCTGCTTGCCGCTCCCGATTCGACCTGGAACCCGCATGCTCAGTTACACCGGCGGTGTCGTGCTGTTCGCCGCGCTGCTCCACGCCAGCTGGAACGCGATGTTGCACGGCAACCGCGACCGCTTCCTGTCCATGACGTGGATGAGTATCGCCATCGCGGCAGTGGCCACGCTCGTCGTCGCGTTCAATCCGTGGCCGGCGCGCGCCTCCTGGCCTTATATCGTTGCTTCGGGTCTCGTGCATGTCGTGTACAACGTCAGCCTCGTGCGCTCGTATCGACGCAACGACCTGGCGATGGCGTATCCGATCGCGCGCGGCTCGTCGCCGCTGCTCGTCACACTCGGCGCGGCGCTGTTTGCGCATGAGGCGATCGGCAGACTGCACTTTCTCGGCATCGCGATGATCTCGGGCGGCATCATCGCGATTGCGTTGCAGGGGCGTCACGTGTCGCGAGCGGGCGCGCTGGCCGCGCTGACGACGGGGGTGACGATTGCGCTCTACACCGTGATCGACGGCATCGGCGTGAGATTGTCCGGCGGTCAGCCATTCGCGTACACCGCATGGATGTTCCTGTTCTATTGGCTCATGCCCATCCTGTTCGTCGCGCTGCGCGGATTCTCGCCGCTCTGGACGCCTTTGCGTGCCGCGCCGCTCTCGGTCGGCGCATCGCTCGGGGGCGGGCTGGTGTCGATTGCAGCGTATGGCATCGTGATCTGGGCTTTGCAGTCAGGTGCGATGGGTACCGTATCGGCGTTGCGCGAGACCAGTGTGGTGTTCGCAGTGCTCATCGGCCGTATGTTCCTGCGCGAAACGGTCAGGGCGACGCGCTGGCTCGCCTGCTTCGTCGTCGCGGCGGGAGCGGTGTGTCTGGGGCTTTGATATGCCTCGTAGCGCAACGACATAAACCATGTTCACCATCACATGAAGGTTCACGCAATGGATAACCTCTCTCAGACACCGCTCATACTGATAACGGGTGGCAGCCGCGGTGTAGGCGCAGCGACTGCGCGTCTTGCTGCCGCAAAAGGCTACGACGTCGCGATCAGCTTCATCTCCAACGAAGCGGCCGCGCTGGCGGTGGCGGCCGACGTGGAAGCGGCGGGGCGCCGGGCTTTGCCCATGCGCGCGGATAGCGCCGATCCCGCCCAGGTCGCTCGCCTCTTCGCCGCGATCGACCGCGAGTTCGGCCGGATCGATGTGCTCGTGAACAACGCTGCGATCATTGCGCGGCAGTCCCGGCTGGAGGATCTCGACTTCGAGCGGATGCAACGTATCTTCGCCGTCAACGCGATTGGCCCGATTCTGTGCGCGCAGCAAGCGGCCAGGCGGATGTCCTTGCGTCATCACGGACGTGGCGGCTCGGTGATCAATATCTCATCGGCATCGGCCCGTCTCGGCAGTCCAAACGAATACGTCGATTACGCAGCGTCCAAAGGTGCCGTCGAAACGTTCACAACCGGTTTCGCAAAAGAGGTGGCGCGGGATGGCATACGCGTCAATTGCGTCCGGCCAGGACACATCTACACCGAGATGCACGCCAGCGGCGGCGAGCCAGCACGGGTGGATCGCGTGAAAGATTCGATCCCCATGGGACGAGGCGGACAGCCCGAAGAAGTTGCACGCGCAATCTTGTGGCTGGCAAGCGACCAGGCTTCTTTCATCACGGGCACGTTCCTTGACGTAACTGGCGGCAAATAAGCAATACCGCGCGCCTTCGCCGTCAGCGGCTGTCTGAAGCCGATCGACGCGCGCCATGCCGAAGCGCGTCACCCTATTACGATATGCGAACGGTTGGTTCGAGATCCTGCGCGATGCCCGAGACCTGACGGCGTAGCCTGCATGCAGACGCGATGATAGACTGCGCATGCAGATAGAGTCCTCAAACATGTCCATTCAACACCGCACATGGCTGACCGCGTGGCTTGGCATCATTGCCATGTGCCTGGCTGTGCTCGCGCCTGTGGTTGGACAGTTCGTCGCTGCGGCCAGGCCGGGCCAGGATTTGCAAAGCGTGCTTTGCACGGCATCGCGCCCTGTACCAAACAGCCATCCCGTCCAGCATGATCACTTCGCGGCATGTCCTTATTGTGATCTGCTAATCCACCATCCGCCCATCTCGTCGCCAACGGGAACCTCGGTGGCCTTGGCGGCGCCTGTCGTTGTTTCGACGGTGGCATTGGCTGTTCACTTCGTACCCCTTCTCGAATTCCGCTTCGGCAGCCCGCGCGCGCCGCCCGTCTGACGCGGTCTTCTGGCTGCGAGCATCGCCGCCTTTTCAGATTCTTTGCATCCGGCATCGCTCATCAGCGCGTGCCCGATACGCACCCAGGTCGGCGCGGTTCGCAGCCGGGATGCCCTGTGCGCGTCATCAGTGCAGTTGGTGACGCGATCGCCCGCAAACCATGCCCACGATACTTTTCTCATCACTCTACCTTTACGTACCTGTCATGAAACGCACTCTTCCGATTCTCGCCCTGTTCGCCCTTTGCGCACCCATGCTCAACGCACACGCCGCGTCTTCGCCGTCTGTGATGGTGTCCGACTGCTGGGTCCGCTCGATGCCCGGCGATGTGCCGTCCGGCGCCTATTTCACGGCTATGAATATGAGCGACAAGGCGATCGATCTGACGTCGGTCGACACCGACGCGTTCGGCATGGCCATGCTTCATCAGACGCAGTCGAGCGGAAGCACGTCGAAAATGGTGATGGTCGACAAGGCGACCGTTCCCGCCCACGGCAAACTCGCCTTCGCGCCGGGCGGCTATCACGTCATGCTCGAACAGCGTAAAGCGCCGCTCAAGATCGGCTCGACGCTGCCCCTCACGTTTTCGTTCAGCGACGGCGAAAAGCTGACAGCGCAATGTGCGATCAAGCCGGCAGGCGCGACGTCCAGATAAACGACGGCCTTTTATGTCTGCGGTGTCGCTGTATCGCGATACAGCGACACCTGCATATAACCGGCGCGCTGCGTCAGGCAGTCCCCAGCCGTCTGCCGGCCTGCTCTGCCGCCCGCCGCGCCTGCTCATCCATCCACGCGCGGCTTTGACGCATCGCCGCCGTTCGTGCCGGACCGGCCTGTTGCGGCGTGCCGCTTTGAACAGGCGGTGCCGGCGCATATTCGACCGTCAGCGCGGCCCGCCGCGCCGCTTCTCCGGCACGCATGTCGGCCACGAGTGCGAGCGCGAAATCGATGCCCGCTGTCACGCCGCCTCCCGTCATCCGGTTGCGGTCACGCACCACGCGCTGATCGACATGACGCGCGCCCATCAATGGCAGCAAGTCAGCCACGGCCCAGTGCGCGGTTGCGTCGTAGCCGACCAGCAATCCCGCTGCGCCCAGCACCAGTCCGCCCGTACAAACACTCGTGACCCACTTCGCCTTTGCGCCACGTTCCGCGAGAAAGCGCAGCACCACGGGATCATTCATGCATTCGATCGTACCCATGGTGCCGCCTGGCACGAACAGCACGTCGATGTCCGATGGACAGTCGTCGAAGCTGTGGCGTGCCGCGAAAGGCAGACCTTCGACCGTCATGACGGGTGAGGTCGATTTCCAGACAAGGCGCGTATCGAAACGCGCCACGTTGAAGATCGTCAATGGACCGACGAGATCCATCGCGACCATCTGCGGATAGATCAGCATCGCGATCTTTGGTGCATCTGGCGGCAGCGTGTTCATCATCCGCATGTGTGCGGCTGCCGCGTCATCATGCTGCTGTGCGGTCGCTGATATCGACTGGCTCGCAGTGAGCACAGTACTCGCCTTGATAAAGGTGCGTCGGTCCATTGAATCTCCCAGTGTCGGACAAGCAGATGCAGCGCGCCGTTCTCCCGTCAGAAACGGTAGTTCACGAGCAGTTCGAGCCGCCGGTCATTGCCGAGCAGATACTGCGTCTCGTCGTAATACGCCGATTGCACATAGTGACGATTGAACACGTTGTAGGCGCGCGCCGTGACCGTCGTGTCTTTGCGGGGCTTCCAGGCGAGACCCAGATCGACCGTCGTGTAAGACGGCATCACCAGCGTATTGGCCGTATCCGCATAGCGTTTCCCCACGTACTTCAGTCCGGCAATACCCGTCCAGTCCTGCGCGAAGTGGTAGCTGACCCACAGGTTGGCGAGGCGCTGCGGCACCGACACGGGCACATTGCCCGCACGCGATACCGTCGTGCCGCCCGAGGTCTCGTTGAAGTCGTCGTACTTCGCGCGCAGACCCGCCACGTTCGCATCGACGCGCCAATCTTTTGCGATCTCCGCGCCGACGGTTGCCTCGATGCCTCGCGACGATTGCTGGCCGACCTGAATCGACTGGTTCGGATTGAGCGGGTCTGCCGTGACGAGGTTTTTCTTCACGATGCGATAGGCCGCAAGCGTCCAGTCGGCCTTGCCGTTCAGGAACGACTGCTTGACGCCGATCTCGATCTGTTTGCCCGTTGCGAGCGTGTACTGTGCCTTGGTCGCATTCAGCATCAGCAAAGAACTGATCGGGTCAGCCGCGACCGAGTACTGGCCATACACCGCGAGATCCGGCTGTATGTTGTAGACGGTGCCGATCCGCCAGCCCGTATACGGAAACACCTTCGTGAAAGCACCGCCGTTGACGAGGTCCTGGCGGTTCACGCTCGCATGGTCATAGCGCACCCCGCCGACCACCGACCAGCGCGACGTGATGGCCAGACGGTCTTCGGCGAACAGCGCGTACTGGTTCGACTGCGTCCGGTACTTCGGATACGTGCCGGCGACATTGATGAAGTTGCCGGGATCGAAGTTGTACGGATCGACGTATGAGGTTCCGGAGTATGGCGAGTTGTTGTCGTGCTGGAATGTAGTGTGATTCAGTTCGAAGCCGGTTGAAAACGTGTTCGTCATGCCGAGCAGCACACTGTTCAATGTGGCTGTGGTGACGTTTCCGTACTGCTCCTGATCGTGGAAGATCTCCGTATAGCTGCTTCTCTCGATCAGCCCCGATGAGGGAATGTACGTGTAGTACTCGGCGTCTTTCCAGTGCCGGTTGCTCTTCATCCGGTAGAGCGTGCTCGTCACGTTCAGGTTATCGCTTGGCTGCCAGTTGGCCGATACCGTCGCCCAACTGTCGCGATAGGAAATCAGGCTGTCGCCGACGTTGTAGTTTTTCGAGTACAGCGAGCGGTCGAGCGAACCGTTGATCAACGGAATGCCGAAATACTGCATAGGATGCTGGTAGCCCTGCGCATACGACGCCGTTACATACAGGTCCGACGTGATGTCGTAACGCAGCGCGCCCGACACGGACAGATCACGCGAATCGCCGCGGTCCACCCAGTTGTCCGAGCGATTGCCGCTGACGTCGAAGCGATACGAGAGCTTGTCATTGATCGCGCCGCCGCTGCCGAAAGCCACACGGGCAGTGCGCTCCGTGCCGACACCGACCTGCAGTTCATTCTCGATCGGCGTGCGGGTGGGCTTTTTGGGCACCACGTTCACGACGCCACCAATCGCGCCTTCGCCATAGATCACCGAGGAAGGGCCGCGCAATACGTCGATATGATCGATCGACCACGTATCGAACGGATACGTCACGCCGATCGCGCCATAAGGCCGCAGTCCGTCGTACAACTGCGTCACCGACGAACTGCCGACAAAACCGCGTGCGCCGAGTTCTGAGCCGCCATTGCCCGGGTGCGGCGACTCGCTCATGCCTGCCGCGCGACTGACGGCATCGACGATCGAACTGTCGCCGCGCTCGTCGAGCGTCGCGCGATCGATCTGTTCGACGCTCGCGGGCGTCTCCAGCTCCGAGAGTCCAAGATGGCTGCCCGTATCGAGCGGTCTGGTCAGCTCGTTCTGCTTTGGCGCATTGACCTGAATCGGCTTGAGCGTAGCGCCCTGTGTATCCGTGTTGTTCTCTTGAGCATGCAGCGGTACTGCAAACGTCGCCAGCGCAGCGGCAGCGAAAATCGTCACCCTGAAAGTCATTGTTCTATTCCGGCTCATTCATTTTTGTAGTGATCGGCGGGCTGTCCGGATTGCGGTTCGTATCGCGAGCGACGGACGAAGCATCCCCTCGTCGGTCGCAAGACGATAGTACGGACAACTGGCAGATTCGATGCGTGGAAGGCAGACGCGAAGCGTTGCCCTTGGATCAGGCCAACGCCGGCGGCGCGCGAGGCGTGTGCGCAGCGGCGCGTGGCCGCGAAAAGATACGGGTGCGCGCAGCGGACGGACCGCGTTCACGAAGATCGACCCGATGCGCGACGATCAGCGCTGCAATGGCGATGAGCGCAATCGTCAGCGCGCCGGCAAACGGACAGAGATCACCGGAGGCGGAACCCGTGCCTTGATGATGCGGCGCATCGGCTAACTGAAATGCGGAATGGCCGTCGAAAGCAGGCGATGCGGCGTGCGGATGCGGATCGAGCGATTGACGGGTAACCGCAAGCTCAGGTTGATCGACTACTGTCGATATCACCAGCGGTCCATGCCCCGTGCACAGAACCAGACCGAAGTCACCGTCCGACGTAGCGTCGTCGAGCATGACGCCGCCTGGAACCAGCAGGCGCACGGCAAACAGCAGCAGGAGCGCGTGCAATAGCCAGCGCCCTACGGAATGATGCGTTCGCAAACGGCGCAGCCGGTTCATCGGCCGCGCAACTTGCAATACAACATCGCGCTACCGTCGTTCACGATGCCAGACGCCGTGCAGACGGTCCGAATATCACGCGATCGGCAAGCCAGACAGCGACCAGCGTTGCGCCCATCAACGGAAACACCAGACCGAGCAGGACCAGGCCTGTCTTCCAGCCGCGCATCGGCGGCGCTGCGCGTTCGCGGCCCGGCACGCCGAGCGAACCCGACGGCCGGCGCTTCCACCACATTACGCAACCCGTCACGGCCATGGCGGCGAGTCCAAGCGAAATAGCCGCGCACACGATCTGATTGGCCAGACCGAAGTACCGGCCCATGTGCAACGCCGTGCCGTACGATACGGCCTTCGACACGGCACCGTAGTCCTCGTAGCGAATGTCCTTCAGCACGGCGCCGTTGTACTGATCGATATAGATCGTTCGCTCTGCTTTGGGATCCGCGGGGAAATACGACACCGTATAGACACCGTCCGGTTTGGTCGGCAAAGCGATCTCGTAGCCGCCGTCGATGCCGTCACGGCGCAGCATGTCGATCACGCTGGCAAGCGGCAGTCTCGCACCCGTCGTGTCCGCAGGCGAATGCGGCACCTGCACCGCGCCAACGGCCCAAGGCACGGTGGCGAGCGGCATATCGTCCATCTTCATGCCGGGCATCGATTCCATCTCGTCCATGTGATGCGCCCCGGCATCGGCCGCAGGCTGTGCAGCCGGTTGCACACCGCCCGGCACGCTGGAGCGCAGCGGCAGGCCACCCCATGAGCCCGGCGGCGAACCGAGGTTGGCGCTGGTCGCGAGCGACTTGAAATACTGGCCCCACGACCCTGTCCACGGCAAGCCCGTCAACACGAACGCGACAGCGCCGATTGCCAGCCAGATGCCCAGCGCGGCATGCAGGCTCTTCCAGAAGGGACGTCCCTGAAGCGAGAGCTTGGGCAACAGCGCTTCGCGCACCCGTGTGCCCGCCTGCGGCCACCATAGCGCAACGCCTGTTCCGATCATCACCAGCGTCCAGCAGGCCACCAGTTCCATCAGCAGTTCACCCGGCTTGCCGAGCAGCAGCTTGCGATGCAGCATCCGCGACACCTGCATCAACCGGTTCTCGATACTCAACGTGCCCAGCACCTCGCCGCTGTATGGGTTGACGTAGACACTCTCGCTGCCGCCCTGCGGCAGACGGAACACGAACTCGGCACTGCGGTTCGGCTCCGACGGCACGCGCACGCTGCTCGCGACGGCACCCTTCGGCATCGCAGTCACCGCGCGAGCAAGCAGCGCTTCCTGGCTTAACCGGGCGCGCGCCTCAGGCTGCACGATCAACCGATGCGGATACAACAAAGGCTCGATCTGCGGCTGGAAGCAGTAAATCGTGCCCGTGATCGCAAGGACCACAAGAAATGGCATCACGAACAGTCCGGCGTAAAAATGCCACCGCCATAGCGTGCGGTAACCGTTGCCGGTCTGGCGTGCCGCCGATGCAGCCTGTCTGAGCGTTGTGGACATGAACATCCTCCTCGAATCCATCAGGCCTGAAGCGCCACATGCCACGCTTCAGGATATGACATCTGCGCAATCAGAGCGTGACTCTGATGCCTCCAAAAATGCTGAACGGCTGCCCCAGTTGCGGCGGCGTGGTTGCGCCCTGCGCGCCGGTGTCGTAGTACAGATTTCCGCCCAGGTTCTCGATCAGCCCATACAGCTCGACGGTCTTGTTCACGTGGTACGACGCGCCGAGATCGATCACGGCCGCGCCGCCGTTCCTGACCGTGTGCGCGGTGTTGTACCAGTAGCCCGTCCACGCTTTCACCTGCGCGGTCAGCGTGAGTGCCGGCAACGCCTGCCAGCTCGCGCCGCCCGTCCAGACCCAGTGCGGAATCTGACCGATCTGGTTATGCGTCGGCGACGTAGCAGGCGAATTCGATTCCGTCAGATACGCTTCCGTGTAGGTCAGACCGCTCTTGAGCGTCAGCGTAGGCAACACCTTGACATCGCCGAACAGCTCCGCGCCCATGATGGTTGCCTTGCCAACGTTCTGGTATTGCCGCACCGACGTAATGCTGCTCAGGCCCGTGCCAGCCACAAAGCCCGCACAACTCGCGGCCGTCGAACAGAGGGTCGGATAGTCGATGTAGTTGCTGACGCGATTGTGAAACGCGGTGAATGACACGTTGTACGTGTCACGCTTCAGATCCCAGCCGATTTCTTCGCCCACATTGGTTTCGGGCACCAGATTCGGATTGGTCGCGTTGTACGTCCCACCAGAGACATACGAGCGATACATCTGATTCATTCCCGGCGCGGAGAAATCCTTGTACACGGCGGCGCGCAGATCGAGGCCGTTGTCGAAGTAGTATTTCGCGCCCAGCCGTGGGTTGAAGGTCAGTTTGTCCGCGTTGCCAAGCTGCTGGTTCAGGCTGCCCGCCAGCGATTGCCCCACGATCGACGCATTGCTGGCGCGCCAGTAATCGCCGCGCAGACCGAGCGTCACGTCGAGCGGAATCGAGCTCGCCCTGTAGGTGCCCTGCGAGAACAGGCCGAAGAACTGGTGCTGGCCGTGCGCGGTGAAGCTCGACGTGTTGGTGCCCGCAACGTTGTACAGGTTGTTCTGATCGTCCACGCCCAGGTAGCGGTAGTCGATACCGACCTTCAGATCGTGGATGGGCCCGATATCCTTTTGCCAGTAGACCGATCCGCCGCCCGTCTTGTACGGCGAATACTCGATCTGCGACACGTACGAATAGCCGAGGGTCGGCGTCGACAGCGAATAGCCGCCCGTTTGCGTTGCGTTCTGCGTGGAAAAGTTCGTGCGATCGAGCCACATGTATGCGTTCAGGCTGCTGCCGTCGTCGAGCTTGCGCGTCGCGCCTGCGCGCAGACCGTAACGCTCCCACGTGTTCTTCGCGTTGGCGTAGACGAGGCCGTCTTCGTGCTTGTCGTGGTCGTAGATCTCGAGGTAGTACTTGGAGGCCGCATCGGGCGTCAGATAGAACGACAGCGCAACGTTATTGGCGAAGCCGGAAGTGGCCACGTTCGACGCATTGCGGTATTGCTCGGGCGTGAGGTTGTAACCGTCCGTGTGGTACGTGCTGGCCGTGAGCCCCACCTTCAGCACCGGCGTCGACACGAGCGTGATGGCGGCATCGGCCGTGCGGGTGTTGAAGCTGCCGTACGACACATCCAGCGTCTTTTCGCCAGGCTGCGGCTCTTTCGTGATGATATCGATCACACCGCCCATCGCGAGGTTGCCCCACAGGCTCGTCGCGCCGCCGCCGCGGATCACTTCGATCTGATCCACCCTGCCCTTGGGCACCAGCGACCAGTCCACCGTGCGGAAATAGCCGTCGTTGATCGGCACGCCGTCGACGAGCACCAGCGTCTTCGTGCCGAACGCGTTGCCGAAGCCGCGAATGCTCACAATCGACGACGTGGGATGCAAGGCGAACGTGGAGACCATCGGCGTGTAGACGCCGGGAATCTTGTTGACGATCTGGTCGACAGTCGTTTCCGGCGCCTGTTCGACCTGCTTGCGCGACAGCGACGTCGTGCTCAGGTCCATGTCGTCGAGTGTCGAGCCCTTGCTGGCGGACACGGTCACGCTCGGCAGCGCCGTGCTCGCGGCTGCATCCGCATTGCTGCCCGTTGACGCGGAGGCTGAGTCTGCTGTCCCTGTCGAGCTTGCAGCGTGGGCGGCCGGCACACTGGCCAGCAGCGCCGAAATAGCGAGGAAGATGGCTCGCGCGGGGAAAGAGTGATCTGCGCGGCGCATCGAAGGCGCGCGCGTGTGGACACGACCCGCGGCATGCGGGCGTTGGACCTTGTTCATCGTCAGTATTCAGGAAAGCAGAGAGGCACGCCGTCGTATCGTTACGGGCGTGAGCGGACAGTCTGTCTTGTCAGCTGAATACGGGCGGGGCGCGCGTGAGAGGGCGCGTGAAAACGGCGAGACGCGGCAGGCTGTTGGTAGAGCCTGCAGGCCAGAACTGGCTGCGCGCCTGCGGAAGGAACAGCAACAGCAGAACCACGACGCCCGCGAGCGCCGTCGCCAGCGCCGCGCTGAACGCGCACACGCCGCTGTCCTTGTTCGATGTGTTGCCTTGCTGACCGGCATGCAGATTTGTCGACGCGTCGTCTGCCGCGAAGGTCACGTGCGTTGCTGCCGCACGCGAGATCTGCTCGCCGATGGCGACGCCAGCCGCCTGGTCGACGAACATCGCGCCGTGGCCGGAACAGATGACCAGCACGCCACTTGCCGCCGTCTGATCGGGATCGATCATGACAGCGCCAGGCAACAAGGCTCGAGACATCAGCACGCTGAAAACCAGCAACAGCAGAGCATGCCGGGTCACGCCGCCTCGCGACAGGAAGTGGCGAAAAAGGTTCATGGCGCGAGATTCTACATGCGTTAGCTCAAAGGTTCTGCGTCAGGTACACGAAAGGGTGGCGCATTCCGCCGTGGCGGGCGCCGTCGTGTCGCACCCGCAACACTTTGTCGCAGGCACCACGAAAACATTCCTCTGTGTCGCTCCCGGAACCTTTTTGGACTAACCCAGCTTAGCTGGCATCCCCCTTTCAGCCAATTTTATAATGCGAATGATTGCTAATTGCGATTAAACTACACGACTATTCTCTTTCGCTTGAGATCGCATGCTTGTTCCGTTTCTTATCATGCTGCGCGAGGGCATCGAAGCCGCCCTGATCGTCGGCATTGTCGCGAGCTATCTGCGCCAGACGGGTCGAGGGCAGTGGCTGCCCGTCGTCTGGATCGGCATTCTGCTCGCCGTTGCACTGTCCCTTTTTGTCGGCGCGGGGTTGCAATTTGCCAGCGCCGAGTTCCCGCAGAAGCTGCAGGAGCTGTTCGAGGCCATCGTCGGCGTGATTGCCGCAATCGTGCTGACGTCGATGGTGCTGTGGATGCGCAAGGCCGCGCGCTCCATCGCGGCCGAACTGCGCGCCTCCGTCGACGCCGCCCTCTCGCAGCCCGGCGCCAAGGCCTACGGCCTGATCGCGATGATCTTCTTCGCAGTCGCGCGCGAAGGACTCGAATCGGTGTTCTTTCTGCTCGCCACGTTCCAGCAAAGCGCAGGCGCTGCCGCGCCGCTGGGCGCGCTGCTCGGCGTGCTGTGCGCGGCGCTGGTCGGCTACGGCATCTATGCAGGCGGCGTGCGGCTGAATCTGCGCCGCTTCTTCCGCTGGACGGGCGTGTTCATTCTGGTCGTCGCGGCCGGCATTCTCGCCAGCTCGGTGCGTGCGCTGCATGAGGCCGGACTGTGGAATCACCTGCAGGGTGTGGTCGTCGACCTGAGCGGCTTCCTGCCCGTCGGCAGCGCGGCCGGCACGCTTTTCTCGGGAATCTTCGGCTACCAGGACACGCCGACCGTCAGCGAAGTACTCGTCTACGGCGTGTTCCTCGTCGTCACCCTTTATCTGTTCCTGCGGCCGATGCCTGCGCCCGTGGTCGAAGGACAACTGCAAAAATGAGTGATCGTTCCACCCTGGCTGCCCCGCCGCAGTTGCCGGTCAAGGCGGTGCGCGCCGCGCTGGCCGTATCGATTCTGCTGGTGCTGGCGGGTCTGGTGCTGTTTTACCAGGCCACGCGCTTTGCGCAGCGTGCCCATTCGAACAACCAGCGCACGCTGAGCGTCGAAGTCGGCGCACACGAATGCACGCCCTCCAGCCTGTCCGTGCCGGCTGGCCTGACGGTGTTCAACATCCACAACACGTCCGATCGCGCTGTCGAATGGGAAATTCTGGACGGCGTGATGGTGATCGAGGAGCGCGAGAACATCGCACCCGGCTTCACGCAATCGCTGTCTGTCGATCTCGCGCCGGGCAACTACGCGATCACCTGCGGTCTGCTGAGCAATCCGCGCGGCAGTCTGGTCGTCACGCCCGCAGCAGACGCGGCGGCCAAACCGGCCACGCTGTCTACAGTCGATTTCATCGGCCCGCTTTCCGAGTATCGCGTCTACCTGGGCATCCATGCAGCAGGTCTTGCGAGCGCGGCGAAATCGCTTTCGACGTCGATCCAGGCCGGCGACCTCGCCGCCGCGCGCGAAGCATATGCGAATGCCCATGCCGAATACGCGCGCATCGCGCCTGTCGCGGCGTTGTTCGCGGATCTCGATCACCGCATCGACGCACCCGCTCTCTATTTCGACAAGGGCGAGCAGGACCCCGCGTTCAGCGGCTTTTACCGGATTGCATACGGCCTCTACGGTCAAAGCAATACGACCGGGCTGAAGCCCGTCGCCGACAAGCTGGCCGCCGACATCGCCATGCTGTCCTCGCGCATCGATGCGCTGTCGATGCAGCCCGCACAACTGGCGAGTCTCGCTGCACGGCGCGCGGAACAGGTCAGAGACCGGCTCGCCGCCGACGCGAAGACGCCCTACGCAAAGGACAGCGGCGCGCAGTTCGAAGCGACGCTCGATGGCATTCGTGAGATCAGCGATCTGCTGACGCCGCTGCTCAAGACCGATCCGTCGCTGGGCAAGGCGCTCGCGGACAACTTCAGCCAGCTCGATGCCACGCTCAAAAAACTGACGGCAAGCGCAAACGGCTCGCCCATCGCTGTTTCCACCAACGACACGCTGTCCGGTCAGATCAACGCGCTGATCGACAACCTGCGGCGTGTGAACCCCGCACTCGGTCTCGACCATACCGCTTCATCATCATGACGCAATGCCCTTTCGACTTCACAGCCGGACTTCCTGAATCGCCGCGCCGGCGCCGTCTGCTGGCGGGCGCAGGACTTCTCGGCGGTGCACTGGTCGCCGATCTCGCCAACGCCGCCGCGCCCGCGGCCAAACACGTCACGGACGCACCTGCCGCGAAAGGCGGCATCGAAGACCGTTATCCGTTTCGTGGCCTGCGCCAGCAAGGCATCACGACACCGCGCCCCGCTGCGGGCATGGTGGCCGCCTTCGATGTGCTCGCGAGCGACCGCGCCGGACTCGAGCGCCTGTTCCGCGTATTGACGGAACGCATCGCATTCCTCACGACAGGGGGCCCGGTTCCGCAGACCGACCCGGACTACCCGCCCCCGGACTCCGGCATTCTCGGCCCCGTCGTCACGCCTGACGGGCTGACCGTGACCGTCTCGGTGGGCGCATCGCTGTTCGACGACCGCTTCGGCCTCGCCGCGCAGAAGCCCGTCCATCTCACGCCGATGACGGGTTTTCCGAATGACTCGCTGGGCGAACGTCTGTGTCACGGGGATCTGCTCCTGCAGTTTTGTGCTCACACGCCAGACACGAATATCCACGCATTGCGTGACATCGTGAAGAACACGCCTGATCTTCTCGTGCTGCGCTGGAAGCAGGAAGGCACCGTACCCGTCATTGCTGCCTCGGCCAACAAGCGGCCGGAAAGTGCGCGCAACCTGCTCGGCTTCCGCGATGGTTCCGCCAACCCCGATTCGAGCGACGCGGCGCTGATGGAGCGCATCGTCTGGGTGGGCAAAGAGAACGGCGAGCCAGCATGGGCGACGCACGGCTCGTATCAGGCAGTGCGAATCATCCGCAATTTCGTCGAACGATGGGATCGCACGCCATTGCAGGAACAGGAATCGATCATTGGCCGCCACAAGCCGACGGGCGCACCCTTCGACGGCAAGACCGAGTTCGACGTACCCGATTACGCCGCTGATCCCGAAGGCAAAAAGACCCCGCTCGACGCGCATATCCGCCTTGCCAACGACCGCACGCCAGAAGCGCAAAAGCATCTGATCCTGCGCCGGCCGTTCAACTATTCGAATGGCGTCGCGCCGAATGGCCAACTCGAAATGGGTCTGCTGTTCATCGCGTATCAGGCGAATTTGCAGGAAGGATTCATCGCGGTGCAGGAGAAGCTGAACGGCGAGCCGCTCGAGGAATACATCAAACCGATTGGCGGCGGCTACTTTTTCGCGTTGCCCGGCGTGCCGGGCAAGGACGATTTTCTCGGCCGCACATTGCTGAATGCTTAAGCGCGACGCCCGTTGCGAACAGATTAACCAGACGACAGGAGAACCGACACAATGAAAAAGCACATCGTATCGTTGGCATTGGCAGTCATGATCGGCGGCATGACGACGGCCTATGCGGCCGTCGCGCCGCTGGATCTCGTCAAGCCGGTTGCAGACTACAAGATCTACGTTTCGACGGAAGTCACCGATCTCGTCACGCAAACGCGTGCCTTCACCGATGCCGTGAAGGCCGGCGATCTCGCCAAGGCGAAGCAGCTCTACGCACCGACTCGTGCGCACTATGAAGCCGTCGAGCCGATCGCGGAACTGTTCAGCGATCTCGACAACGCCATCGACTCGCGTGCCGACGATCACGAAAAGCGCGAAAGCGATCCGACCTTCGGCGGATTCCATCGCATCGAATATGGGCTCTTCTCGCAGAACCGCACGGCGGGTCTCGCGCCGGTCGCCGACAAGCTGATGAAAGACGTGCTCGATCTGCAAAAGCGCATCGCGACGCTGGTGTTCCCGCCGTCGAAGGTCGTGGGTGGCGCTGCCGCGTTGATGGAAGAAGTAGCGGCGACCAAGATTTCGGGCGAGGAAGACCGCTACAGCCACACCGATCTGTGGGACTTCCAGGCGAACGTCGATGGCGCGCAGAAGATCGTGCAGCTGTTCGAACCGCTGATCCGCAAGCAGGATCCGAAATTCGCCGACAAGATCGCAGCCAACTTCGCGACGGTCGATCGCATTCTCGCGAAGTACAAGACGCCGACCGGCTACGAGACCTACGACAAGCTGTCGGCCGCTGACCGCAAGGCGCTTGTGGGCCCCGTCCAGACGCTGGCCGAAGATCTGTCGCGCCTGCGCGGCATGCTCGGTCTCAAGTAAGCGAAGCATCGATAGCACGCCCGATAGGCCGGCGTCCCCGGTCTATCGGATCGGTTGAAAGCGGCAGTCCATCCGCAGCACCAACTTTCTCGGCCGGCAATACACACGCACTACGCACGTAATGCGAGCGCGCGCAGCATCATCGCGCGATCAGGCCAACTCCCTTTGTCAACATACACGCATCGCGCCGCCGCGTAACTTCATCATGCGTGAACACGGATACTTCATCGTCCGTCGACATGGCATAATCCAGCCCTTCAAAACTTACAAACTTTCGAGCGCCTGTCGATATGCTGCGTCTACGCTTGCAAAAGCTGGGCAGTATCCTTGGATTGCTTGCAATCCTGATGACGGTATTCGCGCCTGCCGTCTCGCAAGCGCTCGCCTCACATGAGCGCGTCGACGCACTGCTGCATAGCTATTGCTCGGTCGATAACCCATCGGGTGATCTGCAAGCGGACCACACCAGCTCCACGCCTTCTCTTCCTCATCTGCAGGCTTGCGGCTATTGCCACTTCTTTAGCCATGCGCCCGCCGTGCAAACGGCGAACGCCAGTTTTGCACCGGTCGTGTGGATCGACCGTGCGCCCCGGCTGTTTGCCCCTGTGCTGCCATCGGCCCGGCCGATCCTCTCTGCCGCGCTACCACGCGCCCCTCCCCTGAAGTCCTGATCCCACGCGAACTGTGACGACCGCAAGCGGCCGTCACGCGTTCGTGCGTGCTTTCCCTGCTGCTCACCAAGCCTGAATGGCTGGCGAACCTGCGTTCGCCGGCTGGCATCGCTTTGTCTCGTGACCTGTCGCTTCAAAGCGGCAGTTGCGGCGGGAAACACGCGTCTCATGCGGACCGGCAGCTTGCGCGTCATCGCGCACGCCGACACGGTCCGCCCGCATTCCGGTTGTCGCACGCGGCCAGATCCGCTACGTCGACGCCAGCAGAACGACATAACACAAGAGGATTCGGAAACCATGTTCCAACCTGCCAACCGCCGCCGCGCGCTATCGAGTGCAGCGATGATGCTGTTTGCCGGCAGTGCCCTTGCACAAGCCGATTCAGGCACCACGCGAGCCAGCGAGACCACGCTGCCGCCCGTTGCCGTCACGGACACGCGACAACCATCGCTGACCTCGAAGACGGTCGCCGAACAGCGCAGTGAACTCGATCAGACAGTCGGTTCAGTCGGTTTCGTCGACAGCGAATCCTATGTGAATACCTACGCATTCACCTTGCGCGATGTGCTGAAGGACGTCCCCGGTGTATTCGTTCAGGACCGCTACGGCCAGGAGCTGCGTCTGTCGATTCGCGGTTCAGGCATTGCGCGCTCGTATCACACGCGCGGACTGGAAATCCTGCAGGACGGCATCCCGACCAATCTTGCCGACGGCAGCGGCGACTACTACCAGATCGATCCCCTCGCCCTCCAGGCGACCGACGTCTACAAAGGCGGAAACGGACTGGCGTATGGCTCATCGACGCTTGGCGGCGCAATCAATTTTCTGACGCCGACAGCGTATACGGCCGTCGCGCCCAACATTCTGCGTCTGGAAGGCGGCAGCTTCGGCACCGCGCGCGGCAGTGCGCAGTTCTCGCGCATCGTCGGCCCGCTCGATTTCCTGGGCACCTTCACGGTCGATCACGCCGATGGTTTCCGTCAGCACGAGCGCGGCCAGTACGAGCAGTTCAACGGCAATCTCGGCTATCGCTTCAGCCCCGATGTGGAGACGCGCTTTTATTTCGGCGCATACATCGTCAATCAGGAACTGCCCGGCACGCTGTCGCTTTCCGATGCGCTCAACAATCCGACCAAGGCCGCGCCGAGCGCGCTGTCGGGTGACCAGGCGCGCAATTCGCGCACCGAGCGCATCGCGAACCGCACCACCTTCAAGCTCGACACCGGCCAGATCGACGTCGATACGTGGGCCATCCACAAGAGCCTGTATCACCCGATCTTCCAGGTGATCGATCAGGATGGCTGGACCTATGGCATCGCGCCGCGCTACACGGCGAGCCTGACAATCGGTGGCATGCGCAACGACGTGATCGCGGGCGCGAGATTTTTCGGCGGCAACAACCAGGCGCGGCAATACATCAACGTGTCGGGCGACAAAGGCACCCAGACGCTCGATTCGACGCAGAGCGCGTACAACTATGAAGCCTACGTCGAGGACAGACTGTTCTTCCTGCCGACCTTCGCGGTCATGGCCGGCTTCAAGGCATTACGCGACGTGCGCAAATATGTCGATCACGGCGGCCTCGCCGCCGATCCGACCTACAAGTCGACCAGCGAGACCTTCAACGGTGTGAACCCCAAGCTGGGCCTGCTGTGGCAACCCAATAAGGAAATTCAGGCATTCGTCGACATCACGCGCAGCCAGGATGTGCCCGACTTCGGCGATCTGACGCAGACCTTCAGTACCACGACCAGCTTCACACCGCTGGCGTCTCAACACGCATGGACGCTCGAACTCGGCACGCGCGGCACGCGCGACAGGTTCTCGTGGGACATCACCGGCTATCGTTCGATCGTGCGCGACCAGTTGCTCCAGTACACCACCACCCCTGACATCCCCGCGTCCACCGTCAACGCGAACAAGACGATCCTGCAAGGCATCGAGGCAGGCGCATCGATCGATCTGTTCCGCAACATCGCGAGTGCGGGTGCAGGCGATCGCATCACGCTGTCGGGTATCTGGAATCTCAGCGATTTCCGTGTCAAGGACGCTCCGCAATACGGCAATAATCGCATCGCCGGCGTGCCCGTCAACGTGCTGCGCGCGACGCTCGGCTATGCACGCCCGAACGGCTTTCACATTTCGACGAGTGTCGACTGGGTGCCGGCGGGTGCATGGGCGGACGACGCGAACACCTTGCGCGTGCCGGGCTATACGCTGCTGGGCGTGCAGGCGGGTTATGACTTCCGCAACGGCTTGTCGCTGTTCCTCGACGCGCGCAACCTCACCAACAAGCGCTATGTCAGCGACATCAGCACGGTCGCCGATGCGCGCACGGCAAGCAGCACCGCGATCTTTTATCCGGGATCTGGCCGCAGCATCTACGGCGGCATGCGATACGCGTTCTGACATGGAATAACCCGGCGCCTGGCTCAGTCAGGCGTCGTGACGCACTCACTCGCGCAAATGGAGAACGATATGACCGAGACCCGACAGTGGGTTGGCTGGCTGAAGCGGCATCGCTTGCAACTGAATCTGACTGCCCTGATCGCACTTGGCATCTGGGCTGGCTGGATGGCGTGGATCACGCGGCCAGGCGACTCCCCATCGCAGTACATGGCGCCCATCTGCTGGACGCGCACCTAGCGTCGGTGTACGTCACACCAGGCTTTATTTTCGGGAGATAATCGCGCGGCGTGGGTTGCCGCAAGGCATTGATAGGGAATACGGTGAGGCACCCGCCGAGTCCGTAGCTGTACCCGCAACTGTAAGCGCAGAGTCAGGCATCTGTATGCCACTGAATCGCTCGGGAAGGCGATGCCCAGACGTTGACGCGTAAGTCAGGAGACCTGCCCACGCCCGGAGTGCAAAGAAGTATTCCGGCCGATGCCGCTCGCCCCCGGGCGGCCTAACCCGCATGCGAGGACAATTCATGCAACGGCTTGCTTTCTCCCAGTTATTCGACGATGGTCCACAGGCACTGCGTGGCAAGATCATCGGTATCTTTTCATTGCTGGTCGCCGCCAACATCGGTGTCTGGGTGTGGGCGCTGACCGCGCTGCACGCGCGGCCCGCCCTGCTTGGCACCGCACTCCTCGCCTACACCTTCGGCCTGCGCCACGCTGTCGACGCCGACCATATCGCCGCGATCGACAACACCACGCGCAAGCTGATGCAAGCGGGCAAGCGGCCGGTTGCCGTCGGCTTCTTCTTCTCGCTGGGCCATTCGACGATCGTGATCGGCCTGTCTGTCGCCGTTGCCTTCGCCGCCGTCACGTTAAAGGCGCGCTTCGAGGACATGAAGGACATCGGCGGCGTGATCGGCACGTCGGTATCGGCGGGTTTCCTGCTCGTGCTGGCCATCGTCAACGTGATGATCCTGATCTCCGTGGTCAAGACCTTCCGTCGCGTGCAACGCGGCGAACGTCTTGTCGAGGAAGATCTCGACATGCTGCTCAACAAGCGCGGTTTCCTCTCGCGTATCTTCCGCCCGCTGTTCAAGCTGGTTTCGCGCAGCTGGCACATGTACCCGATCGGCTGTGTGTTCGGTCTCGGCTTCGACACGGCAACCGAGGTCGCGCTGTTCGGCATTTCGGCGGCACAAGCTGCCGACGGCATGTCGCTCGGCACGATCCTGATCTTCCCGGCGCTGTTCACGGCAGGCATGTGTCTCGTCGATACGGCCGATGGCGTGCTGATGCTGGGCGCCTATGGCTGGGCTTTCATGAAGCCCGTGCGCAAGCTCTACTACAACATCACCATTACGTTCGTATCGGTCATCGTGGCTGTGCTGATCGGCGGCATTGAAGCGCTGGCACTGATCGCCGACAAGCTCGAGCTCAAGGGCGGTTTCTGGGACCTGGTCGGTTCGCTGTCGGACAATTTCGGCCTGCTTGGTTACGCGGTGATTGGCCTGTTCGTGTTGAGCTGGCTGGTCTCGGTCGTCGTGTACAAGATCAAGGGGTATGACGAAATGCCCGTCAACGTCGGCTGATACGCATGATCAGCGATTACGCCATGTGTAGCCGGATGCGCGTGGCATAATCGCTGCCATCAGACTCAACAGAAACAACCTGGCCCCGGCCCATGCGAAGCCGCTTTTTCCGGTTCACTGGCAGCTTCATAGGATTGCTTGCGATCCTGATGGCCACGCTTGCGCCGACCATTTCGCATTCGCTCGCGGCAATGCACGGCGGCGGCGAAAGCGGCATGCATTGCTCGATGCCGTCGATGCAGCACGACGCCGGCCAGGACGCATCGCATACACATACATCGATGCCGGGCGGCGATGCGTGCGGGTATTGCAGCCTGCTCGCGCACATGCCCGCCGTCGTCGCGCCGCAACTCGTTTTCACCCAGATCATCCAGGTTGTCCTGCAGCGAATCGCGACACGCTTCGAGAGCGTGCGCCTTGTCGAGCCGCTCGCGCCCGGACAACCACGCGCGCCACCTTTCCGCCTTTCCTGATCCAGCTTCACTACCGCTGCCATGCGCGTGCTGCCGCGTGGCGCACGCTCGCGCGCCGTTACGCCGCGCGATGCCGCCCACAACCAGGAAAGAGGACGCATTCATGCACACCTGTTCGACGGGACGCGCGCCTGCGCGCGCCGCATCACCACTCTTTGCGGCCGCGATTGGCCTCATCACGTTGTTGCCGCTGCATGCCCACGCGCACGCGATAGCCGGCGACCGCGTTTTCCCAGCCACGATGGCCGTCGACGACCCCGGCGTCGGCGACGAGGCTAACCTGCAGTTCGGCCATGTCCGCGTGCCGGGCGACAACGGCGACCAGAGCGTCAACACGTGCGATTTCGACTACGACAAGCTCATTACGTCGCGGCTCGCGCTGTCGGTGGGCGGCACGTATGTGATGCAGAACAACCCGACTGCACATGGCTTCGACAACTTCGACGTTGGGCTCAAGTATCTGCTCTACGTCAATGAGCCCCATGAGTTCATGACCTCGATCGGCGTCGACGCTGAAATTGGTGGCACCGGCAGCCACGCAATCGCCGACAGCTTTTCGACGATCTCCCCTACCGTTTATATCGGCAAAGGCATGGGCGACCTGCCGGACTCGTTGGCTTACCTGAAGCCTGTTGCGATCACAGGCGAATTTGGACCTTCGCTCACAACGGGCGCAGGCCAGCCGAACGCATTCAACTACGGGTTCACCGTGCAATACAGCCTGCCCTATCTGGAGCAGCATGTGCATTCTGTCGGTTTGCCGCAGCCCTTTGCCAATCTGATTCCGCTGGTCGAAATTCCGCTCTCGCGAAGTCAGGGACAAACGACGGGAACCGTCAACCCGGGTTTCATCTGGATCAATCGCTATGGGCAGTTCGGCATCGAGGCGCAGATTCCGATCAACCGCGCGAGCGGTTCGCACGTCGGCGTGCTGGTTCAGGCGCACGTGTTCTTCGACGACGTTGCGCCGACCACGATCGGCAAGCCGCTGTTCAACTGGTAAGGGAGATTCGTATGATCAGCCGTCTCGCGTCGCTCGCCTGGAAGACAGTCTGTGGACTTGGCCTCACCCTGGCTTTATCTGGCATCGCTTTTGCGCACGTGTTCCCGCGTAATCAGGTGCCGGGCGCGGGCGCCAGCGTGGCGTCGCCACCCGAGGTGCGGATCGTCTTCGACGGCCCGCTGGAACCCGCGTTTTCGTCACTGACGGTCACGGATGCAGGCGAAAAGCAGGTCAATACCGCCAGGTCCGCCGTGGATGCACAAGACCACGACGCGATTTCGCTCGCATTGCCTGCGCTGCAATCGGGACGCTACACGGTCCACTGGGTTGCCGTTGCATCGGACGGTCACCGGACCCATGGCGATTACAGCTTCGAAGTGAAATAGCGAAATAGCGAAATAGCGGCCAGCCAAACGAGAGCACCGCCTATTGTCTATATTTCAGATCACTTGATGCGTCTTGCTTCGCAACCCTGCGCAGCGGGACGTTGAAGCCAACCGTTTCTGTGAACAGGAGGAAAAACATGAAATCCGATACCGCGCGTCACGCGCTCATTGCCACAGCGCTTGCCGGTCTTGCCGTTGTGACGCCCCAGTTGGCCCACGCGGACAAAAAGGTTCAATGCTACGGCATCGCAAAAGCCGGACAGAACGATTGCGCCAGCAAGACGGGCGTCCACGGCTGCGCAGGTGAAGCCAAGGTCGACAACGACAAGGGTGACTTCAAGAACTTGCCCGAGGGTACGTGCAAGAAGCTGGGTGGAACGGTTGACGGCTAACCGTTCTCCTTGCACAGATCAGGTCACACGAAGCCCTTCACGATGAGTGAGCCGACCACGACCCCGCGACCTTCCGGCGTTGGCGTCGGACTGCGCCACGCGCATTACGCAGATTTCCTTGCGTCGACGCCCGCTGTGGACTGGATCGAAGTCCACAGCGAAAACTACTTTGGCGACGGCGGCTACGATCTCCATGTGCTGGAGACCATCCGGCGCGACCTGCCCGTCAGCCTGCACGGCGTGGGTTTAGGGTTGGGCTCCCCGGTGCCGCTGGATAGGGTTCATGTCGGCAAACTTCGGCGTCTCGTGGATCGCATCGACCCGCACATCGTTTCAGCGCATCTGTCGTGGAATGCGGCATCGTCGGCGTATCTAAACGATCTGTTGCCGATGCCACTCACCGACGAAGCGCTCGACTATCTTTGTCCACGCGTCGACGCGCTTCAGGAAATCCTACGGCGCCCGGTTCTGCTGGAGAACGTGTCGGCCTACACGCGCTTTCGTGAGGACCGGTATGGAGAAACCGTTTTTCTGGCGGAACTGGCAAGACGCACGGGTTGCGGCGTGCTGCTGGACATCAACAACCTCTTCGTCAATCAATGCAATCACGGTGAAGATGCGATCGCCGCCATCGATGCGCTTTCGCCGCAGGTTGTGGGCGAGATTCATCTTGCAGGACATAGCGTGACCGGGATCGGTGTCATCGACGATCACGGCTCATCCGTGACGCCCGAAGTCTGGCGTCTGTACGACTATGCGCTGCAACGTTTCGGCCATCGCCCGACGCTGATCGAGTGGGACACGAATCTGCCGCCACTCGCGGAACTGGTCAACGAGGTGGACAAGGCTCGCAACGTTCTGGCGCGTACCGATGGACCGTTGATTTCTGAAGCGTGCAAACAGGGGCGGACATGAAGGCATCGCTTGCAGACACTCAGCAAGCCTTTTGCAGCGCTGTTCGCGACGCACGGGAAGACGCTGCGCTTTCCGGCCGACTCTCAACGCCTCCCAATATCGTCAGCGGACGTTTGAGTCTGTACCGGCGCAACGTCCAGTCAGCGTGGCTCGCAGCGTTGAAAAATGCCTACCCGGTTTTGCTGGCACTGACCGGAGAGCGCTATTTCACCGGGCTTGCGCAGGGCTATGCGAAGGATCATCCATCGGAAAGCGGCGATCTCAACCAGTACGGAGCCCATCTGCCTGAGTTCATCGAGAGGTGGGAACAGAATGCGCTTTACGGCTACTTCGGTGACGTCGCACGGCTCGAATGGGCCGTTCACAACGCCTGGTATGCGGCCGATCCACGCGTCACCAGCACGCAGCAGTGGCAGGAAACCGGAAGCGAGCGCCTGTTAAACAGCAGGCTGACGACCCATCCCGCATGTTCAGCCATGCGCTCGCGTCATTCGATCGGCGATATCTGGCGCGCTCATCAACCCGGCGGCGATGCGCCCCGCGATATCGATGCGGCAGCATGCGTGCTTGTCGTGCGACCACACTGGCGTCCTGTCGTCGTGGATCAAACCCTGGCGGCACATGACGCATTTCTGGCTTTGCAACACGGCCGGACACTCAACGAGGCGATTGACGTTGGCCTCGAGGCCAATAGCGCGTTTGATATTGCCGCGCAATTGCAGGTGTGGATATCGATAGCCGCAGTGACGGGAATGGTGGGAGCCTGAGCGACTCGACGAGGCTGCTGGACAGGACGCCAGCAGGTTAATGATGATGCGAACGCGCGGAACAATAGGAACGCGCCAACGCCGCGTTGACAGGATCGGTCTGATCGACCATGCACCAGCAGAGTTCTGCGAAGGCAAGGATGAGCGCGAACATGGCGCAGGTTTTCATTTCCATATCGCAAGGCCTTCGTTTCAGCCGGCAACCGATATTTGCATTACAGATTCTGTAGGATAGCAGCAGTGAGCGTATTGAAAACATCGCGCGAAGGCAGCGCGCTATGTCGGAATCCGCTCTTGCGGCACCTTGAACATATCCTGAGCGATTGACGCAGCCCGCGCTGCGGCGTGATCGGGCACGAACAGATAAAAGCGCCATAGATCAGCATATCGATCCTGCAGTGCGCCAATCTCGGCAGATGTGGTGCTGCCCGCATCCTTCAGATACTCGAGGCCCCGGCTCGTCTCGACAGGCACGGCCGCTTCTTTCATTGCCGTCAGCGCGGGACAGTACAGGACGACATCGGTGAAGGGCAGCCCCAGCTGCGCAGCCATTTCCCGCTCCGCCTGCGCGCGATGCTCGCGCGACGCATGGAATCGTGCGACCCATGTCTTTCGCTGCTCAGGTGGAACGCTCCTGCCCGAGACGACATAGCCGCGCTTCAGCAGTTCGCGGTTGAGCGTACGGCGAGCCAGAATAGCCGCATCCGGCACATCACAGCGCGCAAGCCGGTCCAGCAACGTCCAGTCGTTGAGCTCGAGCAGATCGTTTTCGGCCAGCACGTTGTGATCGAGAGCAAGCTCGACCGACTTTGAAATCATTGCGCCCGCGACCACTTTCGTGTGGTGATAGTACACACGCTCGGTCAGGTAGTAACGCAGCCGCAGCACGCCGATGATCTCCGAGCGCGCATCGGGCCGATCCATACCGTCACGTGCCAGCCTGATCACAAGACGGTCATCGCGCTCCGCGAAGCAACGAAAAATGCGATCGTCATAGTTCTGCGCAAGCCCGGAAAAATAGCTGTCGCGGCGCAGATAATCGAGCAGATCGGCGTCCACGCTGCCTGAGATGATGTCCTTTGCCCATCCGGGCATCGTCTCCGAAGACGGCAGCCCCAGCAGACTTGCCACCGGCTCACGCACGCCAAGCCGCGTGAGCGCTGCGCCAAGCTCACCGGCAAAGAGATTCTCAAGCCGCGACCCTTTATCGTGTCGCGCAAACAGCCGCCGTTCATCTTCCAGCGTATGACCGAATGGCACGTGCGTGACGTCATGCAGCAAGGCGGCCACGCCAACGGCCTCTTCCAGTTCCTGGGGAACCACGAGACCCTTGCGACGCAAGCTATCCACGATCCGATGCGCAACAGCGCATGCGCCTATCGAATGATCGAAACGCGTATGCAGTGCGCCTGGATAAACCAGATGCGCCGTCCCAAGCTGTTTGATGCCGCGCAAGCGCTGTACGACGGGCAAATCGATCACGGCCGTTTCAAGGCGGGTTAGTTCGATGTCACCGTGGATCGGGTCGCGCAATAGCATGGATATAGAGTCCAGCTTCAAGAGGTCGTATCAGTGGATGGACCGGCCGGCGTGTCTTCGTTGCCAGCGGGTGTCTGCCCATAGTACAGCTCACCCAGCCTGATCCGCTCACGGCCCATCGCGATGCGGTGCTCGTTGGTATCGCGAAGCGAATACACGCACCCGCAATATTCCTGCTGATAGAAATTCTCGCGCTTGCTGATCTCGATCATGCGGGCCGACCCGCCACCCTTGCGCCAGTTGTAGTCCCAGTACATCAGGTCCGGGTAATGCGAAGCCGCACGTATGCCGCAATCGTTGATCTGCTGCATGTTCTTCCAGCGCGAAATGCCGAGCGAACTGGTGATCACCGGAAAGCCATGCTCGTGCGCATACAACGCGGTGCGCTCGAAACGCATATCGAAGCACATCGTGCATCGAATGCCGCGCTCAGGTTCGTTTTCCATACCGCGAGCGCGCGCAAACCAGTTATCACGGTCGTAGTCGGCATCCACGAACGGGATGCCGAACTTCTCGGCGAAGCGGATGTTTTCATCCTTGCGCAAGTCGTATTCCTTGCGCGGATGAATGTTCGGGTTATAGAAGAAGATCGTGAAATCGATCCCCGAGGCCACCATCGCTTCCATCACTTCGCCAGAACACGGCGCGCAGCAAGAATGCAGCAAAACCTTCTGATGGCCGCCCGGCAGAGGCAGAGATTTGCGTTCGTTTGAGACTGTCATAGTCGGTCTTCCTGTAGTACCTGGTCCGCCGTTCGAGATGAAATGGTATGTTTTATCGAACGACTCGTTTTGTTCATGCATCGACGCAACACTAGGCCCGCATCTTCGCTTCCGCCCACTTCGACTCGCGCGCAGTCTTCACGAATGCGGCCAGATATTCGATTTCGTCGTCGGCTTTGCGTGTGCCGAGAAAGATCTGCTTCGCAATGCCTTTCTTGCCGAGTTGCACCGGCGTAAGTGGCATCCAGCCCGCGTACTCTTCTGCGAGCCAGCGTGGCAGCGCGGCCACGCCGCGGCCGCTCGCCACCATTTGCAGCATGATGTCGGTCGTCTCGATCACCTTGTGGCGCCTCGGCACCACTTGCGCAGGCGTCAGGAACTGCGTGTAGATATCGAGCCGGTCGGTTTCGACCGGATAGGTGATCAGCACTTCCTTCGCGATCTGGTCAGGCGTGACGTACGCTTCACCCGCTAACGCGTGGTCATCGCCGACGACCAGCACCTGCTCATAGTCGAACACAGGGTGAAAGTGCAATTCAGGCTTCTTGAGCGGGTCAGGCGTCACCAGCACGTCGATCTCGTAGCCAATGAGCGCGCCAATGCCGCCGAACTGGAACCGCTGCTTCACGTCGACATCGACATCAGGCCAGCGTTCGAGATACGGCGATACCACCTTCAGCAGCCACTGGTAACACGGTGCACACTCCATGCCGATGCGCAGCGTGCCGCGCTCACCTTGCGCGTACTGCTTCATGCGCTCCTCTGCCAGTTCGAACTGCGGCAGCATCCGGTTCGCAAGACCCAACAGATACTGGCCTGCCTGCGTGAGCCGCATCGAACGGCCCTCGCGCGTCCATATCGGCGTGCCCAGTTGCTGCTCCAGTTTCTTCACTGCATGGCTTAGCGCCGACTGCGTGAGATTGAGCGTATCAGCGGCCGCCGTCAGCGAGCCTTGCCGCTCGACTTCACGCACGACCATCAGATGACTGCGCTCCAGCATTTCTCACTCCATGAACGAAATTAATGTTTGCATGAAATAAATACATTTTTATTCATGCAGGAGAGATTCTATCATCGCCTTTAGCTACTTTCCTATGGACGGCAAACGAAACCATGGTCACTACGCATAACCTGGGTTTTCCGCGCATCGGCGCCAGGCGTGAGCTGAAGTTCGCACTCGAAAAGTACTGGAAGAACGAGTCGTCGCGTGACGAGCTGAAGGCGGTTGGTGCGCAGCTTCGCGAGCGTCACTGGAAGGAGCAGGCGCGCCTTGATTTCGCGCCCCTTGGTGATTTCGCGTTCTACGATCAGGTGCTTGATATGAGCTTCACGCTCGGCAATTTGCCGGAACGCGTGCGTGGGTTTCATGGTGATACGCTCGACAACTATTTCCGCGTCGCGCGGGGACGCTCGGCTCAAGGTGCGGACGATCACAGCGCATGCTGCGGCGGTGTCGCCGCGGGTGAAATGACGAAGTGGTTCGATACGAATTATCACTACATCGTCCCCGAGTTCGATGCGAACACGAACTTCTCGCTCGATCCGTCGCGACTGCTCGAACAGTTGACGCAAGCGCGCACGCTGGGCGTAAAAGCCAAGCCAGTGATCATCGGCCCCGTCACGTATCTGTGGCTCGGCAAGGCGAAGGACGAATCCGACAGGCTCGCCCTGCTGCCGCGCCTGCTGCCCGCCTACGCGGCGCTGCTCGATTACTTCACGGCGCAGGGCATCGAATGGGTACAGATCGATGAACCCGTGCTCGTGACGGAACTCGACGCGGCGTGGCGTCAGGCATTCCGTACCGCATATGAAGCGCTGTCCGAGCGTCGCGTGAAGCTGCTGCTCGCGACCTACTTCGGTCAGCTGCAAGACAATCTCGAACTCGCGTGCAAGCTGCCTGTCGATGGCCTGCATATCGATGCGATCAACGCTCGCGATGAAATCGTCAAGGCTGTCGCGCAACTGCCGGCGACGACGGTGGTGTCGGTCGGCGCAATCAATGGCCGCAACATCTGGAAGACCGATCTCACGGCTGCACTCGACTGGCTGGAACCGCTGCGCCGCGCGCTCGGCGATCGTCTGTGGATCGCGCCGTCGTGCTCGCTGCTGCATACGCCCGTCGATCTGAACAGCGAACAGAAGCTCGACGCCGAGATCAAATCGTGGCTCGCCTTCGCGCTGCAAAACCTCGACGAACTCTCCGTGCTGGCGGGCGCGCGGAACAACGGTCGCGACTCGGTTGCGGAAGCACTCGCTGCTAACGCGAACGCTATCGCGAGCCGCCGCGCATCGCCGCGCGTGAACAACCCGGCTGTGAAGGCTGCGCTTGCGAAGATCGACGCGTCCCTCGGCAAACGCGCAAGCGCCTACGCGCAGCGCGCGGAAAAGCAATCGGCGATCCTGAATCTGCCTGCGTTCCCGACCACCACGATCGGCTCCTTCCCGCAGACGGCTGAAATCCGCCATGCGCGCAGCCAGTTCAAGGCAGGCGAAATCGATCAGGCCGGCTACAAGGCCGCGATGGAGCAGGAAATCACGCGCGCCGTGAAGGAACAGGAAGCGCTCGGCCTCGACGTGCTGGTGCACGGCGAAGCGGAGCGTAACGACATGGTCGAATACTTCGGCGAGCAACTCGATGGCTACGCGTTCAGCCAGTTCGGCTGGGTGCAGTCGTATGGTTCGCGCTGCGTGAAGCCGCCTATCCTGTTCGGCGACATCAGCCGTCCGAAGGCAATGACGGTCGAATGGATCAAATACGCACAGTCGCAAACCGCGAAGCCGATGAAGGGCATGCTGACGGGCCCCGTCACGATCCTGAACTGGTCGTTCGTGCGCGATGACCAGCCTCGCTCGGTATCGTGCTACCAGCTCGCCCTGGCAATCCGGCAGGAAGTGCTGGACCTGGAAAAGGCCGGCGTGCGCATCATCCAGATCGACGAAGCGGCGCTGCGCGAAGGTCTGCCGCTGCGCCGTGCGCAATGGGCTGAATACCTGCGCTGGGCGGTGGAATCGTTCCGTATCACGGCCAACGGCGTGCGGGACGACACGCAGATCCACACCCATATGTGCTATTCGGAGTTCAACGACATCATTGCGTCGATCGCCGATATGGATGCCGACGTGATCACGATCGAGACATCGCGCTCCGATATGGAACTGCTCGACGCGTTCGATGACTTCAAGTATCCGAATGAGATCGGGCCAGGCGTGTACGACATTCACTCGCCGAACATTCCTAGCCAGGAACACATCGTGAACCTGATGAAGAAAGCGGCCGAGCGCATTCCGGCGGAGCGTCTGTGGGTGAATCCGGATTGCGGCCTGAAGACGCGCCAGTGGGCGGAAGTGTTGCCCGCGCTGACCAATATGGTGGCGGCTGCTAAAACCCTGCGCCAGTCGGTCTGATCGTTGCGGTTCTCCTGGCCGCAGCGAATCGAAGGCCGCCTGCGGGCGGCCTTTTTCATCGCGGCTCCAACGACCGTTCATGGAAGAGGCTCGCTCACGGCTACTCCTCCGTTTCGCCTCGCCGTTTCAGCAGATACGTATCCATGATCCAGCCGTTGCGCTGGCGCGCATCGGCCCGGATACGCTCGATGTCGTCCACCACTTCACGAAGCTTGCCCGCGAGAAGAATCTCGTCTGGCGTGCCGACGTAGGCGCCCCAGTAAATGTCGAGGTCCTCATCACAGAGCTGCCGGAAGGCATTCTGCGCGTCGAGCATCACAACGACGCTATCCACGTTGTTCGGGAAACCCTCTGCGATCGTTCTGCCGTTCGTAATCTCGACGGACTGGCCGATCGCATTGAGCGCGACGCGATGCTTCGCCGCCAGCGCCTGCACGCTGCTGATACCCGGAATGACCTCGTATTCGAATTCGTGACGGCCGCTGCGCGCTATCGCGCCAATGATCCGCATCGTGCTGTCGTACAACGATGGATCGCCCCACACCAGAAAGGCGCCGCACTCACCATCGGAAAGCTCATCCGATATCAGGCGCTCGAACACGAGCTGCTTGTCGAGATTCAGCTCCTGTACCGTTGCGACATAGTCCTGTCCATCGCGCTTTCGCTCGGGACTTGCCGCCTCCACGATCCGGTAAGCCCTGTCCTTTACATACCGCTCGATAATTTCCTTGCGTAATGCGACGAGCTTCTCCTTCGACAGCCCCTTGTCCATCACGAAGAATACGTCGACCTGATTGAGCGCATTGACTGCCTGGATCGTCACGTACTCGGGGTTGCCAGCACCAATGCCGATGATCAATATCCGTTTCAAGAATCCACTCCGCCTTGATCGGTCGACTGCGCATCTTCGCGAACGTCGAACCATGAAATGTTGTTGTCGCCGATATCGAGAATCTCGTCGGTCATGAGCGTAGCAACCATCGGCTCAGGTAGTTCGATCCCAAAGGCGCGGGCCATCTCACTGAAATAGCCGAGCACTTCCTTGCGCGCCGGACGCTCGTCCATGAACAGCGGCTCGCTCTCCTCCGATCCGATCTGAATGACCATCCTGTGCGACTGCCCTGCGCGGCTCCAGCCCATGCTGACCCGCGCAGGAAGACCGCCAATGGTCGTTCTGAGTATCCGCTGACTCATGCTTGCTCCCGCGAACGCGTTCGAGGACGTGTCGGTCTGCGGCGCGTGTCTGCTACGTCAGATGAAATGGCGCGCGTGCTGTATCCCGTCGCGCAGTTCAGCGAGACATCGAACCTGAGCCGATCACAGTAAAGACGGATTACGTCGCGTCTGGCAAAGCGCGCGGGAAGCGACCTTGTTCAGATCGCCATTCAGGCAGAAGTCTGGCGTCAACGGTAAAACCGCGAACGAAGTGAATACGCATGAGCAGGCTCCTCTGGGGTTACGCGCCCCGGTGCAAGGTAGGGAAGAGCAATAGCAAGGTCTGGCTCCTGGCCAATCATCGATATTGACCAGACACAGTGGCGCGACCGCGCCGGAATCACACCGGCTTCCCGCTATGGCTATAGACGACAGTCTAATCCCATCCTGCTTCGTCGTTGCGATGAGGTCGCGCAGATTGCGGCGATTTGGGCGCTGCGTTCCGGCACAGGGTACCTGATGCGTTCTCTGATGACTGTTTCGCGGGTAGAATCCTCGCCGTACGATGTGTGGAAGCCGGTGCGATTCCGGCGCGGTCGCGCCACTGTAAACGGCATGAAGGGAAGCCGAAAGCCAGACCCACTTTTGTGCCACTTTCTCAATCGCTTTCGGGGCGCGAAACCCCAGGAGATCTCTGCAAATGAACGACACCGTTCTTCATCCCGTCGCCGCGCCTGTTCCCATCCCCCTGCG
>NZ_QBUY01000060.1 GCF_003121405.1 Paraburkholderia sp. C35 | reverse complement strand
TTTTGCCTACTTTTCTTTGCCGCGGCAAAGAAAAGTAGGTGCTGCCCCGCACAGGGGCGACGCATGAAGTACTGACACCGAATCGCGGATGCCAGCGAAATCAAAAGCAAAAAGCAAAACCAAAACCAAAACCAGCTCACTCCCCAGGAGCATAAAGATCCAACAACTTCAAAGTAACACCATTAGTCCACCCAAACCCATCCTGCAAAGGATACTCACCCCCACCACCACCTCCCGTCCCGGAACCCTCCACCACATACTTCTCAACCAGCTTCTGCTCCTTGCCATAAACATTCTTCACATCGGCAAGAAACCGCGTCCCAATCTGCTGCGCGAGATCCGCGCGTCCATACCGCCGTAAACCTTCGATCGCGATCCAGTGCAACGGCGCCCAGCCATTCGGTGCATCCCACTGCTGGGTCGTGTCGTACGTCGACGTAGTCAATCCACCCGGCTTCAACAACACCCCCGCGACGACATTCGCCGTCTTCTGCGCCCGATCAGGCCACGCCGCGCCCGCGAACAGCGGATACAGCATCGCCGGGGTCTGGTTGTCGCGCGACTTCGCGAGCTTCCAGTCGTAATCGCCGTAGTAACCCTTGCTGTTCCACAAATACCGGTTGATCCCCTCGGCACGTTTCGCCGCCTTGCCGATGAACTGCACCACGCAGCCAAAATCCCGCGCCTCGGAGCAGCCGCGCGCAATCGTCGTCTCCAGATGAAACATCAGGCTGTTCAGATCGACAGGAATGATCGCAGTAGTACGAACGGTCGTCAGATTCATGTTGTCGCCGAACCAGCGCGAACTGAAATCCCAGCCGCTCTCCGCCGTGGCGCGCAGATCGCGATACACCTCGTTCGGCGCGCGCCCCGTTGCCTGCTGCGCGGTCTGTATGTCCTCCAGATACGATTCGTCGCGCGGCGTGTCGAGCGCGTCCCAGTATCGGTTGAGCACCGTCCTGTCCGGCAGCACGACGACGTTGCGCGTCGCTTCACCCGGCTTCGTGGTCGACGCGCCCTGCATCCAGTACGCGTATTCCTTGCGCATCTGCGGCAAATACTTCTGATACACCCGCCCGCCCTCGACCTTCGCCGCCAGCTCGACCATGTACGAGAAGAACGGCGGCTGCGAACGGCTCAGATAGTAGGTGCGATTGCCGTTCGGAATGTGGCCGTACGTGTCGATCATGTACGCGAAGTTATCGAGCATGTTGTCGACGAGATCTTCGTTTCCCGACTCCTGCAACCCGAGCATCGTGAAATAGGTGTCCCAGTAATAGCCCTCGCGGAAACGCCCGCCGGGCACCACATAGGGCTTGGGCATCGGAATCAGCGAACTGTATGACGGCGCGCTCGTCGTCGTGCGCGTCAGTTCGGGCCACAGCCAGTTGATGTGATCGCGCAACGACTGGTTCGGCGGCGGCGTGATCACCGGCTCGGACGGCGGTGTGAAGTACTGGTCGACGAAACTCGCCAGCGAGAAATTGGGATGGTTCTTCTGTGTCTCGTAGGCTTGCAGGATGGTGGCGGGATCGGCTTTCGGCAGCGCGTCCACGAAGGTCTTCTGGTCCGGGTAGATCTGCTGGGTCTGCACGGCGACGAACAGGTCGCCATAGAGTTGATCGGGTGGCGGCGGCAAGGGGCCGCCGACTTGCGTATCGGCGCTCGCCACGCGCGCGATACCCGTCAACAGCGTGAAGCCTGCCAGTGCGACAGCGCACGCGACGCGTCGCTTGCGCTGATACGGTGCGTACGAACGCGCCGCGCATGGAAATGGATCGAAAGGAACGGCGCCTGATTGAAGATGGGCCGCGATAGCCCTGCGACGAACTGACGACAGCGTGCTCATGTCTCCCTCCTCGGAAAGGTGGACAACCGGTCTGGTCTGCCGTCGCGCTTTTTATATCGCCACGCGAGCATGGCATGTAGCACGGACGTGCGCAATCGCGCGTCAACGTTTGCGGAACCGATCCCCATCATGCATCATTTATTTCTATGCTTTGTGGTTAAAGAAAGGTGATTCAAAGGTCGTTAATCAATTCGGAGCCGCAGGCCCGGCCGCTTCGTTACAATGAAGCAATCAGTCAATAAGACCTTCGCCGCCGCGTGCTGTACTCGTATTCGGAGCTCGACTGGAGGCAATTTTTGCCCGGGGACCCCTAATGAACGACGACCAACACGATCAGGTGCTTTTCGCCCGATTCGGAACGAGCAGCCCCTGCTGGCGGCTGTCGAGCGACAGCAATGCGCTCGAACTGACGCCCGAGACAGACGACGATGCGGCCACGGTCGCCATCGCGCTGTCGGGCGCGCAGGCCGCGCAGATCCGCAAGCTCTCGGGTATCACCTCGCACCTGACCATGGACGTGCGCCTGTGCGGCGAATCATTGCGTCTGCATCTGGTCGGCAAGAAACTCAACAGCAGCACCTGGGCGGGCACGGCGTCGGCGTACGAAGACACGGAATCGGTCGCGCGCGATCTCGTGCATGGTCTGTCGTTTGCCGAGCAGGTCGTGTCGGAAGTCAATTCCGTGGTCGTGATCGTCGACAAGAACGGCCGCATCCAGCGCTTCAACCGGCTCGCCGAAGAACTCACTGGCATGCGCGAAGAAGACGTGGTCGGGCGCAGCGTGTGGGCGCTTTTCATGTCGTCGGAAGCGGGCGCGGCATCGAGTCACAACATCTCGGGCTTCTTCAACCAGGGCGTCGCGTATGAAGTCGAGCGCCGCGTGCGCACCGTGCAGGGCGAACGGCTCTTTCTGTTTCGCAACAAGTTCGTGATGAGCGGCAGCGGCGTCGACGAACAGTTCCTGATCTGCTCGGGCACCGACATCACGGAAGAAAGGCGCGCGAAGGATCGTCTGTCCGAACTGGCGAACACCGATTCCCTCACGGGTCTGCCCAACCGCAACGCGATCCACGACAAGACGCGCGCGGCGATTGCCGGCGCGGCAGCGGGTGAATCCGTCGGCATCCTGTTTCTCGATCTCGACAACTTCAAGAAGGTCAACGACCACTACGGCCACGTGTTCGGCGACCGGCTGATCCAGGATGTGTCGGCGGCCGTGCGCGAGTGCCTCGCCGACGAAGACACCCTCGCTCGCCTGGGCGGCGACGAGTTCATCGTGCTGTCGCCGGTGGCTTCCGTGGCGTCGATGGAGGCAATGGCGCAGCGCATTCTGGAGCGCCTGCGCGTGCCGTTCAGCCTTGGGCTGGTGGAGGTCTACACCGGCTGCTCGATCGGCATCGCGATGTTCCCCGAACACGGCGACAGCCTCGAAGCGCTGATCCGTGCCGCCGATACGGCCATGTACGTCGCCAAGGACGACGGCAAGCGCACCTATCGCGTGTTCTCGCCGGAGATGAACCGCAAGGTCGCCGAGTACATGTGGCTCGACACCAACCTGCGGCGCGGGCTCGAAGAAGGCCAGCTGACGCTGCACTATCAGCCCAAGCTGTCGCTGGCCACGGGCACCGTCTACGGTGTCGAGGCGCTGGTGCGCTGGAATTCGCCGGAGCGCGGGCAGATCATGCCCGCCGCCTTCATCCGTTACGCGGAAGAGTCAGGGCTGATCGGGCCGCTGGGCCGCTGGGTGATGCAGACGGCGGCCGAACAGGCCGCGCAATGGAAGGCGCGCGGGCTGTCGCTGCGGGTGGCGCTCAACGTGTCGGCGCGACAACTGGTGGATACGGCTGTCGTGACGCATTTCAGCGAGGCGCTGGAGCGCGCGCACCTCGATCCCTGCCTGCTCGATATCGAATTGACGGAAAGCTGCCTGATCGAAGACGAGGCCGCCGCCATCGATCTCATCACGCAATTCCGCGATCTCGGCGCGCAGGTTCATCTGGACGATTTCGGCACCGGCTATTCTTCGCTGTCGCAACTCGGGCGCATTCCGCTCGACGTGATCAAGCTGGATCGCAGTTTCGTGAGTTCGATCAATGCCGACAGGAAGTCTCAGGCGCTGGTGCGCTCGATGGTGGCCGTCGCGCAGGCGCTGCAGCTGAAGGTGGTGGCGGAAGGGATGGAAACGGAATCGGAAGAACTGTTCATGAAGGGACTGGGCGTTGAATACGTACAGGGTTATCTGTACGGCAAACCCATGCCTGCAGCCGAATTCGAACGCTGGCTGCATGACAGGCAGAAGATCCGGTTGATCGCCTGAACCCCCGAAAAGTTCGCTCGACCTGAGAGATCTCCTGCCTGACGACTGCTGGTGCGATTGCTTACTGCAGATTGCATGCTGCGTGTTGCCTATTTATTGCCTGTTACCGTTGAAGCGATGTTGACGCCATGCTGAACATTGCGTGAATTCCTGACGGGTGCAGACGGAGCGCGAGTATTTCCAGGGCGCGGGGGCGTTCTGCCAATCAGACTACCTTCTCTCTTCACGCAACGTTGATAGCGGCAGTACGCAGATTACCCGAGCGGCGGGTCTGCAGCATCACGAGGCGTTCCATGAACGCCAGATCCTTCTCTTCGATCGTGAACGCGGCCTGCACCCAGTCTTCCGTGATTTCCATCAGTTCCGCGCGCGACAGCTGCAGCACGCGCTGGCGCGCCCGCACCATCGCACGGATGCCGTTGAGCTTGGGGCGCAACGTATCGATGAAAGTGCGGGTCGCGACATAGGCATCGCCCGGTTCGAACAGCTGGTCGACGAGGCCACGGCTTTCGTACCACTCGGCCGTATGCGATTCGCCGCCGCCGATCAGCTCTTCCGCGAGACGCATGCCCGCCTTGCGCGCCACGAGCGAGTAGCCGCCCATGCCGGGGAACAGGTTGAAGGCGATTTCAGGGAAGCCCATGCGCGCGTCGTTCTGCGCGAGCACGAAATGATGCGCGAGCGCGGCTTCGAAACCGCCGCCGAGCGCCGCGCCCTCGACCATCGCAATCGAAATCGCGCCGGTGTCGAAACCACGTGCAGCAGCATGCACGCAATCCACACAGGCACGCGCATACGCCATCAGTTCCTGGCGCCGGCCGCTGCGGATCGCGTCGGCGAAAAAGCTCAGGTCGCCGCCGACGTTGAACATCGTCGGAATTACCGAGCCTGTCACCCAGAAATCGATGCGCACGCCGGACTCTTGCGCGGCGCGCGCGAGTTCGAGAATGTCATGCACCAGTTCGAGGTTGAAGCACGGACGCGGTTGAGCACGCAACATCATCCACATGATGTTGCGCTCTTCTTCGTAATACGCGGCGATTTGCGACAGCTTGCCAGCTTCGAGGAACGGACGGCAGGCGTGGTGGCTTTGCAGATTCATTTTGAACGGTCCTTTTAAAGTTGGAATACTTCGGTGAAGCATTGCGAGCCTAAAACAGACCAGAATCCGCTGGGGGGGGCTAACGTACAGAAGAATGCAGTTCGTCATAACTTTGGCAACGCCCACTGGACGGGCTTCTTGCCAGGAGCGGGTTGCGCAAACGATTGCCTCCCGAAGCAAAACTTCAAACGCTTGTTCTGCGCGTCGCTTTACAGAGGGAACAAAGCAGTAATTAGAAGATTGGTTTTAATTTCGGTCGAATTGACCGGCAAACGATCAGCAAACGTTTTAACGCAATCGACGCCTATTCCGATTGCATTCTTTGTGGATTTTGGGCGAAAAGCGGCAAATTGGCGGAATCGCCGCTTTCGGGTCAATGTGAACTGGATGGCTGCGCGCGCCCCGCTCTCGCAGCGTGTGACGCGCCGATGTCGAAACGTGGATTTCGATGTGGATGCAACGGTCTGTGCCGTCGCTATATCTGGCGGCCTAGCGCAGGTGTGCCGACCAGTCATCGGCGGCTTGCTGCGGCAATCCTGCTGCGAGCGCGGCTTCGCGGATCTGCCGCCACGTTTGCGGATCGACGGGAATGCCGTTGGCTTCGCGCTCCGCGCGCGTCGCACGTTCCGGCTCGCCGGGCGCATAGATGCGTTCCGCGCCCGCTGCGAGCGGCGACGCTTTCACCCAGTCGATGAACGCATCGGCTTCGGCCTCGGCATTCGGTGCGTCGAAGGCGGCGGGATCGGCGATCACCGACACCATGCAGTTGATGATCGCGTTGGTCTTTTGCAGCGTGTCGGTGTGCGTCGTGTAGCCGCCCGACAACGCGCCGCCGAAGATCTCGCACATCGCCGCGAGGCCAAAGCCCTTGTGGCCGCCCGCCTGCCCGCCTACGGGCATCAATGCGCCGAACGGTTCTTCCATCATCACCTTCGGTTCGATGGTCGGATTGCCGGCGTGGTCGATCAGCGCGCCGGGCGGCGTCGGCTTGCCCTGGTTGTACGCCACGCGCGCCTTGCCATACGCGATGGCGCTGGTCGCGAAGTCGAGCACGAGCGGCGCCTTGCCTTCACGCGGAAAAGCCGCGCAGAACGGATTGGTGCCGATACGCCGGTCGGCGCCGCCGAACGGCGCCACGAGTGGATCGCCCGCCACGTTGACGAAGTGGAACGACGCGAAACCCGCCTTCGCGCACTGCTCGGCCCAATGCCCGATGCGGCCGATGTGATGCGCGTTGCGCAGCGCGACAGCGCACACGCCGAGTTTCTTCGCGCGCTCGATGCCGAGTTCCATCGCTTCATGCGCGACGACCTGGCCGAAGCCCTTGTTGCCGTCGATGGTGAGCACCGCGCCGACATCCTTCACCACGCTCGCCTGCGTATTGAGCTTCAGCTGACCGTCACGCAGCGAATCGACATAGCGCGGAATCATGCCGACGCCATGCGAATCGTGTCCCGTGAGATTGGCCGCGACGAGGTGATCGGCGACGAGTTGAGCCTCACGCGGCGAACTGCCCGCTTGCAGCCAGATGGCGCGCACATACTCGTGCAGTTGAGCGGCGGGGATACGGAGAGCAGGCGTGCGCGTGTCGTTCATTCGATGATGGCTCGTCAAGGAAAGCGATTGGACAGCGGATAGACCGCGAAGAAACAGCAGAAACCCAGCAGGAAACCAGCAGATAGACAGCGGGAGAAGCCATCCGGCCTCTCCCGTGCAAAGCGCTTCAATGCAGACGGCGCGTGAACAACATCAAGGTGCCGAAGCGATCACCTCAGCGACGGCGGCCGTCAGTTTCTTGCCGTACGGCACGTGCAGGAACTCGTTCGGGCCATGCGCATTCGACTTCGGACCGAGCACGCCGCACACCATGAACTGCGAGGTCGGGAAGCCCGCCTTCAGCACGTTCATCAGCGGGATCGTGCCGCCCTGCCCGATGAACGCAACGTCTGCGCCGAAGTGCTGGCGCGAGGCGTCGTTCAGTGCCGTGCCGAGCCACGGCGCGAGTTCCGGCGCATTCCAGCCCGTCGCGGCGCCCGCGTCCGGCTTGAACGTGACCTTGGCGTTGTACGGCGGATCGAATTCCAGCAGCGACTTCATCTGCTGCACGGCCTTTTCGGCGTCGACCAGCGGCGGCAGACGCAGCGACAGCTTGAACGCAGTACGCGGACGCAGCACGTTGCCGGCATCGGCGAGCGACGGCAGACCCGCCGCGCCCGTCACCGACAGCGACGGACGCCACGTCGAGTTGAGCAGCGCTTCCTTGGGATCGGTGGTGGTCGGCAGCACGGGGCCGCCGTCCTGGCCGCAGGCCCACGGCAGTTTTTTCCACACGTCGTCGCCGAGAATCTTTGCGGTCGCTTCGGCTTCGTCGAGACGGTCGAGCGGGATCGGGCAATGGAACCCCTTCGGCAGCAGCGTGCCGTCGGCGGCGTCTTCGAGACGCTCGAACATCTGCCGCATGATGCGGAAGCTCGACGGCGCGATGCCGCCGTAGCCGCCCGAGTGAATGCCTTCGTCGAGCACCTGCACTTCCAGATCGCCCGATACCAGCCCGCGCAGCGACGTGGTGAGCCACAGCTGGTCATAATTACCCGCGCCCGAATCGAGGCACACGACGAGGCCAACCTTGCCGAGCCGCTCGCGCAATGCATCGACATACGGCAGCAGATCGTAGCTGCCCGACTCTTCGCAGGTTTCGATCAGGCCGACGCAGCGCGGGCGCTCGATGCCCTGCGCGTCGAGTGCCGCGATCGCCGTGAGGCTCGCGTAGATGGCGTAGCCGTCGTCCGCGCCGCCGCGGCCGTAGAGCTTGCCGTCTTCGAACTTCGGCGTCCACGGGCCGAGGTCGTTGCGCCAGCCGTCGAATTCCGGCTGTTTGTCGAGGTGGCCGTACAGCACGATGGTGTCCGTGCTGCCCGAGCGCGTGGCGGGCGATTCGAAGAAAATCACCGGCGTGCGGCCCGGCAGGCGGACGATTTCCAGCTTCAGTCCGCGCACCGGCTGCTGCTCGGCCCACTTCGCGGCTTCCGTGATCACGCGCTCGATGTAGCCGTGCTTTTCCCAATCGGCGTCGAAAGCCGGACTCTTCGCGGGCACGGCGATATAGTCGGTGAGCGCCGGCACGATCTCATCGTTCCATTTGCGATCGACGAATTCGCGCAGTGTGTCGTGATTGAGCGTTTGAGCCTGTTGGGTATCGTCGGAGATCATGATTGCCATATCCGGTGCAGTCGAAACGCACATGATAGACCCTCGTGGCCGCGTTGCCGAATTCGTAGGAACCATGCGGCACGCTCGTGCGGCCGCGCCTGCCGGCTGGCTTACGATCAGCTTGACGCGTCGCCTTGCAATCGCCCTTCAGCGCCGAGCGCGCAATGCCCGTTCGCGCGACAATGACGGGATAACACCGCGGATCACGCTGCGCCAAGGGGAGGCTCGATGAACAAAGAGATGATGATGCAGGGCGTCGCGACGGTGGCCGCGCTGGCGCTGTACTTTCTACCGTCGATCATCGCCGACCGCCGCAAGCGCTACGACATGCTGACCATTGCGCTGTTCAACGCGTGTCTTGGCTGGACGGTGTTCGGCTGGCTGGTTGCGCTGTACTGGGCATGGCAGCCGAATCCGCCCGTCAATCTGGAAGGTGAAGTGGTGCGCTCGCGGCGCATCATCAGCATGCGGGCGTTCACCAAACGGCTCGGCGAGCGCGTGCAGTTGCGTCAATCGCGCGATCGCTCGGCTAAATAACGCCGTCAGGGGCGCCGTTTATCGGCGCTGTGCATGACATCGCTCGCCGCGAGGCTTGCCGCTCTACCGCAAAGGACACATCCGATGCAGATCACGCCGTTCCAGATTTCGATTCCCGACTTCGAGCTGGCCGCGCTGAAGACGCGGCTCGCGCAAACGCGCTGGCCCGATCCATTCGACAGTGCGCCGTGGGCGCTCGGCACCGACCTGAATTATCTGCGCGATCTCGTCGATTACTGGGCGGGCGCGTACGACTGGCGCGCAGCCGAAGCGCGCCTCAATCAGGCGCCGCAGTTCATCGCGCAGACGGGCGACCTCGCCGTGCATTTCGTGCACGCGCGCGGCATGGGTCCGAAGCCCTACCCGCTCGTCATCACACACGGCTGGCCTGGCTCGTTCATCGAATTCAGCGAACTCCTGCCGCAGTTATGCGACCCGGCCTCGTTTGGCGCAGATCCTGCCGATTCATTCGACGTCGTGGTGCCGTCGATGCCCGGTTATGGTTTTTCGGAGCGCCCGTCGAAGCCCGGAATGTCGGTGTTTTCCATCGCCGATTTATGGGTCGAACTGATGCGCGGACTCGGCTATGAACGCTTCGGCGCCCAAGGCGGCGATCTCGGCGCAGCCGTGTCGATCGCGCTGGCCACGCACCATGCGCAACATGTCGACGGCATTCATCTCAACTTCCTGCCCAGTTCGTACGCACCGGGCATCGCGCCCGGCGATCCCGCCATCACGCAGGAAGAACAGGATTTTCTGGCATCGAAAGCCGTATTCGCCGATGCCGAAGGCGCCTATGCGCACATGCACGCGACCAAACCCAATACGGCGGCAGTCGCATTGAACGATTCGCCTGCAGGACTGGCCGCGTGGATCGTCGAAAAATTCCGTGCGTGGAGCGATTGCGATGGCGACATCGAGCGCGTTTTCTCGAAGGACCAGCTGCTGACCGATCTCTCGCTGTACTGGCACACGCAGACGATCGGCTCGTCGATGCGGCTCTATGCCGAAACGCGCGCGCGGCCATTGCGCTTCGAGCCGGGCCAGCGCGTGACGCCGCCGCTCGGCTTTGCGCGCTTTCCGAAGGAGATCAGCCAGCCGCCGCGTTCGTGGATCGAGCGCGTGTTCAACCTCGCGCAATTCGCCGACATGCCGCGCGGCGGCCACTTCGCTGCGATGGAACAACCCGCGTTGCTGGCCGAAGAGATCCGGCGCTTCTTCCGGCCGTTGCGCAACTGAGCTTGTCGCGGGTCGCGGCTAGTTCGTGGCGCGGACGGCAGCGTTGGCGCTCAAGTGTATCGACGGCTGAGGACGCTTCTGTCTCTGGCAGGCGCCAGCATCACGCGAAACAATGAACGGGTTCGCGCGACTGGCGCTCAATCGAGGTGGATCACCACCGGGGAACGCGAACCGGGATACCTGGGTTTCAGTCCGGGTGTCGATTTCATTCCGATGTCATTCCCGTCACGCCGCGCGCCTGGGCCTTGCAGCGATCCTTCGACCGGTTGTCCTTCCACGGAGCTCACGCAATGCCCTCCTTCCCGCATCTCATTGCATTCGCGCTCGTCGCGCTCGGCATGGCGCTCACGCCAGGGCCGAACATGGTCTATCTGGTTTCACGCTCGATCTGTCAGGGCCGCACGGCGGGTCTGATTTCGCTTGGCGGTGTCGCGCTTGGCTTTGTGTTCTATATGTTCTGCGCGGCGTTTGGCATTACTGCGTTGCTGCTCGCTGTGCCGTTCGCGTACGACGCGTTGCGGTTCGGCGGTGCGCTGTATCTGTTGTATCTCGCGTGGCAAGCCGTGAAGCCGGGTGGGCGCTCGCCGTTTCAGGTGCGCGATCTGCCTGTCGACAGTCCGCGCAAGCTCTTCACGATGGGATTCGTCACCAACCTGTTGAATCCGAAAATCGCCGTGCTGTATTTATCGCTGCTGCCGCAGTTTATCGATCCGCAGCACGGTAGCGTGCTGAGCCAGTCGCTGATTTTTGGCGCGGTGCAGATCGCATTGAGCATTTCCGTCAATTCGACGGTCGCGATGACGGCGGGCTCGATTGCCGTGTTTCTGGCGCGCAAGCCAACATGGCTCGTCGTGCAGCGCTGGATGATGGGCACCGTGCTGGCAGGCCTTGCCGTGAGAATGGCGACGGAAGCACGGCGCTAAATGACAAGCGCGAGCCGACGGCCCGCGCCTGGGTATTCAGATTGGGGTTGTCGCAGGCATTCGCGATATGACTTGCTGCTTCACGAAGTCAGATCGCGAATAACAGCGACGGAAACACCCGCTCAGCGAGCGACAAACCTCGCAAATCTGTGCTGATGCACGGATCCGGCCGGAATCGAACGCGGCTGCACCCGCACCTCTTCGTGCGAGAAAGTTTCCTGGCGCAATTCACCGTGATCATCGAACCATTGGCACACCAGCCATTCACCCGCCTGGCGGGCAAGCGCGCCAATATAAGTCACGGTCATGCGGGGGCCGCCCGCCTTCAGCGTCACCACATCCCCAACATTGATTTGCGGCGTTTGTGTCGTATCAAATGCGTCGAAAGTAGCAGTCAGCATGGATGTCCCCGTTATAAGCATTAGGCTGGCTGAAAATTCACTGCCATAAACGCACCGCGGTCCAACAGATTAATAAGAGTGGGGGCAAGATTAACAATCGAATATTTCGTCGGCAAGTAATTTTTATTGGAAGCGTTTTCAGCAAAAGCGAAATAGATGACTGTATACGTCGAACGTTCGTTCGATATTGTTTAGCGCTGGAACTGCTTGCTGGCAAAGGCGCCATGCTGTTGCGCAACACGCATCAGTTTGCCGTTTAGGCCTGGTATTCAGGGTATACGTAAATCCAGCCGACCACCGGCTGTCATAATGATGACATCGAGGCCACAAACGTCGATTAAAAACCCATGCAAGCGGGATAATCGGCGTCATCTGTGAATAAGCGCATCACTGCTGAACGGAAAAAATCAGTTGCGATGCGCAATGGCGGTCGGCTGCATTCCAGCTGCCGCAGCCGCTGGAAACGTTATCGGCGATTAACCGCCGTATATTTGTTCTGCCGATATACAAAAATGCAGCCGCTCGGGATTTTCCCTAAGCCGCTTTAATCGCACGTCGATGGGCATGCTGTTGATGCCGCACCAGTGTCACGCTGAGCGCGATGCACACCACCATCAGCACGGCATTGATCGCGAGGCTGCGCTGGAAGGCGTATGCGTAGCCCGCCGCCGTTGCATTCGCCGACAGCGCACCGAAGAACGCGCCACTGATGGCTGCCGTGCCGAACGCGGAGCCGATCTGCAACGTCGAGGTCACCACACCCGACGCGAGACCCGCCTTCGCCGGCGCCACTTCGCCGAGCACGATGCGCATGATCGACGGCAAGACCAGCCCCTGCCCCACGCCCGCGAAAAGCAGCCCGGCGTAGAACAGCGTACTGAGCGTGGCGTGCGTCGCCTCCCAGCCTGTGACGGAGAAACCGATCGCCATCATCGAGAAACCGAGCGTCAGCACATGGCCACCAATGCGCTTCACCACGGCCGGCGACGTCAGCGGCCCGGCGACGAAGCCCAGCGCGAACGGCATGATCGCGATGCCGGATTGCAGCGGCGTCCAGTGCAAGCCTGTCTGCAGATAGATGCCATAGGTGAGAAAGAACGCGCTATTGCAGTAGAAGAGGAATGCCAGCACGAGTCCCGTAGAAAAAGCCGGATTGCGGAACAGTTGCAGATCGACGAGCGGGCTGCCGCCGCTGCGCTCCACCTGACGCTCAACCGCAATGAACGCAGCGAGCGCAGGCGCCGCGAGCGCGAACATCGCGAAGGTCCACCACGGCCAGCCGGCTTCGCGCCCGTGCGTCATCGGATAGATCAGCAGCATCAGCACGACCGCCAGCAACGCGACGCCTTTCAGATCGACGCTCTCGCGCGTGGCCGACTGATTCTCCGGCACGAACTTCCACGCGCCGATGAACGCCAGAATGCCGACGGGAATGTTGATCAGGAAGATCGCGCGCCAGTCGAGCCCGAACGGACGATACGTGATCAACGCGCCGCCGCCGAGTTGCCCGACGATCGACGCGAGACCGAACACGAAGCCATAGAAGCCCATCACGCGCGTCTGCTGATGCAGCGGCACGACGGCACGCACGGTCGCGAGCACTTGCGGCGCCATCACCGAAGCGGCCATGCCCTGCACGATCCGCGCGATCACCAGCACGTGCCCGTTCGGCGCAAAGCCGCACAACGCCGATGCCACCACGAAACCCGCCATGCCCGCCATAAACATGCGACGCCGGCCGAACAGATCGCCGAGCCGTCCACCCGTAATCAGCAGCACCGCGTAGGCCGAGGCATAGGCCGAGACGATCAGCTGCAATTGCGCGTCGGAGGCGTTCAGGCCGGTGTGAATGGCAGGCAGCGCCAGATTGACGATGAAGTAATCGAGCGGCGCGAGAAATGCACCGACGAACAGCACCGTCAACGCCAGCCCTTGCCGCTCGAAGCGCTGATGCGGTTGCGCTTCAGGCTTGCCAGGAGGCTGTGCGGTTGCGGACGGCACGCTCACGCCCGATGCTTTCATGCATGTCTCATTCATGACTGATCGTTCAAAAAATCGACAAAAAAAATTTTCAGGTGAGTGCGCGCATGGCGACATCGACGACGGCTTTCAGCTCGTCTTCCTTGCGCTGGCATTTGCCGAGCACGCGCAAGCCTTGCGTCATGCACAGCAGGAAATCGGCGACCGCCTTTTCATCGAGATCGCTATCGAAAACGCCCGCCGCCTGGCCGCGGATCACGGCAGCCGCAAGCAGAGTCACGACACGCCGCTGGATTGCGCGGATTTTCGCGTGCAGCGCTTCGTCTTCTGGCTGCAGTTCGAGCGTGCTGTTGGTAATGAAACAACCTGTCAACGACGAACTGGCACGCGTGTGGTGCAACAACGCATTGCGCAGCGCGACTTCGGGCGCCACGTTCGCGTTCAGGCGCTCGACAAGGCCCGCAATCGCGCCTTCCGCATAGTGGTCGAGCGCGGCCATCATGATGCCGTGCTTGTCGCCGAACACGCCGTAGAGGCTGCCGCGCAGCACGCCCGTCGCGTTGCACAGATCGTCGACGGAGGTGCCGTGGAAGCCGTTGCGCCAGAACACCTTGCTCGCCTCGGCCAGCACGGCGTCGGTGTCGAATTCGCGTGGGCGTCCACGCGGACACACGGATTCCGGTTTGGCAGCGCTTGCGCGCCGGGATACGGGATGGTCGGTCATGCAACCAATTTTATGACTGCCTGTTCAAGAATTCAAGAAAAACCGGCGGCCTTCGCAGGGCCGCCGGAACAACACTCCATTCAGTCCGATTCAGCGCGGCTGGCGCACAGCCGCGAACAGATCGGTGATCTGCTTCATCGACGCCGCTTCGTTGGTGTACGTGAACGTGCCCTGCCCGAGCATTTCATTGGCGGCGCGCAGCATGGCGCCCAGCGCCGCGCGCGCCAGCGCCCCGCCGACGCTGAGCCGCTTCACGCCGAGTTCCGCCAGATCGTCGACGGAAAACGGCATGCCTGCCATGCCCATCAGCACGTTGACGGGGCGCTCGACGGAACTGACCACGGCGGCGATGTCTTCGCGCGTCTTCAGCGCGGGCGCGTACAGCACGTCGGCGCCCGCCTCCTGGAAGGCCTGCAGGCGGCGGATCGTATCGGCGAGATCGGCGCGGCCGACCAGATAGTTTTCCGCGCGCGCCGTCAGCGTGAACGGAAACGGCAGCGCGCGCGCCGCTTCCACGGCTGCGCGCACCCGCTCGACGGCGAGGTCGTGCGCGTAAATGGGATCGTCGGCGCGGCCCGTCGCATCCTCGATCGAACCACCGACGACACCCGCGGCGGCGGCCTGGCGAATGGTTTCTGCAGCATCTTCCGGCGAGTCGCCGAAGCCGTTTTCGAGGTCTGCGCTGACGGGCAGATCCGTCGACGGCGCGAGTTCGGCGAGATGCCGGATCATCTGTGCGCGGCCGACGGCGTTGTCCGGCAAGCCGAGCGTGAATGCGTAGCCGGCGCTGGTGGTCGCCAGCGCCTTGAAGCCGAGTGCCTCCAGCAGGCGCGCCGAGCCGACGTCCCACGGGTTGGGAATGATGAATGGACCGCTTGCCTCATGAAGCGCGCGAAACGCCCGCGCCTTGTCTGCCTGTGTTGTCATGGCTGCTCCATCCGTCGCGGATGTGGAACGGATACGGGAATAAGCGATTTGGCCCGGACGGACCAGGCCGGCCGGGCCAACGCGGAAAGCGATGCCTGCGATGCGCGCTCAGGTTTCGAGCTTCGCATCCATCGTGATGGTCGCGTTGAGAACCTTCGAGATCGGGCAACCGGCCTTCGCGTCGGCGGCAGCCTTGTCGAATGCCGCCTTGTCGCCGCCCGGGATCTTCACGACCACGTCCAGATGCGAGGCCGTGACCGCAAAGCCGCCGCCGTCCTTGTCGAGCGTGACGGTGGCCGTGGTCGAGATGCGCTCCGGCTTGATGTTCGCCTTGCCGAGTTCCGCCGACAAAGCCATCGAAAAGCATCCCGCATGCGCCGCCGCGATCAGTTCTTCCGGATTCGTGCCGATGCCATTTTCGAAACGCGTCGAGAACGAATACTGCGTGTCCTTGAGCACGCCGCTATCGGTGGAGATCGAGCCCTTGCCGTCTTGCAGACCGCCCTGCCAGATTGCCGATGCTTTGCGCTTCATTAGTCTCTCCTGTGTCGAGTCCGTGCCGCCGCGCTCTCAACCGCGATGCCCGCCGCGCCGGTCCCGCCCGGAATCCGCAGCTCGGCACCCGTCACGCATGCCGCACCAGACTAGCCGTGGGCGTGGACCGAAACCTCATCATAGGCGGATATCGGTGGCACTGCCGTGAAGTGGCGCGCATGACCATTATTTCACCCTACGCAAGAATGTTTATCCGATCTGCTTCTTTTTTCATCACCACTGGCGGAAATACACTCTGATCCAACGGTTCGGACAGCGTGTTCAAACCGAACCGATCAACAAATGTTCTCGGAGGTCATTATGAAATCGCTTATTTCCGCAGTGGTCGTCGCATCGGCTCTGATCGTTCCCGCTGTTTCGTTCGCGCAGCAGTCGAACGCGCCCGTGTCGCGCGCGCAGGTTCAGGCTGAACTGGTCGCTGCACAGCAAAACGGCTCGCTCGACCAGAACGACGTCGCGTACCCGCCCGCCAAGCCGCAATTCGGCGCGACGGCAGGATCGTCGGAAGTCGGTGGCGTGCAAGCCGGCACGTCGCAATCGGGCAAGCGCCCGAGCGTTGAAGAACGCATCTTCTCGACGTTCCGCGGCAACTAAAACCCGCTGCGCGTGCGTGGTCTGACGATCACGCGCTGCCGTTGAAACAACAAAGGCTCCGGCCGACTGATCCAGTCGCCGGAGCCTTTGCTTTTGGGTTTGATCCTGGTTCTGCTGGATTGGATGCGCGGCGCTTATTCGGCGAATGGCAGCGAATCCTGACCTTGCGCGCGCATGCCGAATACGTTCAACGTCATCGCGACCAGCGCGTAATAGCCGAGCAAACCGACCAGATTGATCGTGACCTCGTGGCCGAAGCGCTCGACGGTCTTCGCGTAAGTCGCATCGGACACGCGCTTCGCGTCGTACAGTTCCGTGGCGAATGTGTAGATGAGCGCGTCGTCGGCATCGGCGAACGCGGGTGGCTGGCCCAGGCGGATCGCTTCGGCGTCTTCGGCGCGCACGCCTGCATCGATCGCGATCGGATAGTGGATGAACCACTCGGCCTGCGCCTGCCAGCGCGACGCGGTGACGAGAATCGCCAGTTCCGACAGGCGCAGCGACAAGCCCGTCTTGTAGCGGCAGAATGCGCCGAGCCGCTGCGCGTGCTGCGCCAGCTCCGGGCTATGGATCCAGCCGAGAAACGGCCCGTTCAGATTGCCGCGCGGACCCGACAGGATCTCGTCGAGCACGGCTTTCTGGTCGGGCGTGGCGTGGCTGGCGTCGAACGTGGGCAGGCGTTGAGTCATCGGAAGTTCTTTCGTACAAGGGTACAAGGGTACAAGGGTTCATGTTCGGTCAGGCGGCGCCCGTCGCGGCGAGCGCGCCTTCGATGGCATCCGTCAGGCGGCCGACGATCTGTTCGATATCGCGCGGCGTGCAGATGAACGGCGGCGCGAGCAGCACATGATCGCCGCTCTTGCCATCGACGGTGCCGCCCATCGGATACACCATCAGCCCGCGTTGAAACGCTTCGCGCTTGATGGCGGCGTGCAGCTTCAGTTTCGCATCGAACGGCGTTTTCGTCGCGCGGTCCTTCACCAGCTCCACGCCGACAAACAGGCCGCGACCACGCACATCGCCGATAAACGGATGCTGCGCGTAGTGCTCGCGCAGCAGCGCGCGCAATTGCTCGCCGCGCGCGTTGACGTTATCGAGCAGATGCTCGTCCGCGATCACACGCTGCACTTCTAGCGCAGCGGCGCACGCCGTTGCGTGGCCGATATACGTGTGGCCATGCTGGAAGAAGCCGGAGCCGCCCGTGATGGCCTGATAGATTTTGTCGCTGACCAGCGTCGCGCCGATCGGCTGATAGCCGGCGCCGAGGCCTTTCGCGATGGTCAGCAGATCGGGCACGACGCCGTCTTCTTCGCATGCGTACAGATAGCCCGTGCGGCCCATGCCGGACATGATTTCATCGAGTATCAGCAGCACGCCATGACGGTCGCACACTGCGCGAATCTTGCGGAAGTACTCGCGTACGGGTGGCACCGCGCCCGCCGTCGCGCCGACCACGGTCTCTGCGACAAACGCGGCGACGGTGTCCGGCCCGAGTTCGAGAATTTTCTGTTCGAGTTCATCGGCGAGGCGCTGCGCGAACTGCTCGTCGGTTTCGCCTGCGCGCTGCTCGCGATACGCATAGCACGGCGTCACGTGATGCGCGTCGATCAGCAGCGGCAGGAACGGCTCGCGCCGCCATGCATTGCCGCCGATTGCCAGCGCGCCGAGCGTGTTGCCGTGATAGCTCTGACGGCGCGCGATGATGTGCCGGCGCTGAGGCTGCCCTACTTCGACAAAGTACTGGCGCGCGAGCTTCAACGCGGCCTCGATGGCCTCCGAGCCGCCCGAGACAAAATACACATGCTCCAGCCCTTGCGGCGCGCGTTCGACCAGATAGCTGGCAAGTTCTTCAGCGGGTTGCGTGGTGAAGAACGACGTGTGCGCATAGGGCAACGCCTGCGCCTGTTGCTTGATCGCGTCGATGACCCGCTGGTTGCTGTGGCCCAGGCACGAGACAGCCGCGCCGCCGGAGGCATCGATATAACGCTTGCCGGTCGAATCGATGATCTCGATGCCCTCGCCTTTGACGGCGACAGGCAAGGTCTGCTTCGGCATGCGGTGAAATACAGTGGTCATTGCGCTTTCCTGGAATGTGCGCAAACGGGTGGCATTCAGGCCGCCGCGCGTGCAATAAAGGTTTCGAAGACGACGGCGTGCTGTGCATGCACCCGCAGCGCGACACCGTCGCTGCCGATGTCGAACAGCGCGGTGGCGAGGGTGTTTTCTCCATCGGGATCGTGCGGGTCGTCGCGATAGATGGGCAGACCGGCGGGCGCCTTGTCGTGCAGCATGTCGACGAGTGCGGCACCGTCGCTCTGCTTTCCGCGCGCTTCGAGCAGCACGCCGACGCGGCTCTGACGGTCGCGCGACGAATCGGTGACGATCTGCGGCTCGTCGTTGCAACCGGGATGGATCATGTGATTCGCGTGGCCCGACACACCCACGACCGTTTCGATCGAGCAGCGCATGGCAGTGGCCTCGACGCTGAGCACACGGGCGTCGCCCGCGGCGCCCAGTGTGTGATGAAAACCGCTGGCACGCGGCGTGTCGCGCAGAAGCTGTGCGGCTGCGTCGAGCGAACGCTGATCGAGCACGGCGCGCGCGAGCAGCATGCGCGGCACGCCCGTTGCGGGCTGACGGATGCGCAGATTGTTGATGGCCTGCGCGAGACCCGCGCGGTTCGCCGCGAATGTATGACCGGGCAGCGAACCGGGGTAATAGAAGCTGATGAAGCCGGGCTTGCCTTCAGGCTGCACATCGACCAGCATGCCTTTGCCTAGCAGGAACGGATCGCCGTCTTCGTTGTGTGCAATGAGCGTGTTGCTATTGCCCTGACTCACCGCCGCAAAGGTCGTGCAGCCGTCGGGCGCGTTGTGCACGAGTTCACCGCGACAATTCCACAGGAAGATATCGTCGGCAGACCAGCCGAGACCGGCCGCGAGGCCGTCAAGCTCGGCCAGTTGCGCGGGACAATGCACGCGCGCCGCGTCGCGCAGGTGCTGGACGAACGCGTGGCCGCGCCACGCCTGCACGGCGCGCCAGGCGTCGCTTTGCTGCATATATGCACCGAACACCGGCCGCGCCAGTTCGCCAAGCTGCCGGCCAATGTCAAATGGCCCGCCCGCTATCCGATGCAACTCCCAAACCTGCTTCGACACACGACACCTCGAACATCAATCAACACGCGATGCGCATTTATAGTTCACAACAACATATGTTGTCAATGAAGATGCATTGTACGCGTGTGTTGTCTCGAACGCATGGTGGTCGGATACGTCCGGGTCGTCAGGGCACGTAAGCGCCCTTCGCGTGCAACGACTGCTCGGCGAGTTCGAGTTGCTGGACAGCATCGGTGCCTTCGAGCGCGAGCAGATGCGCGACCAGCGATTCTGCAATCGCCGTTGCCGCCACCAGCGACGGGAAGAACGACGGGCTTTCGTGCGAGAAGATCAGTACCTTGTCGGCATTGAGCGCGATGGGCGACACGGCGCTATCGGTGATGGCAATCAGCTTGCTGCCCTTCTCCAGCGCGGCTTCGGCGACGCGTGCCGCCTCGACGGAATACGGCGCGAAGCTGACGACAACCGTCGCGCTATCGCGCTCGATGCCGCGCAACTGCATTTCGAGCGTGCCCGCTTCGCCAGTCAGCAACGACACGGACGAACGGAACAGCCGGTAACCGTAGACGAATCCGAAGGCCACGGCATAGCACGAGCGGAATCCCGCGACATGCACGTGCGGTGCGCGCCGCAACAGCTTGGCGGCTTCGACAGTCACGCGTGTATTGTGCGCGGCCGTCACTTCGAGATTGTGCTGCTGCGCGACGAGCAGATCGTGCGCGAGCGCGTCTTTCGCGTGGCCTTTGACCAGCGAGCGAGCGCGGCTTGTCAGCGGTTCCGGGCGCGTGCGCACGCGCGCGACGAACAGATCGCGCAGTTCGTTCCACCCCGGAAAACCCAGTTGCTGCGACAGCCTCACTAGCGACGCGGGTTGCACCTGTGCGCGTTCGGCTACTTTACGCATCGACGAAACGGCAACCTCGTCGGGATGATCGAGCAGAAACGCCGCGCCCATCTGGAATTGCGGACTGAGTTCGGAGAAACGTCCGCGGATCAGGGCGGCGAGCTGGTCGAAGTTGTCGGGCATACGGTGTACCGGGCATTAGGATGACAACAAATGTTATCACCCGGAGATGTGGGGGGCTGATGAAGGGGTGGCGTATCGGCCTACAGAATTCAATGGGTTGAACACTCAGCGCTGGCGGCTCGTCTGATATCTCTTCACTGCACGTGCACATACGTCGATGCAAGCTCGCGATCGAGCACGCTGTCGAATGGAATGCCCGTTATGTGGTTGCCAGTTGGCGTTAGCGATCTGATGGTCAGGCACCGTGCTGGCGGGAAGCGGTGTCGGCATGGTGTTCCAGAGCGCGCTGCGCACGTTGCTGCCACTGGCCGACGCGAAGGAACGTGGTGCGCTGATGGCCGCGTTCTATGCCGTCAGCTATCTGGCCTTCTGCGTTCCCGCCGTCATTGCGGGTGTGCTGGTCAATCTCGTCGGCATCGACGCCACAGCGGGCGGCTATGGCATCGCGTTGCTCCTGCTCGCGTTGCTGACAGGCGTGCGCACCGCGAGACGAACCGCATAGGCACTCGATCATGCGCGCAATGTTTGCTCTAATGCGTTTTTGACCGCTGCTCCACGACTGGTTAGCCCTCGACAACGCGCGACATATAGCGAGCATCCGATGATCGCACCCACCATCAGCGACGCTTTCCAACACCGCCTCGGCCAGGCTCGCCGCCTGCTGGCACTGGCACAAACGGGGTTGCATTACGCAACCAGCCCATTCGACCGGGAACGCTACGACGAGATCGCCAGCATCGCCCATAGCCAGATTGGCGAGATTGCGTCACTGGACGCCGGTACGGTGGCAGACATGTTTGCCTTCGAATCGGGTTATGCGAACCCGAAACTCGATGTTCGCTGTGCCGTGTTCGACGAGGGCGGCCGCATCCTGCTGGTGCGCGAGGCAGCAGAAGGCCTCTGGTCGCTGCCGGGCGGCTGGGCCGATGTCGGTTTGTCGCCTGCCGAGAATGCCGCGAAAGAGGCACGCGAGGAAAGCGGCTACACGGTGCACATCGAACGTGTGCTCGCCGTGTGGGACAAGAACAAGCACGCGCACCCCGCTTCCGTATTCCATATCTGGAAGCTGGTATTTCTCGGCGTCATCGAGCAAGCGGGAACGGTGATCGGCACCGAGACGGACGAGGTCGGCTTCTTCGATCTCGACGCACTGCCCGCGTTGTCGCTGGGCCGCGTGCTGCCTGCACAGATTCACCGTCTGAGCGAGCTATATCGCAGCGGTGGAGTCGATTTCGACTGAATCCATGCGCTACGACGTTTGCAGCAAAAGCTGAATGGACAGCCATCGCCAACGCGCGCATGCTAGCCTCGATGCGCCCAGCATCGCGATGCGCGTATCCCTTCTGTCAGCAGCAGGGAGAAACCGATGGCCTTCAGATCTCTGCTCGACGTCCAGCAAGCCGAGGCGGTTCCACTTGAAGCACGCGGCCTCGCGGCAAGCACCTACGAAACCATTCAACGCACCGCGCACGCCCATCCGGACTCGCCCGCGCTGAGCTTCTTCCTCGATGCGGCGCATTACACGCGCGCGCACCACTGGACCTACGCACAGTTTTTCGCCGACATCACGCGCGCCGCCAACGCATTTCATGTGCTCGGCGTCGGACCTGACGATGTCATCGCTTACGTGCTGCCGAATCTGCCCGAGACGCACTTCACTATCTGGGGCGGTGAAGCGGCGGGCATCGTTCTGGCCGTCAATCCGATGCTGGATGGAGCCCAGATCGCCGCCCTCATCGACACGGCTCGCGCCACCGTGCTGGTCACGCTGGCGCCGACGCCGGGAGTCGACATCTGGCCCAGACTCGTCGCGCATCTGACGCAAATGCCGACCTTGCAGCAGATCGTGTGGGTCAATCTCGCGCCCTATGTCAGCAAGATCAAAGGGCTTGCACTGCGGCTCGCAGCCACGCGCGAAAAGATCCGCCTGCGGAACTGGCCCGTGCATGATCTGCGGCATCTGATGCGCGCCCAATCCGCAGATCGGCTAGAGAGCGCACGCGCATTCACGCGCGACGACACCGCTTCGTATTTCTGCACGGGCGGCACCACCGGCCTGCCGAAAATCGCCGTACGCACGCATGGCGCCGAAGTCGCCGATGCGTGGTCGACGATGGCGCAGTTCGAGTTCGACGGCACCACTGTGACCAACTTTTGCGGCCTGCCGCTCTTTCATGCCAACGCGCCGATGGTCACGGGACTCATGATGTGGATGCAGGGGCATCACGTGATCCTCGGCACGCCCCAGGGCTATCGTGGCGCGGGCGTGCTGGCGAATTTCTGGGCGATCGTTGAACACTATCGGGTCAACTTCTTCGGCGGCGTGCCGACCGTGTATGCCGCGCTGCTCCAGTATCCGACGGGTTCTCACGACCTCTCCTCGCTCGCATTCGGCCTGTGCGGCGCGGCGCCCATGCCCGCCGAACTGTTCCGCGAATTCGAGCGGCGCACGCAGATCCGCATTCTCGAAGGCTATGGCATGACGGAATCGACTTGCGTATCGACCTGCAATCCACCCGATGGCGAACGGCTGCCCGGCTCGATTGGCATCCGGCTGTGCTACCAGGGCCTTCGCGTCGCGATACTCGACGACGCAGGCCGCTATCTGCGCGATGCACAGGCCGACGAGGCCGGGGTCATCCTGATCTCGGGGCCGACGCTGTTCAAGGGCTACCTCGAAACACACCATAACGAAGGCGTTTTCCCGACCATCGACGGTCACCGCTGGTTCAATACAGGCGACCTCGGACGACAGGACGCGCGCGGCTATTTCTGGCTGACGGGCCGCAAGAAGGAACTGATTATCCGCAGCGGCCATAACATCGAGCCGAAGCTGATCGAAGAGCCGCTGCAGTCGCATCCCGCTGTCGCGCTGGCGGCCGCTGTCGGCGCACCCGATGCCCATGCGGGCGAAGTGCCCGTCGCCTATGTGCAGTTACGCGCTGGGCGCGAGGCGACGGCGGACGAGTTGCTGTCCTTCGCTGCACAGTCGATTGCCGAACGCGCCGCCGTTCCGAAGCGCATCGAAATCGTCGACAGCCTTCCCCTCACGGCCGTTGGCAAGATCTACAAGCCCGCACTCGTCCAGCGCGAAATCAAACGGGCGATTGTCGCGGAAGCGCACGCGGCTGGCATCGAGGATATAGCGGTAGAGATGGTGGTCGACGGACGGCGCGGCGTGGTCGCGCGCATTCGCACCGGCACAAAGCAACAGACGCTCACGCAGCGGCTCAGCCGCTACACATTCCAGATCGACTGGACATGAGCGCGAACCGCGCAAATCTCACGATACGGAACGGGGAACCGTGTCACAAAACTATTTGCTGCATGGCACCGTAATAGCAATGCGCATCGGAAAAACTCGTTTCTTATCGTGAAACGACGATCGCAAGCCAATGATTTTATTTAATAAATATTGTGTGCGAAGCGACACATTCGACGTTCGCGTGTCGCAGCAACTTCGGTACGCTCTTATACAAGAGGGGAATGTTCGACGGCTCCCTGCCAGGTGACCGGCAAGCCGATAAGAACGCCCAGTGATTGTTCAAACCGCTGGAGAAAATACCATGTTGCATGTTTACGTCGAACCCGTGCCGAAGGGCCGATGGGGGCCGATCGATGGCTACACCGTCGAATTCAAGGACGGCACCAAGGTCACCCCGGAAATCTACCGCTCGGAAATGCTTGCCGTCGGCGAAATCAAGCTGCGCGGCTACCTGCCGCTGATCGCGAAGGTTCGCATCACCGACAAGGCCGTCAACGAACACTGGCAGGCTGCCGAAGCAGCGCAGCAACCAGGCTGACGCCATCTCTTCTGGCCAGTTGTGTATCGTTCACGCGTGCTTCGCGATCTCGCGAAGCACGCGCTTCCCATTGACGGACTGACGCGCAACGCCAGACATGAACCCGGCGCGATCAGCGATCAGCGATCAGCAAATCACCGCCCGTCGCGCTGCAATGTCTCCGCGAGATGATTGACGACTGCGCGCGTCTTCGCCGCCATCTTCTGCCCGAGCGAGATGATCGCGTGCACGGGCGGTCCGTCGACATCGGTTTGCGGCAGCAGATGCACGAGGCGTCCCGCCGCGACATGTGGAAGCGCCACACGATCCAGAATCTGCGCGATGCCGAACCCCGCCACGGCGGCTTCGACCAGCGCTTGCCCATCGGCTAGCACCAGCACAGGTTGAGGCGAATAGTCCCGGACGGCATCGCCGTCCTGCAGCGACCACGCACGCAACCGCCCCGACGGGCCGCGAAAGACAATCGCATCGTGACTGGCGAGCGCGCCGATGTCGCGAATCTCGCCGCGCCGCCCGATATAGTCGGGCGACGCATATAGACCGAGCCGCAGGTCGCACAGCTTGCGCACCGTCAGTTCGCTGTCGTCGGGCAATGCGCCAATCCGCACGACCACATCCCAGCCCTCGCCGATGGGGTCCGACATCCGGTCGGTGAGCGCGACTTCGAGTGTGATTTTCGGATGCTTCTCTCGCAACTCGATGAAGCTGGGCAAAAGCAATCGTCCGAACCCGGCGGGCAGATCGATCTTGACGCGCCCCGCCGGCTCCGAGCGACGCGAGGCAAGCTGCTGCTCCGCTTCACGCAAGCCATCGAGCGCCTGCTGCGCGGCCTGCAAATATGTTTCGCCGTCTTCCGTCAGCCGCACGGCGCGCGTGGTGCGCTGAAACAGCTTCGTGCCCAGCCGTGCTTCGAGCCGTTGCACCGCCTTACCGACATTCGACTTGCTGCTGCCGATTTCTTCGGCAGCCCGTGTGAAGCTGCCGCTCTGCGCGACGGCAACGAAGACCGCGATCTCGTTGACGGGTGCATCTGCGCGTTCGTTCATGTGACGATCGATCGGTCTGGAATCGGAGTTCGGCCACTTTAGCAGTTCCGTTGCGTTCGCGCGTACGGCGCGCGGCCTGCACGCGCCGCGCACTCAACGTAATCAACGCACTCAGTCCAGCGTCTTCAGATCCGTCACCGTGTACGACATCGACAGTCGATAACCCGCGCCGACGCGCACGGGCGCGAGATCGGCGATCTCTTCACCCTCGGCTGCAGGCAGGGTCAGTTGCCCTTCGCCCGCCCACACGTCGGCCATGCGCGGGTTGTCCATGATCGACATCACCAGTTCGTGCACCGCGGGCTTGTCATGCTGACCCGCCGCGAGGCTGGGGAAATGACGCAGGTTCACGATCGGGCGTCCGGCGAGACTGAGCGTCGAAGGATCGTCGACCTTCGCTGTCAGCTTGACCTCGGCGCGTGCAATGCGCTGACCGGCCGTCGATGCCGTCGCGGCAAAGCGTGCGCCGGGTGCGACCTGTGCAGCCGCGAGGCTCGGCGCTGCGAACGTGCGCGTCTGATGCACGGCGCCGAGGCGCTTCGGAAAGCCCTGGATCAGGCCACGCATGATCGCCGAATCGTTGTCGACAAAAATGTATGGGCAGTAGGCGACCGGCTTGCCGTCGTGCAGCGCATCGACCAGCAGGAAAAACTCGCGGTACTGATAACGCGCCGGGTCGAGCAGTTCATCGTTCTCACCCGTGAACTGCCAGTCGACGAAGATTGCCGTGGCATGCCCTTGCGCAGCCGGATCGACAGTCAGGCCTTCCGGCAAGGTCGCCGCGACGGCAGCGGGATCGGCCCAGAACTCGACCACCAGAAAATCGCCCGAATAGTGCCACGGCGGCGGCGGTGCGATGCTCGACAGGCCACGGGGCGAAAGAGGAACGGCGTATTGCTTCGACATGATGTGCTCCAGAATTCAATGTATCGGAATGAGGTGAATGGCTGTCCGTCTGCGGGGCACGCTGCCGGGGCCGCGCCTGACGCGCCTGCCGCCATCGCTGCGCTGCGTCCCGCGAGACCGTTGCCCGCCGTCCAGTTTTCGCTCGCGACTTCGATGAGGTTGATGAACACGTCGGCGGGCTTCACGCCGGGGTTCGCCTCGAGACGCGCAACGAGATCGCGATAGAAGCGCTCCTTGGCTTCGGCCGAACGGCCCGCCGTCAGCGTGATCTGCACGAGCAGCAAATCAGCCGAGCGTGTGAACGGAAACGTGGTGTTGACGTGAAAGTTCGCGTCGTCGTATTCGTTGACGGTCATGAAGAACGCTTGGGGATGCACACCCAGCGATCCGTGAAGCGTCGCGTGGATCCCTTCGAGCACGGCGATGCGATAAGCCGCAGGCTTGCCGCAGCGCATCGAGACATGAGTCATTGGCATTTCAAACTCCCAGGTGCATTTGCTTGAAACCAATCTTAGGCTCGCCGGGAGATAACACCAATTCATCACCCGGTATTTCTGTGATGATTTTTCTCAATGATTTATTCGATCGATTCGAACATAGTCAGCGCGTGTAGCACGACACCAATGTCTCCATAAATCGGTCCCAATGCACGAATTCAGGCTTCGTCCTATGATTGATCAGGCAGATGACTGGAGACACCACGATGAGTACCGTTTATCAATCGCCGCCCCGCCGACTCGACCTCGACGACGTCCAGGCCTTCGTGCTGGTCGCCGATCTCAGCAGCTTCACGCGCGCGGCTGAAGTGCTCGACATCACGCAATCGTCGATCAGCCTGAAGATGAAACGGCTCGAAGAGCGGCTCGGCAGGCGCCTGCTCGAGCGCACGCCACGGCGCGTGCAGTTACTACCCGAAGGCGCCGCTTTTCTCGCGTCCGCCCGCGAACTGCTGAGCGCGCATGACCGCGCGCTCAATCCCGTCGTGCAGGTGCAGCGCAGCCTGCGGCTGGGCATCATCGATCACACGGCTGCCGATGGCCTGATCCCGCTGATCGCGCGCATCTCGACGCAAGATCCGACGCTGCGGGTCGAAGTGAAAATTGGCGCGTCGAGCGAAATGCTCGCCGACTACGACTCCGGCGAGCTCGATGCCGTGTTCGCGCGGCGCGACGCCACGCGCCGCGACGCGGAGAAGCTGTTCGTCGAACACTGCGGCTGGTTCGCGTCGCCCCAATGGACGCACACGCCTGGCGAGCCGCTGCGCATCGCCTCGCTGTCGGCGCCGTGCGGCGTGCGGGCGACCGCGCTGAAGGCGCTGGATGAAGCCGGGATCAAGTGGACCGAGGTATTCGTGGGCGGCGGCATTGCCACCGTCGGCGCGGCCGTGATGGCCGGCCTGGCCGTTGCGCCGATGACGCGGCGCGGCTGCCCGCCGCGAGCTGTAGATGTCGGCAGCCGCCTCGGTCTGCCACCGCTCGCCTCTATCGAAATCGCCGTCTATACGCGTGTGCGGGACGCGAGCATGCGCGAAACGATCCGCAGCCTGGGCGCTGCGCTGCGCAGCGCGAATGCGTCCGCGATGTGACGCCGCTGCACGTCGAGCTTTCGGTTTCGTCCGATGGTTAGTTCGGGCGACACCGCACGTCACGCGCGCCCGTCATGCATCAAAAACGGGGATGACACTCGAAGGTAAGCTGTGCCTCGTGGACTTCGAGCGACCGCACGCCTCGCGATGATTCCGACACGATGCTCGGCACCTCGCCGCGTTGCGCGCAGAAATCGTTCGCGCTCTGAATGACGGCCTTGTGCGATCGCGCCCACGCGACATTGCCGCCCGCCGCCGACGCATGCAACGTATAACGCCCCGCATCGCCCGTCTCGACGACGGGGCTGGAACTGGCGCACGCCTGCATCAGCACGGGTAAGAGCATGAAGAGAGCCGCACGCGCGGTGCGCTTTTGCAATGCGCCTGCCGCGCGTTGCCTGACGCGACGCGTCAGATCAGACAGGACTTGCTCGAGTCCGGATGGATTCACGACAACCTCTAAGCTGAACGCACCTGCCCTATGCGGTGCGAGACCGTCGCGAGTATGAATCGGTCTGGCCCCGCGATCAGCTATCGAAGTTGCAATACAGTGTTCGGCTGGTACAACGATCCTTCCTGGCGTCGCGCGTGGCGATGAGCGCGCCCGCTCACAGTGCTTCCTGGCACAGCGACATCATTCGCTGCACCATCGTGCTGGCTTCGTTCAATTCCATCTCGCTGGTGAAGAGCGCGTTGACGCTCGACAGCCGCACGGCGATCCCCGCTTCCAGCAGATGGTCGCTCGCGATCTTCAGCGCGAACTGGCCGATCCTGACGCGATCGAGCCAGTCCATCTCCACTTCGTTCTTCGCGAGCCAGCGGCGGCAGCATTCGACCACGTTGTCGACGCGCCATTCCTGCGTCAGCGCGTACGACGCCGCCGCGATGGCAACCAGATAGCACAGCAATTCGGGACGCGCGCTGCCGGCGTTATTGAATTCGGGTTTGAGCATGGGTTGTGGACCTCGATTCTGTTTGTCCAGTCTTCAATACGTATGTGCTTTTGCACTGAAAACAACCTGCGCGCTAGCGCTGAACGCGGCAACCCGCGCCGGCGCCGCGGCACGCCCGGTTCGGCGCGCGGTTTGACCTGCGGTTCCAGGTGCGGTTCCACGTGCGCCAGTCAAAAGTCTACGCCTTTTTCCCCACCCGCCGATTTATGCGCGCACTCACCGTGCACACATAGACCGACCGTACGGTCGACTCTCGGTCGCACGATGAAGACGGCCACTGTGCCACATCGAAATCAGCCCTGCGGCTCAACGAATTTCACTGCGTGCATCCGTTATAAATCGCAAGTCATGCGGATTACAAAGTAGAAATCGTTGCTTCGGGTTTGGTGTTCGCCCGAATAGCATCGGGTTCCTTACTAACCACTTGACTCCAACAAAAAGGGAATCCGATGAAGCGTGTTGTTCTAGCCAGCGCAGCAAGTCTCGCTGCGGCATCGCCCGCACTTGTCCAGGCGCAAAGCAGCGTCACGTTGTACGGACTCGTCGATGCGGGCATCACCTATACCAACAACCAGAAAGGCGCGAGCAACATCCAGCAGACGAGCGGCAAACTGAGCGGCAGCCGCTGGGGCCTGCGCGGCGTCGAAGATCTCGGCGACGGCCTGAAGACGGTGTTCACACTCGAAAGCGGCTTCCGCCCGAACGACGGCACTGCAGGACAAGGCGGACGCCTGTTCGGCCGGCAGGCGTTCGTCGGCGTGCAGAAGACGGGCATCGGCACCGTGACGCTCGGGCGTCAATACGAGCCGGTGACGGATCTCGTCTCGCAGTTCGCGGGCCCTGGATTCTGGTCGCCCTCCACGCACATCGGCGATAACGACAATCTGAACCAGACCTTCCGCATCAACAACGCCGTGAAGTTTCGCAGCGACCCGCTTGCAGGCTTCACCGTCGACGGTCTGTATGCGTTCAGCAATCAGGCCAACGGCAACAACGGTACAGGCTTCAGCAACAATCGCGCGTGGGGTGTCGCGGCGAACTACGTGAACGGGCCATTTGCGATTGGCGGCGGCTACAACGTGCTGAATCATCCGAACGCAGCATCGAATACGGTTGGCGCGATCGGCGGCGCGTCGACCACAGCGGGCGACGACTACAGCGGTGCGTTCTTCTATGGCCTGAACGGTGGCGTCGCGCGCCAGCAGATTGCGGCGGCGGGCACCAGCTATGCGCTCGGCGCAGCGACCTTCGGTTTTGCATGGAGCCACACACAACTCGACTACAACGATGGCTCGTCGCGCAAGTTCAACAACTACGATCTGAATGCGCGCTACCTGTTCACGCCCGCGCTGACGTTGATCGGCGTGTACACCTACACCGATGGCCGCGCGACCAACCTGCCGGGCACCAACGGCGCGAACCTGAAGCCGCGCTGGCATCAGTTCACGCTCGGCGTGGATTATGCGTTGTCCAAGCGCACCGATCTGTATTTGTCGGCCGCGTATCAGCTTGCGGCAGGCGATGCATCGACGCGCGTCGGCGCGGGTTACCAGAGGATTGCCGCGATTGCCGATGCCGGCACGGCGTCATCGACGAACCGTCAGGTCGCGTTGTTCTCCGGCTTGCGCGTGAAGTTCTGACACGCGTGAATGCAGCAAGCCGCAACGAAGGGTTCTATCGTTGCGGCCTGTGTTCCGACTGCGGTGGATGGATTCAGGCACTCTTGCGCCATAGCTGCGCATTGTCGGGCCGCGCCAGCCCGAGGTGCTCGCGCAGCGTCGTGCCTTCATATTCGCTGCGGAAAATGCCGCGTTTCTGAAGGATCGGCACGACGCCGTCGACGAAATCGCGCAAGCCGTCCGGTAACGCGTCGGGCATCAGGTTGAAGCCATCGGCGGCGCCGCCGTTGAACCAGTGTTCGATATCGTCGGCGATCTGCTCGGGCGTGCCGACGATCACGCGATGCCCCGTGCCTCCCGCCAGCGAACGGATCAGTTCACGCACCGTGTAGCCATGCCGGCGTGCCTGCGCAACCGTCGCCTGAAAAAACGTGTGATTGCCGTTGCCATCGCCGGGCAAGGTCAAATCGGCCGGCAATGGCTCGTCGAGCACGAGGCGCCCGGCGTCGATGCCCAGCGTGCCTGCCAGACGGTTCAAGCTGTAGCGCCACGGAATCTGGTCGATCAGTTCGTCACGGCGGCGCAAGGCTTCCGCTTCCGTCGCGCCGATGATGGTCGTCAGCCCCGCGAGCACCTTCACGCCAGTGCGGCCATACGCCGCCGCTCGCGCGTTGAGATCGCGCCGGTACGCAGCCGATTCCTCGAACGACTGCGACGCGGAGAACACGGCTTCTGCGTGATGCGCAGCGAGATCGCGGCCATCTGCCGAGCCACCCGCCTGCACCACCACGGGATGCCCTTGCGGCGAGCGCGGCAGGTTGAGCGGACCCTGCACGTCGAAGTGCTGCCCGCGATGCGCGACGGGATGCACCTTCGCGACATCGACGAAACGTCCGCCCGTTTTGTCGCCTACGAACGCATCGTCTTCCCAGCTATCCCACAGTGCCTTGACGAGTGCGGTGAACTCGGCGGCACGTTCGTAACGTTGCGCGTGATCCGGCACGGCATCGCGGCCGAAGTTGCGCGCCGAAGGCAGATCCGCCGTCGTCACGACGTTCCAGCCTGCGCGTCCGTGGCTCACGTGATCGAGCGTCGCAAAGCGCCGTGCGATGTTGTACGGCTCGTTATAACTCGTCGATGCCGTGCCGATCACGCCGATATGCGTGGTCGCGGCAGCGATGCTCGCCAGCAGTACGGTCGGCTCCAGCGCGGTGATCGGGCGGAAATCGATCTGATCGACGATCGCCGCGTTATCGGCCAGAAACACCGCGTCGAGCTTCGCCGCTTCCGCGATCTGCGCGACGCGCACGTAGTGGCCGACATCGATGAAAGCACGCGGGTCGGCATCGGCGAGCCGCCATGCGGACGGCACGAAACCCGAGTGCAGGATGTTGACATTCAGATGCAGGCGGCGCGGTGCCGCCTGGGCCGTGATACGACTCATCGTGATGCTCCGTGGTACGAGTGTGAATCTGCCTGCTTGCGCATGCCTGTGAGTGCGCCTAAAGCCCTAGAAAACCCGGCCCTCCGTCAGATGGGTCGTCACGCCGTTCAATGCGTAGTCGCCGATCACGCGGGCTTTGTGCAGCAGCGGGTTGTGGCTGAAGAGGGTGCGCAGGTTGCGCCAGTGACGGTCGAAGTTGTGCGCGCGTGACGTCGCCGATGCGCCGCCCGCTTCGAACATGCGCTCGGCAGCATGCAGCGCGAGCTTGCTGACGATCAGCTGCGTGCGCGCCGTCGCGAGCGCGGCTTCGAGTACGAGAGCTTCCGCATCGGACTCGCCGTTGCGAATTGCCTGCGCGGAGCGTTCCAGCACGCGCGCGTTGTCGCGCACGAGCACGTCGATGGCATGGCTGTGCGCCGTCAGGTCGCCGATCACCTGCTGGATGAACGCGTCTTCGCGCGCGGAAGGTGCGGGGCTGTGCAGCGCCGGACGTCCATGCTGCAGCACATAGCGCTGCGCATCTGCGACGACATTGCGCACGATGCCCGCGCCCACCGCAACGAGATGCAACTGCCGCAGCGCACCGCCATGACGACCGGCCAGCGTGGTCTGCACACGCGGCGTGATTTCGTCGGCGCGCACCAGCAGGTTGTCGAATGCGAGGCTGCCACTTGCCGTCATTCTCTGGCCCATGCCGTCCCAGTCGTCGAGCACGCGAAAGCCTTCGCGCTTCACGGGCACGATAGCGATCACGGCATCGCCATTGTCGTCCTGCAGGTTCAGGCGTGCATAGTCTGAAAACGCCGTGCCCGTTGCGTAGTACTTGCGGCCGCTCAGTCGATAATGCTCGCCCTCGCGGCGCAACTGCGGCGTGATCTCGCCGGGACGGGACGTGCCCAGTTCCGTCGATGCCCCGCCGAAAATCGCACCCTCCGCTACCCGCTCGATCTGCACGACGTTGAACGGTGTGCGCGGCGACAGCAGCAGCGCCTCGGTCTGATCGAAATGAATGCGCAGCGCGTGCGCAAGATTGCTTTCTGCAGCGGCGAGCGTCGCGATCACATGGAACACATCGTCGAGCGAGCCGCCCAGGCCGCCCCATTCGACGGGCAGACGCAACCGCCCAAGCCCCGATTGACGAAACAACGCGAAGCCGTCGAACGGCAATTCGCGCCGCGCCTCGCGCGACGCCGCGCCTTCGCCAATCGCTTTCGCGAGAGCCGGCAATCCGGCTAGCGCCGTGTGAAGCCGCGCCCGCGCGGCGCGATCTGTGAGCTCTTGAGCAGGCATTCGGTGATCCCTTGTTCTGGACATGCGGTCCGATATCGGCGTGTTGCCGACAGACAGGCGAGCCAGTATAAGGACGCACGTTCGTATGGATAACCACCGATTTGCGCTTACGTTATTCGCGTACGTGCATTGAACAAAGTGCTGATGACCGATTGATTCGCAGCGAAGCAATTCACCTCGCCGGGCCTAACGATCGCTCGATTCGTTCTTTGACCTCGCCATTCTCGGGTCACGATAATCGGCATCCCATGATTACGATCAGGAGCGCGTTCATGCGCACATTTGCCTCATTCGCGCACCTCGTCACGGCTGCCGCCTGCTCGATGCTGATGTTATCCGCCACCGCAGCGCACGCCGCCGACGATCCCGCAGCGAAAGCGCAGCAAACGCTGCGCATCGGCTTCGTGCCCGGCCCTTATGCCGATGAATTCCGTCAGGGCGTCGAGCCGCAACTCGTACGCAAAGGCTATACCGTGCGCTACGTCGAATTCAGCACCGGCCTCGAAGCCAATCAGGCCGTCTTCAGCGGCGAAATCACCGCCGACGTGATGCAGCACAGCGTCTATCTGAAGTCATACAACGATCGCAACGGCACCGATCTGGTGCCCGTCGTGCAGGTGCCGACGCCGCCCATGGGTCTGTATTCGACGAAGCATCGCTCGCTCGCCGATGTGAAGCACGGCACGACGGTCGCCGTGCCGAACGATCCCGTCAATCTGGAGCGCGCGCTGAAGATCCTGCAGGCGATCGGCTGGATACGTATTCGCGCGAACCCGAATCCCGTCGATGTCACCGAGCGCGACGTGATCGCCAATCCGGCGGGCATCCGTATCGTGCCGCTCGAATCCGCGCAGGCACCGCGCGCGCTCGAAGATGTCGATTACGCTGCGATTCAGGGCAATTTCGCGATTTCGAGCGGGCATCGTCTCGCCGATGCGCTCGCGCTCGAACAGATGACGTCGCCCTATGTGAATCAGGTGGTCGTGAAGGCTACCAATCGCAATGCGCGTGCAACAGCCGATATTGTCGCGGCGTACCAGTCGGATGAATTCCGCAGCGCGATACTGGGGAACCGTGTCTATGATGGATTTCGCCTGCCGGACTATTTTAATCGCTGAACCGGACACGGGCGGCATGCAGGTCTGCATTTGCATTTAGCTGCCGCGCGCGGCTGCACCAGGTATACGATGGACACATTAGCCACCGTTATCAGGAGGCGCGATGAAAGCGATATGTCCGTTGCACGGGCCGACCACCATCGTTCGCACCAACGAATATGGCTTCCCCGTCTACGCGTGCTGCTGCAACGACGTCCCGTATACGACGCCGCCCGACGCATGCACGCGTGCGCCCACACAGCAAGGCAACGATCCCCGTCAGCAACCCGAACAGCCGAAGACCCATCGGGAGCCACGTTAGACGAAGGTCGAGCGGCCGTACGATCACGCAGTCAGATCCTCGCGTTGCGCACGTTTGTGCGCGCGACGCGGCATGCGCCGGTTCACTGGCTGTTCGACCAGCCGGGGAAACACGGGAAAATCGGTTTCGTGCAATGCATAGCGCGTGAGCAGTTCCCAATATCCACCGTGAATCACGAAGCCGCCGTTCTTCGCCGCATACGCTTCGCGACGCATCCGGTAGGCACGCGGCAATTGATACCACGGCAGATGCGGCAGATCGTGATGCACGAGATGATAGTTGTTGTTCAGGTACAGCAACCGCATCAGCAGTCCGGCTTCGTTGATGACAGTGCGATGCTTCGGTTCGCGTGCCACACGGTGCTCGTATAGCGACCGGATCATCGCCAGCGACAGCGCAGGCCATGTCACGGCCAGCAGGTAGTACCACCACGGAATCCCCGCGAAGCAGTCCAGCGCGGCAAGCAGCAGAGCGACGAGCAGTGCATGGATGATCCACGTCGACACATAGCGCCTGTCGCCACGCCGCCACTCGCCGAACGCGCCTGCAAGCATCGTTGCGACGCTGAGCGGCGGACCGATGAGCAGACGCCCGATGAAATCCTTGCGCATGTGCCATACCGCGCGTTGCACACGCGTCGCGTTGATCCATTGCTCGGGTGTCACATAGTTGCTTTCGGGATCGATACCCGGCACGGTGAGCGTTTCGTCGTGATGATGCGCGATGTGACTGTCGCGATAGATCGTGTATGGATACCAGATCGCGAGTGGCACGCTGCCCAGCAGCCGGTTGATGAATGCGGACCGCGTCGGATGGCCATGCAGCAGTTCATGCTGAAGCGACATGTGCCACGTGCACAACACGATGAGCAACGGCGTCGCCATCCATAGCGACAAGACACCCGCGTGCACGCACAGCACCACGGCACACCATCCGCCGTAAATAAGCGCGATCAGCAGCCATGTCGGCCATTCCGTGCGTGCCATGAAAGAAGTGCGCAGCGAGGCGATTTCGCGTGCGTGCGCGGCGTCGAAGTAGTCGGCCATTTTGCTGAACAGAAACGTTGATCACGCACGCAATCTAAAGCCCGTCACTAAGCGCGGAATTACGTGAATGCGTTACGACGACCATCATTCATCGCTAAGTGTCGAGGCCGACAATCGGCCTGAAAAATGGAGGTGAAATCATGAAGATGAAACTCTTTCTGCTGGCGCTTGCCGCCGTGCTGCCGATCTCGGCTCATGCCGCTGATGGGTATGTTCGTACCGCCGAGCTCGTATCAAACGCGCCGCAGGTTTTGACGCAGGCGGAAAGCACACTCGGCGGTCCTGTTGCATCGCCCGCTATCCTGCCTGGCCAGCCGGATCATCTGTTCGCGTATGCCGATACCGACAGACAAACGGGCAACTACACGCTCTTCATCGATAGCCAGCCCGATTGCCAGGGCGCGCATTACTGCAATATCGGTTCATTGAGTGTCACGAAAGGACAGCGGCCCACGCGGCTACGCGATCTCAACGGCAACATCCTGACTATCAAGGTGCAGATGGCGGGCGGCCGGGTTGCGTACTTCACGCCGGGACACAGCATGGGCGACTACTGGCCCGCGCGGATCGAATGGATGCGTCAGGGCGCGCTCTACTCGCTTTCGTGGAACGGCAAGTTTCCGGACGGCGAGAAGCGCACCTTGCTGACGCTGGCGAACTCGGTGGGCGTGGCAAGCGCTGCCGGATCGACTTCGGCGCGAAGCGGCAGTTAGAGATTGATCAGGGAGATGAACGTGCGGCACACAGGGTGTGTGAGCCGCACGTTCATGCGCGAAGCCGTTACGCCTGGCAAGCTGACATGAGCCGGCTGACGGCACGTTCCGAGAGCGTCCGCATGATCGCGGGTTCGATGAACTCTTCCACATACACGGTATTCGCGACCAGCACGCCGTCATACACCGACACCGAAACGTTCGGGAATGTCTTCAGCCATCCGCACGCGTATTCGAATCCCGTCACTTTCAGTTGTTGCGTCGGCCAATGAAACTTCACAGCCTGCATGTCGGAAATATTGCGCGCGACGGGGGCCTGCTGCGTGCTGCCGAAAGCCTTCGGATAGTTCTCGTAGTCGTGAAAGATGAGACCGTTGGCGACACCTTCATGAATCTCGCGAAAGATATGCTGCGCGATATCGAACAACGGACGGTCGAGATCGTGAATCGGCGTGATGTGTCCGGTGATCGCCGAGAAAACGAGTTCGGCAGAAACATGCGGTTCGATCCTGCGGCGCATGTCGATCGACGATCGCATGAGAATCCGGCGTGGCGCTTCTTTCGCCACGTCGCCAATGGCGAGCGCAAAAGCGGCAAGCAGCAGCGAGTGCACGGAAGAACCATGTGCATGTGCTGCCGCGCCGATCCGTTGCATGTCATCGGCGCTAATCACGATCCGGTCGTTGCGATGCGTTACACGATCACTACCGCAAGGCACACGCTGCGGGATTTCGGCGAACGCGCCGCTGTACGGCGTGAGACTGCTGGCATGTTCCGCCGGCAGCGCAGCCAGACTTCGTCTCACGGCGGCATCGACGGGAATGGGGAACGGTTGCAGATTCACCGTCGGGATCATGCCACGTACGATGCAATCGCAAAGATAGGCAATGCACGAATGCAATTCGATCAGCGATGTGGCATCCGTCACGGCATGCGAGCTGAGCATGAAGACGTCGAGCGTGTTGTCGCCGGCAATGACATGCACGCTATAGATGCGCTTGCCCGTATCTAGCTCGGCGTTGAGCAGCATGTCGTACATCGCGTCGGGCGTGCATGTCGCGGCCGATTGCCACGACTCGACGCCCGCCACGTCGTCGTCCCGCTCGACGAAGAGTCCGTCTTCGACGATGGTCCGCAAGATGCCGTAGCGAGCTTCGAGAAATTCGATTGCCGTATCGAACTGCTCACGGCTGACCGTTCCCTCTATGCTGCTGCGGCTCACCACGAGCGTGCGCGTGCGGATATAGGTCATTTCCGTCGGCGAGGCCTTGCGATAGATACGCCGCACGGTGCGCAGCGGGTCGTGTGAAATTCGTTCGCAAAGGCTCTGCATGACGGGCTCCTGACAACGGAAGAAGATGAAAATAGGGCGGCTGGTCCGGCGACAGCGCTGCGCGCGTGTCGCCGGAACTCACCGCCGAAGCCATCACGAATGTTCGAACAGCTTGATCTGCTTCGACTTGATCATCTCGCGGACCTTCGATTTGAACGGCGTTTGCGGATCTTTCTCGCATGCCTGCGCGACCGTCTCGGACACGGGATGCGCGGTATCGACCACCATCGTGTCGGTTTCCTTCACGCCGAGCTTGTCGACGCCTGCGACCCAGTACACCAGCGCGGGGCGATACACTTCATCGACTGATACATAGTCGGCACACGTCATCTTGGCGGGGCTGACTTTCGTTTGCGCTGCGCTGGCGGTTTGCGCAGCGGAGATGGCGGCGAGGGAAGCGAGGACCAACACGATTTTTGCGTACTTCATAAGACACTCCATGATTTGAGTTGCCGGAATCGTCGCAAGGGTGACGACCTGGTGGCGATTGACCGGCACCTGTGAGCCGGTATGCTTCGCATGGTAGAGAGGCAGAATTAGCCGATCATTAACAGTGCGATCGCTTCCACCGATGTGTTTCAGCCGCACTCATTCACTGCTAACTGTGGTTCGATAAGCTCGCGTCACGCATTGGCGTGTGCAACCGTCCAGCCAAGTCCGCGCACGTTGCGGATCAGCGCTTGACCGTATTTCTTGCGCATCGTGTGGATGAGCACATCGACGGCATTGCTCTCCACTTCCCTGCCCCAACCGTATAGCCGGTCTTCCAGCTGCCCGCGCGACAGCACCGTGCCGGGCCTTTCGAGGAAAGCGTGCATTAGCGCGAACTCGCGCGCCGACAGCAGCGACGCCACGCCATTGCAGATCAGCGTGCGCTTCTCGAGATCGAGGCCGAGCGCTGCATCGCCGATCGCAGATGTCGCATAACCCGCTCGACGGCGCAACACGGCACGGATACGCGCCAGCAGTTCGCGCACGGCCAGCGGCTTGAGCACGCAGTCGTCCGCGCCAGCCTCCAGGCTGCCGACGCGCGCATCGAGATCGTCTTCTGCGCTGAGAATCAGCACGGGCACGCTATTGCCCGCCGCACGCAGCGCGCGCAGCACGTCGAGTCCCGTCGTATCGGGCAGGCCGAGATCGAGCAACACGGTCGCATAGTAGGCCGTGTCGATCGCGCTTCTGCCCGTCCTGCCGTCACGCACCCAATCGACACTGAACTCTGCCGCCTTCAGCGCACGGCACAATTCGTTACCTGCCTGCACATCATCTTCAATCAATAACACCCGCATGATGTCCTACCGTTTGATCAAGAACCTGTCGAATGCGATTGCGCCGCCATCGAGCGGCGGCGCGCAATCCCGGTGGAACGGCGAACCTTCGCCGTTATCTGGCTGGTTTATTGCAGCGGTCCAATGCTCAGCACGACGTTATCGTCGATATCCGTCGCATAGAGCGCCCCGCCCGTCCACAGCAGTCCACCGATATCCGGCAGCGTCGCGGGCAACGGTCCCGTCTGCAGGTTCGTTTGCCCTGCCACGCCTGCCACCGTGCTCACCCCGCCTGCCGGAGAGATCTCGCGGATCGTGCTGTTGTTGAAATCGCTGGCGAAGACATTGCCCGACGAATCGAGCGTCAACGCATCCAGACCGCTAAACGTGGCGACGTTGCCCGGCCCGTCCGTCGCGCCCGAGATGGCCGTCGTGCCGGCCAGCGTGGTCGCGACGCCCGCGGTTCCGTTCAACGCGATCTTGTAGAGCACGCCTGCGTTCGCGTTCAGATCGTCGTCGGAGACATAGATGTTGTTGGACGAATCGACCGCGATGCCCTGCGGGTTCACCAGCGCGAGCGCGCCGCCACCCGAGGCGCTCGTCAGCGAAATCAGGTTCACTACGCCGGCGGGCGTGATCTGCGCGAGCACGCTCGATTGCGATGGCGTGGACGTGAACACGTACACGTTGCCGCTGCCATCAACCGCGATCGCACCGCCGCCGTCCGTCTGGATCGCGAGACCGGTCGAGGCATCCTTGAGCGTCGTGACCTGGCCGGCCGGCGTGATCTTTCTGATGACTGCCGCTGTCGCGTTGACGGCCTGATCGGTGACGTAGAGATTGCCTGCACTGTCCGACGCCATCATCCAGGGACCGGCGAATTGCGCGCCTGTGCCCATGCCGTCGGCGGAACCTGCCTGCCCTGGCGTGCCCGCAAACGTCGACACCACGCCGTTGGTGATCTTGCGGATCGTGTAGTTGGCTGTGTCCGCAACGAACAGATCGCCTTGCGGATCGTTCGCGAGACCTTGCGGCAGATTGAACTGCGCTTTCGTGGCGGCACCATCGACATAGCCGCCCGGGGTCGTCATGCCCGCAAAGATGCTGATGGTCGGCCCCGTCACCGGCGTCGGCCCTGACGAAGGGGACGACGATCCACCGCCGCCGCACGCGCCGAGAAAGCCCGCGAGCACAGTGGCCGCAACCACGCGGCTGATTGTGGACAGATTCGAAATGGTTGAAGTCAGTTTCATTTGAAGCATTGCCTTTCGTAAAGAAGCGCCCTGCCGCCACGCAACGGACAGGCGTAGGCCTGCCGCCTGCGAACAGCGCGCACGGATGTCTGATCTGAATGTGCCGACAGTCGGCCAATAGCGCCGGAAAGATCGGCGAGCTGCCTGCGGCCGTTACGCAGCTGGCTCGTCGTGGCTTTGTTCCGGAGCGAGACAAAGCCGGCTCGTGTATCGCGTCCGGCACAGCGCCGGACGGCGGGACCTCCACGGATTCGGCGTGGGTGAATTGTGTAAAATCCCGAGGAGAATTCCATCCCCCGAACAGGGTATGAAATGCCCTCGTTCTGCTTGTCGGAGACGCATGTGGCCAGGTCCGACGTGTCTGACGTGATCGATCTCATCTACGGCGCGACGCTCGGGGACGACGTTGCGTGGTCCGACCTTGCGCCGCGGCTATGCGCGATGTTTCGCGCGCAACGGGTTTCACTAGGGCTATCCGAGCCCTCCGGCGTATTGCGCTATCTGCTCGGCGGCGGCAACGAATATGCCGACGCTTACTCCGCCTACTACCACCGCGTCGATCCCTTCCGGCAGCGCGCCGAGCGCGTCTTTCTGCGCCTGAACGGCGCATCCATGCAAGCCATGCTGGGCGAACAGCTCGTGCCCGACGAGGTGCTGCTGAAGTCCGAGTTTTATGTCGACTTCGCACGCGCAGCGGGCATTCGCCATGTGCTCGGCGGATCGCTCGGCGTGCGTTCAGCCAGCCCCATCGCCCTGCAGCGCGATGCACGCGCAGGCGCTTTCGACGAAGACGACAGAAGGCTTCTGCTGATGCTGCTGCCGCATTTGCAGCGCGCTCTGCAACTGGAAGAACGTCTCGCCGTCACGCATCGCACCCGACTGGGCATGGGCGCGCTCGATGCGCTCGCCATCGGCGTGGTGGTGGTCGATGGCGCGATGCGCGTGCTGCACGCGAACACTGCCGCCAGCCGGCTGATGGACGGCGCACGCTGCGGGCTGACCATGGCGCAGGCGGGACCACGTCCTGGCATCGGCGACATCTCGCTGCACGCGCGACATCCCGACGATCATTCGACACTCGGCAAACTCATAGCATCGGTTGCAACGGGCGGCGCGGGTGGCGCGCTCAGACTGCGCAATACGCGCGACGAACCCGCGCAACATGCATCGCTTGCCGTGCTCGTGTCGCCTGCCGTAAGCCACTTTCTCTCCGACGTGCGCGACGCATGCCGGGTCGTGCAGGGTGCGGCCACCCTCGTCATCCGACAGTTGAATCACACCTTGCGGCCGCCGCCTGCGTTGATGAGCGAGCTCTATGGACTCACCAGAGCCGAGGCCGACGTGGCGCTGCGCTTCAGCGGCGGTGCGACTGTCGAAGACGTCGCGCGCGTGCGGCAGGTTTCCCTCGAAACGGTCCGCACACAGGTCAAGACGATTCTGCGCAAAACGAACGCCGCCAGCTTGCGAGACCTGGAGCGCATCATCGCAATCAGTTCGGCACTGGTACCCGCTGAAACGTAAATTCATTGCGATCATCCCGGCGATAAAGTGATGAATGAAATAGCAACGATGTTTTGCGTAATGTGCCAGCGCAGACTTAGTTGATTCTTAATGAAACGTGCGCGCTACTTTCTATTTATCGCCTGAGACATTCAGGGCTTGTTTTAGCGGCTATTTGCGTGTCGGCACGATGCGAGCGGCTCATTCGCGGCTAATTCTCTGTCGTTAATCTGTTTGCGTGCGTATTCGACAATCGCCACGAGAGAAACGGCGATACTTTACGTATTGAGCCAGAAGCACTGGCACGCCAGAGAGATGAAAGGAGGTTTTATGAGAGCGCTAACCGATGAACGGCTCAGCACATTGAGCGAAATTGCGGCTGACTGTTTCGATGTCGATCTGCTGGATGCCGATGCACCCGAGCAACGCGTATGGGTCAAACCGGCCGATATCGTGCGAGCGCTAGAAACTGCCTACGACATGGGCCTGATCGTCGGGTATCAGTTGACGCGCTCGGGCAGGGTTCGCGCATAACGTGACGAGGCAGCACAGGCAGTGTGCTATCCGCAGAAACGAAGCGGGCCTCCCGGCCCGCCTTCGCATCACTCAAGCAGCGCCCGCTTCCCGTGAACGGGTGACCGTCCAGCCGAGACCGCGCACATTGCGGATCAACGTTGGGCCGAAGCGCTTGCGCATCGAATGAATCAGCACGTCGACTGCATTGCTGCCGATTTCTTTTCCCCAACCGTAAATGCGATCCTCGAGCTGACTGCGCGACAGGATCGTGCCGGGCCGCTCCAGAAAGCTGTGCATCAGCGCAAACTCGCGTGCCGACAGCGTCGACGCAACACCATGACGATGCAGCGTGCGCTTTTCCAGATCGAGACTGAGTGCTTCGTCGCCAATGCGCGAAGTGGCGTAACCCGCCCTGCGCCGCAACACCGCGCGCAGCCGCGCGAGCAGTTCGCGCATATCGACAGGTTTCAGCACGCAATCGTCCGCACCGACATCGAGACTGCGCACCCGCACGTCAAGATCGTCGCATTCCGTGAGTATCACCACGGGAACGGGATTGCCCGCGCCGCGCAGCGATTTGAGCAGATCGATTCCGCCGACATCCGGCAGCCCGAGATCGAGCAGCACGGCCGCGTAGCAGGTGGAATCGATGGCGATGGCGGCAGCCTTGCCATCCCGAATCCAGTCGACTGTATAGTGCGCGTCCTTCAATGCGCGAAAAAGGCTTTGACCAACCTGTACATCGTCTTCAACCAGTAAGACTCGCATCATTCCCTCTGTACATGGCCGCAAGCATTCGGGCAACACATGGCCGAACGCTCTTGGGATCGGTGGACCTCCCCGGGTTCCTTCTGGATAACGTATTAGATGTTCTCTCAGACATCCAAAGGCAGGACCGGGCACCTTTTGTTTTGATCGTGATCGCGGTGCGCGAGTAAAAGTCCGTGCTGCGTCAAAGAAAGCGAAACGCCGGCGGCTGACAGAGAAACCTCTGTAGTAACAGTACAGCGTTACTAAGAAGTGAGTGGATTCTAGTTCAGGGAAAACCGCAGACAATAAGGGATAACCCGTAGCCCCTCAGAGCCTTTGTGGAAGCGTTTCCCACGGTGCTCAGACCCTTTGCTGTGCCGCTAGTTTTTCCGGATAAAGCTCGATATTTCAACGATTAGAAGCGCTTCCACGGTTTTCACGTCCCTAGCGACGGCCGATCGGAGCAGCGCGTCTCACCCGATTCGACAGAAGACGAATTCTCGTGTCACACTGCGCTTGCGAGTGCTGGCAAGCTCCTGTAGTTTTCGCTTAATAATCTGTTTATTTTCAGTAGCGCGCTACTAAAACGGGCTGCCTGACCGAAACAACGGCGTGAGCCAATCTGGCGCCGTGCGTGAGGCGGTTTTGTTGCATGGCACGCCGCGCGCCGGCAACAACGCTTGAGTACACTCAAACCACTTCGATTGATACCGAGGAGCGAGATGGAGTTGCTGCAAGGCATTGCTGCAGGGAACCTGCGGGAACAGGTTGTCGAGCGTGTGCGCGCCGAGATCGTCTCCGGACGCACGCCGCCCGGCAGCGTGTACTCGGTGCCCGGCCTCGCCACGGAACTAGGCGTATCGACCACACCCGTGCGCGAGGCACTGCTCGAACTGACGCGCGGCGGCTTGCTGGTTGCCATGCGCAATCGCGGCTTCCGCGTCGAGCGTCTTTCGCTGCAAGCGCTCGATGATCTCTTTACGATGCGCGAGCTGCTCGAACGCTTCGCGCTCGAAACACTCGCACGCCAAGGCCTGAAAGACCGCGACGCACTCGTCGGCCATGCAGACGACGTCGCGCGCGCAGTCGAATCGAGCGATGTCCCGTCCTATATTGCGAGCGATCGTTCGTTTCATGAAGCGATGGTCGAGCAGGTCGGCAACCCATTGCTGACCCGGATGGTGATGCAACTGCGCGACGATATGCGGCTATACGGCATCGACTCTGCCGATGGCGTCCAGCGTCAGAAAGAATCGGTGGGCGAGCACTATCAGATGATCGAACTCGCTGAACAGCGGGACGTGCAGGCAATCGGTGGTCTGATCAGCCGGCACATCCTCGCGTGGAAGCCGCTCTTCAAGGCGGCACTCGACACGCAGAACTGATGTCAGTGCAGCATCGCAACGGCCAGTTTCATTTCGGCCAGACCGAGCAGCACGACAACCACGATACACAGCAATAGCGGAAACGGCCTGCGCTCCCGTCTGGTCTCATCAGCCTTGTTTCCAGACGGGTCCGCACTACAGCCGTGCTTCCGTTGATGTTGGCGAGCGGGCATGTTGTTCATCTCCTTCGAAGCCGTTCGCGTACGCCGATCGGATCAACAAGGGCGAAGCGGTTCGCCGGCAGTTCGACGCGCGGCCTGCACACGCGCCTGGCTCTCGGTGCGCGTCCGATCGAACAGCGTCCTTTCGAGCGCGCCCCTGTCCGCCTTGCCCTGCTCCGTCAGCGGTATCGCCTGCGCTTGCGCCAGTCCGACCGCATTGGCCACCAGATCGCCGAAGGCGGCGCTCAACGCCCGCGTGCATCGTGCGAGATTCACCCGCTTTCCCGCCCAAGGCTCGACGGCCGCATACCACGCGTGTCCGCCATTCACGTCGGTCGCGGCAAATACCACCGCATAACGCACGTCGGGCAGCCGGCAGAGCACATCTTCGATATGCACGGGGCCGATGGTGCGTTGATCGATTTCGGCGACATCGGACGCGCGGCCAATTACATGAAGATAACCTTCGTCATCGATCAGGCCGATGTCGCCCGTCAGGCACCAGCCGTCGCGGAATTTGCGCGCGCCTTCCGCGGCCTGGTTGCGATAGCCCTGCGCGACGGCTGCGGAGCGCACCTCGATACTGCCGGGATGCCCGTTTGCCGCGAGCGAGCCGTCGGCGCAGCGCAGGCGCACCTCGACACCCGTACGGACGCGCCCCGCCGTCTCCAGAAGCGCGGGACTGGCTGCGTAGCCGGCGGGCGGCAGGACACTCACCAGCCCGGCTTCGCTGGCGCCGTACATGTGCGTCAGCACGGGACCAAGACGTCTGAGCGCGCGTTGCCGCAACACGGCAGGCGCCGAGCCGCCGACGTGCGCAATGCTGCGCAGCGAGGACAGATCGCGGCGTCCCACATCGGGATGGTCCATCGTTTCGAACAGTTGCGGCTCGACCAGCAGCACATCCGTGATGCGCTCCGAATCGATGGCCGCGAGCGTGGCTGCCGCGCTGTATTCGCGATCCAGCACCACCGTGCCGCCGCCAATCAGCGTGGTATCGACGAGTACTTGCGACAGATACGCGAGCGGCCCGTTGACCAGTTGCCGCCGCTGCGTGTCACGCGGCCCCGTCACCATCGCCGAATAGGCGGCGAACGAACGGCGGCTCGCTTTCGGCACGCCCGTCGTGCCGCCCGCCGAAACGATCACAGCGAGTTCATCCGGCATCGCGCGGCTTTCGCGCGGCAGGCCCGATTGCACATTGGCGAAGCTGTCGAGATGAATCCGCGTGCTCTGATAACCGACCGAGACGATGCGCGCATCGACGACATCGCGAACAAGGTGTGCCGTCTCCGGAAATACGACCAGCAGCGTGGGCCTGATCCGCGCAAGCAGTGTTGCGCGCCGCTCGGGACTCGCGAGCGCGGGCAGGAACATGGTCGCAGCACCGAGCAGGTTCGCGGCATAGCGGACAGCGAGCGCATCGGGCCGGTTCGGCGCATAGAGCGCGACGATCGCGCCCCGGCCGATGCCGAGCGCGCCGAGCGCCCGCGCATAGCGATAAATCGCGCTGCGCAGCGCGCTTCCTGACACGTCCCCGCCTTGATAGCGGATCACAGTCCCGTTGGCGCGCGCCGCCAGTTCGTCGAGCAAAGGATCGACGTACGGTCGACCGGCTGCTTGGGCGTTGGCTTCCATGTTGTTCTCCTGCTTCTGCTGTGGCGACCCGCATCGGGGTTCGATTGGAAGCATCTTGCCGGTCGAGAATGAGACTCGAATTAAGCGGCAGCGATGATGCGCCTTGTCAGCAGAAAACAGAGAGAACGCCGGCCCCGCCGTGCGCTAACCGAGGATCGGATGCGACGTGCCGGGAATCGGCCAGCCCCGGTTGTCGGTCGGCACGAGCTGGGTCTGGAATGCGACGAACAGCGCCTGAAAGCGCCCGTTCACCTCGACGATGACGGCACCATCCTGGAACGTGCCGTTCTCCGACGAATGATCACGCTCGCGGCTACCGTGCGGCGGCTTTGGATTGCCCTGGTTCATGTGCGTCTCATGCAGGCCGTCGTGTTCCGGCTCGAACAGAAAGCCGAAGCCATACACCGTGACATCCGTGGACGGCTTCCAGCCGCGCCGCATGTCGTTGCCGCTCTTGCCAGGATACAGATAGTCGACAGGTGCCGCCGACATATCCAGTTGCAACATGCCGTTGACGAGCGCGTTGATGTCGTTGTGCTCGGTTGCGGTATCGAGCGTGATGGGCCGCATGGTCGAGAGATCGACGAGACGTGGGTCGTGCACGTAGTCGAGCTTCGGAAAACCCGTCTGCGCGAGGCCGGGCGGCAGTTTCGCCAGATCGGTCACCATCGGGTGATCGAAGTACTGGTTCCACGAATACAGCACGTTATAGCCGGCTGCGCCCGTAAGCGAACTGTCCGACTTCACATTCGTGACGATGGCAAAGTCGCCGCCATTCGCATCGTCGACCACGATCACATAGTGCGGATCGCCATTGTAGCCGTTGAGGAACGGCACGCCGAGCTTCAGCGCGCCCTTGAACATGACATAGACGTTTTGTTGCGGCATGTCTTGCAGTTCCGTGAGAGGTTGAACGCGTTACAGTAGCGCGATGACCCGCACGTCGCCCTGCTCCGCCGACGCCACGACCTTGCCCGCCACCCGCCGGAACGTGATCGACACCGACGCATCGCCGACGCGCAGATCGCCGATCTCGATCCAGTCGATACCTTCGGGCAGCATCGGCTGTTCGATCAGCACTTCGCGCCGCGCCGCGTCGATGGTGATGCCCAGACACGCTTCAAGCATCATGAACGGCGAGCCGGCTGCCCAGGCTTGCGGCAGACACGCGACGGGATAAGCCGTTGGCGGCTCGCCGCGACGGCGCGGGAAACCGCAGAACAGTTCGGGCAAACGCATATCGAAGTTGACGGCGGCCTGGAACAGCGCCTGCAGCAACCGCACGGCCGCCGCCTTCGCACCGTAGCGCGCCAGCCCGCGCGCGCACAGTGCGTTGTCGTGCGGCCATACGGAACCGTTGTGATACGCCATCGGATTGAAACGCGGCTGACCAGCAGCGAGCGTGCGCACGCCCCAACCCGTGTGGAACAGCGTGGATTCGAGCGCACGCGCGACCGCCTCGCCGCGCTCGCGCGCAGGCAGCCCGAATGCGAGCAGATGGCCCGCATTCGACGCCAGCACGCGGCACAACTCGCCCTTGCCGTCGAGTGCGATGCCGTAGAAGTTCGAATCGTCCATCCAGTACTTGTCTTCGACACACGCGCGGATCGACGTGGCGCGCTGCGTGTAGCGCACGGCGTCGTCGGCCTGGCCGCGCAGCATCGAGAATTGCGCCATGGTGTCGAATGCGGCGCTTGCGTAGGCCTGGACTTCTACCAGTGCGATCGGTCCTTCGGGGAAGCGCCCGTCGGCATGGAACACGGAATCGTGGCTATCTTTCCAGCCCTGGTTCGCCAGCCCGCCATCCGATGCGCGCTGATAGTCGAGCAATCCGTAGACGTTGCGGTCGCACACGCCCGCCACCCACTTCGCCGCGCGTTCGAGCGCCGGCCACAATTCGTCGACCAGCGACGTGTCCCCCGTGCGTGCAACATAGGCGCCCGCCAGCACGATGAAAAGCGGCGTGGTATCGACGCCGCCGTAATACAGCGCGAACGGCACCTCGCCCGTCGCCGCCATTTCGCTGCGGCGCATTTCGTGCATGATCTTGCCGACCGCGGCGTCGCGGAACGCGGAATCTTCTTTCGCCTGATGTTCGGCCAGAAAGCGCAGCACCCCGCGCGCGAGGCCGGGCTGAAGCCACAACATCTGCAGCGACGTGATGACGGCATCGCGCCCGAACGGCGTCGAGAACCACGGAATGCCCGCATACGGATACGGCCCGGTGTCGAGATCCGTCGTCAGCAGATTCAGGTCGGCCTGCGAGCGATCGATCCACGCGTTGAAGAGCGGGTTGCTCGAACGCACACGCGCCGACGCACGGCGCCGCTCGCGCATCACGAGGTGGGCATCGACGAGTGCCGCGCGCACGGCCGTACGACCCACGCGCGGGCGCGCAGCATCGACCTGCGACACATGCAGTTCGGTGACGGTATGCGTGGACTGCGGTACATGAATATCCGGCTCGCCCTTATGCGCTGCGACCTGCACGGCAACCGACAGATAGATCGACACGCAGGCCTGCGCGGGCAGCTTGACGGAATAGTCGGCGCGGTCGGCGAGCAGCTTGTCGGGCATCGGCGAGAAGGCGACGCGCGTGTGGCGCGTGACATCGTCGAGACCGATATAGCCGAGCACCACTTCGTTGTTGTGCACGCGCGGCGCTTCGACCGTGCCCTGCTTCGCGCGCTTGAGGCCGCGCACTTCGAACATGTCGCGGAAATCGCTGCCGAAGGAGATGGACAGCGGGACGACAGCGTCGGTCGTGCCGTAATTGGTGAGTTCGATGGCCTCGTTCATCACGGTGCCGGACAGCACGCGCACGCGCTCGACGTGGATCACGCCTTCGGGCGTGCTGTCGCCGCCGAGCGGCGGCAGCGGACGATTGGTCAGATGCGCGGTGAATGACGTGTTGTCGCTGCTGACGCTGCCCGATAGCAGCGAAGGCGCGCGACCGCCGAAAGTCAGACGCAATTGTGACAACACGCGTGTGTCATTGACGAACAGACCGTCGTCGTGGCCGGTGACATCGCCGAGGGGATCGTTGACGATGAACGTGCCGCCTGATTTCAGCACATGCTGGGTCGCGCTGGCGACGTTGAGGTTTTCCGGTGCGATGAATGCACCATCGCTCTCGTCGCCGCGATAGTCGACGCCGCCTTGATGGGTCAAACCGCCGAGTGCTTCTGGATCCTGCATCAGCTTGCTCCTGTGCTATGGGCTTTCGGTTTGGGTTTTTGTGCCTTGTTCCGGCTTTCTGTTCTGGTGATTGTAGAGGGTTCGACGGGTTACGACAGATGATACTGGGTGAGGTGCCCCGAATCGGGGCGAAATTTTTTTCTGATCTTGTTGTAGGGGTGGGGTTGGCACGGGTCGTGCTGTTTATTCGCGTGCGCTACTGGCGAGTTTTGGTTTTGCTCTTTGAGGCGTGTCAGTCTGTTACGCAGGTTTTTCTAATTGGTTCGGCGTCCTTTTGAAGTTTTTTTGTTTTGGATATGTGGCTTGCGTTGGCGGTTCTTCGGTGGCATCCGCTTTTTGTTAGTGGTCCGCTAGCGTTGCCCCTGTGCGGGGCGGCACTTACTTTCTTTGCCGCCGCAAAGAAAGTAAGCAAAGAAAGCGGGCTAACACC